>CAYQDN010000056.1:0-20763 GCA_964416335.1 uncultured Azospirillum sp.
CCCGGTCGTGCATTGCGATTCGTGCGGCGTCGTGCCCGTCAAGGCCGCCGACCTGCCCGTGAAGCTCCCCGACGATGTCAGCTTCGACAGGCCGGGCAATCCGCTCGACCATCATCCGACCTGGAAGCATGTCGGCTGCCCCAAATGCGGCAAGCCTGCCCGGCGCGAGACCGACACCTGCGACACGTTCGTCGATTCCTCGTGGTACTTCGCGCGCTTCTGTTCCCCCCGCGCCGCCGAGCCGGTGGCGCGCGAAGCGGGCGACTACTGGCTGCCGGTCGACCAGTATGTCGGCGGCGTGGAACACGCGATCCTGCATCTGCTCTATTCGCGCTTCTTCACGCGCGCCATGCGCAAGACCGGGCATGCCAATCTCGACGAGCCGTTCGCCGGCCTGTTCACGCAAGGCATGGTCTGCCACGAGAGCTACAAGTCGCAGGCCGGCAAGTGGCTCTATCCCGAAGAGATCGAGCGCAAGGCCGACGGCAGCGTCGTCGAGACCGCGACGGGCCAGCCCGTCACGGTCGGCCGGCGCGAGGTCATGTCGAAATCGAAGAAGAACGTCGTCGCACCTGCGCGCATCATCGACGAATACGGGGCCGACACCGCGCGCCTGTTCATGCTGTCCGACAGCCCGCCCGAGCGCGACCTGGAATGGAGCGAGGCGGGCGTGGACGGCGCCTTCCGTTTCATCCAGCGCCTGTGGCGCGACGTGACCGAGCCCGAGATCCCGTTCGCCGCGAAGGGGGCCGCACGGCCCAACGCGCTGGCACCGGCCGCCGAAGCGGCGTTGCGCGCCGTCCACAAGACGATCGCGTCGGTCACCGAGAATCTCGAAGGCTTCCGCTTCAACGTGGCGGTGGCGCAGATCCGCACGCTTGCCAACACGCTGGGCGAGCTCGATCCGAAAGCGGACGGGGCGGGCTGGGTCCGCCGCGAAGCCTACGAAACGCTGGTCCGGCTCGTCGGGCCAATGATCCCGCATGTCGCCGAGGCGATGTGGGCCGAGCTCGGCCACGCGACGATGCTGTGCGACGAAGGCTGGCCCAAGGCGGATCCCGCTTTGCTGGTCGACGGAACCGTGACGCTTGCCGTGCAGGTCAACGGCAAGCTGCGCGGCACGATCGACATCCCGCGCGACGCGCCCGAAGAGGTCGCCAGGACGGCCGCACTCGCCGTCGCCAACGTCCAGACCGCGATGGCCGGCAAGACGGCGCGCAAGATCGTCGTCGTGCCGAACAAGATCGTGAATATCGTCGTCTAGGTCCGCCCCGTCGTCATGCCCGGCCTTGTGCCGGGCATCCACGACTTGGAATGCGGCGAAAGAAGACGTGGATGGCCGGGACAAGCCCGGCCATGACGCTTGGGAAGAATCAGGTCCGCACGAGCCAGAACTGGTAGCCGTCGAACAGCGCCGGATCGGCCTTTTCGACGGCTTCCCAGTTCGCGAGGTCGGCGAACGTCTTTTCCTTCGGGAAGCGCTTGGCGTAGGCGCGCATCGCAGGCGCATCGTCCGAGCGCTGGGCCGCGTGGCCGAGCCCGAAATCGAAACCGAGGAAGCGCAGCGGCAATCCGCCGATGAGCCCGCGCAGGCCCGCGATGTCGTAGCGGTGCTCCATCACGTGGAAGCAAAGGTCGCGCAGCAGGCTGGCGCTGTGGAAGTCCGACCAGTGCGGCAGCTCGGCCTGCAGCCGCTTGCCCAAGGCGCCCGACAGCACGTCGGCGCGGAAGGCGCGAAGCCCGCCGAGATCGGGCATGTAGCCGCGCGTCGCGATGGCCTTGCGCGCCTCGACGACGACCGCGCGTCCGCGTTCGCCATAGAGGCCGAGGCGCACGAAGCTGCCCGGCACCGAGACGGCGACCAGCGCCTCGAGCCCGGCGCGCGGGTTCGCCATGTGGTGCAGCACGCCGATCGATTCGACATGGCCCCAGCTCGCACCCAGCTTCGGCAGGTCGAGGATGTCGGCCTGCGAGAAGTGGATGTTGCGCACGCCGAATTCCTCGGCCTTGACGAGGCCGTAGGCGAGCGAGGCGCGCGACAGGTCCACCGCCTCGACCTCGACATTCGCGTAGTTGGCCGCGACCGTCAGCGGATGCTGGCCGGTCCCGGCCCCCGGCATCAGCACGCGCAGCGGCGCCACGAATTCGGGGAAGGGGCCGGCGAAGGCGAAGCGGCGCGAAAGCTCGGCGCGGATGTCGAAGGGGGCGATGCGCCGCAGCGTCAGCCAGCGCGGGTAGGGGTTCGCCTCGTACATGGCGCCGACGGCAAGGCTCGTCGCGTCGGTGATGAAGACCGTCGTCGGGATGCGCGCCTGTGCGGCCCAGGCGGCGTTGCGCGCGGCGAGCGTCGCCTCGACGAGGCCCGCGAGTTCAGGATGCCGGGTGGCCACCTCGTCGAGGGGGGAATACATCGCGCGGCGCGCCGTCGCGAAGGCGTCGTCGCCCAACGCCGCAAGATCGGTCGCGTCGTCTTCGGTCTGCGGCCAGATATGCTCGTTGTTGTCGGCCTGGTGGGCCAATGCGAGCGCAAGCGGCATCGCACCCGCCGGCATGTCGGGCGCCAGCAATGCGCGGCGCACGCGGCACATGAACGCCTCGAACGCGCTGTCGCGCACGATGCAGCATACGAGCGTGGCGATCAGCAGCCGGTCGCGCGCCATCGCCAGCACGACGTCGCGCACCGGTGCCTGCTGCGGATCGTCCATCCGGTATTTGCGCACGAGCTGGGCGGTCGCGGGCTGCGACAGCGCCTCGGTGTTGGCCCCCGGCGTGGCGAGTGCGGACTCGATCAGGGCGGCGAGCTGGGGATGGAAGGCGGGCGTGCGCGCCATCTCGAGGATCGCGACCAGCCCGTCGAGCGCTTCGACCTGCGAGGTGTCCTTGGCAAGGATTGCGGCGTAGGCGCCCAGGGCGCCGTCATAGTCGCGCGCGGCGTGCAGGCGCCTTGCCTTGGCAAGGGCATCGTCGATCTTCGGTTCCATCGTGCGCACGCTTATCAAACTGCTATGATCCGCGCCATGAAGATCGACACGCGCGCCATCCCCGGATTCGTCAAGCGGCCCGACCCGGCGGCGCGCGCGGTGCTGCTTTTCGGGCCCGATGCGGGGCTCGTGCGCGAATATGCCGAGGCGATCGCGCGCACCGTCGTGGCCGATCTCGCCGACCCGTTCCGGGTGGCCGAACTGGGCCCCGACACGCTGAAGGACGATCCGGCCCGCCTGACCGACGAGGCGGCCGCGATCTCGATGCTGGGCGGGCGGCGCGTGATCCGCGTGCGCGGGGCGGGCAACGAGACGCTGGCGGCACTGAAAAACCTGCTCGACGATCCCAAGGGCGACGGGCTGGTCGTGATCGAGGCGGGCGAGCTCGACGGCAAGTCGGGCATCCGCAAGCTGTGCGAAAGTGCCGACAACGCCGCGGCGATCGCCTGCTATCGCGACGAGGGGGCGAACCTCGCGCGCACGATTTCCGACAGTCTTTCGGCCTGCGGCATTTCGGCGGAATCCGATGCGCTGGAATGGCTTGCCCTCCGTCTCGGCGGCGACCGCGCGATCACGCGCAGCGAGATCGAGAAGCTCTCGCTCTATGTCGGCAAGGGGGCCCGCGCCACGGTCGACGACTGCGTGGCCGTGATCGGCGATTCGGCCGACATCGATCTCGACGACCTGACGCGCGCGACCGCCGGCGGCGACATGACCTCGCTCGACCGCGCGTTTTCCAGGCTCGCCAGCGAAGGCGACAGCCCGATCCAGGTGCTGCGCCACGTCGCGCGCTATTTCCAGCGCCTGCAGATCGCGCAAGGCGAGATGGCGCGCGGGCTCGACGCCGACGCCGCGATGGGCCGCCTGCGCCCGCCGGTCTTCTGGAAGGAAAAGGGTCCGTTCAAGAGCCAGCTGATGCGCTGGCCGCTGCCGCGGCTGACCGCGGCCCTCGAACGGCTGCTCGACGCCGAGATCCAGTGCAAGTCGTCCGGCATGCCGGGCGAGCTGGTCGCCCAGCGCTGCCTGATGGCGCTGGCCCAGATGTCGGCGCAAGCCGCTCGCCGATAAGCATTATTCGCAAATTTAGCGAAATCTTTACCTTTTGACGGCTAAGCTCAACGAATCATGAGCATTGGGCCGTTTCGTGCCGCCGGACAGATCGACAGCCTGCCGCGCGGCGCCTCGCGCGAAGTCGTCGACGCCATCCGCGATGCCAGCCAGCGCAGCGGCGTCGACTTCAAGTACATGCTCGCCAAGGCCCAGACCGAATCGAGTTTCGATCCGCGCGCCAAGGCGCGCACCTCGTCGGCCTCCGGCCTCTACCAGTTCATCGAAAGCACGTGGCTGAAGACCGTGCGCGAGCACGGCGCCAAATACGGGCTTGCCGATGCCGCCGCCCAGATCGAGGAGGATTTCGGCGGCACCCCGCGCGTGCGCGATCCGGTCGCGCGCCGCAACATCCTCGACATGCGCTTCGATCCCAGGACCGCCAGCGCCATGGCCGCCGAATTCGCCAAGACGAACCACGCGCAGCTCGAAAGCGCGCTCGGCTCGGGCGTCAATTCGACCGATCTCTATCTCGCGCATTTCATGGGGGCGGGCGGGGCGACGCGGTTCCTTGCGAGCTACCGCACCGATCCCCAGCGCATCGCCGCCACCCAGTTCCCCGAGGCCGCCGCCGCCAATCGCGGCGTCTTCTACGACCCCAATTCCGGGCGCGCGCGCACGCTGGGGCAGGTCTACGATTTCTTCGCGCAGAAGATGACGGGCGAGATTGCCACGGTCGACACCGCGACCGCCGTCGACGAGCTGCCGGCCGCCCCGGGCATGGGCCCGCGCAAGAACAAGTACGAGCTGCCGCCGCAGCTGCAGGCCCTCGCCAACCAGTTCGGCCTCAAGGGCGCGTCGTTGAAGCCCGAAACGATCATGGCGATGGCGCTGCTCGCCGAGCCGCTGGTCGCCTCGGTACGCGGCGGGAATTCGCTGTTCGATCAGGGCGGCAAGGCAAGCCGCATGGGTGCGGGCAAGGTGTTCAATCCGGATATCGGTATCTGACGTCGGTCCACTTCAACCGTGGGAGGGACGATCATGAGCATATCCTGTGCAGTCGGTGCCTGGGCGATGATGGCGCTCGCCATGGACAAGGCCGACGAGGCGAAGTTCGCCTGCTATCCCGACCGGAAGACCTGCGTCGAGACGATGGAAGGTCTCGCCAAGCGCACCAAGCGCGGCTTCGACAACGGCATCGTCGGCTGCCGCATGGAACGCGAGGAAATCGTCAGCTCGGTCAGGCTGCCGGAAACCGCGAAGCTCGACGACGGGCGCTGACGCGCGTCTAGGCGGCGAGCTCCGCCTCCAGCGCGATGACGAGTGCGATCAGCTCGTCGGCCACACGCAGCTGGTAGTCGTCGAGGCTGCCGGCGGGGGCGCGCAGGTCGGGCGTGGGATAGATCCCCTGGCGCCACAGCAGCCGCTTGAAGAACAGGATCGACGTCTCGAGGCTCTGGTTCGAGAAGGCGAGGACCGGTAGCAGGCGGCGGAACAGTGCCACCGCGCCGTCGCGGTCGCCGGCGGCATATCGCTTCAGGATCGCGACATAGACGATGTTGAAGGCCGTGGGCATGAAGGCATCGACGCCGCGGTCGAGCGCTTCGATCAGCTGCATGACCGCCCAGCCGCCCGATACATGCGCCTTGCCGCCGGTCGCCTGCTTCAGTGCCGTGTATTTGTGCCCGGCATTCGCCGTCTCGACCTTGAGATAACGGAACGCGTCGACCGCCTCGAACGCGGCGAGGATCGCTTGCAGCGGCACGCCCGGTCCGCTCGCGTCCCAGTCCTGGATCATCACCGGCCTTCCGGCGGCCTTCGCGAGCCCCGCGATGTCGGACACGTACTGGTCTTGCGATTCGAAGGGCTGGTTCACCAGCACGATGTCGCAGCCAAGTTCCGCAAGCCGTCCGGCATGCCGGCAGCGCTCGTCCTGCGTGGGTGCCGACGCCCCGCCGATCACGGGCACGCGGCCGCGCACGGTGGCCACCACCGTGCGCACCATCGTGTCGCGCTCGGCCGGCGTGAGCTTCTGCACTTCCGCGGCAAGTGCGGGAACGAGGAAGCCCGCGACACCGGCATCGAGAGCGACCTGCGTGTGACGCGCGAGGGCCGCGGGATCGACGCTGCCGTCGGCGGCGAACGGCGTGTTGAGGACGGTGACGATTCCCTTCATGACGCTCCGCTCGAAGACCGCGAGAGGCGCAGTCTACGACGGACGGACGGGAAATGCCGATTTGGCGGCGAAGCGTTATTCGCCCACGCCGACCACGTCGACGAGGCCTTCGCGGATCGCGTCGGCGAGCGCGTCGATACCCTTGGACAGTTCCTCGTGCGCGCGGCGCAGCTCGGCAAGCTCGTTGATGTTCACGCGGCCGACGGGCGAGCGGTTGGCGCCCAGATCGACGACGCTGGCAAGGTAGCGCGCGCGGGCGCGCGCACTGTGGTGGATCGCCTGCTCGACCTCGCGCGCGCGCACGCGCGTGACGATCTCGGCGACGGCCTTGGCCTCTTCGGTCTTGGCAAGATGTTCGATGGTCTTGAGGAAGCGGCCGCGGCTCATCGGTTCCATCGCGTCGACCGGGCGGCGCGGGCCGGCCTGCGGCTTGGGCTGGACCTGGGCCGAACCGCCGGCGGGGGCGGCACCGCGCGGGATGAGGTTGGTCGAGGCAACGGCCAGCTGCGGGCGGACGGCGGCCGGGGTCTTGGCCGGCTGCGGGACAGGGGCGGGGGCGGGAACGGCGGCGACCGGAACCAGGCGCGGCTCGATGCGCGAGCTGTCGCCGAAATGGGGCCGCGCGTGCGGGACGGCGGGCGCTTCGGCCGCCGGCTGGCCGGCGAGATTGAAGAGGCCCTTGTGGGTCGGCATTTCGGCGGTGGCGGCTTGCGGCATGGTCGGCTCCGGAACGTGTTGTGGCGACTGGTCCGGTCCTGCTTCGCAAGCCCCGGGCCAGCTTCAAAATTTAATTAAATCAATGGATTACGATGGGTTCGCCGGGCGATTGCCCGGCAGAAACCGGCCGCACCGGCAGGAAGTGCCGGGCAGCGTGTGACGCCGGTCACCGACGCGGGCTGTCGTACCCTGTTACAAGCCGCGGCTTGAGATGCAACTTCTGGGGTCCAATAGTTGCGCATCGCTAAGGTCCCCCCGCCGCCATGACGAAACCCCACCCCCTCCGGCCATTCGCGTGGCCGGCCGTCGCCGCTCTGCTGGCGCTCTATATCGCCGCCGAGGCGGCCTTCAACCTGCGTCTGGTCGAGACGGTCGCGGCCGCACGCCCGGACGCCGACCGGATCGATTCCCTCGCGACATTGGGCAAGCTCTCCGGCTCGTTCGGCCTCGTGCTGTTCGCGCTGCGCGCGGCCTTCGGCCGGCTGTGGCGAAAGCTGCGCTGGGGATTGCCGGTGCTGTTCGTGCTCGCGTGGGGCGTGGTCTATTCGGGCCTCACCGTCGTCTACGAGACGGTGCTCCAGCGCGTCCCCGTCGAGATGCAATACGAGGCGTTCTACCTTGCCCTCTATCGCGAGGCGGTGTTCGAAGGCTTCGTCGAGAATGCCGACCTGCGCGGGCGCGACGGCGTGCTCGACGATTCCCATCGCCTTGCCCTGGTCAACCTTGCCGCACGCCTGACCGGCGAGAAGCCCGAGATCGCCGCGATCCGCGACTGGCTGGCGCAAGGCGAGATGGCGCAGCTGGAAGGCATCGCCCTCGACCCGCGGGCACTGGCGGCCCTTGCGCGCGCGCGCGACGTGGGCGACGGCACGCTGCGCAACGCCACCGCCGCCTTGTTCCTGCCGCCGATGTCGATGACGCTGTCGCTGCTGGCGATCATCGCCAATCTGGGCGCACTCGGCGCGTTGCTGCTGGCACACGCGCGCACGCTGGGCGTGCGGCGCGTGGCGGGCAGCCTGCCGGTCCTGGCGGTCGCCCTGTTCCTGCTCGCCGCCGAACGCCCGCCCTTCGCGGCGGACAGCGGAAATTTCCGGCTCTACACGCAGCTCGAGAACCGGCTCGGCATCCTCGGCTGGGTCTGGGGGCGCGCGATCAACGGCGAGGCGGCGATCCTGAGGATGACGGCCGATACGCCGGCCGCGATCGCGGTCTAGGCTTCAGCCCGGCTCGCGTTCGAGACGCGACAGCAGGTCGTCGAACTGGTCGAGCGAGGCGTAGTGCAGCACGAGCTCGCCCGACCCGCCCTTGCGCGGCTTCAGTTCGACCTTGAGGCCAAGCGCCTCGGTCAGGCGCCGCTCGATCGCGCGCGTGTCGGCATCGCGCGCGTTGCCGGCGGCGGGCTTCAGCTTCTTCTTCGTCGTCGACGGATCGGCAGCGGCCTTGAGGCGCGCTTCGGCCGCACGCACGCTGAGGTCCTCGCGCACCATGATGTCGGCGAACAGCGCGGGGTCCTTGGCGGTGAGTGCCAGACGCGCGTGCGCTGCCGTAAGCTTTCCTTCGCCGACGAGCTTCTGCACGGACGCGGGCAGGTCGAGCAGGCGCATCGTGTTGGCGACGTGCGGGCGGCTCTTGCCCACAGCTTCGGCCACGCGCTCCTGCGTGAATTTCATCTCGTCCATCAGGCGGCGATAGCCGAGCGCTTCCTCGATCGCGCTGAGGTCCTGGCGCTGGAGATTTTCGACGAGGGCGGCTTCCAGCGCCTCGCGGTCCGACAGGTCCTTCACGACCGCCGGGATCTCGTGGAGCTGGGCGGCCTGTGCGGCACGCCAGCGCCGCTCGCCGGCGATCAGCTCGTACGACGTGGGATCCTTGGGATCGCGGCGCACGAGGATGGGGGCGAGCACGCCCTGCGTCTTGATCGAGGCCGTGAGTTCGGCAAGGGCCGTCGCATCGAAATTGCGGCGCGGCTGGAAGCGGCCGGGATGGATCTTGCCCACCGGCAGGTTGCGCGCGCCACGCGGCGTTTCACCCGCGGCGGCCGAGCCGGGTGCCGGCGTGCCGAGCAGCGACGAGAGCCCGCGGCCCAGGCCCTTCTTGCCGTCGGCGGGCGTCATGCCGCGCGATCCTGGGCGAGGGCGCTTTCGCGCTTGAGGAGTTCGCTTGCCAGCATCACGTAGGCCTGCGAGCCGGGGCAGCGCAGGTCGTAGAGCAGGACGGGCTTGCCGTGCGAGGGCGCTTCGGAGATGCGCACGTTGCGCGGGATCGCGGTCTCGTAGACCACGTCGCCGAAATGCTGGCGCACGTCGGCGGCGACGGCCTCGGAGAGGTTGTTGCGCTTGTCGAACATCGTCAGCACCACGCCCTGCAAGGTCAACTTCGGGTTGAAGCGTTCGCGCACCCGGTCGAGCGTGCGGATCAGGTTGGAGAGCCCTTCGAGGGCGAAGAACTCGCACTGCAGCGGGACGAGGAGTGCGTCGGCCGCGACGAGCGCGTTGAGCGTGAGCAGGCCCAGCGACGGCGGGGCGTCGATCATCACGTAGTCGAGATCGAGATTGGCGACGGCTTCGACGAGTGCGTCGGCGAGCCGGTATTCGCGCCGCTCGAGATCGACGAGCTCGAGTTCGGCACCGGCAAGATCGGGCGTGGCCGGCATCACGGTGAGGCCCGGGATGATCGATTGCTGGATCGCCTCGCCCGGCGTGGCGTTGCCGATCAGCACGTCGTACGAGCCGACTTCGCGCTGGTCGGCGGGAATGCCGAAACCGGTCGACGCATTGCCCTGCGGATCGAGATCGACGACGAGCACCTTCTTGCCGACAGCCGCGAGGGCCGTGGCGAGGTTGATCGCGGTCGTGGTCTTGCCGACCCCGCCCTTCTGGTTGGCGATGGCGAGAATGCGCGGCTTTTTTGATTTATTATCAATCACTTGCGCGCGATTTCCCGAAGCGTGAGGAGGGCGGCGTCCGGTTCGGTCAGCGAAGCGGCGACGGCCACGCGCATATGCCACGCGGCCTCCGCCTGGGTCAATTCGGCTTTGTACGTCGCCCCCTTGAGAAACGTGCATAACCCGCCCGGTTCGAGCAGCGGTACGGCGAGTTCGAGCAGATCCGTCAATGGCGCCAAGGCCCGCGCGGTCACGGCGGCGACTTTCAATTCGCCCGCCAGCCGCTCGGCGCGGGTGTTGTGGATCTGCACTTTGGCGCCGGTCTCGCGCGCGACCTCGATCTGGAAGGCGCATTTGCGCGCGTCCGACTCGACCAGGTGCACGGTCTTCTCCGGCGCGCAGATCGCCAGCACGAGGCCCGGGAAGCCGGCCCCGGCCCCGAGATCGGCCACCGTCGCGGCATCGCCAAGTGCTGGCAGCACCTGCCAGGAATCGTAGAAATGGCGGATCCAGACATCCGGCAGCGTGGTCACCGAGACGAGATTGATCTTGGCCTGCCATTTTTCGAGAAGGCGCTGATATGTAACCAGTTTCTCGATTGTTTCTTGAGAAACACCGGTCCGCTTGGCGAAATCGGAGGGTTTCACGCCGCGCGCCTTGCGTGGCGCAGCAGGATCGTCAGCGCTGCCGGCGTCACGCCGGAAATGCGCGCCGCCTGCCCCAAAGTGGCCGGGCGCACGGCGGCGAGCTTCTGGCGCATCTCGTTCGACAGCGCCGTGATCGCCGCATAGTCGAGGTCGGACGGCAGTTCGAGCCCCTCGTCGCGGCGGAATTCGCGGATATCGGCATCCTGCCGGGAAAGGTAGCCGCGATAGAGTGCTTCGATCTCGACCTGGCCGGCGATGTCGGGCCGCAGGGCCGCCAGCTCAGGCCAGGCGGCCTTGAGGCCGGCCCAGTCCACGCCAGCGAGCGCCAGCAGGTCGAGCGGCGAGCGCGCCACCCCGTCCTGATTGACCGCGAAACCGCGCCGGGCCAGCCGGGCGGGCGATTCCTTCAGCCGTTCGACCAGCGCGCGGGCCTCGCAAAGGCGGGCCTTCTTGTCGTTCCACGCGGCCCGACGGGCCGGGCCCACACAGCCGGCTGCGATGCCGCGGTCGGTCAGGCGCTGGTCGGCATTGTCGGCGCGCAGGCTGAGGCGATATTCGGCCCGGCTGGTGAACATGCGGTAGGGCTCGCGTGTACCCAGCGTGACCAGATCGTCGATCATCACGCCGATATAGGCATCCGCCCGGTCGAGGACGAAGGGTGCGGCCCCGCCCAGCGCCATCGCGGCGTTGAGGCCGGCGACCAACCCTTGCGCTGCCGCTTCCTCGTAGCCCGTCGTGCCGTTGATCTGGCCGGCGAGATAGAGGCCGGGCTGCCGGAGCGTTTCCAGCGTGGGCTTCAGGGCGCGGGGATCGATGAAATCGTACTCGATCGCATAGCCCGGGCGTAGCATCGTCGCCTTCTCAAGCCCTTGTATCGTCTTGAGGATTTCAAGCTGGACAGACTCGGGCAGGGATGTGGAAATGCCGTTGGGGTAGACCGTGTCGTCGTCCAGACCCTCGGGCTCGAGGAAGATCTGATGGCGCTCGCGGTCGGCGAAACGCACCACCTTGTCCTCGATCGACGGGCAATAGCGCGGGCCCACACCCTCGATCTGGCCGGAATACATCGGCGCCTGGTGCAGGTTCGCGCGGATCAGATCGTGCGTGGCCGGCGAGGTATAGGTGATCCCGCATTCGATCTGCCGCACGTCGATGCGGTCGGTCAGCGTCGAGAAGGGCTCCGGCGGATCGTCGGCCGGCTGCATCTCAAGGCCCGCCCAGTCGATCGTGCGCCCGTCGAGCCGCGGCGGCGTGCCGGTCTTGAGCCGGCCGAGCAGAAAGCCGAGCCGGGAAAGCGTGGCCGAAAGGGCCAGCGACGGCTTCTCGCCGACACGGCCGGCCGGGATCTTCTCGAGCCCGATATGGATGAGACCGCGCAGGAACGTGCCCGTCGTCAGCACGACGGCACCGCAGGAAATCCGCGCGCCTTCGCCCGTGAGCACCGCAGCCACCCGGCCGTCGGCGCCGATCTCGAGGTCGGCCGCTTCGCCGCCACGAATCGTCAGGCCAGCCTGCCCGGCCAGCAATTGCTGCATCGCCTGGCGGTAGAGCTTCCGATCCGCCTGCGCGCGCGGGCCCCGCACGGCCGGGCCTTTCGAGCGGTTGAGCATGCGGAACTGGATGCCGGCACGATCGATCGCGCGCGCCATGACGCCGTCGAGCGCGTCGATCTCGCGCACCAGATGGCCCTTGCCGAGCCCGCCGATCGCGGGATTGCAGCTCATCTCGCCGATCTTCGCGGGATCGAGCGTCAGCAGCAGCGTGGCAGCCCCCGCGCGCGCCGACGCCGCGGCCGCTTCGCAGCCCGCATGGCCGCCGCCGATCACGATCACGTCGAAGTCGCGGGTCGCGTTCATGGGCGCAACCTAGGTAGTCGCCCTGCCGGCGTCAATTCATGCCCGGAGATGGCGCGATGTTTCCCGGGAAACATCGCAGATTGGTTAAGCAAATCAGATGTTTGGATACCGGATTACATTTGCGTTTTGCAATTTTAGTAAAATCTCTTGCATTATCAACTCTTTATCCCGAGACAGATTAGCCACTGTGGATTATCTTTTGGGCATCGGAGTTACCGACAGGGGCGCCCGAAATGGAAACCTATCTCGTCCAGTTCTACAAAGCCGGCATGCCACAGAACGCGCCCGGCACGCCGGTCTTCGCCGGCAACGATTTCTCGACGGCAGCACAAGCCTACGACAAGGCGTCGCGCGAGCTCGGGCCTGGCTGGGTGATCTTGTGGAACCAGAAGTCGCGCATGAAGCTGCAGAGCAAGCAGATCCTGCGCGCGGCCGCGATGGCCAAGTAGACCGTTCTATTTGCCGATACAGAATTCGGCGAAGAGCAAATCGAGCACGTCTTCCACGCCGGTCCGTCCGACGATCCGGCCAAGCGCGTCGCTCGCGATCCGAAGTTCCTCCGCGATCAGTTCCGGTGCGCTCTGCCCGACCGCACGCGCCAGTGCCGTGCGCACGTCTTCAAGGGCCGCACGATGGCGCGCGCGCGTGACGAGCGGCGCCTCGCCGCCGGCATTGCCCAACGCGGCGGCCGCCAGCGACGCAAGCTTCGCTTCGAGCGCTTCGATACCCGCACCCGTCAGGGCCGAAACACGCAGGCCCGCTTCGCCCGGTGCCAGATCCGTCTTGTTGAGCACGACGAGCCCGTCCTGCGCGAAGGCCGCAAGGCTTGCGTCGGGAACGGGTAGGCGCGCGTCGAGCACGACGAGCCTGAGGTCGGCTTCTTCGGCACGTCGGCGCGCGCGCTTCATGCCTTCGATCTCGACGGACGCGTGCGGGCCCGCCGCGTCGGCCGGAATTTCGCGCAAGCCCGCCGTATCCCACAGCGTCACCGGCCAGCCGTCGAGATCGAGATGCACCTCGATCACATCGCGCGTCGTGCCCGCGGTCTCCGACACGATCGCCGCCTCGCGCCGCGCCAGCCGGTTGAGCAGGCTCGACTTGCCGGCATTGGGGGCGCCCAGGATCGCGACGGTGAAGCCGTTGCGCAGGCGTTCGCCGCGCGCGGCGCCGGCAATCAGGGATTGAAGCTCGCCGTCGAGCGTTTCGAGGGGCCCGCGCATGCGCGCGATCAGCCCGCCGGGCACGTCGCCCTCGTCGGGAAAATCGATCTCCGCTTCGGCCAACGCACGCAGCCTCAAAACGCGGGCGCGCAAGCTTTCCACCGCTTCGCCCAGCGCCCCGCCGAGCTGGCGCAGCGCCTGTGTTGCCTGGCTTTTCGTTTCCGCGGCGATCAGGTCGGCCAGCGCTTCGATCTGGGCGAGATCCAGCTTTCCGGCATCGAAGGCGCGCCTGGCGAATTCGCCCGGTTCCGCCAGCCGCAGGCCCGGCTGCCGGCCGAGGGCGTCGATCAAAGCGGCCAGCGTGGCGCGGCTGCCATGGATGTGGAATTCGGCGACATCCTCGCCGGTGAAACTCGCCGGGCCCGGAAACCACAGGACGAGGGCGTCGTCGATCGGCGCGCCGTCGGCCGGGTCGACGAGCCGGGCACGCGTGGCGATGCGCGCCTCCGGTACGCGCCCGGCCAGGGCCGCAAGGGCAGGACCTGCCAGCGGGCCCGACACGCGCACGACCGCCACGCCGGCCTTCCCGGCGGCACTGGCGGGCGCAAAGATCGTCGGGCGGCGCATTCAGCCCTTGGGCTTGGGCGGCACGCGGTCTTCGTATTTCAGCATCAGGCGTTCCACGCGCTTGCCCTGCTGCATGTGGACGGAAAGGATCTCGTCGATATCCTCGCGCGTCTTGGGCGAATACCACACGCCCTCGGGATAGATCACGAGAGTCGGGCCGAACTCGCAGCGTTCGAGGCAGCCGGCTGTATTGATCCGCGTTTCGGGCAGGCCCAGCTCCTTGGCGCGCGCCTTCATGTAGTCGCGCAGCTTCTCGGAACCCTTGTCCTTGCAGCAGCCGCGCGGATGGCCCGCCGGCCGCTCGTTCGTGCACACGAATACATGCGCCTGGTAGAAAGGCTTGGGATCACCGTCCACGTCGTTCGGTCCTTTGCTATTTCGTCTTGTTGTGGTCGGCGCCGAGCGACCAGAATTTCTGCATCTGGTCCCAGCCCGCACCGGTGAACCACTGGCGCAGGATCGCCTCGGGCTCCATCGCCTTCATGGCGCTTTCCAGCCGGCCGGTCATCTGGCCCATCAGCGCCTCCTGCATCGGCTTCACGTCGGGCAGGCCCATGAAGACGCGGGCCTCTTCCGGCGTGCACTCGACATCGACCTTTATCTTCATCGGACGTCACCCCATGTCGGATCCGTCCGACCATAAGGCCCGGCGGGGGGCCCCGCAACCGGCCGCGCTTGCCAAAACTGCGGCGGCACACTAAGTCGGACACGCACCTCGTTTTCCGGCGGAGATACGGGACCCATGGCAACGCTCAGCGTGGCGGCGACGACGCCGCATCCGAAGTTCGGCGCCAAGTTCGACGCCTATGTGGCCCTGCCGCCGGCCGGCAAGGGGCCGGGCCTCGTGCTGATCCAGGAGATTTTCGGCGTCAACAAGGTCATGCGCGATCTGGCCGACGGCTATGCCGCCCAAGGCTATGTCGTGGCCTGCTCCGACATCTTCTGGCGCCAGGAGCCCGGCATCCAGATCACCGACAAGACCGACGCCGAATGGGCGCGCGCGTTCGAACTCTTCAAGGGTTTCGATTTCGCGCTCGGTGTGGAAGATCTCGCCTTGACGCTGGCCGCCCTGCGCGGCCACGCCGCCTGCACGGGCAAGGTCGGTGCCGTCGGCTACTGCCTTGGCGGCAATCTCGCCTTCCAGATGGCCGGGCGCACGAACGCCGACGCGTCGGTCAGCTATTACGGCGTCGGGCTCGACGGGCTGCTCGATCTCGCCTGGTCGATCAGCAAGCCGCTTTTGATGCACGTGGCCGAGAAGGACGGCTTCGTGCCGCCGGAATCGCAGGCCAAGACGCGCGCGGCCCTTGCGAACAACCCGATGGTCGCGATCCACAGCTATGCCGGGCAGGACCACGCCTTCGCGCGCGTCGGCGGCAAGCACTACGACAAGGTTTCGGCCGATCTCGCCAACGGGCGGACGGCCGCGTTTTTCAAAAAGCATCTCGGCTGAAGGAGCCTAGCGATGGCAAAAGCGATCCGCGTCCATAAACCCGGCGGCCCCGACGCGATGGTGTGGGAAGACATCGACATCGCCGCCCCCGCTGCGGGCGAGGTGCTGGTCCGGCACACCGCGATCGGCGTCAATTTCATCGACACCTATTTCCGCTCCGGTCTCTACCCCGCACCCGTGCCGTTCTCGCCCGGCAACGAAGCCGCCGGCATCGTCGAGGCGGTCGGCAGCGGTGTCGCCGACATCAAGGCCGGCGACCGCGTCGCCTACGTGGCCGGCCCCGGTACTTATGCCGAGAAGCGCCTCGTGCCCGCCGACCGCGTGGTCAAGCTGCCGGCCGGCATTTCCGACAAGCAGGCCGCCTCGATGATGCTCAAGGGCATGACGGTGCAGTACCTGCTGCGCCGGACCTACAAGGTGCAGAAGGGCGACACGATCCTGTTCCATGCGGCTGCCGGCGGCGTGGGCCTGATCGCCTGCCAGTGGGCGAAGCACCTGGGTGCCACGACCATCGGCACCGTCGGCTCGAAGGAAAAGGCCGAGCTTGCCAAGGCCCATGGCTGCCACCACACGGTCCTCTACCGCGAGACCGATTTCGTCGCCGCGGTGAAGGGCCTCACGAACAACGCGGGCGTGCCGGTCGTCTACGATTCGGTCGGCAAGGACACGCTGCTGAAGTCGCTCGACTGCCTCAAGCCGCTCGGCACGCTGGTCACGTTCGGCCAATCCTCGGGCCCGGCCGATCCGCTCAATCTCGGCCTCCTGTCGGCGAAGGGCTCGCTCTACGTCACCCGCCCGACGCTCAACACCTACGTCGCCAAGCGCGCCGATCTCGTTGCCACGGCGGACGAGCTGTTCGACGTCGTCGCCAAGGGCATCGTCAAGATCGAGACGTCGGCCGAGTACGCGCTGAAGGACGCCGTGCGCGCGCACACCGACCTCGAAGGCCGCAAGACGACCGGCTCGGTGATCCTCGTCCCATGACCGGCAGCGCCCGCAAGCCGCCGATCCTCGATCCCGCGTCGCTCGAACCGCGCATCGGGGCGGCGATCCCCGAACCGCTGCGCTCGAAGATCGGGCCGCGCGAGCGGCGCGTGCTCGGCGACCCGCTGGGTCTCAGGAACTTCGGCGTCAATCTCGTGCGCCTGCCGCCCGGTGCGCGCAGCGCCCTGCGTCACTGGCACGCGCGCCAGGACGAGTTCGTCTATGTCGTCTCGGGCACGGCCACGCTGGTGACCGACGCAGGTTCCACGAAGCTGCCGGCGGGCCAGTGTGCGGGCTTCCCGGCCGGGGTCGCGGACGGGCACTGCCTCGTCAATGACGGGCCGGACGACGTCGTCTATCTGGAAGTCGGCGACCGCACGCCGGGCGATGCGGCGTCCTATCCCGAGGACGACATCGCGGGCACGGCCGGACAGGTCTGGAGCTACACGCGCAAGGACGGCAAGCCGCTTTAGACGAAGCCCGCGGCGGCGGTGCCACTCCGGGGTACGTCGCGCGAGTTGGGGCGCCTTTACTTCGCGGAATTCACGCGGCACAATGCAATGGAGAATACGCTGCACTGAGGCTCTACCATTTTAGGTCAATCCGAATCAGCCGCACCGACGCACCGGCGGTCGCACAAGATCGCGGCAGCCGCGCTGGCACTGTCCCTTTCGTCTTGCACGACGCTGCACTATGCCTTGGTGCCGATCTTCGAGATTCCAGCGCCCGTGACCGACATAGCCCAGCTCTCGACCGATCCCGGCATTGCCACCATCATCATCGGTCAGGTGTACATCGGAACGCCTGGGGGCAGGGAAAGCTGCCCTTTGAGAGTCGACACAAGATGGATGCGCCTTCCTGAAAGTACGGACGCGGCCGATGCCTGGCGGCACAATATCATGGAAGTTTTCCGGATCAGCTGCCGGACGCCCACACGCGGGGAACCGCCGGCCTTCACGGTCCTCCAGATACGTCCGGGCAACTACGTGCTTACCCGGATCGCGTACGCTGACTCGCGCTACAAGAGTGAGACCGCAGTAGAGGAACCGCAAGGTCCGCCACGGCCGCCTTGGGAACGGCAGACCGTGCCGCGATTCACGGTTTCGGCCGGCGAAGTCGTCTATGTCGGCGATGTCGCGCTGCTCGCTGTTCTTCCTGCACGGATGACCGGCGCCAACAGCCCTGCCGAAGCGCACGCAATCCTTCACAGGCTTTGGCCCGAAGGTGCCGCCCGCCTGATCAACCGGCGGATGCTGATCGGACCAGCGCCCGCAAAATCCGCCGACGCAAGAGGTCTCCAGAATGCATCCCGCTAGCCGACGCCTGTCCTTAACCGTCGCCTGTTTGGCCGCGCTTCTTGTGGCCGGCTGCACGAATACGTCCGTCCGCAGCTCTCAAGATGTCGCTCCGTCCGGCACGGATGCATTGGTGATCATCGGCTTCGCACTCGATGAACGCGAACTCTACAAGATCGCGAAATCCAAACCCTATTGTCCGACGCACAATTTCTTCGGCACCGCTCAAATCTTCGCGCAACTCGGACGTTACGACGAGTCGCGCAATCGGGCCTTCGAATATATCCTCCTGAACCAGATCGCCTGTTCGGTTGCCACGCCCGACGCGCCGGTCGCCTACAATTTCATGCAGCTCACGCCCGGCACCTACCGGATCGAAAACCTGCAGACCAAGGGCATATCGATGTTCAACGCGATCACGAAATTCACCAACCCGCCTTCGTTCCGCGTGTCCGCGGGCGAAGTCGTCTATGTCGGCGACATTCTGATCGGGAACTCGGCGCTTTCGAAAGTGACCCATGGATATTCGGAGGACGCGGCGAAGGCGGCACTCGCCGCCCGCAACGGCCCGGTCGACCGGCTCGTCGTCCGGCGCGTTTCGGTCCCGCCCGGCAAGCCGGTTTACGAATAGAGCATCTGAGTCATCGGTCTTCGACCCGCGACAGCGGCAGCGTGGCCGTCACCGTCGTTCCCTGGCCCTTCACGCTGGCGATGGTCAGGTCCCCGCCATGGAGGGCGACCAGCTCCTTGCTGATCGACAGGCCCAGGCCCGTGCCCTCGTGCCGGCGCGCCAGGCGCGTATCGAGCTGCACGAACGGCTCCATCACCGACTTCGCCTCGGAAGGCGTCATGCCCACGCCGGTATCGGCGACACCGATGCGGATCGCGTCGGCGTCCCGGCGCGCGAACACCCGCACGCGCCCGCCCGCCGGCGTGAACTTGATCGCGTTCGAGACGAGATTCATCAGGACCTGCTGGAGGCGCAGCGAATCGCCGCGGAAGACGAGCCCGTCGGCCGGCATGTCGGCGGTGATCTCGAGCCCCGCCTTGGTCGCGTTGGCGGCGAACAGCTTGATCGTCGCACCCGCGAGCGATGCCGCGTCGACCGGGCTTTCGACCAGGTCGAGCCGGCCCGCCGCGATCTTCGACAGGTCGAGGATGTCGTTGATGAGGTTGAGCAGGTGCGTGCCGCTGCTGCGGATGTCGGCCGCGTATTCGAAATAGCGCGGATCGTCGGGCCCGAACATCCTGGTCTCGATGATCTCGGCAAAGCCGATGATCGCGTTGAGCGGCGTGCGCAGCTCGTGGCTCATGACCGCGAGGAAGGCGCTCTTGGCGGCCGAGGCCGCCTCCGCCGCGGCCTTGGCCTCGTAGAGTTCGGCCTCCGCGCGCTTGCGCTCGGTGATGTCCATCACCGTGCCTTCGTAGGCGATGATGTGCCCCTCGCGGTCGTGCACGAGCCAGCCGTTCTCGGAAACCCAGGCGCGCTCGCCCGTCGCGCGCCTTACGACTTCCGATTCGAAATTCCGCACGTAGCCGTCGCGATGCAGCAGGCGCTGGTATTCCAGGCGCCGGTCCGGAATCACGTACCAGCCGATGCCCGACGCCTTGGCGCGCGTCACGGCCTCGAGCTGCTCGGCCTCGCTCGAGAAGCCGTTGATGCGCGCCAGTGCGAGGTTCGAGCGCAGCTGGATCCCGTCGGGCCGCGTGCGGTAGATGCCGAAATCGGAATTCTCGAACATCGAGCGGTAGTCGGATTCCGCCTGCTCGGCTGCCGCCTTGGCCTGCGAGAGGACCTCCTGTGCCAGATGGCGCTCGGTGATGTCCTCGATCGTGCCCTCGTAGCACAGCGCGCTGCCGTCGGGCCGGCGCACGACCCAGCCGTTCTCGGCGACCCAGACGCGCTCGCGCGTCTTGTGGCGGTAGACCTCCGAGACGAAGTTGAGGACGCGGCCCGACCGCTCGATCTCGCGCGCGAATTCCGTGCGCCGCGACGGGTCCACGTACCATTCGCGCGCGATGTCGGTGATGGCCGACAGGAGCTCGGACTCGCTCGCATAGCCGTTGAAGCGCACGAGGGCCGGGTTGGCGCGCAGCTGGCGGCCGTCGAGCGACGAGCGGTAGAGCCCGAGGCTCGAATTCTCGAAGATCGAGCGGTAGGCGGCCTCCGCCTCGTAGGCGCGGTCCTGCGCCTCGATAAGCGCCGTGACGTCGACCATCGTGCCGATGAAACGCTCGCTGCCGTCGGGGTCGGTCTCGCGCACCGCGGTCTGGCTGAACCACAGGCGCCCGCCGCCGCGCCTCTTGCCCTCGCACACGAATTCGGAGACGGCCCCGTCGGCGCGCAGCCGGGCGGCGAAGCGGTCGCGGTCGGCGCGCCTTGCATAGAAGCGTTCGCCGACATGGCCCGGCTCGTCGCGCATGGCTTGCGCGTCGGGATAGCCGAACATGTAGGCCAGGTATTCGTTGGCGCGCAGCAGCTGGCCGTCGCCGCTCGTCTCGTAGATCCCGATCCGCGCGGATTCGTAGATCCGTCTGTAGAAATCGCCGCCGCTGTCCGCCATGCCTCGCGCCCCGGCCACCTAATGCGCGAGCATATCCGGTTATTCCGCCGGCGGCACGTCTTCGATCCGCGTCCACACCGGCAGGCCGCGCGCCCGGATCAGCTCGGCCTCGCGGTCGGCACCCGGCGAACGGGCGATGTGCAGGCACGCGTCGCAGCGCGCGGCGAGTGCGAGCGAAATTTCCATCATCCAAGGATGATTGTAGGGCAGGTCCGCTGCCTCCAGAACAGGCAGGGCGGCGTTGACGCCGATCACCGGGATATGGCCGAGCCGGGCGACCTCGGCGGCCGCCCGGTTCATGCGCAGGAGGTTGGCGGCACGTCCTTCGGGCGTGGGCGCCGAATAGGGCCCCGCCACGATCACATGGAGCAC
>CAYQDN010000057.1:0-20701 GCA_964416335.1 uncultured Azospirillum sp.
TCGGGCCCGGCAATGTCCCAGTCGATCCTGACCACCGGCGAGGTCGCGGCCTATCTGCGCCTCAAGGAGCGCGCGATCTACGAACTCGTGCGCACGCGGCGCATCCCGTGCGCGCGCGTCGGCGGCAAGTGGCTGTTCCCGCGCCCGCTGATCGACATGTGGATCGCGCGGCACACCGATCTGGGCGAATCGGGCGTGACGGCCGCGGCCCCGCCGCCGATCCTGGCCGGCAGCCACGATCCGCTGCTCGAATGGGCGCTGCGCCGCTCGCGCTCGGGCCTCGCGACGATGCCCGGCGGCTCGCTCGACGGGCTCGACGCGCTCCGCGAACGCACGGCCATGCTTGCGGCCCTCCACATCGTCGATCCGGATACCGGCACGTTCAACGTGCCCGCCCTTGCCGCGGCCATGCCGGGCCAGGACATCGTGGCGATCGGCTGGGCGTGGCGCCAGCAGGGCCTGCTCGTCGCGAAGGGCAACCCGAAGAAGCTGCGCAGGCTTGCCGATCTCAGGCGGCGCAAGGCGCACGTCGTGCTGCGCCAGCCGCAGGCGGGCAGCCACGTGCTGTTCATGCATCTGCTGGCCGAGGCGGGCATCCGGCTCGACACGCTCGACGCACTCGATGCGCCGGCCCTCAACGAGACCGAGATCGCAGCATCCGTGCGCGAAGGGCGTGCCGATGCCGGCTTCGGCGTCGCCGCGTCGGCCGGCCAGCTCGGCATCGATTTCGTGCCGCTGTTCCGCGAACGCTTCGATCTCGCGATGCGCCGGCGCGACTATTTCGGGCCGCAGGTCCAGCGCCTGCTCGCCTTCGCGCGCGGCACGGAGTTCCAGCGCCACGCCGAACGGCTGGGCGGCTACGACCTTTCGCGGATGGGCGAGGTCGTCCTCAACCAGTAGCCGTCAGAACGCCTCGGCGCGCGCGGCCGGCCAGCTCTTGACGAAGGCCGGATGGTCGGTGCCGTCGAGGATCTCGCCCGGCTTCAGGAAGTGGTAGACCTCGTCGAACGTCGCGCACTGCTCGGGGCCGATGCGCCGCGAGATGTGGTGCGGGCGAAGCTCGCTCGGATGCATGAGACCCGCCGCCGCGATCACCTCGGCAAGCGCCGTCACCGTCGATTTGTGGAACTGCGCCACGCGCTGGGCCTTGTCGGGCACGACGAGGGCGCGCTGGCGCGACTTGTCCTGCGTGGCGACACCCGCCGGGCACGAGTCGGTATGGCAGCTCTGCGACTGGATGCAGCCGATGGCGAACATGAAGCCGCGCGCGGCGTTGCACCAGTCGGCCCCCAGCGCCATGACGCGCGCCATGTCGAAGGCCGACGTGATCTTGCCGCCGGCACCGACCTTGATGCGTTCGCGGATGCCCAGCCCCACCAGCGCGTTGTGCACGAACACCAGCCCGTCGCGCAGCGGCGTGCCGATATGGTCGAGGAATTCGAGCGGCGCGGCACCGGTACCGCCTTCCGAACCGTCGACGACGATGAAGTCGGGATAGATGCCCGTCTGCAGCATCGCCTTGCAGATGCCGAGGAACTCGGCCGGATGGCCGATGCACAGCTTGAAGCCGACGGGCTTGCCGCCGGAAAGCTCGCGCAGCTGCTTGATGAAGCCCACGAGGCCCAGCGGCGTGGAGAAGGCCGGGTGGCTGGCGGGCGAAATGCAGTCGACCCCCTGCGGCACGCCGCGTGCCGCGGCGATCTCGGCCGAGACCTTTGGGCCGGGCAGCACGCCGCCATGGCCGGGCTTGGCACCCTGGCTCAGCTTGATCTCGACCATCTTGACCTGCGGCGCCTTCACCTGCTCGGCGAAGCGCTCGGCCGAGAAGCTGCCGTCGGGGTTGCGGCAGCCGAAATAGCCGCTGCCGATCTCCCAGATGATGTCGCCGCCGAATTCCTGGTGATACTGGCTGAAGCCGCCTTCGCCGGTGTCGTGGGCGAAGCCGCCCATCTTGGCGCCGCGGTTGAGGGCGCGGATCGCGTTGGCCGACAGCGCCCCGAAGCTCATCGCCGAAATGTTGAAGACCGAGCAGGAATAGGGCTGGCTGCAGTCCGGCCCGCCGATCGAGATGCGGAAGGGTTCGCCCGAATGGTGCTTGGGGGCCAGCGAATGGTTCATCCATTCGAAGCCGGTCGCGTAGACGTCGAGCATCGTGCCGAAGGGGCGCTTGTCGAGATCGGCCTTGGCGCGCTGGTAGACGATCGACCGCTTGTTGCGGTTGAACGGCATGCCGTCGGTGTCGCTCTCGAGGAAATACTGGCGGATCTCGGGGCGGATCTCCTCCAGCAGGAAGCGGATGTGGGCGGCGATCGGATAGTTGCGCAGCAGGCTGCGCTGGGTCTGCGTGATGTCGCGCGTGCCGATCACGGCGAGGGTCGCGGCGATCGCGAAGGGCAGCAGGAACCAGCTGTCGTGGAAGCTGGCGAGCGCGAAGACCACGGTCGAGGCCAGGCTCAATGTGTAGATGATGTACCGTGGCGTGAAGGCGAGCCCGAGCATCCGGATCGGCGAGACGGTCGGTTCTGCGGCTTTTGCGGCGGGCTCCACGGTGGCGTCACTCCCTTGATATGGCCGGATTTTGGCCCTGTTGGGGCAAGTCTAGCGAAGAACGTTGAAACCGCCAACTTTGCGGCTACTCTCGCCGCATGCAGGGAATCGTCGTCGCGGTGGCCAGCAAGGCCGATCACCGCTTCTCCAAGGACCTCCGGCCTTCGATCCGGCTGATTGCCGGCGAAGGTGTTGAGGGGGATGCGCACCGGGGCGTCACGGTCAAACACCGCAGCCGCGTGGCGCGCGACCCGACCCAGCCGAACCTGCGCCAGGTTCACCTGATCCATGCCGAGCTGTTCGACGAGCTGCGCGCGGCGGGCTTTGACATCGCACCCGGCGATCTGGGCGAGAATGTCGCGACGAAGGGACTGGCCCTGCTTGGCCTTGCGACCGGGACAATGCTGGAAATGGGCGATGCGGTGCGGCTCGAGGTGACGGGCCTGCGCAACCCGTGCCTCCAGCTCGACAAATTCCGCAAGGGCCTGATGCAGGCCGTGCTCGACCGCGATGCGGCCGGCGCCCTGGTGCGCAAGGCCGGAATCATGGCGGTCGTGCGCGCGGGCGGGGAAATCCGGGCGGGCGACGCGATCCGCGCCGTCCCGCCCGAAGGGCCGTTCCGCCCGCTCGAACTGGTCTAGATCTTCCGCTGGTCGAGCGGCGGCAGGTACTTGTCGGTCCAGATCTTGTCCGGGGCGACCACGCCGGACAGTTCCATGCCCTTGGCCAGCAGCTCGATCGATTTCTGCAGGCGCGGGATCTCGATCTGTCCGAGCCCGATCTTCGCGGTCTCGGGCCCCATGACCTGGTTCTCGAGGATCCATTTGAGGCGGTCGCGCTCGATCTCCTTGTTGACGAGACCGTCGGCCTTGAACAGCGATTCGGTGACCGCGACCGGATCGGCGGCCGCGTCGCGCCAGCCCTTCATCGTCGCGCGCAGGAAGCCGGGGATCGCGGCCTCGTTCTCGCGCAGGAACCTGCGGCTGACGATCACGGTGTTCGAGTAGAGATCGAGACCGTGCCTGGAATAGAGCATGATCGAGATATCCTCGAACTTCACGCCGAGGCCGCGCAGGTTGAGCCACACGGTCGAATCGAAGCCGGTGACCGCGTCGACCTCCTTGCGCATGAACACCGCCTCGCGCAGGCGCAGGTCGACGTTGTTGAACTTCACGCCCGCAGGATCGAGGCCGTTGGCGCGGAAGAAGACCGGGAACAGGCGGAACGCGTTGTCGGTGAGCGGGCCGCCGACCGTGCGGCCGACGAGGTCGGCCGGCTTCTCGATCTTCGAGCCCTTCCACGAGACGATCGCGGCGGGCGTCGAGCGGTAGACGTTGAAGACCGCCATCGGCGTGGCTTCGGGGTTCTTCAGGTAGAACTCGGCGAGGGCCGGCAGGTCGCCGAAACCGAGATCGTAGGTGTCGGAGGCGACGCGCTGCATGGCGTCCGCACCCGCGGCCGGATCCATCGAGACGATGCGGATCCCCTCCTGCTGGTAGTAGCCGCGCTCCATCGCGTGGATGAAGGGCGAATTCGTGCCGTTGCGCGGCAGGTTCAGCGTGAAGCGCACCGGCACCTGGGCACCCTGCGCGAATACATGCGGGGCCGCGAGGCCCGAAAAGGCGGCACCGGCAACCGCCGATTTGAGGAAGGTCCGGCGCGCGAATCCTGGGGTTCTGGCCATTTTCGTCCTCCTGATCGATGCAATCGGGACAATGGACGCAATCGGCGTGCCAGCCATGCGCAGGTGCGATTCCAGAACGCGACCGGCTTGGGTTACGAATCCGGCCTCGTTTCGGGCAACCGGACTTTCGGGCGCATATGTCGATTCTGGCACTGACGATGGGCGAACCGGCGGGGATTGGCGGCGAACTGACGCTGCGCGCCTGGCTGCTTCTGCGTGCAGGCGGTCCCGCCTTCGTGGCGCTCGACGATCCCGACCGGCTTGCGGCGATCGCGGCACGCCACGGCTGGAACGTGCCGTTCCGCCGCGTTGCCGACCCGGCCGAGGCACGCGGCATATTCGCCGACGCGCTGCCGGTGCTGCCGGTACCGCTCGCGGTGCCGAGCGTTCCCGGCAGGCCCGATCCCGCGAACGCGCGCGCGGTCATCGCGTCGATCGACCGCGCCATCGGGCTTGCGCTGACGCATGCCGTCGGCGGCATCGTCACCAACCCGATCCAGAAGGCCACGCTCTATGCCGCCGGCTTCCGGCATCCGGGCCACACCGAATATCTGGCCGCCAAGTCGGGCGATGTACCGGTCGCGATGATGCTCGCATGCCCGGCCTTGCGCGTCGTGCCGGCGACGATCCATCTGGCGCTGAAAGCGGCCATCGCAGGCCTGACGACCGAAGCCATCGTCGCGGTCGCGAAGATCGCGGCGGCCGGCCTCGCGCGCGATTTCGCCATCGCGCGGCCGCGACTTGCGCTCGCCGGGCTCAACCCGCATGCGGGCGAAGAAGGTGCAATGGGAAGCGAGGACATCGCCATCGTCGCGCCCGCCGTCGCCGCGTTGCGCGCAGCCGGCATCGACGCCGTCGGCCCGCTGCCGCCCGACACGATGTTCTCGCCGCGCGCGCGCGAAAAATACGACGCGGCGATCTGCATGTATCACGACCAGGCGCTGATCCCGCTGAAGACGCTCGATGTCGACGGCGGCGTCAACGTCACGCTCGGCCTGCCTTTCGTGCGCACGTCGCCCGACCACGGTACGGCACTCGACATCGCGGGCAGGGGCATTGCCGATCCGGGCAGCCTGATCGCGGCCCTGAAGCTTGCCGAACAACTGGGTGCGAACCGCGCCCGACCGGAGAAGGACCGATGAAGAAGCTGCGCCTCGGATTCAACGTCGATCACGTCGCCACCGTGCGCAACGCGCGCGGCGGCACGCATCCCGATCCGGTCGCCGCGGCGCGCCAGGCGATCGCGGCGGGAGCCGACGGGATCACCGCGCATCTGCGCGAGGACCGCCGCCACATCCGCGATGCCGACATGCGCCGTCTGCGCGACGAGATCGCCGCCCCGCTCAATTTCGAGATGGCCGCGACCGACGAGATGCGCGCCATCGCGCTCTCGATCCGTCCGCATGCCTGCTGTCTGGTGCCGGAGAAGCGCACCGAGGTGACGACGGAAGGCGGGCTCGACGTGGCCGGCAACCGTGCGGCGCTGAAGCCCTATGTCGCGGCACTGGCGCAAGCGGGCATCCGCGTCTCGCTGTTCATCGATCCCGAGCCGGCCCAGCTCGACGCGGCCGTCGCGGTCGGGGCACCGGTCGTCGAACTGCATACCGGTGCCTACGCGCATGCCGAGGGCACGCCCGATTTTGCCCGCGAACGCGACCGGATCGGCCGCGCCGCAGTCCACGCAACGAGGATCGGCCTCGAATGCCACGCGGGCCACGGCCTCAACTTCACCAACGCGGGTGCCATCGCGGCGATGGCCGACATCGTCGAGCTCAATATCGGCCACTTCCTCGTCGGGGCCGCGATCTTCGACGGGCTCGACGCCACGATCCGGCGCATGCGCGCGGCGATGGACGCCGCGCGCCGCTGACCGGTCAGTGATTGTCGCGCGGCATGCCCTTCTGCGCGATGCGCTGGAACTTGACCGCCGGCTTCAGCGTCATGCCTTCCGACAGCTGGTCGACCATCGAGCGCTGGATCTCCTGCCACGGCGACTGGCTGGCCGGGTAGGGGAAGCCGCCCTTGGCGGCGAGATCGGCGTGGCGCTTCTTGATCTCTTCGGGCGACAGCAGGATGTCGGCCGTGCGCTTGTTGAGATCGATGCGGATGCGGTCGCCCGATTTCAGGATCGCCAGGCCGCCGCCCGCCGCCGCCTCGGGCGATGCGTTGAGGATCGAGGGCGAGGCCGACGTGCCCGACTGGCGCCCGTCGCCGATGCACGGCAGCGACAGGATGCCGCGCTTGATGAGGGCGGCCGGCGGCTGCATGTTGACGACCTCCGCCGCACCCGGATAGCCGATGGGACCGGCCCCGCGCATGATCAGGATCGTGTGCTCGTCGATGCCCATCGACGCGTCGTCGATCCGGTGGTGGTAATCCTCCGGCCCGTCGAACACGGCGACCTTGCCCTCGAACGCGTTGGGGTCCTTCGGGTTCGAGAGATAGCGGTCCCGGAATTCCTTCGAGATCACGCTCGTCTTCATGATGGCGCTGTCGAACAGCGTGCCCTTGAGGTTGAGGAAGCCCGCGTTCTCGCGCATCGGCTTGTCGTAGCTGCGGATGACGTCGCGGTTGGTCGCGAACTTGCCGCGGTAGTTCTCGCCCGCCGTCTTGCCGCTCACCGTCATCGCGTTTTCGCGCAGCTTGCCGGCCTTGATCAGTTCGGCCATCACGGCGGGCAAGCCGCCGGCGCGGAAATACTCCTCGCCCAGATACTCGCCCGCCGGCTGCAGGTTGACGAGCAGCGGGATGTCGAAGCCGACCTTCTCCCAGTCCGACACTTCGAGCTTCACGCCGGCATGCTTGGCGATCGCGTTCATGTGGACGGGTGCGTTGGTCGAGCCGCCGATGGCGGTGTTGGCGAGGATGACGTTCTCGAACGCCTCGCGCGTCATGATGTCCGACGGCTTCAGGTCCTCGCGCACCATGTCGACGATGCGCTTGCCGGTCTCGTAGGCGATCTGGCCGCGCTCGCGGTAGGGGGCCGGGATCGCGGCCGAGCCGGGCAGGCACATGCCCAAAGCCTCGGACAGCGAGTTCATCGTCGAGGCCGTGCCCATCGTGTTGCAGTGGCCGACCGACGGGGCCGACGTCGCGACGATATCGACGAACTGCTCGAAGGTGATCTCGCCCGCGGCGTGGCGCTCGCGCGCCGTCCACACGACCATGCCCGAGCCCACGCGCTTGTCGCCGTCCCAGCCGTTGAGCATCGGGCCGACATTGAGGCCGATCGCCGGGATATTGACCGTCGCCGCCGCCATCAGCAGGGCGGGCGTGGTCTTGTCGCAGCCCGTCATCAGCACCACACCGTCGAGCGGATAGCCGAAGAGCACCTCGACCAGCGAGAGATAGGAGAGATTCCGGTCGAGCATGGCCGTCGGCCGCTTGCCGGTTTCCTGGATCGGGTGGCACGGGAACTCGAAGCACACGCCGCCCATGGCCGTGATGCCGTCGCGCACGCGCTTGGCGAGTTCCAGATGGTGCCGGTTGCACGGCGACAGATCGGAACCCGTCTGCGCGATGCCGATCATCGGCTTGCCCGACCGCAGCTCGTCGAGCGTGATGCCCCAGTTCAGGGTGCGCTCGAGATAGATGGCGGTCATGCCGGGGTTCTCGGGATTGTCGAACCACTGGCGGGAGCGGAGCGGGCGCTTCAAGGTGTTCCTCCGTAAGGGTGCTGCCGATCCGTTCAGGCGGATTGGCGATTGGCGATATGTCAGGCGACAGAATAGATTGTCGGCCGCGCGAAGCAAACGCTTCCGCAGGAAAAAGGGAGAAACGCCGCGTGAAACCGATCAAGGGCAGGCCCGTGCGCATGGCGATCGTGGGACTCGGCATGGCGTCCAAGCCGCACGTCCAGTCGCTGAAGGACCTTGCCGACGGGCGGGTCGAGGTGCACGGCGTCTACGGGCGCGACGCAGGCCGGCGCGCGGCCTTCGCCGGGACCCACGGCTATGTGGCCGCCGAAAGCCTCGAAGCGCTGGCGGCAGATCCCGCACTCGATGCCGTCCTGCTGCTCACGCCGCCCAACGCGCGGCTCGAGGCTGTGCGTCTGTTCGCCGCAGCCGGCAAGCACATCCTGATGGAAAAGCCGGTCGAGCGGACGACGAAGGCCGCCGAGGAGATCGTCGCGATCGCCGAGCGGGCCGGCATCTCGCTGGGCATCGTGTTCCAGCACCGGCTGCGCCCGGCGTCGCTGGCACTGCGCGAGCTGCTGGCCGGCGGGCGTCTCGGCCGGCTCGGCCTCGTGCGGCTCGACGTGCCGTGGTGGCGCCCGCAGGCCTATTACGACGAGCCGGGCCGCGGCACGCTGGCACGCGACGGCGGCGGCGTGCTGATCTCGCAGGCGATCCATGCGCTCGACCTGATGCTCTCGCTGCTGGGTCCGGTCGACGAGGTGCAGGCGATGGCGGGCACCACGTCGCTGCACAGGATGGAGACCGAGGATTTCGCCGCCGGGGGCCTGCGCTTCCGGTCGGGCGCCTACGGCTCGCTGCTGGCGACGACGGCCGCCCATCCGGGCGATTCCGAAACGCTTTCGATCCACGGCGAACACGGCTCGGCCCTGTTCCGCGGCGGCAGCCTGACGGTGACGTGGCGCGACGGAAAGGTGGAGGAGATCGGCCAGAAGCAGGCGACCGGCGGCGGTGCCGATCCGATGGCGTTCGATCACGGTGCCCATCGCGCGGTCATCGCGGATTTCGCGGCATCGCTTGCCGAAGGGAAACCGTCGTCGATCACCGGCCGTTCCGCGCTCGCCGTGCACCGGCTGATCGACGCGATCCTCGAATCCACCCGGACGGGCACGCGCGCGCGCGTCGCCGGCTAGGTCAGCGGCGATCCTCGCCGATATAGGCACCCTTCGCGCGCAGGGCCGCGTGCAGAGCGGGGATCGGCACGGCCTGTGCGGCGATGCCCGACGCCGTGGCGATGGCGGCGGCGATGCCGGCCGCCTCGCCCATCGCGAAGCAGGGCGGCATGACGCGGATGGCGCCCAACGCCTCGTGCGAGGCGGACACCGAGCGTCCGGCGACGAGCAGGTTGGCGAACGTCTTGGGCACCATCACGCGGTAGGGGATCTCGTACATGTTGGCGGTCGCCGGGGCTTCGGCCACGCCGCCGCCCGCACCGGTCGGATCGTGGATGTCGACCGGATAGCCGCACAGCGCGATCACGTCCTCGAACTGGCGGCCGTTCTGCAGGTCGCCGAGCGTGAGCGTGTATTCGCCCACGATGCGCCGCGTCTCGCGCACGCCGATCTGGGTCGCCGTGTCGAGGAGCTGGCAGTTCTCGAAGCCGGGCAGGCTCTCGCGGAAGAACTTCACGAGGGTGAAGACCTGTTCGCGGCCCTCGATCTCGGCTTTCGTGAGATCCTCGACCTTCGTGCCGTCGTATTTCAGCACGCGCGTCGTGTTGATGCGCCATACGCCGGGATTGAGCGTCTTGTACATGCCGATGCCCTTGCGCGGGATCGTGAAGCGGCCTTCCGCGCGCGCCTTTGCGATGATCGACGCGTAGGGCCGGTAGTCGTCCGGGTGCGAGCGCACATAGGCCTCGACCTTCGCGTCGTCGACATGGCTCACGCGGAAGAACATCGTCATGGGCTGCATCAGCCCGTCGCTCGTCCGGCCGATCTCGAACTCCGCACCGGCGAGGGCTGCGACGTCGCCGTCGGCCGAGCAGTCGACCACCGTCGTCGTCGGGCGGAACTGCAGCCCACTCTTGGAGGCGCAGATGAGTCCCGTCACGCGCCGCGTGCCGTCGGCCTGGGTTTCCTGGGTCGTGTCGACGACCAGCGTGTGGAACTGCAGGTCCACGCCCGCCTCGCGGCACATGCGCAGGGCCGCGATCTTGGCGGCCTCCGGCTCGAACGGCGTCACCTTGTCGTGCCCGTGCTCGATGAAGCCGCAATAGGCGCTGCCGGCCGGGATGCCGGAAGGGTGCAGGGCGCCGCCGTCGGCCATCATGCGCTGCACGAACTCCTCGAAGATGCCCTTGATCAGCTGCTGCGAACCGTCGAGCGAATAGGCCGTCATGCACGGCCCGACGAGCCCGGCGGTGAGGTTGCCGCCGAGAAAGCCGTAGCGCTCGACCAGCAGCGTGCGCGCACCCTGGCGGGCGGCGGCGATGGCGGCGGCGATTCCCGCCGGCCCGCCGCCCACGACCGTGACGTCGTAGGCCGGCAGCACCGGAATGCGCGACCGGTAGTCCATCGACTTGGCTGAACCCAACGTTCCGTCCTCCGTTTTCGGCGGCCCTGCGGCCGTCAATCCTCGTCGTCTTTGGCGCCGACCCATCCGGGCGTCTCGCCGCCCAGCATCCACTGGTCCTTGAGCGCACCCTTGACGCGCTTGATCTGCTTCATGCCTTCCGGCCCGCTGCGCAGCGCCACGGCCGTGGCGAGCACGTCGACGACCGCAAGATGCGCCATGCGCGTCGTCATGGGTGCGTAGACGAACGTGTTCTCGAGCGTGTCCACGCCGATCACGATGCTGCTGATCGCGGCGAGCGGCGAATCCGAGCGCGTGACCGAGATGAGCGTGGCGCCCTGCTGGACCGCCATCTTCGCGGTGAGCAGCACGTCGCGCACGCGGCCGGTATAGGCAAAGCCGATCGCGACGTCGCCGGGCTTCAGCGTGGCCGCCGACATGCGCTGCAGGTGGTTGTCGACATGGTGGATCGTCGGCACGCCCAGGCGCATGAATTTCTGGTTGGCGTCGATCGCGGTGACGCTCGACAGCCCGTTGCCGAACAGCTCGATGCGCGGCGCGTTCGCGAGTGCGTGCACCGCGCGCTCCATCGCGTCGAGATCGAGCTGGGTGCGGATCAGCTGGAGCGCGTCGATCGACGAGGCGAAAATCTTGTCCGCGACGGTGCCGAGCCCGTCGCCGGCACCGATCTCGCCGTGCACGAAGGGCTGGCCGACCATCAGCGCCTGTGCAAGCCGGATCTTGAAGTCCGGGAAGCCGTCGCAGCCCAGCATGCGGCAGAAGCGGATCGCCGTGGGCTGGCTCACGTCGGCCTCGACCGCGAAGGTCGCAAGGCTCATGCGCGTGACGCGCGCCGCCTCGGCCAGCACGAGGGCGGCAAGCTTGCTTTCCGAAGCGCTATGCTGCGGGCCGATCTCGCGCAGGCGGACCAGGATGTCGGCGGCGGCCCCGCGGGCGGTCGCGGTGGCGCGCGCGTCTTCGGTTTCGGTGCTCAAACGACGGCTCCCTGCTGGCGGAGGATGCCGCGCAGCTGCCCGATCGGCACGTCGCGCGGCTGGAAGCCGTGCTCGACGCACAGGGCGGCGGCCGAACCCGCCGCCTGGCCCATGCCCATGATCGGCGCCTGGCAGCGCGCCGAACCGTTGGCGAAGCGCTCGGAGGCGAGGCTGCGGCCCGCGACGATAACGCCGTCGATCTTCTCCGGGATCAGCGTGCCATAGGGGATGCCGTAGGATTCCCCACCCTTGATGTGCTTGTGCTCGATGATGCCCGACGGCTGGTGGACGTCGAGGCAGTACGAGCCGCGCGCGATGTCGTCGTCGTTCTTCTGCCCGGCGACGCACATGTCGGTCGTCAGTGTGCGCACGCCGACGATGCGCCGGCTTTCGCGCACGCCGAGCAGCGAGGCGGAATCGAGCACGAAGGAATTCCCGAAGCCGGGCACGTAGTCGCGGAAGAACTTCGCCACGGCGAAGATCTGCTCGCGCCCCTCGATCGCGGCCCTGGTCAGCGAGGCGCCGTCGGTCGGGTTGTAGCCGAGCAGGCTGGTCGCGTTGAGCACGACCACGCCCGGGATCGTCGTCACCTGGAAGACGACGCGCTGGCGGTTCTTGTGGAACTCGCCCTTCGCCTGCGCTGCCTTGACCGCGTTGTAGTGGCCGGTCACCAGCGGATAGTCGCGCCAGTGCTTCAGGCCGTCGGCGATCTGCCGCTTGGTCTTCCCGACATAGGGGTCCTCGCCGAGCATGAACTCGTCGGGGTTGGCCTTGACGTAGGCAAGGTGCTTGTCGAGATCGACATTGCCAAGGCGCGAGAACAGGCTGATCGACATGACGCGGCCTTCCTCGTTGCCGAGGAGGAACCTGCCGCCGGCGGTGGCGACGAGATCGGCGTCGCCGGTCGCGTCGATGAAGATCTTCGCGCGCACCGTGCTTTCGCCCGACTTGTTGACCACGCGGATCGCGGTCACGCGGGTTCCTTCGACGACCGTGCCGGCGATGTAGGTGTTGAGCATCAGGTCGACGCCCGCCTGCAGGCACAGCTTCTGCGTGACGAGCTTCAGCACCTCGGGGTCGACGGGTGTGACCGAATAGGCGTTGCCGTAGGCGTTGGGCAGGTGGCCGCGATGTTCGCGGAAAGCGCCGCCCAGTTCGATGCACGCGTCGACGATCTCCTGCGGGATGCCGTCGGTTATCTGCTCGCCCTTCATGTTGTGGAACGACAGGAAATTGCCGAGCAGGCCGGCCGTCATGTTGCCGCCGAGGAAGGCGAGCCGGTCGGTCAGCAGCGTGCGCACGCCCGAACGCGCGGCCGCGATCGCGGCGACCACGCCGGCCATGCCGGCTCCCGCAACAACGACGTCGTAGCTCTTTTCGGCATCCATCGGCGTGTTCCCCTTCGTCGGCTAGCGGACCAGATATTTCGCGAGCACCTTGCGGTCGATCTCGATGCCGAGGCCCGGTCTGTCGGGTACCGGCACCTCGCCGTCGACCAGCGCCGAGGCCTCGGCGACAGGTTCGACCGCAAGATCGGTGCGCAGCACGCTCGGGAAGATCATGCACTCGTACGAAAGGAAGCTCGGCATCGCCGCGGCGAGATGCAGGTTCGCCGCAGCGCTGACGGCACCGCCGCCGCCGACATGCGGCGCATAGGCCACGCCATAGGCCGCGGCCAGCTCGATCATCCGGCGCGTTTCGGTGATGCCGCCGGCCCGCGCGCAGTCGGGCTGGAAGATGCCGATGGCGCCCGACGCGACCAGGTCGCGCGCGACGGCGGCGATGTATTCGCTCTCGCCGGCGGCCAGTCGCAGCGGCGTCTTGGCCGCCAGGCGCGCATAGGCGGCGACGTCCTCGGGAACCAGCGGTTCCTCGAACCAGACGAAGTCGAGTTCGTGGAGCACGGCGGCCACTTTCGCCGCGTCGGCGACGTCGTAGGCCCAGTTCGCGTCGGCCGAAAGCTTCACGTGCGGGCCCACGCGCTCGCGCACCCGGCGCGCCCACGCGATGGCCGCATCGGCCGGGTTGCCGAGCTTGAGCTTGATCGACTTGAAGCCTTGCTTCAGGCACTGGTCGATCTGCCGCACGGCGGCGTCTTCCGCCTGCCACGAGATCGCCGAGCCGTAGGCCGCCACGCGCGTGCGGCCCATGCCGCCGAGCAGGCGATGCACCGGCTGGCCGAGCGCCTTGCCCATCACGTCCCACAGCGCGATGTCGATCGCGGCCATCGCCTCGAGCGCCACGCCGCCCGCGCGCCCGCTCATCTGGCGGAACATCGTCTGCCAGTGGCGCGCGATCGGCAGCGGATCCTCGCCGACCAGCAGCGGTGCAAAAAGTTCCTCGATCATCAGGGCCGACGAGCGCGGATTTTTCCGGCTGAGCGCCTCGCCGTAGCCGACGATGCCGTCGCTCGTGCGCAACTCGACGAGCACGAGACCGATCGACGTGTATTCGCCCCACGCCGTCTTGTGGGCGCCCGGCTCGATCGGCATGGCGAGCGGATGGGCTGTGATTTCGGCGATGCGCATCGGCCTGCGGTTCCGTTCCCCTTGTGCCGTCGCGCGCGCTCGGAGGCCGCGCGCGTTCCGGCTTGATGTAGTTTTTCTAAAAAATGGACCTCGAATTTAGACCCGTCAAGCCTTTTGACGGAAGGCTTCCGGGTATCATAAAACCATATGTTTTGCGTATTTATTGAATTATTATTTTTAATAACAGTTACTTAAATAGAATTCTAGAGTGGATAATTTCACCATTGCCCGTCAACACGCGATGTAGCAAAATAAAACGAAATCCGGACCCGGATGACCGGGCCACCAAAAGGGAGGACCGCGTCATGGCCCACATGGATCGCCGTCAGTTCGTCGCCGGCGCACTCGCCGGCACCTCGCTTGCCACGCTGCGCGCCCGCGATGCGGCCGCACAGGCGCGCACCAAGCTCACGCTCATCTCCCATCGCGTCCACCAGCAGACGGCGACCGAAGGGCCGGCCGGCGACGTGATCAAGCCGTGGACCGACAAAGCCAACGCGTCCCTCGAATGGGTGACGCTCGACCTCAACGCGATCCACGACCGCGTGTTCCGCGAGGCGGGCCTCGCGGCGTCGGACGTCGCGGTCGATTTCGTCCTCAACACGCGCGCCGTGCCCGAGGTCATGGGACTGTTCGAATCGCTCGAGCCCTATCTGGCGCGCGAACCCATCGACGATTTCGGCGACATCTCCACCGGCATGGTGCAGGCCTTCATGCACAAGGGCGCGCGCTACGGCATCCCGTTCCGCCACGCCGTCAACGCGCTGCACTACAACGACGCGTTCCTCAAGGAGCGCGGCTTCGACCGGCCGCCGGTGGTGATCGAGGAACTGCTCGACTATGCGCGCAAGCTGACCTACACGCGGCCCGACGGCATCAAGGTCCACGGCTACGGCTTCCAGGCGGACAACTATTCGGAAGTCGTCAACATGGCGCGCGCCTTCGGCGGCGATTTCATCACCGACGAGCGCAAGTGCGTCGCCGACCAGCCGGGCATGATCAAGGCGCTCTCGCTGCTGCGCACGATGTACGCCGAGGGGCTTATCCCGAAGAACATCACGGCGATGAAACAGAACGACCTGATCACCGCGATGCAGACGGGGCAGATCGCGATGACGTACTTCCCCTACGGCCGCACCGTGCTGTTCAACGATCCAAAATCGTCGAAGTTCCCGGGGGCCTTCAAGCTGGCGCTGCTGCTGGTCGGCCGCGACCAGCTTGCCAAGGGCGAGGTCATCTCGTCGGCCGAGTTCTGGAGCATGATGATCCCGCGCAACGCCCGCAACAAGGAACTCGCGTGGGGCCTGATCCGCGAACTCTCGACGCGCGAGAACACGATCAAGACCGCGATCAACGGCAACGGGCCCGTGCGCGCGTCGGCCTACGACGATCCGCGCCTGAAGGAACTCGTTTCCTACGCGGCCCTGGAAGCCAAGGCGCTGAAGGCCGCGCGCGTGCCGATGCCGGCCTTCGCCAAGGCCGCCGAGGCCAAGGACATCTTCGTCGAGGAGATGCAGGCGGCCCTGCTCGGCCTGCAGAAGCCGGAGGAATCCGCGAAGAACATCACGCGGCGCATCCAGCCGCTGCTGGCAAGCGCCTGACGCACCGGCCGCGATGAGGAAATTCGGGCTGCCGCAACTGGCCATGCTGCTGCCCGCGCAGGGCCTGCTTGCGCTCCTCATCGCGCTGCCGTCGGCCTACGTCCTGTGGCTCAGCTTCATGGAATCGAGCTACGGCAGTGCGCCGGTTTTCGTCGGCTGGAGCAACTACGCCGCGATCTGGAGCGACCGCTATTTCTGGCGGGCCCTCGTCAACACGCTCGTCGTCATCAACATCATCGTCTATGGCGAGCTGGCTCTCGCCTTCGTCATCGCCGCGGTGTTCGTCAAGGGCGTGCCGTTCAAGCGGCTGATGCTCGCGATGGTGCTGATGCCCTATGCGATCAGCGAGGTCGTCGCGGTCGTCATCTGGAAATTCCTGCTCGACCCGAATGTCGGGGGCCTCGCCAAGGCGCTGGCCGCGATCGGCCTGCCGGACGTCGACTGGGCGACCAACCCGACGCACGGGCTGGGCCTCGTCAGCGTCGTCAGCATCTGGCTGCATCTGCCCTTCACGTTCATCCTGATCTACGCGGCGATGCTCGCCGTCCCGCGCGAACTCTACGAGAGTGCGCGCATCGACGGCGCCAACGGCTGGCAGAGCTTCCGCTACGTCACCGTGCCCGGCGTGCTGCCCGCCGTGTTCGTGGCGCTCATCTTCCGCTACATCCTGGCTTTCCGCCTGTTCAGCGAGGTGTGGCTGCTCACCGGCGGCGGGCCGGCGCGCACCACCGAGGTGCTGGCGATCTATCTCTACAAGCAGAGCTTCACCTATTCCTCGTTCGGCAAGGGGTCGGCGACGGGCTGGGTGATGGTGATGGTGTCGGGGATGATCGCGGCGGTCTACCTGCACCTCCTCTACCGGCGGGGGTTCCAGCGCGATGCGTGAATCCGCCGCCAGCGTCGCCGCGCGGGCCTTGGTCGTCGTCCTGCTGATCGCGTGGTCGGCAGCACCGGTGTTCCTGATCGTCCTCTCCTCGTTCAAGCCGACGCCGGAGATCTTCGCCTATCCGCCGCACCTGTTCTTCGAGCCGACCTTCGAGCACTACGCCAATCTCTTCGAGAAATGGCCGGACTTCTTCGGCACGCTGCGCAACAGCGCCGTCATCGCACTGGCGGCGACGGCCCTGACGGTCGCCGCCAGCGTGCTCGCGGGCTACGTCTATTCGCGCTACCGCGGCACGGCGCTGGGCGCTTCGGCGATGTTCATGGTCGCGATCCGCCTGCTGCCGCCGATCGTCATCACGCTGCCGCTCTATCCGGTCGTAAGCCATCTCAAGCTCGCCGACACGCACCTGCTGCTGGTGCTCCTCTATTCGACGTTCTTCGTCTCGCTCGGTAGCATGATCCTCAAGACCTTCATCGACTCGATTCCGGACGAACTCGACCAGGCCGCGACGATCGACGGGGCATCTGAAATGCAGATCCTGCGGCGCATCATCGTGCCGCTGAGCGCGCAGGGCATGGTCGCGGCCAGCGTGTTCGTGTTCGTCTATGCGTGGAATGAGTATCTGTTCGCCTTCATCTTCACGACCTCGAACGCCAAGACCGCACCCGTCGTGATCAGCGAGATGATGGGAAGCCTCACCGGCGTCGACTGGGGGCTGCTCTTCGCCGCCGCCAGCGTGCAGCTCGCCCCCGTCGTGATCTTCGTGATCCTGGTGCAGAAGTTCCTGATCGCCGGTCTCACCGCCGGATCGGTGAAGGGCTGAGCCGATGGAAGGTACGGCCGCACGCTTCGATCTTACGGGCCGCGTGGCGCTCGTCACCGGTTCGAGCCGCGGCATCGGGCGCGCCCTTGCGCTCGGCCTGGCGCAGGCCGGGGCGGACTGCGCGATCCACGACGAGACCGGTTCGGATGCCGCCGCTTCGGTTGCGCGCGAGATCGCGGCAACGGGGCGGCGTGCGGAGATCTTCGGCGCCGATCTTGCCGATCCGGCGGCGCCGGGCGACCTGATCGACAGGGTCGCCGCCGCGTTCGGCCGCCTCGACATCCTCGTCCTCAACGCGTCGAGCGAGACGCGGCGCGACTGGGATTCCGCGCCCGGTGCGGCGTTCGAGCGCGAAGTTTCGGTCAATCTGCGCGCCACGATCGAGCTTGCCGCGCGCGCGCATCCCGGCATGGCCAGGCGCGGCTGGGGCCGGATCCTGCTGATCGGCAGCATCCAGACGATGAAGCCGAACCCGCGGCTTGCGGTCTACGCGGCACTCAAGGCGGCCGGCGTCAATTTCGCGCGCAATCTCGCACGCCAGCTCGGCCCCGAGGGCATCACCGTCAACGTGCTGTCGCCGGGCGCCATCGCGACCGACCGCAATGCCGCGGTTCTCGCCGATCCCGCCTATCGCGCGAAGGTCGAGGCGCAGATACCGGCCGGCCGGATCGGCGAACCGGAGGACTGCGTGGGAGCCGCCCTGCTGCTGTGCTCGGATGCCGGACGCTACATCAACGGCAGCGAGCTGTTCGTCGACGGCGGCTGGCACGCGGCCTGAGACCCGGGCTATTGGCCGTCCGGCTTCGCTTCGGCTGCGCGGAACGCATCCCTGAATTTCTCGAGTTCGTCGGCAGGGATGTCGGAGACCGCCGTGAAGGCGAGATCCTTCGACCGCCAGCCGACGAGGGCGTAGCCCGCGCGTTCGGCGCGCGCGGGAACGGACGCGCGGCCGTCGGCCGCCAGGACCAGCAGCGTGATGCTGTGGGCGCGGTGCCGGAACACGAGCGTCGCCGCCGGCGCGCGCGCCAGATAGTCGAGTCGCCCGCCGACCAGCTGGAATCCGTCGGCGGCGAGATCGAAGACCGGCGGGGCAAAGCCGATCCTGCCGTCGAACCAGGGTTTGACGGTGTGCCGGTCCGAGGTTTCGACGGCGACGACCGGACCCACGACAAGGCCGCGGACATGCGTGTCGACGGCCGCGTCGATCAGCATGTCGCTGCGCGCATCCGCTTCGACGAGGTGCATCGTCAGCCCCGAAGACAGCACTGCGCCGACCAGGCATGCGGCTGCAAGGTTGGCGAATTTCCGCCACCGGCCGGCCGGCGCCGTGGATGCCTCGCGGCGGATGTCGGCCCTGATCCGGGCCGCAAGGTCCAGCGGCAGGGCGGCGCGCGGGACGTTTGCCCGCACGCCCGCCACGAAGCGGCGCAATGTCTCGCGGCGCGGCCGGCACGTGGCGCAGCCCGCAAGGTGTGCGGTCAATGCCTTGGCGCCCGCCGGATCGAGCGCGCCGTCGATTTCGGCCGAGATCAGTTCCGCTGCCGCGTCACATTCCACCTGAAACCTCCTTGGTGGCGCGTCGCCACGCCTTCTGCAGCATTGCCCGTGCCCGTGCCAGACGGGACATCACCGTGCCCGCCGGAATGCCCGCGACCGCGGCAATCTCCGCATAGCTCATCGCCTCGATCTCGCGCAGGACGAGCACCTCGCGGAACGCATCCGGCAGTTCGCCGATCAGGCGTTCGAGAAGCGCGCGGTCCTGCGTCTCGATGAACCGCGTCTCGGGCGTCTCGGCATCCACGCCCTCGGCAAGCGTGTCCTCGCCGTCCGGTGCGGCGTTCGGCACGATGCCGGCCGGCCGGTTGCGGTGCAGCCAGTCGAAGGCCGCGTTGCGCACGATGCCGAGCAGCCATCCCTTGCCGGACGATCCGGAGAAGCCGTCGAAGTAGCGCAGCGCGCGCAGATATGCCTCCTGCACGACGTCCTGCGCGTCGTGCGGATTGCGCACGATCCAGCGCGCGTAGGAATAGGCGGCGTCCAGATGCGGCAACATGGTCTGCTCGAAGCGTCGGGACCGTTCGCGATCCGCCATTCCCCAACCCTCATCGAACCGCGACGGGCCACGCGACGGGCCGGTTTCGGCCGGCACGCGCCCGTCTCCGCAATACCGCGCAAGACCTCCGGATATTCCCGCGGCGACCGAAAAGATTCACGGAATTCCGGAACGGCTCCGCCGGTCTGACACCTATCGCGGAACCATCCGCAACCGGCGAAGGAGGGTGACATGGGGCAGGAAACGACGCGACGGGAATTCGCGAAACTGGCGGGGCTCGGCGGCGCGGTGTTCGCGTCCGGTCTGGGCTTCTCCGCGGTACCCGCGAATGCCGCGACGCAGGACTTCCATTTCGTCCAGCTGTCGGACACGCATTGGGGGTTCGAAGGCAAGGCCGTCAACCCGGAGGCCGAGACGACGCTGCCGCGCGCGATCGCGGCGGTGAACGCGCTCGCGCAGCAGCCGGACTTCGTCGTCTTCACCGGCGATCTCACGCACAATACCGACGACGCGCAACTGCGCCGGCGTCGCATGGCGGAATTCCGCGCGCATGCCTCGCGTCTGACGGCGCGCGAGATCCGCTTCATGCCCGGCGAGCACGACGCCGCGGCCGACCGCGGCGAAGCCTATCGCGAGATGTTCGGGCCGACGAACTACACGTTCGACCACAAGGGCATCCATTTCATCGCACTCGACAACGTTTCGGACCCCGCTGCGGCACTCGGGCCGGCCCAGCTCGACTGGCTTGCCGCCGACCTGGGCAAGCAGCCGAAGAGCCAGCCGATCGTCGTGCTGGCGCACCGGCCGCTGTTCGACCTCTATCCGGACTGGGACTGGACGACCGCGGACGGCGCCAAGGCGATCGACATGCTGATGGGCCACAGCAACGTGGCCGTCTTCTACGGCCACATCCATCAGGAGCACCACCACATGACCGGCCATATCGCCCACCACGCGGCGATGTCGTTGATCTTCCCGCAGCCCGCACCGGGCTCGCAGCCCAAGCGCACGCCGCCGGTGATGTGGGACGCGAAGGCGCCGTACAAGGGCCTCGGCTTCCGCAGCTTCGAGGCAAAGCGCGGCGAAGCGGCCGTGAAGTTCGCCGAGCAGCCCCTGAAGGCGACATGAGAAGCATGGCACTGCGACTTGCCGCGGCGGCGGGGGCGGCGCTGTCCGTCCTCGCCGTCGCCGCGGCGGCACCCGAGACCGAGCCGGTCGTCCATGTGCTGGCCTCGCGCTACGAGTTCACGCCGCCGTCGATCGCGATCAGGCGCGGCCAGCCGACGATCATCGAGATCGAATCGCTCGACCGCGTGCACGGCTTCAAGGTTCCCGGCCTCGGGCTGCGCGCCGAAGCGCTGCCCGACCAGACCGT
>CAYQDN010000058.1:0-20609 GCA_964416335.1 uncultured Azospirillum sp.
GCAGGGCGAGCCCCGCGACGGTCGCGAACAGGCCGGCGATCAAAGAAGAAGTGCGAAGCATCGGATCCTCCCGGTTGTCATTTTTTTGAAACATAGCTTCATCGCCCCCATGCGAGAAGCCGCACGTGCGGGCTTGATTTTTTGTCTAAATAATCCTATTGTCTTGCCATGCCGCCGGGAAACCGGCGGTTGCGCTGTTTGACAAGTGAATAGGGGCTCAGGAAGGTTCGCCTGACGGGCCGAATTTCCGTCGCCGTCAACAGACAAGCCCTTGAAAAGGAACAAAATCATTGTTGACGGTCAACTGCCGTCAACAAGTCCGCAAAGTTTCGTCACGTCAAGCTTACGGTCAACCGGATGCTGCGACGGCATTCCGGCCGGTCTCTCGGGCTGTTGCGCCGGTCAGTTGGCTTTCACATCGGCCAGGAAACGCTCGACTTCGCCGCGCAGTGCTTCGGTCTGCTGCGCCATTGCCTTGGCGACGTTGAGGAACTCGCCCGCCGTGCGCTCGGTGGTGCCGAGGGTCCGGGTAACGCCGTCGATGTTCGTCGACACTTCGCTCGTTCCGGCTGCGGCGTGCTGGACGTTGCGCGCGATTTCGCGTGTCGCGGCGCCCTGTTCTTCGACCGAAGCCGCGATCGTGGTCGCGATTTCGTTGATGGTACGGATCGTCTCTCCGATGTCGCGGATCGCGGTGACCGACGCCCGGGTGGATTCCTGGATGCCGGCGACCTGCGCGCCGATTTCATCCGTCGCTCGGGACGTTTGGGCGGCGAGAGACTTCACTTCCGAAGCGACGACGGTAAATCCCTTGCCGGCTTCGCCGGCGCGGGCCGCTTCGATCGTGGCATTGAGGGCCAACAGGTTCGTCTGTCCGGCGATGTCGTTGATCAGCTTCACCACGTCGCCGATCCGCTGCGCGGCTTCGGCAAGGGTCTGGATGGTCGCGTTGGTCTGGTTGGAACTTGTCAGTGCCTGTTTGGATATGCGCGTCGACTGTTCGACCTGGCGGCCGATTTCTTCGATCGACGACGACAGCTCTTCGGCCGCAGCGGCAACCGTCTGGACGTTGGTCGACGCCTGCCCGGACGCGCTGGCGACCGCGCCGGCCCGGCGGTTCGCTTCCTCCGCGGAGGCGCTCATGGTCGACGCGGAATCCTGAAGCTTGGCAAAAGCTTCCGCGACCGTACGGACCGTTCCGCTGACACTGCTCTCGAAGGCCCGCGCGCTCGCCTCGAGCCGTTGGGCGCGCGATTCGCGGGCCGCACGCTCGCGCGCCTGCTCGGACGCGAGCGCATCGGCACGGATTATGCCTTCCCTGAAGACGACGACAGCTCGTGCCATCGCGCCGATTTCGTCGCTTCGCTCCGATCCGTGTATCTCGGTTTCCTTGTGGCCGTCGGCCAGCGCGGTCATCGCCGTCGTCATTGCCACGAGGGGGCGGGCGATGAGTCGCGCGATCGCGGCCGCAACCGCGGCGGCAAGCGCAAGTGCGACGGCGAGCAGGGTGAAAAATGCCGTCTGCGCCTTGCGGGCCGCGTCGTCGGTTTCCGTGACCCTCCGGGCCATCGAGTGTCCCTGGCTTTCCCGCAATTTCTCGAATTGGGCCTGCAGTCGGTCGAATTGCTGTTCGGTATCGACCATGAACGCGATCGCCGAACCGGCATTGCCGGTCGTCGCCATGTCGGCAACATCCTTGATCGAATTCACGTAGGTCGTAAGCAAGGGACGCATCTCTTCGAGAATGCCGCGTTCGCTCGTCGCAAGGCCGAGCGCTTCGAGCCCTTTGACAAGGCCAAGTGTCGCGCTGATATCGCGGTTGACCCGGTCGACGAGTTCCTGGGTCTTTTTCTGGTCGTTGCTGCTCGCCGCCCAACTCATGGCCCGCAGCAGGCCGACATGCGCCTGGGTCGCCATTCCGGCAGCTTCCTGAACGGTCGACTGGGCCTTTGTCGCCCGCACGACGACTTCGAGCGCTGCGTGCTGGCCGCTGGACTGAAGGAAGGAAACCGCCGACATGCCGAGCATGAACGCGGTTACAAGGACCGGGGCCGCGAACACCTTGGTGCGGATGCGCGCGTCGTTGAGGCGCGCGGCGAGCGAAGACAACATGCGATGACTCCGGATGGGGTGGGTTCGGATAGGCGGCCCCTGCGGCCGCCTATCCGTTGCCCGGTCAGCCCTTGTAAGCGCCGACGGCGATAATCACGTCGCCGACACGCTTGATGTAGTTCGCCTTGAGTTCGATCTTTTTCGAGATCGGATTGGTCCACTTGCAGTCGACCCAGCCCGAGCCGGCGTCCTTGCCCATGGCGAGCATCTCGCGGATGAACGGCTTGCCGTCGACGTCCTTGAGATCGGCGACCGAACGGCCGATCAGAGCCTTGATGGCACCATGCGATACGACAACCCCGTCCATGTTCAGGACGAACACGTAAAGATCCCGATCGACGAAACCGCCGTTGGCGTCGTTGAAGGCCGCGAATGCCTTTTCCTTGCCGTCGGCCTCGATCAACTTGGCGGCCTTCTCGACCATCGCCTTGGCCTCGTCCACTGTTCCAAGACCGTTGGCGAAAGCACTTCCTTGGAACCCGAGGATCGCCAATGCGGCGACAACGATTATCGCGATTTTCCGAAACATTTCCTGCTCTCCTTTGTTTCACCGGCTGATGGCGGTTTTTGCCGTACTGCCGCGTTCCGCACCCGCCCCAGTGTCATACAACCAAAAATTACTTAGGACGGAGAATGTAGCGGACTCTGATTAAACGAAGGTTAAGCGAGATTCCCATAACACATTAATATTACTGCTGTTTTGTCATACAAACGCCATCGAAACACAGCGTATTCTATAATTTAAAGTTGTTATTACAATGTAATTATTGCGGCAATTCGAGCCGGTATACCGGCATTAATGGCGTTCAATTAATTGAATCAGTTTGTGGTTTTTGGCCGATATGTGGGCGCCAAACAATTTCCCGTCACGTCCGCAGCGCTTCGGCCGCTTCGATCGCGAAATAGGTGAGGACGCCGTCGGCACCCGCGCGCTTGAAGGCGAGCAGCGTTTCGAGCACGACCTTGCGGTCGATCCAGCCGCGCTCGATCGCCCCTTGCAGCATCGCGTACTCGCCCGACACCTGGTAGGCGAAGGTCGGCACCTTGAAGGTCTCCTTCACGCGCCGCACGATGTCGAGATAGGGAAGGCCGGGCTTGACCATCACCATGTCGGCGCCCTCGTCGAGATCGAGGGCGACTTCGCGCAGTGCTTCGTCGCCGTTGGCCGGGTCCATCTGGTAGGTGCGCTTGTCGCCCTTGCCCAGCGCCTTGCCCGAGCCGACCGCATCGCGGAAGGGGCCGTAATAGGCCGACGCGTATTTGGCGGCGTAGCTCATCAGGCGCACATGCCCGAAGCCTTCGGCGTCGAGCGCGTCGCGGATGGCGCCGATGCGCCCGTCCATCATGTCGGAGGGGGCGATCACGTCGCAGCCCGCCTGCGCCTGCACGATCGCCTGCCTGACCAGTATGGCCACGCTCTCGTCGTTGACGACGTAGCCCTTGCGCACCAGCCCGTCCTGCCCGTGCGTGGTGTAGGGATCGAGGGCCACGTCGCACAGGATGCCGATCTCGGGCACGGCCTTTTTCACCGCGCGCACCGCACGGCACACGAGGTTGTCGGGGTTGAGCGCTTCCTCGCCGTCCTCGCTCTTCATGTTGCCGGGCGTATTGGGAAACAGTGCTATCGCCGGGATGCCGAGCCGTGCGGCCTTGCGCGCGTCCTTGACGATCTCGTCGACGCTGAGGCGTGCCGTTCCCGGCATCGAGGCGACGGGCACGCGCTCGCCTTTCCCCTCGGCGACGAACAGCGGCAGGATGAAGTCGGCCGGCGACAGGCGGTTCTCGGCCACCATCGCCCGCGACCAAGCGTCGCGGCGGTTGCGGCGCAGGCGCGTGCGCGGGTAGCGACCGAAGACTTCCATCGGAACCGACTCCCTTTGACCGGAAAGCGGCGATACCGTATCGAAAGTGCGACGGAATTCCAACCGACGGACGACGGAGAGCGGCGTTGAGCGAGCGCAGTACGGACGAGATAGGCTTCCGGCGCACCGGTATCGGCGGTTTCGTCGCGTTCACGAGGCCCAAGGCGCTCAACGCGCTCACGCTCGGCATGATCCGCGCCTACGAGCCCACGCTTGCCGGCTGGGCGAAGGATCCGCACCTGCGCCATGTCGTGCAGTGGGGCGAGGGCGGCAAGTCGTTCTGTGCGGGCGGCGACGTGCGCGCGGTGTGCGATGCGGGGCTTGCGGCAAAGCGCAGCGGCAGGGCCGATCCGCTGACGCGCGACTTCTTCTTCGAGGAATACCGGCTCAACCGGCGCATCGCGCGCTTCCCCAAGCCCATCGTCTCGCTGATCGACGGGATCTGCATGGGCGGCGGCGTGGGGCTTTCCGCGCACGGGCGCTATCGCGTGGCGACGGAACGCACGCTCTTCGCGATGCCGGAAAGTGCCATCGGCCTGTTCCCCGATGTCGGCGGCTCGTTCTTCCTGCCGCGCCTGCCGGGCCGCATGGGCGATTTCCTCGGCCTGACGGGCGAGCGCATCAAGGCGGCCGACATGCTGCATCTCGGGCTTGCGACACACTATGTCGAGAGCGCCAAGCTGCCCGATCTCCTCACGGCGCTGGAAAGCGAGAATGCCGATGCGGCACTCGCACGCTTCCATTCCGATCCCGGCTCGGCGACGCTGCCGGCCTTGAGCGCGCAGATCGACCGCTGCTTCGCCCCGCGCAGCATCGAGGGCATCCTTGCCGCCCTCGACGCGGAAGCCAGCGAATGGGCCACCAAGCTTGCCGCACGCCTGCGCAAGATGAGCCCGACGAGCCTGAAGGTCAGCCTGCGCCAGATGGAGCAGGGGGCGGCCCTGTCGATCGAGGATGCGCTGCGCATGGAATTCCGCCTCGTGCAGCGCTGCATGGCGGCGGACGATTTCTACGAGGGCATCCGCGCGGTGCTGATCGACAAGGATCACGCACCCAAATGGAAGCCGGCCACGCTGGCTGACGTGAGCGACGCCGACGTCGCGCGCTATTTCGCACCGCTTGCCGACGGCGACGAACTCACGTTCGTCGACTGAGAAAAACGAGGGAGGAACGACAATGGCGACCATCGCATTCATCGGGCTTGGCAACATGGGCGGGCCGATGGCGCGCAACCTCGTCAAGGCGGGGCACGCCCTGCGCGGCTTCGACATGGTCGAAAAGAACGTCGAGGCGGCCGGTGCCACGCCCTGCAAATCCGCCGCCGAGGCCGTGAAGGGGGCCGAGATCGTCGTCACGATGCTGCCCGCGGGCCCGCATGTGCGTTCGGTCTACGACGAGATCCTTCCCGTGGCATCGAAGGGCACGCTGCTGGCCGACTGCTCGACCATCGATGTCGACACGGCGCGCGCGGTCGCCAAGAAGGCCGAGGGCTACGGGCTCGACATGGTCGATGCACCCGTGTCGGGCGGGACGGGCGGGGCCGAGGCCGGCACGCTCACTTTCATGGTCGGCGGCAGTGCGAAAGCGTTCGAGCGCGCGCAACCGCTGCTCGCCCACATGGGAAAGACCATCGTGCATGCCGGCGGGCCGGGCAACGGGCAGGCCGCGAAGATCTGCAACAACATGATCCTCGGCATCTCGATGGTCGCGGTCGCCGAAGGCTTCAGCCTTGCCGAGAAGCTCGGCCTCGACGCGCAGAAGCTCTTCGACATCAGTTCCAAGTCGTCGGGCCAGTGCTGGTCGATGACGACCTATTGCCCGGTTCCGGGTCCGGTTCCGACGTCGCCGGCCAACCGCGACTACAAGCCGGGCTTCACGGCGGACATGATGCTGAAGGACCTGAAGCTCGCCCAGGCGGCCGCCCAGAGTGCCGGCCAGTCGACCCCGCTGGGTGCCGCGGCCCAGTCCCTTTACGCATTGATGACGGCGAGTGGCCGTGGCGGTCTCGATTTCTCGGCCATTATCAAGATGTTACAAGGTAAGTAATGACCTGTTAACCCGTTTCCCTGTATTTTGCTAAAACTATCCGGGTGTTTGCGGGGCATCAGTTATGTCGATGAAAAAAGACTATTTGGATTCAGTCTCTCTGGTCGAGCGGCTGCATCGACAATTCCTCGAGGTCGTCAAGCTCGAGCTCGACCGGATGGGGATCCGCGACATCAACAACGTCCAGGCGTTGATCCTGTACAACATCGGCCCCGACGAACTCACGGTCGGCGAGCTCACGCAGCGCGGCTATTATCTCGGCTCGAACGTCTCGTACAATCTGAAGAAGCTGATCGACAACGATTACATCTCGCAGGCGCGCAGCCCGCACGATCGCCGTTCGGTGCGCGTGAAGCTCACGGCCGCAGGCCTCAAGCTGCACGGGCTGCTCGACAAGGTGTTCGAGCGCCACGCCGAGGAACTGACGCGCACGACCGTGAAGCCGCAGGATCTCGCGATGCTCGAGCAGACGCTGCGCCGCATGGAGCAGTTCTGGACGGGTGCCATCGGCCAGGGCGGCTACGCGCCGCAGGTCACCACAGCAGCCGAATAAGCAGCGGGACGAGTATCGCCGTCGCCAGCGCGTTCAGCCCCATCGCGAGGCTGGCGAACGCACCCGCCAATTCGTTCACCTGGAACGCGCGCGCCGTCCCGATCCCGTGCGCGCCCACGCCGACGGCAAGGCCGCGTGCGCGCCAGTCCTTGATGCCGGCCGCGTTCAGCGTCCATGTCGCGAACACGGCACCCAGGATGCCCGTCAGGATCACGAGGACGGCCGTCAGCGACGGCAGCCCGCCGATCTGCTCGGAAATGCCCATTGCGACGGGCGTGGTGACCGACTTCGGCGCCAGGCTCAGCAGCGTGCGCGACGAAGCGCCCATCAGCCATCCGGTCCCCACCGCGGTGACGATCGCGGTGATCGAGCCCGCGAGGATCGACACGACGATGGCGAGGGCCGAGCGCCGGATCGTCGCGAAGTGCCGGTAGAGCGGGATCGCCAGCGCCACCGTCGCGGGGCCGAGCAGGAAGTGCACGAACTGCGCGCCCTCGAAATAGGTGCGATAGGGCGTGCCCGTGGTCCACAGCAGCGCCACGAGCAACACCACCGCGATGAGTACGGGATTGGCGATGGGGTTGGCGCCCGTGCGCCGATAGACCGCGACGCCGATCTGGTAGGCGACGAGCGTGACCGTGAGCCCGACGAGCGGCGTGGTCGAGAGGTAGACCCACAGCTGGAAGAGCTCGTCCTTCATTGCGGATCGTCCTTGCCGACAAGCCGGCGCATGACGAAGGCCGTGACGACGATGGTCGCGAGCGTCGAGACGACGAGGGCGGCAAGGATCGCCTTCCACTCGGCCGCGACGAGATCGAGATAGAGCACCACGCCCACGCCCGCGGGCACGAACAGCAGCGAAAGGTTCTCGAGCAGGCCCGACGTCGTGCGGGCGACTGCGTCGGGCACCTCGCCCTTCCGGACGAGCCAGAAGAACAGCAGCAGCATGCCCATCACCGGGCCCGGAACCGGCAGGCCCGCGAGGCGCACGACCGCTTCGCCGAGCGCCTGGCAGACGAGGAGGAGGGTCAGCGCGCCGAGCATGTCCAGCGCGTGCCCCTGCCGGTCAAGAGAACGCTTGGATGCCGGTCTGCGCGCGCCCGAGGATCAGCGCGTGGATGTCGTGCGTGCCCTCGTAGGTGTTCACGGTCTCGAGATTCATCAGGTGCCGGATCACGTGGTACTCGTCCATGATGCCGTTGCCGCCGTGCATGTCGCGTGCGGCGCGCGCCACGTCGAGCGCCTTGCCGCAGCTGTTGCGCTTGATGAGGCTGATCGTCTCGGGCGCCAGCCGCCCCTGATCCATCAGGCGACCGGCGGTCAGGCACGCGTTGAGGCCGATCCAGATCTCGGTCTGCATGTCGGCGAGCTTCTTCTGGATGAGCTGGTTTGCCGCGAGCGGCCGGTTGAACATCTTGCGTTCCAGCGTGTATTTGCGCGCGGCGTGCCAGCAGAATTCGGCCGCACCGAGTGCTCCCCACGCGATTCCGTAACGTGCCTTGTTGAGGCAGCCGAACGGCCCCTTCAGGCCCTTGACGTTGGGCAGGATCGCGTCGGCCGGGACATGCACCTCGTCCATGACGATCTCGCCGGTGACGGACGCGCGCAAGGAGAACTTGCCCTCGATCTTGGGCGTCGACAGCCCCTTCATGCCTCTCTCGAGGATGAAGCCGCGGATGTCGCCCGAATCGTCCTTGGCCCACACGACGAACACGTCGGCGATGGGCGCGTTCGAGATCCACATCTTGGCGCCCGAGATGACGAAGCCATCGGCCGTCTTCTTCGCGCGCGTCGTCATGCCGCCGGGATCGGAGCCGGCGTCGGGCTCGGTCAGGCCGAAGCAGCCGACCCACTCGCCGGTCGCGAGCTTGGGCAGGTATTTCTGGCGCTGCGCCTCGCTGCCGTAGGCGTGGATCGGATGCATGACCAGCGAGGACTGCACGCTCATCATCGAGCGGTAGCCGCTGTCGATGCGCTCCACTTCGCGCGCGACGATGCCGTAGGCGACATGGGACGTGCCCGCACAGCCGTAGCCCTCGATGGTCGAGCCGAGAAAGCCCATCTCGCCCATCTCGTTGAAGATCGCGCGGTCGGTCTTCTCCTCGCGGAACGCCTTCTGGATGCGCGGCATCAGCTTGCCTTCGCAGAACTCGCGCGCGGCGTCGCGGATCATCCGCTCGTCTTCCGAAAGGTCGGCGTCGAGCAGGAACGGGTCTTCCCACTGGAATTCGGGCTTGGCGGCTTTGCTCATGTCTGGGTATCCGTCGGAAAGGGGCGGAAGGAGTATAGGGCGGGCGAACGGCTTGGCGAAATTCAATCCTGGACGACGGCCGTCGCCTCGATCTCGACGCGCGCGCGCGGTTCGAGCAGCGACTTGACCTCGACCAGCGTCATGGCGGGGAAGTTGCGGCCCAGCGTGGCGCGGTAGGCTTCGCCCACCCCGCGCAGGCTCGCCTGGTATTCGGCCTTGTCGACGACGTACCAGGTGAGGCGAACGACATGCTCGGGTCCGGCACCGCCCGCGCGCAGGATCGCGACGATGTTGTCGAGCGCCTGGCGCACCTGCGCGACGAAGTCGTCGGTCTCGAATGCGGACGTCGCCGGGTTCCAGCCGATCTGGCCGGCCACATATATCTGTGTGCCGCGCGCGGCCATGCCGTTGGCATAGCCCTTCGGTGCGTCCCAGCCGGGCGGCAGGAGGGCTCGGTTCATCGCGGTACTCCGGGTTTCGGGGGCGGGGCCCAGCCTTGGCAGGCCGTGCGGTAGGCGTCGAACTTGGCGCGCATGGCGTCGGGCAGCGCCACCGACTTGCGCGTGTCGAGATCCATGAACACCGTCACGATGTTCGCCTTGAGGCGCAGCGCGCCGGCGACGTGGCCGTAGATGTCCATGTCGATCGACGTGCGGCCGATTTTCGCGAGCAGCAGCGTGAACGATACCGTGTCGCCCATCAGCGAGGGGACGAAAAAATCGCACGCGGCATGCACGATGGGGGCGGAGCGGCGCTCGTCGAAGATCATGCGCGCGTAGTCGATGTCGAGGCCCTTGCTGTACCAATCCTCGACCACCGCGTTGCAGAAGTCGAAATAGTTCGGGAAATAGACGATCCCCGCCGGATCGGTATGGCTGAAGCGGATCGGCAATTCGACCGTGAAAGGTGCGGCGACCATGGAGATATTTTAGACCTAAAATATCTCCCGGGCAAGCGCCGGCCGGGTGCGGAACTTCGCCGGGCTGACGATCTCCAGCATCTCGACGTCGGCGCTGTGGGCGATCTCGCGGTGGCGGATGCCCGGCGGCTGGTGCACGCAGCTGCCCTTGCGCAGCGTGACCTTGCCCACGCCCTCGTATTCGAACTTAACCCAGCCCTTCAGCACGTAGACCATCTGGAAATCGAGGTCGTGCGTATGCCATTCGGGTGCCGGTCCGTGCCCCTTGCGCGCCTTGATGACGTGCGCGACGACCTTGCCCTTCGAGGCCGCGACCATGCCGAGATCGCGGTATGCGAAGAACGCGCGCAGGCCGTCGGCCCGGAACTTCGCTTCCTTCGCATGGCTGAGGACGAAGCGTGCCGGCGCTTGGTCCTTGCGTCTGGCGGCTTTCGGCATGATTGAATCGTTCCTCCCTCTTGCAGTCCCGGATTCGCCCAGATGCCGCGCGATGCGCTCTTCGAGTTCCACCGGATCGGCGCCTTCGTCAAGGTGACCGCGATCGACGCCGAGACCGGCATCGAGGTCGCCATCGTCGGCCCTGCGAACGGCGGCGACACCCTGCTGCGCGCCAATGCGCTGCGCAAGCTCGAGGCAGCCTTGCGCAAGCGGGCGACGCCGACGCCCTGAAGGCCCAAAAAGCCCAAAAATCGCAACGCCTTGGGGGCGGATTGTGACAGCGCGACGACATATGGTAGCGTCGCCGCCGTCATGCAGCAGCCCATCGCCCTTGCCGCCGACCACGTCGGATACGAACTCAAAGCCTTGCTCGTCAAGGACTTGGCCGACGCCGGCATCCCGGTCGTCGATCTCGGGACGAACTCGGCCGACAGCGTCGATTATCCGGACTATGCCGACCGTCTCGCAGCTGCACTCAAGGACGGGCGCGCCACGCGCGGCATCCTCGTCTGCGGGACGGGCATCGGCATCTCGATCGCCGCCAACCGCCATCGCCACATCCGCGCAGCCCTGTGCCACGACGAGACCACGGCGCGCCTTGGCCGCGAGCACAACGATGCGAACGTGCTCGCACTGGGTGCGCGCGTCATCGGGCCGGAAGTCGCACGCGCCTGTCTAAAGGTCTTCCTGTCCACGCCGTTCGGCGGGGGACGACACGAAAAGCGCGTCGCCAAGCTCGGCTGACGCAACCACCGCCAACGTACCGCAAGAGGAACTTCCGCCGATGTCGCCTGCCGAACCCGCCCACGTGATCGAGTCAGATTTTGCCAAGCGCTTCTTCGGCACCAGCTTGAAGGACTCGGACCCGGACCTGCGCGCCGCGATCGATCACGAGCTTGGCCGCCAGCAGGACCAGATCGAGCTGATCGCGTCGGAGAACATCGTCAGTCGCGCCGTACTCGAGGCGCAGGGCTCGGTGCTGACGAACAAGTACGCCGAGGGCTATCCGGGCCGGCGCTATTACGGCGGCTGCGAATTCGTCGACGAGGCCGAAGCGCTCGCCATCGCGCGCGCCAAGAAGCTGTTCGGCTGCAACTTCGCCAACGTGCAGCCGCATTCGGGTGCGCAGGCGAACCAGGCCGTATTTTTCGCACTCCTCCAGCCCGGCGACACGTTCCTGGGCATGTCGCTCGCCGAAGGCGGGCACCTGACGCATGGCGCCCCCGCCAACCAGTCGGGCAAGTGGTTCAAGGTCGCCTCGTACGGGGTGCGTGCCGACAACCAGCTCATCGACTACGACGCGATGGAAGCCAAGGCGCTCGAAGTGAAGCCCAAGCTGATCATCGCGGGCGGCTCGGCCTATTCGCGCCAGATCGATTTCGCGCGCTTCCGTGCGGTCGCCGACAAGGTCGGTGCCTACCTGATGGTCGACATGGCGCACTATGCCGGCCTGATCGCCGGCGGTGCCTACCCGAGCCCGCTGCCGCACGCGCATGTCGTCACGACGACGACGCACAAGACGCTGCGCGGCCCGCGCGGCGGCATGATCCTGTCGATGGACGAAGATCTCGGCAAGAAGATCAACTCGGCCGTCTTCCCGGGCCTGCAGGGCGGGCCGCTGATGCACGTGATCGCCGCCAAGGCCGTGGCCTTCGGCGAGGCGCTGAAGCCGGAGTTCAAGATCTACGCCCAGCGCGTGGTCGAGAACGCGCGCGTGATGGCGGCCCGTCTGGTCGAGCACGGCTTCGCCATCGTGTCGGGCGGCACCGACAGCCACCTGATGCTGGTCGACCTGCGGCCCAAGAAGCTGACGGGCAACGTCGCCGAGAAGAGCCTCGAGCGCGCCGGCCTCACCTGCAACAAGAACGGCATCCCGGCCGATCCGGAAAAGCCGATGGTCACGTCGGGCGTGCGTCTGGGCACGCCGGCGGGCACCACGCGCGGGTTCGGGCCGGCCGAGTTCCGCCAGATCGCGGACCTGATCGCCGAGACGCTGAACGGCCTTGCCAACACCAACAGCGGCGACAACGCGGCGGCCGAGGCCGCGGTGCGCGCCAAGGTGGGCGACCTTGCCCGCCGCTTTCCGATCTATCGCGGACTCTAAAAACAAGACGAAGGGAACGCCCCGAAGATGCGCTGTCCGTTTTGCGGTCATGAAGATACCCAGGTGAAGGACTCGCGCCCGACCGAGGATGGCTCGGCCATCCGGCGGCGGCGCTTCTGCCCCTCGTGCGGTTCGCGCTTCACCACGTTCGAGCGCGTGCAGCTGCGCGAGCTGACGATCGTGAAGAAGAACGGCGTCAAGGAGCCGTTCGACCGCGAGAAGATCCTGCGCTCGCTGATGCATGCGGTGCGCAAGCGCCCCGTCGAGCCCGATCGCGTCGAGCGCATCGTCTCGGGCATCCAGCGCCGTCTGGAGAGCCTGGGCGAGAGCGAGATCCCGTCGACCGTCGTCGGCGAGATGGTGATGGACGCGCTGCGCACGCTCGATCACGTCGCCTATATCCGCTTCGCCTCGGTCTACAAGAACTTCCGGGAAGCGAAGGACTTCGAAGATTTCGTCGGCAAGCTTGGCGGCGATAGCGACGAGTGAGGCCGACCGGGCCCATATGCGCGTCGCGCTGGGTCTGGCGCGGCGCGGATTGGGTGCCGTATGGCCCAATCCGGCCGTGGGCTGCGTCCTCGTGCGCGATGGCATCGTCGTCGGGCGCGGCTGGACGCAGGCCGGCGGCCGGCCGCACGCTGAAACCGAAGCGCTGAAGCGGGCAGGGGCGGCGGCACGCGGGAGCACTGCCTATGTCACGCTCGAGCCCTGCAGCCATCACGGCAAGACCCCGCCTTGCGTCGATGCGTTGATCGAAGCCGGAATCGCGCGCGTCGTCGTCGCGACCGGCGATCCCGATCCGCGCGTCTCGGGCCGCGGTCTTGAAAGGCTGCGCGGCGCCGGCATCGCGGTCGAGACAGGCCTGCTTGCGGCCGAGGCCGACGCGCTCAATGCGGGGTTCTTCCTGCGCGTGCGCGAAGGGCGGCCGCTCGTCACGCTCAAGCTCGCGACGTCGCTCGACGGGCGCATCGCCACGCATCGCGGCGAGAGCCGCTGGATCACCGGCGAGGCCTCGCGCGCCCGCGCGCACGCGATGCGCGCCACGCACGATGCCGTGCTCGTCGGCTCGGGGACGGCCCTCGCCGACGACCCGATGCTCGACGTGCGCCTTCCCGGCTACGAAAACGCGCGCCGCGTGCGCGTCGTCGTCGACGGCCGGCTGCGTGTACCCCTGACGGCACGGCTGGTGCGCACCGCGCGCGAGCATCCGACCTGGTTCGTCGTGCGCGAGGATGCCGACGATTCGCGCGCGAAGGTGCTTGCCGACTGCGGCGTCGAACTGATCCGACTTGCGCCCGACGCGGCGACCGGGCATCTGGCGCCCGCCGATGTCCTGAAGGCGCTGGGCGGACGGGGGCTGACGCGCGTGCTGCTGGAAGGCGGGGCCCATCTCGCCGGTGCCTTCCTGCAGGCAGGATTGGTCGACCGGCTGGCCCGTTTCGGGGCAGGACTTGCCCTCGGCGGCGACGGCGTTCCGGCTCTGGCGGCGTTCGGCGTCGACCGGCTGGCCGATGCGCCGCGCTTTTCGCGCCTGGAACAGGTCGAATGCGGCGACGACGTACTGGAAACCTGGACGCGGGCGACATAAGTTCCCCGCCATGTTCACAGGCATCGTCGTCGACAAGGCCCGGGTCCGCAAACTCGCACCGGCTACCCGCACCAGCGACACGCGTCTCGAGATCGAGACCGCGCTCGACACGGCGCGATTCGCGATCGGCGCTTCGATCGCCTGCTCGGGCTGTTGCCTGACGGCGGTCGAGAAGGGGCCCGGCTGGTTCGCGGTCGAGGCGTCGGCCGAAACGCTGTCGAAGACCACGCTGGGCGACTGGGGCGTGGGCACCGGCGTCAATCTCGAACCGTCGCTGCGCGTGGGCGACGAACTTGGCGGCCACATCGTATCCGGGCATGTCGACTGCACGGCCGTCCTTGTCTCGGCCACGCCCGAACAAGGCTCGCACCGTCTGGTCTTCGAAGCGCCCAAGGCGTTCGCGCGCTATCTGGCACCCAAGGGATCGGTCGCGATCGACGGCATCTCGCTGACCGTCAACGAGGTCGAGGACCGCCCGGACGGTTCCGCCCGTTTCGGCATCAACGTCATACCGCACACCTGGAAGGCGACGACGCTCGGCCAGACGCAGGCCGGCCAGCGTGTGAACATGGAAGTCGACGCGCTTGCGCGGTATGTTGCGCGCATTCTGGGACGGAACTGAGAGCGGCCGTGGCCTTCAAACCATCCAACCGGCAGACGGAAATCCTCGCGACGGGCGATGTCGACGTCGCGTTCCTGTCGTCGATCGACGAGATCGTCGAGGACGCGCGCAACGGCCGCATGTTCATCCTCGTCGACGACGAGGACCGCGAGAACGAGGGCGACCTCGTGATTCCCGCCCAGTTCGCCACACCCGAGGCGGTCAACTTCATGGCCAAGCACGGGCGCGGCCTCATCTGCCTGTCGATGACGCGCGAACGCTGCGAGACGCTCGGCCTCAAGCTGATGAGTGCCGACAACGCGTCGCGCCACCAGACGGCCTTCACCGTGTCGATCGAGGCGCGCGACGGCATTTCGACCGGCATCTCGGCGGCCGACCGCGCGCGCACGATCCAGGTCGCCATCGATCCGGGCAAGGGTGCGCGCGACATCGTCAGCCCGGGGCACGTCTTCCCGCTCGTCGCGCGCGACGGCGGCACGCTCGTGCGCGCGGGCCATACCGAGGCGGCGGTCGACATCGCGCGCATGGCGGGCCTGATCCCCGCCGGCGTGATCTGCGAGATCATGAACGACGACGGCACGATGGCGCGCCTGCCGGACCTCGTGCAGTTCGCGCAGCTGCACGGCCTCAAGGTCGCGACCATCGCCGACCTGATCGCGTTCCGCCGCAAGCACGACCGCATCATCGAGCGCGTGCAGGAAACGACCTTCGAAAGCGAATATGGCGGGCAATGGCGCATGCTCGTCTATGTCAACCGTGCGGCCTATGCCGAGCACATCGCACTCGTGAAGGGCGACATCTCGACGTCCGATCCGGTGCTGGTGCGCATGCACGCGCTCAACGTGCTCGACGACGTGCTGGGCGACCGCACGCTCGGCCGGGCCGGCACGCTGCAGGCCGCCATGCGCGCGATCGGCGAGGCCGGGCGCGGTGCCGTCGTCATGCTGCGCGAACCGCGCGCGACGAGCCTGTCGGACCGCGTGCGCGCGCGCCTGGGCGATGCGGGTGCCAAGCCGCTCGCGGCCGACGCGGGCCGCGCCAAGCCGGCCGGAGCGGGCGAGCTTCGCGACTACGGCATCGGCGCGCAGATCCTGCTGGATCTCGGCGTGCGCGACATGATCCTGATTTCGAACTCCCGCCGCTCGATCGTCGGGCTCGAGGGATACGGATTGAATATTGTGGGGCACAAGAGCATCGATGTTCGGACGCGCTGATTTCACCGCCCCTTCAAAGGCCGACTTCGCAGGAGCACCGCCGCGCCTGCTGATCGTCGAGGCCCGTTTCTATGCCGATATCGCGGACGAGCTTGCCGCCGGCGCCATCGCGGCCGTCGAGGCCGTCGGCGGCACGGTCGAGCGCGTCGCCGTACCGGGGGCCTTCGAGATCCCCGGCGCCATCGCGATGGCCGACATGGCCGGGCACGGCGTGCCGGGCGTGCTGCCCTATGACGGGTTCGTCGCCCTGGGTGCCGTCATCCGCGGCGAGACCTCGCACTATGATTACGTGTGCGGCGAGAGTGCGCGCGGCCTGCAGGACCTCGCGGTGCGGCGCGGCCTTGCCATCGGCTACGGCATCCTGACGGTCGAGAACATGGACCAGGCCTGGGCGCGCGCGCGACGTACCGAGGGCGACAAGGGGGCGGGAGCGGCACAGGCCGCCCTTGCCATGGTCGCCTACAAGCGCAGCCTGCGGCTGGCACCATGAGCGGCCCGCGCAAGAACGGCCGGACGACATCGCGCCTGGCCGCCGTGCAGGCCCTCTACCAGGTCGAGTTCGCCGCCGAAGATCCGCACCATGTCGTCGAGCAGTTCCGCCGCTTCCGCCTGAAGCCGGGCTTCGGCGGGCCGGACTGGCCGGAGGCCGAGCCCGCCTTCTTCGCCGATCTCGTCGAGGGTGCGTGGGCGCGCAAGCCCGAGATCGACGCGCTGATCGTGCCGGCCCTCGCGCGCGGCTGGACCCTGCAGCGCATCGATCCGGTCATCCGCGCGATCCTGCGTGCCGGTGCCTACGAACTTCTCGCGCGCGGCGACGTGCCGGCGCGCGCGACCATCGATGCCTATGTCGACCTGTCGCTGGCGTTCGATGCGGCGCAGGAAGCCGGGTTCGTCAACGGCGTGCTCGACCGCATCGCCAAGGACCGTCGCCCGCAGGAGATGGCGGGCAGGGCCTGACCATGGCGCGCGGCGAGTTCGAAACCATCGCCGCCCTGTTCGCACCGCTGACGCGTGGGGCACCCGCCGCCCTGGGCCTCAAGGACGACGCCGCGTGCCTGCGCCTTTCGGCGAAGGACGAACTGGTCGTCACGGCCGATGCGCTTGTCGCCGGCGTCCATTTCTTCGACAGCGATCCGCCGGCCGACATCGCGCGCAAGGCGTTGCGCACGAACCTGTCGGACCTCGCGGCCAAGGGCGCCAAGCCGATCGGCTATTTCCTGTCGATCGCGCGCCCGCGCGCGTGGAACGACGCGCGGCTCGCCGCGTTCGCGCGCGGGCTTGGCGCCGACGGTGCTGCGTTCGCCGTACCGCTTCTCGGCGGCGACAGCACCTCCACGCCGGGACCGCTGACGATCGCGATCACAGCACTCGGCACGACACGGCGCGGAACGATGCTGCTTCGGTCGGGGGCCAAATCCGGCGACGATCTCTGGGTCTCGGGGAGTATCGGCGACGGCGCGCTCGGTTTGCTGGCGGCGCAAGGCCGCCTGCGCGGGCTGGCGGCGAAACACCGTGCCGAACTGGTCGAGCGCTACCGCCTGCCGCAGCCGCGGCTGGCGCTGGGCCGCGCACTCGTCGGCATCGCGCATGCGTCGATGGACATATCGGACGGTCTTGTCGCAGATCTCGGCCATATCTGCGAGACGTCGAAGGTCGGCGCGACGGTGGAACTCGACGCGGTCCCGTTCTCGGCGGCCGCTCAAGCGGCGATCGCGCGTGACGCAAGGCTTCGGCTTGCGGCCATCGGGGGCGGGGACGACTACGAACTCCTGTTTGCCGCACCGCCGTCGGCCCGGCAGGCGGTGCTGCGCGCGGCCCGGCGCGCGAAGACGCCGGTCGCGCGGATCGGCCATTTTTCCGCAGGGCGCGCGAAGGTGCGTGTCCTCGACACGCAGAGCCGGGTCCTGCGGCTCGTGCGAGCGGGCTTTACCCACTATTGACGCTGGTTCATAGTCGCGCGATGCGCGCACTGGCCGCCCTTGCGATTCTCCTGTGTCTGGTCACCGCACCCTTGCGGGCCGAAGACGCGCATACGCCGGCCCCCATCGTCGACGATCCGGGTGCCGAGATCTTCCTGCCGCGCATGCTGGTGCCCGCGATCCAGGGCGACGAAGTGCGTCGCCACTACGCGCTGCTGATCAAGCTGCGCATCGCGCGCAAGGAAGACGTCGACCTGGTGCGCAACAACATGGATCGCCTGCAGAACGCGTTCGTCTACGACCTCAACGACGTCGCCTCGCGCGGCGAGCATTTCGACCGCGAGCGCGCCAAGCGCCGCATGCTCGCCTCCTCGACCAGGATCCTCGGCAAGGAAGGCGTCATCGAGGATGTCGTGTTCGAGCGGGTTCTCGAGCGGCGCATCGGCAGCTGACAGGACAGGGAATATGACGACGGGAATTCCGGCGCAATCCGCAGCGCGCACGCAGCGGAACATCTATCTTCTGTCGCTGGCGCAGTCTCTGGTGATGATCGGACAGGCGACGCTCATTGCCGAAGCGGCACTCGTGGGCCACATGCTTGCCGACAACAAGTCGCTGTCGACGCTTCCCGTCGGCCTGATGCAGCTTGCCGCGATGCTGACGACCTTCCCGGCGTCGTTCCTGATGAAGCGCTATGGGCGTCGGCTCGGGTTCACGCTGGGCGCCATGTTCGGCGTCGTCGGCCAGTCCATCTGCGTACTGGGCATATTCCAGGGCTCCTTCGTCCTGTTCTGCGCGGGCTGCATGGTGAACGGGGTCTATAACGGTTTCGGTCTCTTCTATCGCTTCGCGGCCGCCGACGGCACGCCGGCGAGCGGGCGCAGCAAGGCGATCAGCACGGTTCTGGCAGGCGGCGTTCTGGCCGCGATCATCGGTCCGGAGATGGCCCGGCATACGCACGATCTTTTCGCGCCCATCGAATTTGCGGGATCGTTCGTGACGCTCGCCGTCGTCGCGGCGATCGCACTTGGCGTCGTCCAGTTCATCGACATCCCGGTGCCGGCCGGCGAGGAGCGCAGCGGCACCACGCGGTCGCTTGCCGAGATCCTCGCGCAGCCCAAGGCGGCGGTCGCGGTCTTCTCCGGCATCGTCGCCTACAGCGTCATGTCGCTGGTGATGAATGCCACGCCCCTGGCGATGGTCGCTTGCGGGCTGACGTTCGGCGATGCCGCCCGCACCATCCAGGGACACGCGCTGGCGATGTTCGCTCCGTCGTTCTTCACCGGCGCCATCATCGCGCGCTTCGGCCTTCTCAACGTCATGATGGCCGGCGCCGTGCTGCTGGTCGGATCGGCCGGTGTCGTTCTCTCCGGCCTCGAGTTCGTCAATTTCTACGTCGGGCTCATCCTGCTCGGGCTCGGTTGGAACTTCCTCTATATCGGCGCCACGACGCTTCTGACGGAGACATACCGGCCGCAGGAGAAAGCGAAGATGCAGGCGGCCAACGACTTCCTCGTTTTCGGAACCGTCTCCGCCGCCGCCGTTTCGTCGGGCTGGCTGCAGAACACGTTGGGCTGGTCGGCGATCAACTCGGGCGTGCTGCCGCTGATCGCGGCGTCTTTCGTCGCTCTCGCGTGGCTCGCGGCGCACGTCCGCCGCACGTCGACCGGCTAGCCGGCGACCGGCACGCCGATCAGGATCGGGTGCAGCCACATCGCGAAGACGACATAGGCGAGGATGCCGCCGCCGATGGCGATGAGGTCGTTGGCGCCGAACCGGGTCGACCCCGGCGGGGCGCCTTCCGGAAGTTCGCGTTCGCGCATCGTCGCGCGCGCATAGCCGGCCCACAGCAGGAAGCCGCCGAACAGCAGGATCGAGCCGAGGTCGCCGTTGACGAGCAGGTGGGCCAGCGCCCAGAGCTTGATCGCCAGCAGCATCGGGTGGCGCGCCTTCGCCTTGATCCAGCCGGGCCGGTACGTGGCGATCAGCAGCGGGAAGACCGGCAGCAGAAGCAAGAACGACACATGCGTCATCGCGTGCGGCGGGTCCCAGACATCGACATAGCCCGACGCGCGATAGGCGCCGAAGCCGTAGACGAAGAGGGCGAAGCCCGCGAGCGAGGCCGCCGTGTAGAGCCCCTTGTAGGGTCCGGCGCCGAAACGCGCGATCAGGCCAGCGCGCAGGGTCCGGCGTGTCGTCAGCAGGTGCGTGGCGAAAAACAGGAGCAGGCCGAGGGACAGGGCGAGCATGTCGACTCCGGATCGCGGGGGCTGGAAAACCCAGCGAATATGCGGGTTTGACGAGGGAGCGCAAAGCCTTGCGCTACAGGGGGCCATCTGGCATGTTCCGCCCCGCATTCGGGTCCGGACCGCGAGTCCGGAACCAACTTATTGAACCACAAAGAAAAATCGAGGACCGGAAATCATGTCTGGTGCGTTTTGGCTCATCATCGCGTGCGGTGTGCTCGCAATCCTTTACGGGATCGTGGCGTATCGCCAGGTCGTCGCCGTTTCAGCCGGCAACGAAACGATGCAGAAAATCGCCGCCGCCATCGCCGAAGGCGCTGGGGCATATCTCAACCGCCAGTACCGCACGATCGCGATCGTCGGCGTCCTCGTGGCGCTGGTCCTCGCGTTCACGCTCGGCATCCACGTCGCCCTCGGCTTCGTGGTCGGCGCGGTGCTCTCGGGCGCCACGGGCTATATCGGCATGAACGTGTCGGTGCGTGCCAACGTGCGCACGGCGGAAGCCGCGCGCGGCGGCCTGCAGCCGGCCCTCGACGTCGCCTTCAAGGCTGGTGCGATCACCGGCCTGCTGGTCGTCGGTCTCGGCATCCTGGGCGTTGCGGGCTATTTCGGCGTGCTCTCGTCGTGGAAGGGCGCCACGTCGTCCGCTACGGTCGAAGCGCTCGTCGCCCTCTCGTTCGGCGCCTCGCTCATCTCGATCTTCGCGCGTCTGGGCGGCGGCATCTTCACCAAGGG
>CAYQDN010000059.1:0-19752 GCA_964416335.1 uncultured Azospirillum sp.
GCACCGACACGCCGGAAAAGCGCGCGCAGTTCAAGGCCTCGATCCCGCTGGGCCGGCTGTCCACGCCGGCCGACATCGCGAACGCCGCACTCTATCTGTGCTCGGACGAAGCCGAGTTCATCACCGGCGTCGCCTTCGAGGTCGATGGCGGGCGCTGCATCTGACGCCGTTCAGCCGTCGCTGCCGGGCTGCTGCACGAGCGCCATCGCGAACCTGCCGTTGCCGACCGACCAGTCGGAATAGTCGTTCTCGTGCGTGAAGATGAACACGTCGCGCGGCGCGACCTTGGCGTCGCGTTCCAGATTGGCGGCGATGCGGGCATAGAGATCGCGCTTCATCGCATCGCTGCGGCCGCGCCGCATCGTGATCTCCACCACGACCAGGTCGTCGGAGCGGGCGATGCCGTTGAAGCTGCGGCTATAGGCGAAGTCGCCGGGCTCGTATTCGCTCAACGCGTTGAACAGCTCGTCTTCCGGCATGCCGATGGCGTCGACGAGTGCCCGATGGATGCCCTCGATGATGGCGTTCTTGCGGACGGCGGGCGTGTGGCGGCGGACCAGGGTTCGAATGAAGGGCATGGCGGCGGCTTTCTTCGGTGACCTATGTGAATGAAAATCACGGAATTCGAATTATCCTTTGCCGGTTTCCCTTTGAAAAATGATCAATTTTCCGGCTTACTGTGAGAAATACTCACAATTATTGTCCCCGATGACCCGCCGATTGCCCTCCCTGACCGCCCTTCGCAGCTTCGAGGCTGCTGCCCGCCACGCCAGCATGTCGCGTGCGGCCGAAATGCTGGGCGTCACCCACGGTGCCGTCAGTCGCCAGGTGCGCGGCCTGGAGGCGCAGCTTGGAATCCTGCTGCTGGAAAACCGGCGCGGCCGGTTGCAGCTGACCGCGGCCGGCAGCAGCCTGATGAACGTGCTGGACGACGCCTTCGGCCGGATCGCGCGCGGCATCGATGCGATCTGCGCCGATGCCGCCAGCGACATCACGGTGTCCAGCTTCGGCAGCTTCGCCATGCGCTGGCTGATCCCCCGGCTGCATCTTTTCCAGTCGGCGCGGCCCGACATCGTCGTGCGCCTCACCACGTCCGACACGGTCGCGAACGAATCGGCGCGCGGCGGCTTCGATCTCGCCGTGCGCGTCGGTGCGGCGCCATGGCCGCGCGACGTCGTGGTAGTACCACTTTTCGCCGAGCGCGCCGGTCCGGTGCTGGCGCCGGCGCTGGCGCCGCAGTTCGATCCCGCCGACCCGCAAGGTGCCGCCCTTCTGCACACGAAGACGCGCGCCGATGCGTGGCCGGAATGGTTTGCCGCGCGCGGCCTTGCCGCCCCGCCGGCGAAAGACGGGCGGAATTTCGAGCATTTCTATTTCATGCTTGAAGCCGCGCTGGCGGGCCTCGGCGTTGCCATCGGGTTCTGGCATCTGGTCGCCGACGATGTCCGCGGCGGCCGGCTGGCCGCACCCTTCGGATTCGCGCCGACGGGCCGCCACTATGCGGCCTTGCTGCCGCTGGATGCGCGGCCGGCGGCACTGGCCTTCTCGCGATGGCTGGCGGCGGAGGCGGAAGCTTTCGATGCCGCGCCCCTGCCGCCGCCGGTGTCTACGACAGCGTCGTGAGGTCCTGGAACCAGTGCTGGGCCTGCACGTAGCCGCGCACGTTCTTGTTGGCGACGTGCGGGTTCGTGTCGTGCACGACCCAGATCAGCAGCGACTCGTCGACGACATGCTCGTGCGCGCGCGCCATCAGGCGGTCCTGCTCGGCGACGTCGAAGGTCGACAGCGCCTTGTCGAAGATCGCGTCGAGCTCGGCGTTGCGGTAGTGGCCCCAGTTGACGCCGGTGGGCGCGATCTGGGCCGAATGGAAGAAGCGGATGAAGGCGTAGACGGGATCGGACGTCACGTAGGCGATGTTGTTGGCCGTGACGTCCTTGAGCGATTCGTGCGCCGCCCCCTGGCGCCAGGCGACGTAGAGCGGCTCGAGCTCGACCACGCGGAACTCGAGTTGGATGCCGATCTCGGCGAAGCTCTGCTGGATGAACTCGTTCATCGGCAGCGACAGCATCTGGCCCGTCCCGCCGTTGGCGATGATGAACTTGGTCTTGAGCGGGCTCGACGTCGTGAAGCCGGCATCCGCCATCAGCTTGCGCGCGGCGTCCACGTCGTAGCGCAGCTTGAAGGTCGGCTTGCCGAACCACGGGCTCGACGCGTCGACCTGGCCGAGGGCGGGCTTGGCAAGGCCGCCGACGAGCTGGCACACCGCCTCGCGGTCGATGGCGAGGTTGGCGGCCATGCGCACGCGCTTGTCCACCCACGGCGAGCCCGGCAGCATCGACGGGTGGTAGTTCCACACGTGCGGCGTGACGTTCTCGATGACCTTCATGCCCTCCTGGCGCAGGCGTACGACCGCGTCCGGTGCCGGTGCCTCGATGAAATCGACCTGGCCCGACAGAAGTGCGTTGGTGCGCGACAGCGTTTCGGGCATGCAGACGAGGACGATGCGGTCGACCTTGGCGCTGCGCTTCTTGTCCCAGTAGTCCGGATTGCGCACGAGTTCGGCGCGCTCGCGCGGGACCAGGCGCGCGAGCTTGAACGGCCCCGTGCCCGACGGTTCGAACGCGAAGCGCTCCCAGCTCTTGGCGAGCTTCTCGTACTGCGCCGGGCTCGAGATCAGGAACCAGAGCATCTGGTAGGGGAAGAGTGCATCGACCGCCTTGGTCACGACCTCGACCGTCATGTCGTCGAGCTTCCTGTAGCTGGCGACCGAAGGCAGGCGCGGGCGCACCTGCGTGGCCTGGCGCTGGTCGAAATTCGGTGCCTGCGGGTTCAGCACCTTCTCGAAATTCCAGATCACCGCTTCGGCGTCGAAGGCCGAGCCGTCGTGGAACTTGACGCCGGGGCGCAGCTTGAAGATCCAGCGCTTGCGGTCGGCGGGATCGGTCGTCCATTCGGTGGCAAGGCCGGGGACGAGCTTGCCCGGCCGCTCGGCGACGTCCATCTCCCACGCGACGAGCGGGTCGTAGAGCGTGTGGCCGGTGAACTGGTAGGCGCCGGCCCCGCGGTCGGGTTGGCCGGTCGTCTGCGGGATGTCGGCCAGCGAGATGCCATAGCGCAGCACGCGCTCGGGGGTCTGCGCGCCGACGAGCTCGGGCAGGCCGAAGGTACCGACTGCAGCGGCGGTGCCGAGGCCCTTCAAAAGGGCGCGGCGATCGAAATCGTTGCGGATCATTGCATCTCCGGAATGTGAGGGGGTGCGGCACCGCTTCGTCCGGCGGCTGCGCGTGACCCCTGCTTGAGCAACCGACATGCCAGTGCGAATCGGCCCGAATTGTTCCGGTCCGGCCGGCCCTTGCCGCGCGAACGGGCATCGGGGCCATCCTCTGGCTTCGGAGTGTGCACCGCTGCTAGCCTCGGCCCGAAAGGGAGGAACCGACATGCGCGTGCGCGCCGCGATCCTGGATGCGATGGGGGCCGAGCGGCCTTATACGACGAGCAAGCCGCTGCGGATCGACACGATCGAACTTGCCCCGCCGGGTCCGGGCGAGATCCGCGTGCGCGTCGTCGCGGCCGGTCTGTGCCATTCCGACCTGTCGGTCATCAACGGCGACCGCCCGCGCGTGATGCCGATGGCGCTGGGCCACGAGGCGGCCGGCATCGTCGAGGAACTGGGTGCGGGCGTGGACGATCTTTCCGCCGGCGACCATGTCGTGATGGTGTTCGTGCCCTCGTGCGGCTGCTGCCTGCCGTGTGCCGAAGGAAGGCCGGCGCTGTGCGAGCCGGGGGCGAAGGTGAATGTCGCGGGCACGCTGCTGTCGGGGGCACGCCGCATCTTGCGCGACGGGGCCGCCATCAACCACCATCTCGGCGTTTCGGCCTTCGCCGAGCAGGCGGTCGTCTCGCGCCGTTCGGTCGTCCGGATCGACAAGGACGTGCCGCTCGACGTCGCCGCGCTGTTCGGCTGCGCGGTGCTGACGGGCGTGGGTGCGGTCGTCAACACCGCGCGCGTGCAGGCGGGCGACAGCGTGGCGGTCGTCGGGCTCGGCGGTGTCGGCCTCAATGCGCTTCTGGGTGCGGCCGTCGCCGGCGCGCGTGCGATCGTCGCGGTCGATCTCGATCCGCGCAAGCTCGACCTCGCGCGCCAGCTCGGTGCCACGGATGCCGTCGACGCGCGCGCGGCCGATGCCGCCGATCAGGTGAAGAAGCTCGTCCCCGGCGGTGTGGATCACGCGTTCGAGATGGCGGGTTCGGTCAAGGCGATGGACCTTGCCTACCGCATCACCCGGCGCGGCGGCACGACGGTGACGGCGGGTCTGCCCAATCCTGCGCAGATGTGGTCGCTGTCGCCGGTCGGCCTCGTCGCCGAGGAGCGCACGCTGAAGGGATCCTATGTCGGCGGGGCGGTGCCCTTGCGCGACATCCCGCGTTTCATCGATCTGTGGAAGCGCGGCAAGCTGCCGGTCGACCGGCTGATGAGCGACCGCATCGGTCTGGACGGCCTCAACGCCGCGTTCGAACGGCTCGCGGCCGGCGACGTCGTGCGCCAGATCCTCTGGCAGGGCTGAAACGAAAAACCCCGGATCGCTTTCGCGGCCCGGGGTTCGATCGTCGACCGACGAGGGTCGGGCGGACTACTCGTCCTTCTGTCCGAGCAGCGAGACGAGCGCCTGGAACAGATTGATGAAGTTGAGGTACAGCGACAGGGCGCCCATCACCGCAAGCTTGCCTTCGAGCTCCGTGCCGGCCGCTTCGTAGTACGTGTCCTTCAGGCGCTGCGTATCCCAGGCCGTCAGGCCGCAGAACACCAGCACCGATACGGCCGAGATGACGAACTGCATCATCGTGGACTGGACGAAGATGTTGACCAGGCCCGCGATGACGATGCCGAACAGGCCCATCATCAGGAAGGTCGAGAACTTCGTCAGGTCGGCCTTCGTCGTGTAGCCGTAGATGCTGACGCCCGCGAACATGCCCGCGGCGATAAAGAAGGCGCGCGCGACCGAGGCCCCGGTGAAGACCAGCAGGATCGCCGCCATCGAAGCGCCCATCAGGGCCGCGAAGATCCAGAAGGTCGCCAGCAGGGCGGTCTTCGACATCTTCTCGAAGCGGAACGACATCAGCATCACGAAGCCGATCGGGGCGAGCATGACGACCCACTTCAGCGGGGTGCCGAAGAGAAGCTGGGCCATGGTCGGCGAACCGGCCACCAGGAAGGCCACGAGGCCCGACAACGCCACGGCCGAGGCCATGTAGTTGTAGATGCCGAGCATATAGCTGCGCAGGCCTTCGTCGAATGCCGCGGCATCGACGCCGGCGCGCGGCAGATACTGTTTTTCGGTCTCGTACATGGACATCTGGCTCCCAGATTTATTGCGGTTTCGGCGAATGCCGGAACCGGACATGAGGATAATGGGGGTTCCCCCCTCGGAATTCAATACGCTGGATTGATCCAGTCCGGAGATAAATATGGCAATTCAGTGGCTTATTGCACATGCCGGCACCCTGAATCGCCCGATTCCGGGCACTTAGCGACGATCAGGCGTTGCGCAGCAACGGGGCGGCCTTCTGGCCAAGCGCCCGCCAGGTCCCGGCAAGGCCGATCAGCGCCACGGCAAGGGCGGCCCCCCCGACCGTCGCGGCAAGCGTGCCGGTCAGGACGACGAATTCGATGCGCATGTAGCTCGCCACGAGCAGGGCGGCGCAGACCGTCCCGATGACCGACGCGATCAGGGCCGCCGCCGCCCCGGTCAGTGCAAACTCGGCCAGCAGGGCGCGCATCACGTCGCGCCGGCGCGCACCCAATACCTTGAGGACCACGGCGTCGTAGGTGCGCCGGCGCTGCGTGGCGAGGATGGCACCCGCCAGCACCAGCGTGCCGGCCACCAGCGTGATCGCGGCCGTGACGCGCGCGGCCGTGGCGATCCCGGTCACGGTCTGCTGGGCGCTGGCAAGTGCGCGCTTCACGCGGATCGACGACACGTTGGGGAAGGCGGCCGTGACGGCGCGCTCCAGCGCGTCCTCGTCCTTGCCCTCGACCTGTGCCGTCGCGATCCAGGTCTGCGGGGCGCCTTCGAGCATGCCGGGCGCGAAGGTCAGCGTGAAATTGATGCCGAGGCTCGTCCAGTCGATCGCGCGCAGGTTGGCGATGCGCGCCTCCATCTCGCGGCCCAGCACGTTGATCGCGATCGTGTCGCCGACCTCCAGCCCCATGCCGCGCGCGATCTGCGCGTCGAACGAGACGAGCGGGGTCCCTGCGTAATTCTCCGGCCACCATTCGCCGGCGACCAGCCTTGTCCCCGGCGGCATCTTGGCCGAGTAGGTGAGGCCGCGATCCGAGCCGATGACCCATTGCGCGTCCGGGGCGACGACCGCCTGCTCGACCGGCACGCCGTTGAGCTTGACGATGCGCCCGCGCAAGCTCGGCACCTGCCGTACCTCGCCCACGCCGGGATGGCGTTCGACCAGCTTGTCGAACGCGGCAAGCTGGTCGGGCTGGATGTCGATGAAGAAGAACGACGGCGCCATCTGCGGCAGCTGCTCGGCAAGCTGGCGCGCGAAATTGCCCTGGATCTGCGCGATCATCACCAGCACGGTCAGGCCCAGCCCGAGCGACAGCAGGATGCCGGGCGTGGGGCTGCCCGGCCGGTGCATGTTGGCGAGTGCCAGCCGCAAGGCGGGATTGCGCACATGGCCCGCCCGGCGTGCAAGCCACGCGATTCCGGCGGCGGCCAGCCGGAAGATGATGAAGGTCGCGACGGCCGCCACGCAGAAGCCGAAGCCGAGCTTGCGGTCGATCGACGTGACGATCGCAAGGGCCGCAAGGGCGAGGATCGCCGCCGCCGTATGGATGATGGAAGCCGGGCGCGGCCAGCGGCGCGCCGGTGCGACGAGATCGCGGAACAGGGCCGCCGGCGGCACTTCGCGCGCGCGCGCCAGCGGCCACAGCGTGAAGGCGAGGGCCGTCAGCACGCCGAACGCGGCGGCGAGCAGCAGCGGGACGGGATAGAGCCCGCCGCGCGCGGCAAAGCCCAGCCGTTCGGCGAGCAGCGGTGCGGCGAGCGTCGGTACGAGCGTGCCGACCGCAAGGCCCGCAAGAATGCCGAGCCCGGCGAGGGCGAGGATCTGGATCAGATAGAGCCGCAGCACCAACCGGCCGGGTGCGCCCAGGCACTTGATCGTCGCGATCGACGCCGTGCGGCTGTCGAGATAGCTGCGCACGGCGTTGGCGACACCCACGCCGCCGACCAGCAGGGCAGTGAGGCCGACGAGCGTCAGGAACATCGCGATGCGGTCGATCCAGCGCTGCAGGCCAGGGGCCGCCTCGCTCTCGCCGCGGATGCGCCAGCCGGCATCGGGGAATTTCGCCTTGATCGTCTCGATCCACGCGCCGGCATCCGTACCCGGTGCCAGCACGATGCGCGACTGGTAGCGGATCAGCGCACCCGGCTGTTCGAGCCCGGTTTCGCCCAACGCGGCGCGCGCCACCATCACGCGCGGGCCGAGCGTGAAGAGATTGGCCGTGCGGTCGGGCTCGCTCTCGACCGTCGCGCGCACGACGAACCTGCCGTCGCCCACACCGATCGTGTCGCCGAGTTTGATCGCAAGGCGCGACAGCGTGGCGGGTTCGACCGCGGCTCCCCAGCGCCCTTGCGCGTCCTTCGCGACCGCGGCGGCAAGGTCGGCGGCACCGGCCACGCCGACCGCACCCACCAGCGGATAGGCGGCGTCGATCGCCTTGAGCTCGACCAGCGTGCGTTCGGCTTCGGTGTGCGCCATCGCGCGCATCTCGGCGATTTCCGACACGCGGCCGGATGCGGCGAGGAACGCGGCCTGATCCTGCGTGGTCGTGCGGTGGGTGAAGGAAAGCTCGACGTCGCCGCCCAAGAGCTGGCGCGCATCCTGGCGCAGCGCTTCGCGCACGCCCTCGGCAAGCGAGCCCACGCCGGCGATGGCGGCCACGCCCAGCATCAGGCAGGCCATCAGCACGCGGAAACCCTTGATGCCGCCGCGCAGCTCGCGCGCGGCGAAGCGCCAGGCGAGCGCGTAGCGGTCGGGGGCGAGGTTCACTGCGCTGCCGACAGGATCGAGGAGGTCGACGAGAGCTTCCCGTCGAGCATGCGCACCGCACGTCCGCAGCGTGCGGCAAGCTTCGGGTCGTGCGTGATCAGCATCAGTGCGGTCCCGAATTTCTCTTTCAGATCGAACATCAGGTCGACGATCGAATGGCCGGTCGTGGCGTCGAGATTTCCGGTGGGCTCGTCGGCCAGCAGCAAAGCCGGGTGTGCGACGAACGCGCGCGCAAGTGCGGTGCGCTGCTGCTCGCCGCCCGACATCTGGCCGGGATAATGCGTCGTGCGGTGGGCAAGGCCCACCTGGTCGAGGGCGGCGCGCGCCTTGTCCCAGGCTTCCGGATCGCCCGCGAATTCCAGCGGGATCGCGACGTTCTCAAGCGCCGTCATCGTCGGGATCAGGTGGAACGACTGGAAGACGATGCCCACGTTGCGCCGGCGGAACAGCGCGAGCCCGTCTTCGTCCAGCGCCCCCAGATCCTGGCCGGCGACGCGCACCGTGCCTTGCGTGGGTCGCTCGAGGCCTGCGACGATCATCATCATCGTCGACTTGCCCGAGCCCGACGGGCCGACGATGGCGACACTCTCGCCGCGCGCCATCTGGAAATCGACGCCACGCAGGATATTGACCTCGCCCGCCTGGCTCGCCAACTTGAGGTGGACGCCGCTGAGTTCGACGATCGGGGCGGCAGGAGCAGCAGGCATGAATTCGCTTTCGGGAACGGTGCCGGGGTCCCCACCATATGGTCGCCGTCGCCTGCTTTTCAACGCGAGCGCGGCAAGTCTTTGCGCGTCTTGGCCGAATTTCGCAGGCGCGCAAGGCCTGCGCCGCCTGATGCTGCTGGGCGACAGCCTGACCGCGGGCTACGGCCTGCCCGCCGACCGCGCGTTTCCCGCCCGCCTGCAGGCCGCGTTGCGAGCCGCCGGCCTTGCCGTCGAGACGGTCAATGCCGGCGTGTCGGGCGATACGTCGGCGGGCGGCCTTGCACGTCTCGACTGGGCGCTTGGCGACCGGCCGCCGGAATTCGCGCTGGTCGAACTGGGGGCGAACGACGCGCTGCGCGGTCTCGACATCGACGCGATGGAACGCAATCTCGATGCGATTGCAGGCAAGCTGAAGGCGCGCGGCGTGCGCGTGATGCTCGCCGGCATGCGGGCCCCCGCCAACATGGGCAGCGACTACGTGAACCGCTTCGCCGCCGTCTATCCGCGCGTGGCGCAAAAGCACGGGGCCGCCCTCTACCCCTTCTTCCTCGAAGGGGTGGCGGGCCTCCCCGAGTTCAACCAGACCGACGGCATCCATCCCAATCCGGCGGGCGTGGAGAAGATCGTTGCCGCCCTGCTGCCCGCCTTGCGCGAATTCCTGGCGGCCTAGAGATGCAGATCCGCACGCTCCTGCGCACCGAACACGTCACCGTCACCGACTATCGCTGCACGGCCGGGCCGGGGGCAAAGCCCTTCGCCGAAGCGCACGACGCCACGTCGCTTGCCTATGTGCGGCGCGGCAGCTTTGGCTACCGCTATCGCGGGCGCACGCACGAGCTGGTCGCGGGGGCCATCCTCACCGGCCATCCGGGCGACGAATATACCTGCACGCACGATCACCATGCCTGCGGCGACGAATGCCTGTCGTTCCGTCTTTCGCCGACTCTCGTCGACGGTCTGGGCGAGCGCGCGGCGTCGTGGCGGCAGGGCGGGCTGCCGCCGCTGCCCGGGATGATGGTGCTGGGCGAACTCGCGCAGGCCATCGCCGACGGCAAGAGCGACGTCGGCCTCGACGAGGTCGGCCATGCGCTGGCCGCGCGTTTCGTCGGGCTGGTCGGCGGCAACGCGACGGCACCGGCCGACGGTACGGCGCGCGACCGGCGCCGGGCGGTCGAGACGGCGTTGTGGATCGACGCGAATGCCGATGGCGAGATCGACCTTGCCGCCGCCGCGTCGCAGGCCCGGCTCAGCCCGTTCCATTACTTGCGCGTCTTCACGCGCGTGCTGGGCGTCACGCCGCACCAGTACCTCGTGCGGTCCCGGCTGCGGCACGCCGCGCGCATGCTGGTCGAGACCGATTCGGCCGTGACCGACATCGCCTACGAGTCCGGCTTCGCCGATCTTTCCAATTTCATGCGCAGCTTCCGCCGGGCGGCGGGCACCACGCCGCGCGACTTCCGGCGCGGGGCCCGGGCGAAAGACAGCAAGATTCTCCAAGAACCGGCGCTGCCCGTCGCGTAACTGCTGCGGCTCCACCAACGGAGGAGCAGCATGTACGACCATATCGGCCTCAAGGTGAAAGACCTCGCCGCCAGCCGCACGTTCTATACCGCGGTGCTGAAGCCGCTCGGCTTCGTGCCGGACAGCTCGGGGACGGGTTTCGGCCCGCCGGGCGCGCCCGCTCTGTGGCTCTACGAATCGAAGAAGGGGGCGGGCGGCACGCATGTCGCCTTCAAGGCGAAGGACCGCAAGGCGGTGACGGCGTTCCATGCCGCCGCGCTGAAGGCCGGCGGCAAGGACAATGGCGGCCCCGGCCTGCGCGCGGATTACAGCCCGACCTACTATGCGGGCTTCGTCTTCGATCCCGACGGCAACAATGTCGAGGCGGTCTGCACGGACTGACGGCACGGGACTCGAGTCCGGGCCGTCGCGCGCGGATTTTTCGCGCCGGCGGCCCGGAAATCCGGATGGCATCCGCGTTCCGTTTGGTTCAGGATGGCGGAGCCATGTCGCAGATCGCTCCCCAGATCGCTTTCGCCCAGGCGCGCACGTCCGACCCCGTCCATTGGGGCAAGCTGGCGGTGGAGATCGGCGAATCGCTTTCGCGCAGCCTGCCCACCGCGCGCCTCGGCTTCCTCTACGCGACCGACATCCTCGCCGACCGGCTCGAGGAGGTGCTTTCCATCGTGCGCCGCGTGTCGGGCATCCAGGACTGGGTCGGCTCGATCGGCATGGGCGTGCTCGGCGACGACGAGGTGTTCGAGACCGCGGCCCTTGCCGCCATCGCCCTCGACGTGCCGGCCGATTCCTACCGCGTACTTCCCAATCTCACCGGCGATCTCGCGCCGCTTGCGGCACTGGGTCCGTGGATCGCAGCCAAGCGCCCGGCCTTCGGCGTCGTGCACGCCGATCCGCGCTGCCCCGAACTTTCCGACATGATCGGCGGTATCGCCGAGGCGAGCGAGGCGTTCCTCGTCGGCGGGCTTTCGTCGGGCGAGCGCGCGACGGCACAGATCGCCGGCAAGGTCGTCGAGGGCGGCGTGTCGGGCGTGCTGTTCGCGCACCAGGTCGCGGTCGTCACCGGCCTCACGCAGGGCTGCTCGCCGATCGGGCCGATGCACCGCGTCAATTCGGCCGACGGCAACGTGCTGATCGAGATCGACGGCCAGCGCGCCCTCGACGTGTTCAAGGAAGACATCGGCGAGATGCTGTCGCGCGACCTGCGCCAGATCGCCGGCCACATCCACATCGCCCTGCCGGTTCCCGGATCGGATTCGGCCGACTATCTGGTGCGCAACCTCACCGGCATCGATCCCGACGAGGGGCTGGTCGCGGTGGGGGCGAGCGTCGAGCCGGGCGACCGGCTGATGTTCGTGCGCCGCGACCGCACGGCCGCCACGCAGGACCTGGTCGAGATGCTCGAAGGCATGAAGCGCCGCGCCCCGCGCGCCAAGGCCGGCCTCTATTTCTCGTGCCTCGCCCGCGGGCCCCATCTGTTCGGGCCGGGCTCGGAAGAGCGCCGCCTGCTGCGCGAGACGCTGGGCGACATCCCGATCGTCGGCATGTTCTGCAACGGCGAGATTTCCAACGCGCGGCTCTACGGCTATACCGGCGTCCTCGCGCTGTTCGTCTGACCCCCATCTCCGGAGATTAGTGAAGATGCAATACCGCAAGCTCGGGCGGAGCGGCCTGTCCGTCTCGGCGATCTGCCTTGGCACGATGACGTGGGGCGAGCAGAACAGCGAGGCCGAGGGCCATGCGCAGATCGACTACGCGCTGTCCAAGGGCGTCAATTTCCTCGACGCCGCCGAGATGTATCCGGTGCCGCCCAAGCCCGAGACGTGCGGGCGCACCGAGGAAATCATCGGCACGTGGATCGCGAAGAACAAGGCCAGGCGCAAGGACGTGATCGTCGCCACGAAGGTGACGGGGGCGTCGAACAATCTCGCGCACGTGCGCGGCGGTGCCCGTCTCGACGCCGCGAGCATCCGTATTGCCGTCGAAGGATCGTTGAAGCGCCTGCAGACCGATTACATCGACGTCTACCAGACGCATTCGCCCGACCGGCCGGCCAATTTCTTCGGCGCCATCGACTACGTGCACCGGCCCGACGCGAAGCCGGGCGCCGCACTCGAAGAGACGATCGGGGCGATGGCCGCCCTCGCGAAGGAGGGGAAGATCCGGCATTTCGGCGTGTCGAACGAAACACCATGGGGCCTGATGAAGCATCTGGAACTTGCCGCCGCCGGCAAGGGCCCGCGCATCGCGTCGATCCAGAACGCCTACAGCCTGCTCAATCGCGGCTTCGACATCGGGCATTCGGAGATCGCCCTTCGCGAAGACGTCGGCCTGCTCGCCTATTCGCCGCTCGGCATGGCCGTGCTCGCGGGCAAGTATCTCAACGGTGCGCGCCCGCCCAACAGCCGGCTGACGCTCTATGACCGCTTCAAGCGCTATTCCACGCCGCGCGCCGAACCGGCGGCGGCCGAATACGTGCGCATCGCGCGCGAGGCGGGACTCGATCCCGCCCAGATGGCGCTCGCCTTCGTCACCGGCCGGCCGTTCCTCGCCGCGACGATCATCGGGGCGACGACGCAGGCCCAGCTCGCGGCCGACATCGCGTCGGTCGACGTGAAGCTTCCGGCCGACGTGCTCGCCGCGATCGACAAGGTGCATGCGGCCAATCCCAACCCGTGTCCGTAACGGGCTGCGGCTTGTAAGAAAGCGCGAATCGGTCTACCCCTCGAATGAACGTGGTTCGCATCGGGGGGTTCGATGTACCGCCTGTTCGTCGGTGTGCCCTTGCCGGAAGACGTCCGGTTGCGGCTGAACGGCCTGTGCGGCGGCGTGCCGGGCGCACGCTGGATGCCGGACGAAAATTTCCATATCACCCTGCGCTTCATCGGCGACGTTCCCGGCGACATGGCCGAGGATGTCGGCTTCGCGCTTGCGCAAGTCCGCCCCAGGCGCTTCGACATCGAGCTCTCCGGCGTGGGCCACTTCTCCAGCGGCCACGAGGTGCGCGTGCTGTGGGCCGGCGTGCGCAAATGCCCCGAGCTGATGGCGCTGCACGAGCGCATCGACAACACGCTGCGCCGCCTGGGCCTGCCCGACGAGCAGCGCCGCTTCACGCCGCACGTCACGCTCGCCAAGCTGCGCGACGCCAACCTGCCCAAGATCCAGGAATGGCTCGCGGTCAATTCGCTGTTCCGCGCGGGGCCGCTGACGGTCGACCAGTTCGTGCTCTATTCGAGCTACCGGCAGTCCTCGGGCTCGATCTACACGCCCGAGGCGGAATACATGCTGGCGGCATAGCCGACCTGCAACCCTTCTTGACATGCAGATCGGATTTGCTACCCTCGATGGGCGGCAGAATGCCGCGCTGGCTCAGGGAGAATTCCGATGCTGACCGCGTTCGACACGGCGGTTGCCCGCTATATGTCCCTTTCCGGGACCATGGCCGTTTCGGCCGCGAATGCGGCGATGGCCGCAAGACAGTCCGGATATGCGCAATCCGGCCCGATCGCCGAGACCGGCTCCGGCGTCTCCTTTTCCGGGAATCTCGGCGTCCTGCGGGGCCTGTCGCCGTTTCTCGACGATTTCGATCCGTCGGACACGTTCGGCCCGCAAGCCGGCGGACCGTCCTTCTCGGTCGGCGACGGCGACAACATGATCGCCGCCAGCCGCATCGCAAACCTCTTCGTCGGCGACGGCAACAACGCGATCGCCGTCGACCGTGTGGCGAACGTCATCGTCGGGAACGGCAACAATTCGATCGTCGCGACCCGCGTGGGAAATCTCATGGTGGGCGACGGCGACAACTCGATCGTCGCCGATCAGGTGGCCAACATCTGGGTGGGCAACGGCAACAATTCGATCGTCGCGACCCGCGTGGGCAATCTCAGCGTGGGCGACGGCAACAACACGATCGTTGCCGACCGCGTGGGAAACATCAGCGTGGGCAACGGCAACAACGACATCACCGCCACGCGGGTGGGCGTCCTCACCGTCGGCAGCGGCAACAACAGCGTCAGGGTCGACCGCGTGGACAGCATGCGGATCGGCGACGGCGACAACAGGATCGCCGCCAGCCGCGTGGGCGGCCTGATCGTCGGCAACGGCGCGAATGCGGTGACCGCGGATCGCGTCGGCGTGCTTGCGATGGGCAATGGCAGCAATGCGCTGACCGCCAGTCGCATCGGCACGCTCGGCCTCGGCGACGGCGACAACACGCTGACCGCGAACCGTGTGGGCATCTTCGTCGCCGGCGACGGCGACAACAGGCTCACCGCCAGCCGCGTGGGCATCCTCGTGGCCGGCGACGGCGACAACACGCTGGCCGCCGAGCGCGTGGCCATGCTCGACGTGGGCGACGGGGACAACAATGTTACCGCCAGCTGCGTCGGAACCCTCAAGATCGGCGACGGGGACAACCTGCTGATCGCCGAGCGCGTGGGCATCCTCGAGACCGGCGATGGCGACAATGCGGTCGCCGTCGTCCATGGCGACCGGGTGCGGACCGGGGCCGGCGACGATACGGTCGTCGCACAGGACGTGAATGTGGTCGCCACGGGCGAGGGCGACGACACGATCGTGGCGACCGAGGTGGGCAGCGTGACCGGCGGTGCGGGCAACGACCTGCTGATGCTGCGCAACGCGACGGCGCTCTATCGGCGCGGCGACGGCTTCGACACGGTGCGCGCGGGTGCAGGCGCCACGGTCGAGTTCACGGGCGCTTCGGCGGCCGACGTGACGGTCCGCGAGATCCGGAGCGCCGACGGGAAACTCGCCGCATTCGACGTGATGCTCAAGGACGGCAGCGGCGGCGTGCGGATCGAGCCGGCCGCCGGCGGCGGCAACGCGCTCATCCGCTTCGAGAACGGCGTGGCGATGACTCTCGACAAGGCGCGTACGCTGGCGAAGGGCCTTGCGGCCGCCTAGCGCAGGGCCGCGACCAGCCGCGCGCATTCCGCCTCGATCTGGTCGAGCACCGTCTCGAAGGCGTCCGGACCGTCGTAATAGGGATCGAGGATGTCGCCGCCGTCGGCGCGCAGCAGCCGGATGCGGCCGTGCGCGTGCGCCGGGGCGCGCGCCAGCAGGGCCTCGTAGTGGCCGCGGTCGCAGGCGAGGATCAGGTCGAAGCTCTCGAAATCGGCATCCGTGACGCGCCGTGCGCGCAAGGTGGACAGGTCGTAGCCGCGTTTGGCCGCGTGGCGCCGGGCGCGCGGGTCGGGCGGCTCGCCCACGTGATAGCCCTGCGTGCCGCACGAATCGGCCCGCACAGCAAGGCCCGCCTGCGCGGCCGCACTGCGGAAAACCGCCTCGGCGGTGGGCGAACGGCAGATATTTCCAGTACAGACGAACAGAACGGATTTTCCCGGCGTCGGGTTTTCGTTAGGGTGCTGGCGCATGACGGGCTCGATCGTTGTCCTCACCGGTGCCGGTATATCGAAAGAATCGGGGTTGTCCACCTTCCGCGACGCGGACGGCATCTGGGCGACCGTGAAGATCGAGGACGTGGCGACCCCGCAGGCCTTCGTGCGCGACGAGGCGCGCGTGCACGGCTTCTACAACGCGCGCCGCCGCGCACTCCTCGATCCCGCCGTCCAGCCCAACGACGCGCATGTGGCGCTTGCCATCCTCGAATCGAACTGGCAGGGCGGCGAAGTGACGGTCGTCACGCAGAATGTCGACGACCTGCACGAGCGCGCCGGTTCGCTCAACGTGCGCCACATCCACGGCGAACTTCTGAAGGCGCGCTGCATGGCGTGCGGCGTCCTCGCCGACCTGCGCGGCGATCTTGCGATCGCCTCGCGCTGTCCCGCCTGCGACGGGCGCGGCAGCCTGCGCCCGCACATCGTCTGGTTCGGCGAGATGCCGCTCTACATGGACGAGGTGCAGGAAAAGCTCGCCGCGTGCAGCCTGTTCGTGTCGATCGGCACGTCGGGCAACGTCTATCCGGCGGCGGGCTTCGTCGAGATCGCCAATGCGGCGGGTGCCCGCACGGTCGAGCTCAATCTCGAACCCTCGCAAGGGGCCAGCGCTTTCGCCGAAACGCACTATGGCCCGGCCACGCAGATCGTCCCCGGCTTCGTCGCCAAGCTGCTGGGTGTGGGATGACCGCCCTGCTCGACGCCTATCGCGCCAAGCTCGCGGCGGCCGAGATCAAGGCCGATCCCGCGCAGGCCTTCGCGATCGAAAAGCTGGAGACGCTGTCGCGCGCCCTCGTCAGCTACAGGCCCGATCCGCGGCCGGGCTTCTGGCGCGCGTCGCTGGGCTTCGCGCGCAAGTTCGGCACCGAGCAGCGCGGTGCTCCGCCCACCGGGCTCTATTTCTTCGGCGGGGTCGGGCGCGGCAAGTCGATGCTGATGGACCTGTTCTTCGCGCATGCCCCGGTCGAGATGAAGCGGCGCGTGCATTTCCACGCCTTCATGCTCGAGGTGCATTCGCGCATCCATGCCTGGCGCCAGACCGGCGAAGCCAAGAAGGGCGACGGCGATCCGATCCCGCCGCTGGCACAGACCATCGCCGACGAGGCGTGGCTGCTGTGCTTCGACGAATTCCAGGTGACCAACATCGCCGACGCGATGATCCTCGGCCGGCTGTTCGGGGCGTTGCTCGAAAAGGGCGTGGTCGTCGTCGCGACATCTAACCTCGAGCCCGACGATCTCTACGCCAACGGCCTGCAGCGCGAGCGCTTCCTGCCGGCGATCGCGTTGCTCAAGGAAAAGCTCGACGTGCTCGCACTCGACGGCGGCATCGATTATCGGCGCATCCGCATCCGCGGCCTGCCGGTCTACCATTCGCCGCTGGGGGCCGCCGCGACCGCGGAACTGGAAAAGGCGTTCGCCACGCTGACCGAGGGGGCGAATATCGGCCCGCTGACGCTCGATGTCGGCGGGCGCGAACTGGAGCTGAAGCGCGTGGGCGGCGGTGTCGCGTTCGCGACATTCGACGATCTGTGCGCCCGGGCGCTGGGGGCGGCGGATTTCCTGGCACTCGCCAAGGCGTGCCACACGCTGGTGCTCGACGGCGTGCCGATCCTCAATCCCGACAACCGCAACGAGGCGCGCCGCTTCGTGGTCCTGATCGACGCGCTCTACGAGAGCCGCGGCAAGCTCGTGATGGCCGCCGCCGCCGGCCCCGAGCAGCTGCACCCGGCCGGCGACCACGCCTTCGAATTCCAGCGCACGGCCAGCCGCCTGCACGAAATGCAGAGCGAGGACTATCTGGCTGCCCCTCATTTGGGCGGCTGAAGGACGCAAGCACCGCAAAAATCGGCGATTTTTGCCGCACCCCCCTTGAAGCGTTAACGGATGCCGGAGTAAAACCCGTCGTCACTTTTCGCAGTGCAGCGACCGGACCCCGGACGGGGTACCGTTCGGAAAGGGAAAAATCCATGGCACGCAACAAGATCGCGCTCGTCGGCGCAGGCCAGATCGGCGGCACGCTCGCCCTCCTCGCCGGCCTCAAGGAACTGGGCGACGTCGTCCTGATCGACATCGCCGAAGGCATCCCGCAGGGCAAGGCGCTCGACCTCGCCGAGGCGGCCCCGGTCGAAGGCTTCGACGGCCTGTTCACGGGCTCGAACGATTTCGCCGCGATGGCCGGTGCCGACGTGGTGATCGTCACCGCCGGCGTGCCGCGCAAGCCCGGCATGACGCGCGACGACCTGATCGGCATCAACGTCAAGGTGATGGCCACGGTCGGCGAGAACCTGAAGAAGCACGCGCCCAACGCATTCGTGATCTGCGTGACCAACCCGCTCGACGTGATGGTGTGGGTGCTGCAGGTGCTTTCGGGCCTGCCGGCCAACAAGGTCGTGGGCATGGCCGGCGTGCTCGACAGCGCGCGCTTCCGCCATTTCCTCGCCGACGAATTCAAGGTCTCGGTCGACGACGTCACGGCCTTCGTGCTCGGCGGCCACGGCGACACGATGGTGCCGTCGGTGCGCTACTCGACGGTCGCGGGCATCCCGCTGCCCGACCTCATCAAGATGGGCTGGACCACGCAGGAGCGCCTGGACAAGATCGTCCAGCGCACGCGCGACGGCGGGGCGGAAATCGTCAACCTGCTGAAGACCGGTTCGGCCTTCTATGCGCCCGCCATGTCGGCCATCGAGATGGCCGCCTGCTACCTGCGCGACAAGCGCCGCGTGCTGCCGTGTGCCGCCTGGCTCACCGGCCAGTACGGCGTGAAGAACCTCTATGTCGGCGTGCCGGTCATCCTGGGCAAGAACGGCGTGGAGAAGATCGTCGAGATCAAGCTCGACGCCGACGAACAGGCCGGTTTCGACAAGTCGGTCAAGGCGGTGCAGGATCTGTGCGCCATCGCCGAGAAGCTGCTGAAGGCCGAAGGCAAGCTGTAACCTGATACCGCGTTTCCGGGCCGGGTGCGGTTGCCTCGCCGCCCCGCCCGGACTAACGTACGCGTCCGCCCTGTCCGCGCAGCCCCAAATAAGGGTGTCCGGGCGGCTTTTTTCCGACCTTCCAACCGACCGGGCCGTCCATGAACATCCACGAATACCAAGCGAAAACCCTGCTGGCGCGCTACGGCGTCGCCGTGCCGAAGGGGGCCGTCGCCTACACGCCCGACGAGGCGGAAAAAGTAGCGCGCGAGCTCGGCGGCCCGGTGTGGGTCGTCAAGTCGCAGATCCATGCCGGCGGGCGCGGGGCCGGCCGCTTCAAGGACGATCCGAACGGCAAGGGCGGCGTGCGCGTCGTCAAGTCGATCGACGAGGTCAAGAAGAACGCCGCCGCCATGCTCGGCAAGACGCTGATCACCAAGCAGACGGGCCCCAAGGGCAAAGAGGTCAAGCGCATCTATGTCGAGGAAGGCTGCGACATCAAGCGCGAGCTCTATCTCGGCATGCTGGTCGACCGCGCCACGCGCTGCGTGACGATCATGGCGTCGACCGAAGGCGGCATGGAGATCGAGGAAGTCGCCCACAAGACGCCCGAGAAGATCATCAAGGTCGCCATCGACCCGGCCGAGGGCCTGCAGGCCTATTACGCGCGCAAGGTGGCGTTCGCGCTCGGCCTCGAAGGCAAGCAGGTGGGTGCGTGCGTCAAGTTCCTGACGGCGATGTACGAGGCCTTCACCGGCCTCGACGCCTCGATCGTCGAGATCAACCCGCTGGTCATCACCGGCGCGGGCGACGTGATCGCCCTCGATGCCAAGATGAACTTCGACGACAACGCGCTGTTCCGCCACAAGGACGTGGCCGACCTGCGCGACGAGGACGAAGAAGACCCGATGGAGCTCGAGGCGTCCAAGCACGAGCTCAACTACGTCAAGCTCGACGGCTCGATCGGCTGCATGGTCAACGGTGCCGGTCTCGCGATGGCGACGATGGATATCATCAAGCTCTATGGCGGCGAGCCGGCGAACTTCCTCGATGTCGGCGGCGGTGCGACGCGCGAGCGCGTGACGCAAGCCTTCAAGCTGATCCTGTCGGACCCCAACGTCGAGGGCATCC
>CAYQDN010000060.1:0-19684 GCA_964416335.1 uncultured Azospirillum sp.
GCGTGGATGTCGGCGACATAGCCTTCATAGCGCGGGTTGCCGAGCGAGCCGAAGAGCTCGGCCTGCATCACCTGCGAGAAGCCGATGATGGCGTTGAGCGGCGTGCGCAGTTCGTGGCTCATGTGCGAGAGGAACTCCGACTTGGCGGAGTTCGAGGTGACGGCGAGGTTCTTGGCCACGCGCAGCTCTTCCTCGCGCGCGTGCTGCGGCGTGGCGTCGCGCAGGATCGCGGCATAGTACGTCGTTCCGCCGTTGCGGATCGCGGTGATCGAGATCTCGGCCGGGAAGATCTCGCCGTTCTTGCGCTGCCCGTGCACGGCGCGCCGCTCGCCCATCCGGCGACTGACGACGTCCGACCCGGCGAAATCCTCGACGAATGCGCGGTGCCGCAGGATCGCGGCCGACGGGATCAGCAGGTCGAGCGTGCGGCCGACGGCTTCGTCGTTCGTGTAGCCGAACAGGCGCTCGGCCCCGCCGTTGAACAGCAATATCTTCTGGCCGGCGTCGATCGCGACGAACGCGTCGTCCGAAAGATCGATGATCCGCCGCAGCAGTTCGTTGTCCAGCATCCGAAGCCGCTCCAAGGTACCGGGAATTCGCCGACGCCCGGCCATCGTGCCCGGTCGTTGCCGGCGCCTGGATCGCGCATCGGAGTCTATGTCGGCCGCCATCCGGCCGATCTGAAAAACAACTCAACAAATGTCACTGCAAATGTAATTGAGATAGATCAATTCAGCAGTGTACACGTTTTATGCGGCACTCCGAAGACGACGACAAAATGCCGCAACGCGAGGCCGCCCGACGCCCCTTGTAACGTCCCACCCCCCCTTCCAACATCCCCGCCAGACCTTGTTCCACAAGCACTGAGAGGATTGTCGTGGCGTCGATCGACCCTGCGGGCTGCGTTCCCGTGTCGCCCAAGATGGGCGTGCCCTTCCGGGACTGCGCGCACTGCGACGTCCGGAAAGCCAACCGCTGCGCGCTGCTGCCGCCGGCCGAGGCGGGAAAATGCATGCGCTTCGACGGCACGCAGATCGCCGTGCGCGCGCGCCACACGATCAGCGATCCGCTCCTGGGCGACGGCTCGCGCGTGATCGTCGTGTGCGCGGGCCTCGCCTTCCGCAGCCGGATCATGCGCAGCGGACGCCGGCAGATCCTCAACTACCTGATGCCGGGCGACATCGTCGCCACGCACGACATTTTCGGCGCCGACCGCACCGCGACGGCGTGTGCGGTGACCGACGTGCGCTGCGCGACCTTCGACCGCAAGGCCGTGATGGGCCATCTCGCCAGCCGGCCCGACCTGATGTTCCGCCTCGCGCGCAGCTGCGCTTCCGAGACGGCGCAGATGGAAGACCTGCTGATGGATCTGGGGCGCTGCACGGGCATCGAGCGGGTCGCGCGCTTCTTCATCGGCTATGCCCGGCGGATCCACGCGCGCGGCTGGGACCGGCAGCGGCCGATCCCGTTCCCGATCCGGCAGGTGGTGCTGGCCGACACGCTGGGCCTCACCACCACGCATGTCGGACGCATCATCGGGCAGCTGCGCGGCGAGCGCATCGTCGAGATCGGCGGCGGCTGGATGTCGCTGCTCGATCCCGGGCGCCTGGCGCTGCTGGCCGACCTGCGCATCGGCGACTGGACGCCGCCCGTTCCCGCCACGATTCCCGACCGGAAAAGGAAATCCGCATGAACGCTCAGACGCCCTCCCACGGCAGCACCGTCGGCGACCATCGGGAGGAGCGGTTGCGCTTCCTCGGCATCGACGAGGCTGCCCGCGCGGCCTTGCGCGAATTCCGGCCCACGCTCGAGCGCAACGTCGACAAGGTCCTCGCGCGCTTCTACGACCATGTCGGCGGCTATCCCGGCCTGGTCGCCATGTTCGGTGGCCAGGCGGGCCTCGACCGCGCGCGCAAGGCGCAGGCGACGCACTGGCTGGGCATCTTCGAGGGGAAATTCGACGACGCCTATGTCGATCGCGTGCGGCGCATCGGCAAGACCCACGCGCGCATCGGGCTCGACCCGCGCTGGTATATCGGCGGCTACGCGCTCGCCATCGGCGAGCTGATGTCGGTCGCCGTCGCCGAAAGCCGCTGGCGGCCCGCCCGGCTCGCCGCCTGCCTCAACGCGATGGTGCGCGCCCTGCTGCTCGACATGGACTACGCGCTGTCGATCTACATCGAGGAAGGCACCGTCAGGGGCCGCGACGAGTTCCAGAAGCGGCTGATGGGGTTCGCCGATTCCTTCGAGAGCAGCGTCAAGGGCACGGTCGTTTCGATTTCGGAGTCGGCGAGTTCGATGAAGGGCATCGCCGACAGCCTGGCGAACGCGTCCACCGAGAATTCGCGCAATCTCGGCAGCGTGGCTGCCGCTTCCGAAGAGGCGTCGACGAACGTGCAGACGGTCGCGAGTGCGGCCGAGGAGCTGTCGGCGTCGGTCGCCGAGATCGGCCGGCAGGTCGAGACGTCGACGAACGCCACGCGCAAGGCCGTCGCCGAAGCGGGCCGGACGAGCGACGTCGTCAAGAGCCTCGCGGAATCGGCCCAGCGCATCGGCGACGTGGTCAAGCTGATCACCGGCATCGCCGACCAGACGAAGCTGCTGGCGCTCAACGCGACGATCGAGGCGGCGCGCGCGGGCGAATCCGGCAAGGGCTTCGCGGTCGTCGCGACCGAGGTGAAGTCGCTCGCCAACGAGACCGCGAAGGCGACCGACGACATCGCCGTGCAGGTCGGCTCCATCCAGACCGCCACGGGCCATGTCGTCGCCGCGATCCAGAGCATCTCGGCGGCGATCGGCGAGGTGAACGACATCGCCACCGCGATCGCCTCGGCGGTCGAGCAGCAGGGGGCGGCGACGCAAGAGATCGCGCGCAACGTGCAGCAGGCGTCCGCCGGGACGGCCGAAGTCACGTCGAACATCGCCGGCGTGACGGAATCGACGGCGGAAACCGGCCGGTCGGCGGCCCAGGTGCTGTCCGCGTCGCAGGGAATCACCGGCCAGTCCGACGAACTGCGCGTCCAGGTCGACCGCTTCCTCCAGGAAATCCGCGCCTCCTGAGAGGGGCCCTGGCGGTATCCGGCTCGCATCGAATTTGTGCACTGCACCACGGCGCCGGGGCTGGAAATGCCCCTTAAGGATTGTGGTGATTGGGTTTCCGGGATTCTGGCCGGAATGCCCCGCGTTTATGCATGCTGCCTCGAAGAATCCCTGCAAAAACAGCATTGCTGCATCGCAACATTAACGCCATCAGGGCGCGGATATCATTCGTATATTTGCTTACCGCATCACAGCAGAGGTCCCCGACGGGCCGCTGCCCAACCGACGAGGTTCAAAATGTCCCTCAACGAGATCCTGTCCGTGGCCCAGCTCCAGAGCTCGGCCGTCCGCTATTCGCCGGCCGAGATGGACCGTCTGGCCCGCAGCTATCGCGCCGAAGTGATGGCCGAGGGCCTGGCCAAGCTCGCCGTCACCGTCACCGCCGGCCTCCGCCAGCTCGCGGCCGCCTATCGCCGCTGGGACGAGCGCCAGCAGACGATCGCCGACCTCGAGCGCCTGGACGACCGCTGCCTTGCCGACATCGGAGTGGCTCGCGAGGAGATCGTCAGCTTCGCCGCCGGCCACCAGGCCCGCCACGACGCCGACGAGCACCTGTACGTCGCCGGCACCGTCCCGACGAACGCCGCCAACACCCAGGGCGAGCGTCGCATCAAGGTCGTCGTTGCTGCTTGAAATCGGGGCCGCCTGAAATCCGGGCCGCCTGAAATCCGGACCGGCCTGTCCCCCCGCATGAAGGGGGGCGGGCCGGATCAGTAGATCAGGTCGTCCTCGCCGCCGGCCCCGCCCTTCGAGAGCACGATCTCGTCCTTGGCGGCGAGTTCCTTGGCGACGTTGACCATCGCCGTCTGCGCCTCGTTGACGTCCTTGCCGCGCACGGGCCCCAGCGCCTCGATCTCCTCGCGCAGCATCTTTCCCGCGCGCTCGGACATGTTCGAGAAGAAGAGGTCGCGGACCTGTTCGTTCGCACCCTTCATGGCGATTGCCAACTTGCCCTTGTCGACCGCGCGCAGCAGCGTCTGCACGCCGCCGGGGTCGAGGCGGCCGAGATCCTCGAACTTGAACATCAGCGCCTTGATCTTCTCGGCACTGTCGCGGTTGCGCTCTTCAAGGGCCGTGGTGAAGCGGCCCTCGGTCTGGCGGTCGAGCGAATTGAAGATTTCCGCCATCAGCTCGTGGTTGTCCTTGCGGCTCGTCTTGGCGAGGTTCGACATGAACTCGTTGCGCAGCACGCGCTCGAGGTCGTCGAGAACCTCTTTCTGCACCGTCTCCATGCGCAGCATGCGCATCACGACTTCCATCGCGAAGGCCTCGGGCAGCGTGCCCATGACGCGCGCCCCATGGTCCGAGCGGATCTTCGACAGCACGACCGCGACGGTCTGCGGGTATTCGTTCTTGAGGTAGTTGGCCAGCACCGCCTCGTTGACGTTGCCGAGCTTGTCCCACATCGTGCGACCGGCGGGGCCGCGGATGTCGTCCATGATGCCGGCGATGCGGTTCTTGTCGAGGACCTTGCCGAGCAGCCGTTCGGTCGAGTCGAACGAGCCGACGAGCGAGCCGGTCGCCGAGATCTGGTCGGCGAATTCGATGATCAGCCGTTCGATGATCGAGGAATTGACGTTGCCAAGCCCCGCCATCGACTGGGAGATCTCCTTGATCTCCTCGTCGCTCATCAGCGCGAACAGCTTGGTCGCGACCTGCTCGCCCAGCGACAGCAGCAGGATGGAGGCTTTGTCCTTGCCCGAGAGCGTCCGGTAATCGTCGCGCACGCGCATGACAGGGTCCGATCGGACGGCCTATGCGTCGGCGCGGGGCTGCGCTCCCGGAAGGGCGGCCACGATTGTATCAGGAAACGCGATTCGCGGGGGCTTATTCGCCCTAGGGGCAGATATAGCCTTCGCCGCCCGGGCTGCGGAAGCAGCCGACCGACTCCGGCAGCACGTGTTTGGGCAGCCAGAGCACGACTTCCGGGTAGAACACCGTGAAGGCGATCGTGACGAAGAACACGATATAGAGCGGCAGCGAGCGGAACATCGCCCGATAGAACGGCACCCCGACGAATTTCGACGCGATCAGCAGCGACAGCCCGTAGGGCGGCGTGATCAGCCCGAACACCAGCGTGGTGATGATGACCACGCCCATATGCACGGGGTTGATGTCGCCGACCTGCGTCAGCTTGTTGATGATCGGCATGAAGATGATGATCGCGGGCACGGCGTCGACGAAGTCGCCGACGATGACGAACAAGCATACGAGCAGGAACAGGATCATCGTGGGATCGGTTCCGGCATAGTGGCCGATATAGACCGCGACCGTGTCGGGCCCGCGCAGGTAGGCGAGCATCCAGCCGAACGCCGAGGCGCCTGCGACCGCCGCCAGCGGCAGCGAATAGAGCAGGCCCGTATACATGAAGTCGCTCGGCAGCTTGGTGATGTGCGTCGGCCGCAGGATCGGGATCAGCACGACGAGGATGTAGACGGCCGCCACCATGCCCGCCTCGGTCGGCGTGAACCAGCCGGTCAGGATGCCGCCCATGATGATGACCGGAATGACCAGCGGCAAGGCCGAGCCGCGCAGGGCGGCGAACACGTCGACCATGTTGGCGCGCTTCTTCATCCGGCCCACGGGCCCGAAGAAATAGCTGTAGACCATCAGCCCGAGGCCGATCAGCACGCCCGGCACCACGCCGCCCAGGAACAGCCCGCCGATCGACACGTTGCCGGTGGCGCCGTAGACCACCGCCATGATCGAGGGCGGGATCAGGTTGGCCATCGTCGAGGCCGAGGCGATGAGGGCGGCCGTGAAGGCGCGGTCGTAGCCTTCCTTGTCCATCTCCGGCGCCACGGTACGGCTCAGCACCGCGACGTCGGCCGCCGACGAGCCCGAGATGCCGGCGAAGAACATGCTGAACAGCGTGACGACCTGGGCAAGGCCGCCGCGCAGATGCCCGACGAGCACCTGGGCCAGCCGGATCAGGCGCTGCGTGACGTCGGCCGACGACATCAGCTCGCCCACCAGCAGGAAGAAGGGGATGGCCATCAGCGTCTCGGAATCGATGCCGTGGAACATCTGGCCGATCATCGACTGCATGCTGATCGGCGTGAAGAACGTCGCGACGAGCACGCCCGCCATGATCGCGAACGCGACGGGTACGCCCATGTAGCCGAACAGCAGGAACAGTCCGGCCATCAGGCAGAGAACGCCGGTGCTGCTCATATCTTCGGCTCCACGTCGAGTTCGTGGTCTTCGGGACCTTCGAAGCCGACATTGAGGCCGTTGACGATCTGCTCGATCGCGAACAGCATGACAAGGACGCCCGCGACCGGCACGATGCAGGTATAGACCGTCAGCGGGATCAGCGACGGCATCCGGTAGCTGCCCAGATCGAGGATCGCGTTCGTCGTGCCGAACCAGGCCATGCACGCGGCGACCGCGAATACGACGATTCGGTTCAGCGTCTCGATGACCTTGCGCTTGGTGCCGGTCATCGTCTTGGTGATCTCGGCGAGATAGATATGGTCGTTGCGCCGGGTGGCGGCCGCGATGCCGATGAAGACGCCCCAGGCGAAGAAGCCGGTCGTCAGCTGCTGCAGCCACAGCCACGGATGCCCGATCGTGCGGGTCAGCACGTCGAGGAAGACGCACAAAGTGAAGCCGAAGATGCATACGCCGCACAGGACCATCAGCGCGGCTTCGAGCCAGTCGAGCCCCGGCCATTTGAGGTGCCGGTGGCGGTCGAGGACAAGGGCGCGGTTTGCGGCGAATTCGGTGACGGCTGCCAAGGCGCTGCTTTCGTTTCCCTGTGGAAGGAGCGGCGGCGCGTACCGCGCCGCCGCCTGTACCCGACGTCGCGTTACTTCACGTTCCGCACGAGTTCGAGGATCTTGACGGCCTGCGGCCCGAGTTCCTTGGCCAGCTGGTCCTGGATCGGGGCTGCCGCCTTCATGAAGCCGGACTTGTCGACGCCCTCGACGACCTTGACGCCGATCTTCTTGAGCTGGGTCGCGGAATCCGCCTCGAGCTTGAGGGCGAGTTCAGGCTCCTTCTTGGAGACTTCGTCGGCCGCCGCCTGTACCCAGCCCTTTTCCTGCGCACTCAGGCTGTTCCAGGTCTTCTCGCTGATCCAGATGCAGTTGTTGTTGGCCTCGTGCTCGGTCATCGACAGGATCGGCGCCACCTCGTAATGCTTGTTGGCGAGGTAGACGTTGACGCCGTTCTCCGCGACGTTGACCACACCGGTCTGCAGCGAGGTGTAGACGTCGCCGAACGGCATGTGCACGGTCTGGGCGTTGTAGGCCGGGAAGTGCGTATCCTCGGTCTTCGTCGCCTGCACGCGCACCTTCTGGTCCTTGAGATCGGCGACCGACTTGATCTCCTTCTTCGAGTACATGTTGCGCATGCCCATGGTCATCAGGCCGAGGACATGGGCCCCCTGCACCGACTCGGCGACCATCTCGCGGAAGGCCTTCGAGACCGCCGGGTCGGCCAGCGTCTTGGCCAGATGCGCCTGGTCGCGGAACAGGAAGTGCAGCGAGAAGACGCCGGCCTGCGGGGCGAGCGTCGAGGCGTTGGCGGTCGAAGTGATGACGAAGTCGATGTCGCCCGCGCGCATCTTCTGCAGCATCTGCGGTTCCTGGCCGAGCTGGGCGCCGGGGAACTGGTTGATGCTGAACTTGCCGCCACTCAGCTCCTTGAGCTTGGCGTCGAAGATGTTGCCGGCGATGCCGTAGGCCGTGGTGGGCGGCTGGTCGTAGGCGAAGCTGAAGGCGCGGTTCTGCGCATTCGCACCGGCCGCCCAACCGATCGTGGCCGCCGTCAAGGCAACCGCCAGCACGTGTCGTCTGTTGAACAGAGTCATGCCCATCCTCCCCATTTTGAGGCCGGCTCGCGCGCGGTCTTGCGCGCGGCCGACTCTTTACGGCGGCAACCGTACCGATATTTCCCGGGTTTGACTATATCGTTCTAGCTGGCCGGGCCGGGTGGCGCAGGGGTCGGCTGGCCGGCGCAGGCATTGCAATATATTAGGCCCCCGGTACCTAGCTCGCCGCACCGCGCCATTCGCCGCACCAGTCGCTGTCGAAGGACGAGGCGGTGGCGCTGTTGATCCGGATATTCGTCCAGACCGGGACCGGCGGATAGCGCCGGCACAGGCCGATGAAGCTTGTCCCCGCGTCGCCCGCGGGCTTGGGGTTCGCCGGCGGCAGCCAGTAGACGCAGTTGGAGCAGCGCTGCGTGTTCGTGGTTTTCATGGCGCGGTTCCTTCCCGGTGGACCGGCACTCGCCCGCACGCATGCGGATCGGTACCGGACCTGCGCTGCGATCCTATCACGGCGCGACGAAGGCGAGGATGTCGTTGATGTAATTCTCCCGCAGGCCGGCGAGATGGCCTTCGGTCGGATCCGCGCGCAGGTTGGCGACGCGCACCAGATAGGCGAGGACCTGCTGCACCTCGCCGTCGCCGAACGGCAGCAGCAGGCGCTCGAAGCCGATATTGTGGCCGTCGCGGCTGAAACGGTGGCTGCGGGAGTAGAGCGGCAGTTTCGTCGAAAGTACGGCGGCGTAGCAGTGGAGGATCTGGTTGGCGGATTCGGGCGGCAGCACCTCGTCGAGGAACCGGCCGGTGAAATTGCCGCCGTCGGCGACGGCCGCGTTGTCGCCGTGCACGCGAAAACGGAAGCGGCTGGCCCCGCCGTCGCGCTCGACGTCGTAGAAGACCAGGTCCGGCCACCAGGAGACGAGCTCTTCGGCGAAGAAGTCGCGGCGCGTGGGCAGTGCGCGCGCGCCGCGCCTGGTGTCCCACCAGTCGAACAGGGCCCGCGGGCGGACCGAGGCGATGGCGTCGCGGCGGATGGTCGGGGCGAAATCGGGCATGAAAAGGCTGTCGTGTCGCGTAACCGGGCCAACGCCCGGAGCGAACGAATCTGACATAGAAGGATTAACAAAATCGTAGGCCGATCCGGGTCCGGATTTCCCGCCGGCCCGGATTTCCCGCCGGCCCGGATTTCCCGCCGGATCGGCGTTAGGATCGCGCCATGGACCTGCCCAGCATCTCCGATTTCACCCGCCACGGCGTCGATCCCGGCCACTATGCGCGGCTGGGCGACGGCTGGGCGCTGGCCGTCGCCGACGTGGTCGGCAGCACGAAACTGGCCGCGGCCGGGCGCGACCGCGACGTCAATTTCGTCGCCGGCGGGGCGGTCGCCGTACTGGGCGAGGCCGTGCGCCGGCCGGGCGACACGGTCGCCTGCCAGTTCGGCGGCGACGGCGCCATCGCCGCCGTTCCGCCCGAGCGGATGGACGCGACGAAGGCCGCGCTTGGCGCGCTGGCGCATTGGGCGAAGGCCGAATACGCGATCGACCTGCGCGTCGGGCTCGTGCCGGTGCATGCCCTGCGGGCCGCCGGCTTCGACGTGTTCGCGGCCCTGCAGGATTTCGGCGACGACAACGCGTTCGGCCTGTTCCTGGGCGACGGGGTCGTGGCGGCCGACGCGTGGGTCAAGGCCGACGCGCAATGGCACGTGCCCGTACAGGAAGGACCGCTGCCGGGGCTCGAAGGGCTCTCGTGCCGCTGGCGGCCAGTACCGTCGCACCGCGGCGGCATCCTGTGCGTGATCGCCGATCCGACGCGCGGCGGGGCCGCGGGGATCGCCACGCTCGGCCGGCTCCTGACGGCGATCGACGAAATCGTGCCGACGCGCGACGCCGCCCCGCTGGGCGACGGCAGCCGCCTCGAACCCAAGGGCGTGCCGGGCTGGCACTCGCTGTGGCTCGAGGCGAAGGCGCAGCCGCGCGGCAGGCGCATCGCGCGGATCGTCACGGCGATCGCCGGCTCGATGATCATCCGGCTCGGCCATCTGCTCGGCGGGCGGATCGGATCGGTCGATGTCGAACTCTACCGGCGCGGCATGGCCGAGCGCTCGGACTACCGCAAGGCCGCCGGCGGCCCGCGCTTCGTCCTCGACGTCACCTCCGACGAGGCGGCGCGCATCGAAGCGCTGCTTGCCCGCTTCGAGGCCGCGGGCGAGATCCGCTACGGTACCGCGCGCGCCGACGCCACGACGATCACGTGCCTGGTCGGCGATTTCATGGCCGACCGGCACGTGCATTTCGTCGACGGGGCGGGCCTCGGCTTCTGGCGCGCGGCCGAGGTCATGAAGGCGAAGATCCGGAAGATGCCCGCGTAAGGCGGCGGCTAACCGCGGCCGATGAACGGCATCTTGGTCGCCATCACGGTGACGAACTGGATGTTCGCGTCGAGCGGCAGGCTGGCCATCAACGCGACCGTCTTGCCGACATTGTCGGCATGCATCGTCGGCTCGACGGCCATCGTGCCGTTGGCCTGCGGCACGCCCTTGGCCATGCGCGCGGTCATGTCGGTGGCGGCGTTGCCGATATCGACCTGGCCGCAGGCGATGTCGTACTTGCGCCCGTCGAGCGACACGGTGCGCGTCAGGCCCGTGACCGCGTGCTTGGTCGCGGTGTAGGCGACCGAGCCGGGGCGCGGCACGTGCGCCGAGATCGAGCCGTTGTTGACGATGCGCCCGCCCTGCGGGCTCTGGTCCTTCATCATCCGGAAGGCGGCGCGCGTGCAATAGAACATGCCGTTGAGGTTGACGTCGACGATCGAGCGCCACTGGGCGGGCGTCACGTCCTCGATCGACGTCGCGGGCAGGCCGGCCCCTGCATTGTTGAACAGGAAGTCGACGCGGCCGAACTTCGCCTTCACCGCGGCGAACAGCCTGTCGACGGCGGCATCGTCGCTGACGTCGGTGGGCACGGACAAAGCGGGGTTCTTCAGCATCGCCTTCGTGGCGTCGAGCGCGTCCGCGCGGCGGCCGACGAGTGCGACGCTGAAGCCGCCCTCGTCCAGCGCCACGGCGACCGCGCGCCCCACACCCGAACCTGCACCCGTCACCACTGCGATCTTCTTGTGCGAACCGGACATGCCGAAACTTCCTCCCGTTGATGCCGTCTAGCGGATCTCGTCGCTGCGGCTGAAATCGAGCTTCACGCTCGAGACGTTCCCGCCCCACTCCTCGACCAGCGCTTCCTGGCGTTCGGAGAGGCGGCGCTGTTCGCGCTCCTCCTCGAGGCGTGCCACGCGCCGCAGCAGGAACGGGATGCCGAAATAGAGCACGCCGCCGATGATGGCGCCAATGTAGGCGTAGAAATAGGCGGTGCCCCACATCAGCGGGTTGGTCTTGAGCCCGCCGCCCAGCGACAGGAGTGCGAAGGGCAGGCTGCCGGCAAAATTCAGCGCGCCGACGCAAAGCGTGCCGCGCCGTTCGGAATCGTCGTCGACCAGCGCCATCGCCAGCGTGGGCAGGCCGGCGATCGCCAGATAGATGAACGTCGTCGGCCACATCACCAGCATCACGATCGACGACACGATCGCCAGCAGCCATGCCGCCGGCGCGACCCGCCGGACCCAGCCGGTCGAGCGCTGCTGGGCGCGTTCCATCATGCCGGTGGCGCCGCGCTTCATGGCAGATACGCCGCCAGCACGCCGAAGAACGTCGCAAGCGCAAGCGAACCCGCCGCGAGCGTGGCCGTCTCGCGCCCGCGATACGTGGCCTGGCGGCCGCGGTCGAGCATCACGAGATCGGCTTTGCCGAGCCGTTCGCTGGCCGCGACGTATTCGGTCTTGGCGGAATCGAAGCCCTTCTTGTCGGCTTCGAGCGCCACGCGGTCGTCGACGATGCTCAGCAGGTCCTGCAGGTCGCCCTGGCCGATCGCCGCCTCGCTCTTGCGCGCGATGAGTTCCTTGGTCGAGATGCGCTGGAACTGCTCGAGCGTGGGCCGCACGAGCACGGCGCACTGGGCGGCAAGGTTGGGCAGCGAGCCGACCAGATACGTCTCCTGCAGATGGGCGAGCAGCCGCAGCGACGCCATGCGCGCCTCCTCGTCGGCCGCACCGCCCATCAGGCCCTTGAGCGCCGTCTCGTCCGCGGCCCCGCGCGCGGCCATGAAGGCGGCGATGTGCCGGTCGAAACCCTTCTGTTCGCCTTCCGCGATCGCGGCGTCGATCGCCGGCAGCAGCTCGCCGGGCGATTCGACCCACTGGTCGATGCACAGCGGCGACAGGCACGGCAGGCGCTGGTCGAGTTCGTAGAGGCAGCGCTCGAGGCCCGAGCCGGGGACCGGCTCCATCGCCCAGCGCGACAGGCGTTCGTAGGCCGTGAGCTTGCGGGCCGCACGCCCGGCGGCAAGACTGGCACCCTGCTGCGTGCTGACCCATTCGAGATGGATGCCCGCCCGGAACATCGAATCGTAGGCCGGCAGCGTGTCGCGCGCACTCGTATAGGCGCGCGCGAGGGCCGGCGCCACGCCGTCGGGCCGCACCGAGATGCCGGAGATGTGGACCGGGCCCATCGGGTCGAGCGCCATGCAGATGCGCGCGACGAGGGCCGGATCGCCGTCGCGGCTGGCCGAGCTTTCCGGCGCCGACATCGCCTGCACCTTCTTGGCGGCGATGTCGTCGGGAAGGGCGCGGCGCGCCCAGTCGGCAAGCACGCCCGTGCGGATCGCCCCCGCCGCCTGCGGCGGGTTGCGCGCAAAGGCGAGGGCGATGTCGCGGCCGGTGCGATAGAGCTTGCCCTCGAACAGGAAGGGTTCGCGCGACTTGGCCACGCTGGTGAAGCGCGGCAGCGTGGGCCTGCCGCCGTCGAGCCACTTGGCGAGCGTGGGCAGCGTCCAGCGTTCGGCCGGATCGTCGGCAAGCGTGCCGCGGAAAAAATCGTAGAGATCGACCGGCGGGTTGTACTTGCCGGCAAGCGCATCCCAGTTGCCGACCTCGATGCGCCGCTCGATCACGGCCGGATCGTCCGCGTCGGCCATCGGCCAGCGGCCCATCGCAAGGGCAAGGGCGGTCGCCCCCAGCGAATAGATGTCGTCGCCGGCCGTTCCCGGCCCGCGGCCGTAGGGATCGCAGATCGCAAGTTCGAGCGGCTCGAACTGGGCGGGCTGGCGCGCCCCCGGCGGGCCTGCCGTGCAGGGGCCGACGATCAGCTTCGACTGGCCGAAATCGTACCAGAACACGTTGTCGGGGCGGATCGCGCGGTGGGCAACGCCGCGGCGCACGTATTCGGCCAGCATCTGGGTGACCGGGGCGACGAAGCTGCGCACCAGCATGCGCGGATCCATCGGCGGGATCGAGGCGTTGCGGCGCAGCAGGGCGGCCCCTGCCGGTGTTTCGTAGATCATCGCGTAGCGGCGCGTGCCGTCGGGCCATTCGACCGGCCCGTGCTCGAGCATCTTGGCCGCACCCACATGCATCAGCCCCTTGATCTGGGCGCAGGCCGAGACGCGCGGCAGCTGCTCGGGCCGTGCAATGAGGGCGCAGCACGCCATGTCGGGCTGGGTCTGGTCGACGGCGACGAATGCCTCGGCCGCCGGCGTGGCGAGGTCCATCACCGTCTGGCCGGGGCGGATCTTGAACCGTTCGCCCAGCTGGACATCGCGCGACGAACTTGGCGCGCGTGCGGTCGTGTTTTCCCCACCCTCGGCCATTCGGTGTCCAGATGCTTCCGGTTCAGATGCTTAACTTAAAGGGCGTACAATTTGCGCCGGACCGCGGCGCTTGTCAGGTCCAATTCGGGAATTTACCACAAAACTTGTGTTAATTGGCGCCCGCCGCAGGAGCCGTCCCACCTTCGGATTCGCCTTCGTCGTCCTCTTTGTCGAGCGATATCGACAGGTCGAGCAGGGCCGGGGCCCGCTCGATGATCTCGTGCAGGATCTTCTCGGCAAGTTCGACGTCGTGGACCGTGTCGCCTTGCAGGCCGGTGGAATAGGGCGGCCCGGAAAGCGCGTTCTTCAGCGTGTAGATGGCGCGCAGCTCGCGCAGGAAAAGCTCCTTGGCGCCGAGCGGAAGTTCCTTGGCGCTGGCCACCAGCGCCATCAGCTCGATCGACGTCTTGAGCTGGCGGGCCATCTGGCCCACGCGTGCGGAATGGAAGCGCGCGTCGAGCGTCGTGCGTTCCTCGCCCGGCTCGACCTTCTTGATCCGGTATTCGATGAGGATGCAGAAGCTGTCGAAGTCGCTGACCGCGTCGGCGAAGCGCTTGTACGCCGAGTAGCTCGACCGCGCGACGTCTTCCTTGGTGTGCGCGAGAACTTCGGCGATTCCTTCCGCCTTCTCGTCGAGCGCATCGAGGAATCGGCGCGCCTCGTCGGCGGGGTTGACAGTCCGTGCCATAAGCACCGACTCTCGCCATTCCGGCCAGTCCGTCAAGCCTTTCCCGGCGGGTGCGGCCGGATGCAGCAGAAAGGGACGACGATGACGGCCGAACTGTTCCGCGACGATTCCTACCTCAAGACCGCCGAAGCGGTCGTAAGCGCGGTTTCGGCCGACGGCATCGTCCTCGACCGCACGATTTTCTATCCGACCGGCGGCGGCCAGCCGGGCGACACGGGCGTCCTCGTGCGCGCCGACGGCACGCGCGTGGCGATCGCCGACACGCGCAAGGGGCCCGACGGCATCGTGCACGTGCCTGCCCCCGACCAGCTGGCACTCGCGCCCGGCGACAAGGTCGTCCTCGAACTCGACTGGGAGCGGCGGCACCGGCACATGCGCATGCACACCTGCCTGCATCTGCTGTGCGCGGTGATCCCGGCCGGCGTCACCGGCGGCCAGGTGGGGGCGGAACGCTCGCGCCTCGATTTCGATCCGGGCGAGGTGGTGTTCGACAAGGCGCGGATCGAAAGCGAGCTCAACCGCCTGATCGGCGAGGACCACGCCGTCGCCCCGCGCTGGGTGGACGAGAGCGAGCTCGACACCAAGCCCGAGCTGGTGCGCACGATGTCGGTCAAGCCGCCGCGCGGGACCGGCCGGCTGCGCCTGCTCGAGGTCGCCGGCATCGACCTGCAGCCGTGCGGCGGCACCCACGTGGCGCACACGGCCGAGATCGGCCGCGTCGTGGTCGAGAAGATCGAGAACAAGGGCAAGCGCAACCGGCGCGTCGTCGTGGCCCTTGCCTGAGGCGGGTTCCAGCATGTATCTGGGCTGACATTACGGTTTCATGAAGGCCCGCCGCACGATGGCTCACTGGACGCTCGACGACATCGACTGGAACGCCTTCCGCCCCGACCGGGTCGACCCGGAGCTGGTGCGCGTGGCGAAGGCGGCCGCCCTCGTCGAGCATAACGGGGCGGACTACGCGATCTATCTCAACAACGTCTTTTCCGGCGACGCCGCGTTCAGGCCCGCCATCGACGGCTGGGCGAAGGAAGAAGTGCAGCACGGCAAGGCGCTCGCGCGCTGGGCGAAGCTTGCCGATCCCGACTGGGATTTCGACGCCGCGTTCGCGCGCTTCGTCGAAGGCTACAAGCTGCCGCTCGACGCCACATCCTCGGTGCGCGGCTCGCGCACGGCCGAGCTGATCGCGCGCTGCATCGTCGAGACGGGGACAAGCTCTTACTACGCCGCCCTTGCCGATGCCGCGGACGAGCCGGTGTTCAAGCAGGTCTGCCGGCACATCGCGGCGGACGAGCTGCGCCACTACAAGCTCTTCTACGACCACATGCGCCGCTACCAGGGGGCCGAGAAGCTCGGGCGCTGGGGCCGCGTGTGGACCGGGCTGGGGCGCATCGCGGAATCCGAGGACGACGAGCTTTCCTACGCCTACTACGCGGCCAATCTGTGGCCCGCCCCCTACGACCGGCGCACCAGTGCGCGCGCCTATGCGCGCCGCGCCTATTCGGTCTACCGGCGCCCGCATATCGAGCGCGGCATCGGCATGGCGCTGAAGGCGGTGGGGCTGCGCCCGCAGGGAGCCTTGCATCGCGCGCTTGCCGCGATCGCCACGCGCCTGATGACGCTGCGCGCGCGTTCGCTTGCCCGCGCGGACGCCTGAGCTGCGCCGCTATTTTCCGGTATTCGCGCGCACGACGGGCCCGAGCTCGGCGACGACCGCCTCGTAGAGCCTGCGCTTGAACGGCACGATCAGCGGGACAAGATCGCCGATCTCCACCCATCTCCAGGCGTCGAACTCGGCCTCGTGCGCGTCGAGATCGATCTCGGCGTCCTTGCCCAGAAAGCGCATGGCGAACCATTTCTGGCGCTGGCCGACATAGCGCCCGCCCCACAGGCGCGCGGCAAGCTCGGGCGGCTGTTCGTAGGTGACCCAGCCGGCCGTCTCGCCGACGATCTCGGCCGCGCGCACGCCGGTTTCCTCGGCAAGTTCGCGCATGGCTGCCGCGCGCGGATCCTCGGCCTCGTCGATGCCGCCCTGCGGCATCTGCCAGGCGCCCGGCGTGTCGTTGCGCTGGCCGACGAAGGCGCGCCCGCGCGGATCGAACAGCAGGATGCCCACGCCGGGACGATAGCGCCGCAGCGTCTCCGGCGTCATTTGCGCAAGGGTGCCGGGGCCGGTGCGGCGGCGGCGGGTGCCGGCGTGCCGCCGATCGGGGCGGGGGCCGGCTGCCGGTTGACGATGGCCGAGACGGGGGCAAGTGCGATGCCGCGCGCGTCGAGCTGCGGCAGCCAGTTGATCAGCCGCTCGAACGTCACGGGATAGGTCTGCGCGATGCCCATCGCGGCACCGTTCTGGCGCGCCAGCCGTTCGAGATCGGCAAGGGCCCGGTCGATCGCGGGGCGCGAGGCTTCCTGGTCGATCAGCCGGTCGGCGAAGGCGCGCGGCACGCCCACGTCGTCGGCCACGCGCGTGGCGACGGAGGCGAGCGTCGCGCGCGCATCGACGAAGAGCAGGCCGCGCTGGAACAGCCGGTCGATCACGGGGCGCATCGCGTCGGTCGAGGCGGTGAAGCGCGAGCCCTGCGCGTTCACCACGCCGACATAGCCTTGCGCGCGCTCGAGCGTCCAGTTGAGGCGCTCCATGTTCTGGCGCGAGGTCAGCGTGGTCAGCAGCGTCTGCGGGCCGGGGTCGGTATTGGGGAAATCGGTCGGCTCCATCGGCAGGGTGATCAGCACTTCGTGCCCGGCGGCGCGCGCGAGGGCCACCCACTGTGCCAGCCCGTCGGCATAGGGCGTGAAGGCGAGCGTGATGCCGCCGCCGAGATTCTGGATCGCGGCGTTGGTCGCCGCCTGGCTCTTGCCCAGATCGGTGATGATCAACGCGATGCGCGGGCGCTTGTCCTCGGGATCGAAGGGGCGCGCGAACCGCACCCACGTGGGGGCCTCGACGTCGCGCGGCGGCAGCGGCGGGGCGACCACGCGCGGGGCGGGCGTGGGCCGGGCCGCCACCTGCGGCGGGGCCGCGGCCGGCGGTGCGGGTGCAGGCTCGCTCTGCACCGGGGTTGCAGGGGCCGGCGTTCCGGCCGGCGTTCCGGCCGGCGGGGCCGGACGGGCCGGGGCGGGCACCGGAACGGGTCCCGGCACCGGTGCCGCGGCGACGGGTGCCGGCGGCGGTGCGGGTTCGGGCAAGGCGGGCGGTGGTGTTGCTTCGGCGACGGGTTCGGGCTCGGCCGGCGGCGGCGGCAGGTCGGGGACCGGCGGTGCGGCGGCGACCTCGCCCGGGATCGCGATCTCGGCGGCGACCGGCGGGCCGAGATCGACCGTCTCGACGGGATTGAGATTGACCCAGATCGCGAAGCCGCCGACCGCACCGATCAGCAGCGCCCACGCGACGGTCAGCAGCGACGGCCCGCCGCGCGGTTCCATCGCGTCCGGGTCGGCCGGTGCATGGACGGGCGGGAGTGCAATCGCGTCCAGCGGATCAGGCGTGTCCTTGGCGGCCATTCCGATCCGTCGTCCCCCGTCGACCGGCGCTCAGTTGTTGCGCTGGTTGTAGAGGGCAAGGCCCCGCAGCAGGTCGAAGGCGCGGCTCAGCTGGTAGTCCTGCACGCTTTCCTGCTGGCGTTCCTCGTTCTCGACGGCTGCAGCCGGCGGCGTGGCGGCCGGTGCCGCACCCGGCTGCGCCGGGCGCTGGTCGTTGTTGCGCAGCGCGCCGCGCAGGTCGGCTTCGCGCCGCTGCGGGCCCTGGGTCGGTGCGACCTCGATGCGCGCGGCCTCGACCGCGATGTCGGGATCGATGCCCTGTGCCTGGATCGAGCGGCCCGACGGCGTGTAGTAGCGCGCGGTCGTCAGGCGGATCGCGCCCTGGTTGCCGATCGGCCGGATCGTCTGCACCGAACCCTTGCCGAAGCTGCGCGTGCCCAGAAGAATCGCGCGGCGGTGGTCCTGCAGGGCACCCGCGACGATCTCGGAGGCCGACGCCGAGCCGCCGTTGATCAGCACGACGAGCGGCAGGCCGTTCAGCACGTCGCCGGGACGCGCGTTGTAGCGCTGCGCTTCGTCCGAGCGGCGGCCGCGCGTCGAGACGATCTCGCCGCGTTCGAGGAACGCGTCGGACACGGCGATCGCCTGGTCGAGCAGCCCGCCCGGATTGTTGCGCAGGTCGAGCACCAGGCCCTGGAACTTGTTGCCGAGCTGCTCGCGGATCTTGGTGATCGCGGCGCGCATGCCGCTGTCGGTCTGCTCGGTGAACGAGGTGATGCGCACGTAGCCGATGTCGCCCTCGACGCGCGAGCGCACCGACTGGATGCGCACGACGGCACGGTTGAGCGTCACCTCGAACGGGGCGGTCTCGCCGCGCCGGATCATGATCTTGATCGGGCTGTTGACGGGCCCGCGCATCTTCTCGACCGCTTCCTGCAGCGTGAGGCCGAGCACGGGTTCGCCGTCGAGCTGCACGATCAGGTCGTTGGGCTTGAGGCCGGCGCGCGCGGCGGGCGTGTCGTCGATCGGCGAGACGACCTTGACGAGGCCGTTCTCCATCGTGACCTCGATTCCGAGGCCGCCGAATTCGCCGCGCGTCTGGACCTGCATGTCGCGGAACGAGCGCGCGTTGAGGAACGAGGAGTGCGGATCGAGGGCCGTCAGCATGCCGTTGATCGCGTCTTCGATCAGCTTGCGGTCGGTGACTTCCTCGACATAGTCCGAGCGGACGATCTCGAAGATCTCGCCGAAGAGGTTGAGAAGCCGGTAGGTCTCCGACGATCCGCCCGCGGCCGGTGCCGCCGGCTGGCCTTGCGCGAACGCGCCCGGCGACATGGCGGCAGGCAGAACCGTCAATGCGGTCGCGAGTGTCGCGGCGGCAAGCTTACGGGCGAACATCCAGGATCCCTTTCCGCGGCCGCGACATTCGCGACCGCACACGCAGTAGGCGCATCACCGATGCGCGCCGTTCTCGGCAGCTTGAAGCCAGGGCGACGGATCGACCGGCTGACCGTGGCGCCGCAGCTCTAGATAGAGCGTCGGCGATCCGCGTTCGTCGTTCCCAGCCCGGCCCACCGGCTCGCCCGCGGTCACGTTCTGGCCGACGACCGCGTCGATCCGGCTCAACTGCGCCAGAATCGAATGATAGCCCCCGCCGTGTTCGAGGATCAAGATTTGCCCGTAACCGCGGAACGGGCCTGCAAAAGCGACGGTTCCGTCCAGGGGGGCGATGACGCTCGCCGCCTCGCGCGGCTCGATCAGCAGGCCGCGGGCGACCTGCCCGCCGGCCTGGGTCTGGCCCCAGGATTCGAGGATTCGGCCCCTTGCGGGCCAGCGATAGCCCAAAAGCGCGTCCAAATCGCCCGGCCGGGCCGGATTGGCGCGTCCGGCCGGCGCCCGCACCGGGGCCGCCGCTGCCGCCGCCGGCCGGTCGAGCCGGCCCAGCAGCTC
>CAYQDN010000061.1:0-19604 GCA_964416335.1 uncultured Azospirillum sp.
TCGAGACCGAGCTCGACGTCGTCGAGGGCATGCAGTTCGACCGCGGCTATCTCTCACCGTACTTCATCACCAACGCCGAGAAGATGATCTGCGAGCTCGAGAGCCCGTACATCCTGATCCACGAGAAGAAGCTCGCGAGCCTGCAGCCGCTGCTGCCGGTCCTCGAAGCCGTGGTCCAGACGGGCAAGCCCCTGCTGATCATCGCCGAGGAAGTCGAAGGCGAAGCGCTGGCGACCCTTGTCGTCAACAAGCTGCGCGGCGGCCTTAAGGTTTCGGCCGTCAAGGCGCCGGGCTTCGGCGATCGCCGCAAGGCGATGCTCGAGGACATCGCGATCCTGACCAACGGTCAGGTCATCTCGGAAGATCTCGGCATCAAGCTCGAGACCGTGACCCTCGACATGCTCGGCAAGGCCAAGCGCGTGATGATCGACAAGGACAACACGACGATCATCGACGGCTCGGGCAAGAAGAAGGACATCGAGGCGCGTTGCGGCCAGATCAAGGCGCAGGTCGAGGAAACCACCTCGGACTACGACCGCGAGAAGCTGCAGGAACGCCTGGCCAAGCTGGCGGGCGGTGTTGCCATCATCCGCGTTGGCGGTGCGACCGAGGTCGAGGTCAAGGAGCGCAAGGATCGCGTCGACGATGCGATGCACGCCACCAAGGCCGCGGTCGAAGAAGGCATCGTCCTGGGCGGCGGTGCGGCTCTGCTCTACGGCACGCGCGTGCTGGAAGGCATCAAGGTCGCCAACCACGACCAGCAGGTCGGCATCGACATCGTGCGCAAGGCCCTGCAGGCCCCGGCGCGCCAGATCGCCGAGAATGCCGGCGCTGACGGCTCGCTGGTTGTCGGCAAGCTTCTCGAAGGTAAGAACGAGAAGATGGGCTTCAACGCCCAGACCGGCGAATATGTCGACATGATCAAGGACGGCGTCATCGACCCGACCAAGGTCGTGCGTCTGGCCCTGCAGGATGCGGCTTCGGTCGCAGCCCTGCTGATCACGACGGAAGCCATGATCGCCGAGCGTCCGAAGAAGGACGAGGCCCCGATGGGCGGCGGCGGCGGTGGTATGGGCGGCGGCATGGGCGGCATGGACTTCTGATCGAAGTCCGGCCTTCCAGGGTCGAAACGATGCGGGGCGGAAGGGCAACCTTCCGCCCCGTCTTTTTTGCAACGGCGCGTTTCATTCCGGCAAATTGTCACTGACGGCTCGGCGGGCCCGCGCGTAAAGTCGCCGCGATGGCGACATTCCGGATCTTCGGGCGGCCGTGGCGCAATTTCCCGCCTGCGGTCGCCGCAGCCGACCTTGCGGCGTTCGGCCTGCTTCTCGGCCTGTTGGCCCTTGCGGGCCTGCAGCTCGCGTCGATGGCCACGCATGTCGGCCCGGCAGGGCTACCTGCCGTCGATCTCGATCCCGCCCTGCTGCCCTATTACGCGGTGCGCACCCTGTCGCGCATGGGGGCCGCGTTGACGCTGTCGGTGCTGTTCACGTTCGTCTATGCGCCGGCGGCGGCACGCGATCCGGCGGCCGAACGCATCCTGATCCCGCTCCTTGACGTGCTGCAGTCCGTCCCGATCCTTGGCTATGTTTCGCTGCTGGTCGCGGCGCTGGCAGCGCTGCTGCCGGGTTGGGTCCTTGCCTACGAGGCGGCGGCGGTTTTCGCGCTGTTCACCAGCCAGGCGTGGAACATGACCTTCAGCTTCTACCAGTCGATCAAGACCGTGCCTGCCGAACTGACCGAGGCGGCGACCGCCTTCGGCTTCTCGCGCCGCCAGCGCTTCTGGAACCTCGAGGTGCCGTTCGCCGTTCCCGGGCTGGTCTGGAACGCGATGATGGCCGTTTCGGGCGGCTGGTTCTTCGTGGTCGCGGCCGAGGCGATCTCGGTTGGCGGCGAGACCGTCAGCCTGCCCGGGATCGGTTCGTACATCGCTGCGGCGATCGCGGCAAAGCGCGTGGATGCCGTGCTGTGGGCGATCGGCACGATGGCCGTCCTGATCGCGAGTGTGGATTTCCTGATGTTCCGGCCGCTGGTTGCGTGGTCCGAACGCTTCCGGCTCGAGGTCGAGCCGGGCGAGAAGCCGCCGCGCTCGATCGTCCTCCAGATGTTCCGGCGCGCGCGCGTCGGCCGCGTGCTTGCGCGCGGCGTTTGGAAGCATCTGGCACCGGTCCGGCGCCCTACGGTTCCGCTGCCGGCACATGCCACGATACGGCCCGCGTTTTCGTGGACCGTGTTCGTGTGGATCGGGGGATTTGCCGGGGCGGCATTCGGTATCGCCTTCGTCGTCACGAAACTCTCCTTTGCGGAAATACCGGAGGTCCTCGTGGCCGCCGCAATGACGGCACTGCGCGTCACGGTCATGATCGTCGTCGCGGCAGCGATCTGGACGCCGGTCGGCATCGCGATCGGGTTGCGCCCGAACCTGACGCGCGCGGTTCAGCCGGTGGCGCAGTTCTTTGCGGCCTTTCCGGCAAACCTGCTCTATCCGGTCTTCGTCGTCGTACTGGTGCGCTGGAAACTCGACCCCGACCTGTTCCTGTCGCCGCTCGTCGTGCTCGGCACGCAGTGGTACATCCTGTTCAACGTGATCGCCGGGGCAGCGGCCATGCCGGCCGAACTGAAGCTTGCCGCGCGCAGCCTGCAGATCGGCGGGTTCCTGTGGTGGCGGCGGGTCGGCCTGCCGGCGATCTATCCCTATCTGATCACCGGCCTCGTCACGGCCGTCGGCGGTGCGTGGAATGCGACCGTGGTATCCGAGGTCGTGTCGTGGGGCGACACCAAGCTCGTCGCCACGGGCCTTGGCAGCTACATTGCCGCCGCGACGGATGCCGGCGACTTCCCGCGACTGGTCCTCGGCATCGGGGTGATGTCCGGCATCGTCGTCCTGCTGAACCGCGCGGTGTGGGATCCGCTCTACCGTCTCGCCGTCCGGCGCTACCGACTGGGATAGACATGGCCGAACTCCTTGCCGTCCGACAGGTCCAGAAGACCTATTCGAAAGAGCCGGATGCCGAGCCGGTGCTCGACGGCGTCGATTTCTTGCTCGCGTCGCGCGAGATCGTCGGGCTGCTGGGCCGGTCGGGTTGCGGGAAATCGACGCTCTTGCGGCTGATCGCGGGCCTCGACGAGGCCAGCGGCGGAACGATCGATTTCGCGGGTGCGCGCGTGGAAGGGCCGCAGCCCGACATCGCGATGGTCTTCCAGAGTTTCGCGCTGTTTCCGTGGCTGACGGTCCTGCAGAACGTCGAGATCGGGCTTGAGGCAAGAGGCGTCGCGCCGACCGAGTGCCGCTCGCGTGCGCTCGCCGCGATCGACATGGTCGGCCTCGACGGCTACGAGAGCGCGTTCCCGAAGGAACTCTCAGGGGGCATGCGCCAGCGCGTGGGTATCGCGCGCGCCCTCGTCGTGCGGCCGCGTCTGCTGCTGATGGACGAGGCGTTTTCGGCCCTCGACGTGCTGACGGCCGAGACGCTGCGCACCGACTTCCTCGAGCTCTGGCTCGAGGGGAAGGCGACGACGGAATCGGTCCTGCTGGTCACGCACAACATCGAAGAGGCGGTCGCGTTCTGCGACCGGATCGTCGTGCTGTCGTCCAATCCCGGCCGGGTGTCGGCCGAAGTCGTGAATCCGCTCAAGCATCCGCGCGACCGGCAGTCGCCGGCCTTCCGCGAACTCGTCGACCGGATCTACGCGATCCTGACGCGCCGGGCCGGGACGGACGGCAGCAGCACGCGCCCGCCGGCCACGCTGGGCGAGAAGCTGCCGCGCGTCTCGGCCAACAAGATCGCCGGCCTGATCGAGGCGCTGGCGGAGCCGCAACGCGCGGGCCGGGCCGACATTCCGGAGCTTGCCGATGCGTTGGCACTGGGGGCGGACGAACTGCTGCCGGTCCTCGAAGCCACGGAGCTGCTGGGCTTTGCCCATCTGCGCGACGGCGACGCGACGCTGACGGCGGACGGGCGGAACTATTTCGACGCCGACCTGCTGCGCCGCAAAGAGATCTTCGCGACGCATCTGGTGCGCAACGTGCCGCTTGCCGCCCATATCCGCCGCGTGCTCGAGGAGCGGCACAGCCACACGGCACCGCGCGCGCGGTTCGTCGCCGAACTCGAGGACTTCCTGGAATCGGACGAATCCGAGCGCGTGCTCGACGCCGTCATCGCGTGGGGCCGGTTCGCGGAACTCTTCGCCTACGATCTCGACCGGGCCGAATTCTCGCTCGATGCGGCGGCATAAGCCGGAGCGTCAGGCGACCACGCCGCGGTCCTTGCGCGCGATTTCGTCGAGCGGAGCGACCGGGAAGCGGTCGGTCGCCTGGAAATAGATCTTGCCGGCGAGCCCAGCCAGCGAACAGCCTTCGAGGAACACGACCTCGATCTCGTCGCGCATGTCGGGCGGAATGGCATGGCGCGTGCGCAGCATCAGTTCCAGGCGCGGCTTGCGCATCAGGCCGTCGATCTGGACCTCGCCCAGTTCGCTGAAATCCAGCTCGACGATGAAGCGCTTGCTTTCCTTGTCGCGCTTGCCCTTTTCGCCCTCGTTGCGGGTGAACAGCCGCATCTGGCGGATGTCGCGGCCGTCATAGATCGGCACGTAGGTGGCGCGCCATTCGTTCGAGGCCGTCGCCTGGCGCTGCATCTCGCGCAGGTCGGAATCGAGGCGCTGCAGCACGTCGCCGTGCCCGGCGCGCTCCAGCGCACCTGCGACATTCTCGCCCAGCATGCTGCGCGCGTCGCTGCGGTCCGTCGCGAGGAACGAGAGAACCTGCATGGCCAGCCGTGGCCCCGGGCGGGGGAGCGCTTCATCGACCACGCGCCGGGCAAGGGCCGGATCGGCCGCGGCGAGGTCGCTGAGCGCTTCCTTCAGGTTCGGCCATTCGTGGGCGAGCGGTACGCCGCTGCGGATCGCCGGCTCGACCGGCACGCCCGCGCGCAGCTGCGGCGGCACGGTCACCTGCAGGGCAAGTTGCGCGCCTTCGGCCGGGCGCGGCACGCCAGCGGGCCACGTCATGGCGAGGCGGCCGAGACTGCTGTCGAGCAACGTCTGGCCGCCGGGCGTGTGCGCCACGACGCGCGCGGTCAGCGTCTCGACGAACTGCGAGCGGGGTGCGACAGGGGCGGGCTGTGCCGCCGTCTGCTGGGCTGTGGTCTGTGGAACCGGCGTATCGGGCACCACGCGCACCTGCACGCTTGTCCCGGTCTGGAGCGTCTGCTGTGCCACCGCATTCGATCCGGTCTGCGTCTGGGGGGCGACTTGTGCCTGCGGAACGGCCAGAGTCTGTGCCGCCGCCGTCGTCTGCGGGACGGGCGGGCCGACGACCGTCGCCGTCGCCTGCACGCTAGGCTGCGCTGCCTGGGCCGTGGGCGCGATGTTGGTGGCCGGCTGCTGTGCCGCCGTGGGGGCGGGCTGCGGTGCCGGCTGTGCCGGTGCGGCTGCGGCAGGTGCCGGGGACTGTGCTTGTGCCTGTGCCGGTGCGGGTGCGGGTGGCTGGACCTGGACGATCACCGCCTGCGGGGCCTGCTGGGTCCCGCCGATCTGCAGCGTGACGTTGGCGCCCTGCGGCAGCGGCAGCTGCGTGCGGATGCCGACCGTGCCGGCATCGGTCTTGATCAGCGTGGCACCGGACTGATCCTTGCCGACGACCTGTCCCTGGACCTGCGTCTGCGGGTTCTGGCCGCCGTTGGCCAGCGCATTGGCCAGCGTCATCGTCTGCAGGGCGGCGAAGATCTGATTGCGCAGCTGCGCAGGGATCAGCGTGACCTGCGCGATCGCCTGGGCAAAGTTCTGGATCGGCGGCGGGCTGGCCGCGCCGCCGCCGGGTGGCGTGATCGACCCCGTCACGCCTTGTCGGCGAGGCGTGCGGCGATCGCCTCGACGTCCACGGCCGCGTGCGCGCCGGGATGGCGGATCAGCAGCGGCGTCTGCGCATGGATCGAATCGCGCACCCGGCCGTCGCGGCGCACCACGCCGAGCAGCGGCGGCTCGAAGCGCAGGAACTCCCGGCATGCCTTGGTCAGCGTCTCGTGGATGCGCTGGCCCTGCGTGGGGTTGCCGGCACTGTTGATGACGATGCGAAGGTCGGTGCGCTGGCGGTTGGTTGTCAGCACCTTGATAAAGGCATAGGCGTCGGTAAGTGCGGTCGGTTCGTCGTTCGTCACGACGATGCAGGTGCGCGACAGGGCCGCGAGCCCGCGCGTATGCGCCTCGATGCCGGCCCCCAGATCGACGATGGTCGCCTCGTAGTCGGCCGACAACTCGTAGAGATCGCGCACCAGCTGGGCGAAGCGCGGCTGGGCGAGGCTGCCGAGATTGCCCGAGCCGGAACGGCCGGCGAGGATGTCGAAGCCACCCACGGGATACTGCGTGACGCACTCCGACAGCGAATGGGCACCGGCGAAATAGTGGCCGAGGTCGCGCTTGGGGAACAGGCCGAGCTGGATGTCGACATTGGCAAGACCGAGATCGCCATCGAACAGCAGCGTCTTGAGGCCGCGGCGCGCGAGCGCGCAGGCCAGCGTGACCGAGAACCATGTCTTGCCCACGCCGCCCTTGCCGGAGGCGACGGCGATCAGGCCGAGCGAGTTTGCGGGCCTCGTGTCCTGTCCGGTCTCCACGACCGTGCGCGTGTGCGCCTCGGCGTAGGGAAGGGTGTGGATCTGGCTCACGATACGGCCTCCGTGTTGCGTGCCTGCCGCGGACCCGCGGCGGCAACGAGAATTCTGGCGAAACGTTCGGCGTCGAGCGCCTCGAGCGGGTCGGCGGGGCTGCCCGAGACCGAAGCTTCGGCGAACGCGTAGGTCCCGGCGGCTGCGGCGGCCATCAGGCCGCCCATGCGCCGGGCGATGTCGAGACGGGTCGGGATCAGGCGCGTGCAGCCCGCACGGGTGAAGGCTTCGGCGATTTCGGCACTCTCGGCCACGTCGAGACCGGCGGGCAGGGTCAGCACCGGCTCGCCGCCGATCGCGACGGCGAGGCGCCCGAGGGCCGCAATGTCGGCCGGATTGTTCGGATTGGCGGCCGCGGTATCGACCAGCAGGATGGCACCGCGCAGCTTGCCGAGTGCGAAGCGCTGCAGGTCTTCCGGCCGTTCGGCGACGTCGAACGGCACGCCGAGGATCTGCGCGAAGGCCGAAAGGGCCGGCACGCCGCCGGCCGAGCTGCGGTCGGTCGAAACGATGCGTACGGTCATGCCTTCGAGCGTCGCCTGGGCCGCGATCTTGGCGACCGCGAGCGTCTTGCCCGAAGCGGGCGGGCCCACCAGCAGCAGCGGCGTGGCGGTGGCGCGGCCGCCGAGCGGCGCAAACCGGAACGTGCCGGCGAGGCGGCGGGCAAGCGTGGTGCCCACGCTGTCCGACGGGGCGCGCCGTCCGAGGCTTCCGCCTTCCTCGAGGCGGGCCGCCAGCATCGGCGGCAGGGCATGGAATGCAAGGACGCGGGCAAGCGCGTCGCTCTCGGGCGACGGTGCGCCACGCCCGAAGCGCGGCACGGGAAGGCGATCCTCGTCGGGCTCGTCCTCGACCAGTCGCGGCTCGAAGACCGGTTCGGGGATTTCCGGGCCGCTTTCGATCGCCACGACGACGCGCACCCCGGCACCGTCCGTTTCGGTCGCGACGACGAGGGCGTCGTCGCCCAGTTCGCGCTGGATCTGGCGGATCGCGTCCTCGGCGGTCGCGGCGTGATAGGCCTTCAGGCGCATGGCTTAGATCGTCCCCACGGTCTTGATGCGGGCCTTCGGGTGGATTTCGTTCTGCGACATGATCGCGGTCGAGGGGCGGAAGCGCTCGACGATCGAGCGCACGAACGGACGGGCGAGCGGGCTCGTCAGCAGCACCGGGTTCTCGCCCATCATCGCATGCCGCTCGAACGTGCCGCGCACACCCTGGATGAACTCCTGCAGGCGCGAAGGCTGCATCGAAAGCTGGCGATCCTCGCCCTGGCCGACGATCGATTCCGCGAAGGTCTGCTCCCATTCCGGGCCGAGGGTAACGAGCGGGATGAAGCCGCCATCGACCGAATTCTGCTCGCAGATCTGGCGGGCGAGGCGCGTGCGGACATGTTCGGTGATCGCGGTGATGTTGCGCGTCTGGCTCGTCGCTTCGGAAACGCCTTCGAGGATGGCGGGAAGGTCGCGGATCGAGATGCGCTCGGCCAGCAGGTTCTGCAGCACGCGCTGCAGGCCGCCGACGGTGATCTGGGTGGGCACGATCTCCTCGACCAGCTTCTTGTGGTCCTTGCCCAGCTCGTCGAGCAGCTTCTGCGTCTCGGTGTACGAGAGCAGCTCGGCCATGTTGTCCTTGATGATCTCGGTCAGATGCGTCGTGATGACGGTCTGCGGATCGACGACGGTCATGCCCTTGAACAGGGCTTCCTCGCGCATCGATTCGTCGACCCACATCGCGGGCAGGCCGAATGTCGGCTCCTTCGTCGGCTCGCCGGTCATCGAGATCGCTTCGCCGCGCGGATCCATGACCAGCAGCAGGCCGGGACGCAGGTCGCCGCGGCCGGCGATGATTTCCTTGATGCGCAGCGCGTACTCGGTCGAGGGCAGCTGCATGTTGTCCTGGATGCGCACCGACGGCATGACGAAGCCCATGTCGCCGGCAAGCTGGCGGCGCAACGCCTTGATCTGGTCGGTCAGGCGCTGGCCCTTGTCGGCGTTGATCAGCGGCAGCAGGCCGTAACCCAGTTCGAGGCGGATGAGGTCGATGTGCAGCGAAGCCTGGATGGGTTCTTCGGTCGGCGGCGGCGGCGCTTCGGCGATGATCTTCTGGGCCGCTTCGGCGGCGAGGACTTCGTCCTGCTGCTTGAACATCTCGAAGGCGGCATATCCGCTGATCACCGACAGGATCGCGAAGGGCATGAAGGGCAGACCCGGGACGACCGCAAGCGAGGCCGTCAGTATCGAGCACAGGACGAGCGCCTTGGGATAGCCGCCGAGCTGGCCGAACAGCGCCTTGTCGGCCGAGCCGCGGATGCCGGCCTTGGTGACGAGCAGGCCGGCTGCGACGGAGGTGATGAGGGCGGGAACCTGGCTGACGAGGCCGTCGCCGACGGTCAGCAGCGTGTAGTAGTTGGCCGCCTGCGCGATGGTGAGGTTGTGGCTGGTCGTGCCGATGATGATGCCGGCGATGACGTTGATGAACGTGATCAGCAGGCCGGCAACCGCGTCGCCGCGCACGAACTTCGCGGCACCGTCCATCGAGCCGAAGAAGGTGCTTTCATCCTCGAGGTCGGTGCGCCGCTTGCGCGCCGTCGCCTCGTCGATCAGGCCGGCCGACAGGTCGGCGTCGATCGCCATCTGCTTGCCGGGCATCGCGTCGAGGTTGAAGCGCGCCGACACTTCGGCGATGCGGCCCGAGCCCTTGGTGATGACGACGAAATTCACGATCACGAGGATCGCGAAGATGATCACGCCGATGACGAAATTGCCGCCCATCAGAAGGCCGCCGAAGGCGCGCACGACCTCGCCGGCCGCGGAGATGCCCTCGTGGCCATGCGACAGGATCAGGCGCGTCGTCGCGAGGTTCAGCGACAGACGCATCAGCGTGGCGATCAGCAGGATGGTCGGGAAGGAGCTGAAATCGAGCGGCCGCTGGATGAACAGTGAGACGAGCAGGATCAGGACCGAGATCGTGATCGACAGGGCCAGCAGGATGTCGACCAGCCAGGTCGGCAGCGGGACGAGCAGGACGAGCAGGATGCCGAAGACGCCGAGAGCAAGCAGCACTTCGCCCTGCCGACCGAGCGCCCGGAGGCGCTCCATCGGATCGAATGCTTGTGCTTCCTGGCCAGCTGCCGGTTCGGCCATGTTCGCCTAAGTCCGTTTCGGTCGTGCGTTCAGAATGCGGCGCGCGGTTCGCTGCCCGAGGGCGGCGGTGGGGGTGCGAAGCCCTGGTCGTTGTAGATCTTCAGCTTGTTGCGCAGCGTACGGATCGAGATGCCGAGGATGTTTGCCGCATGCGTGCGGTTGCCGAGGCAATGGGTCAGCGTGTCGAGGATCAGCTCGCGCTCGACGTCGTCGACCGTGCGGCCGACGAGGCCGGCCTTGGCCCCGCCCGCACCGGGCGACGCAGGAGATGCCGCGGGGGCGCCCGGGCGGTCTTCGGGGCGCGTGGCGCCCTGCAGGACGATTGCCTCGGGCCCCACGACCGGGCCCTTGGCGAGCAGGACCGCGCGGTGGACCGTGTTTTCCAGTTCGCGCACGTTGCCGCGCCAGGTGTGGCCGCGCAGCATGGTCATCGCTTCGGGTGCGAAGGCGCGTGCGTCGGTGCCGTTGGCTTCGGCGTATTTGCGCATGAAATGCTCGGCCAGCACGTCGATGTCGAGCGGGCGCGCACGCAGGGGCGGCAGGCGCACCGTGACGACGTTCAGGCGGAAATAGAGGTCTTCGCGGAAACGGCCGGCGCGAACCTCGCCTTCCAGCTCGCGGTTGGTCGAGGCGAGGATGCGGATGTCGATCTTGATGGGCTGCGTGCCGCCCACGCGGTCGATGACGCGCTCCTGGATCGCGCGCAGGAGCTTTGCCTGCAGGCGCATGTCCATTTCGCCCAGTTCGTCGAGGAACAGCGTGCCGCCGTTGGCCTCTTCGAACTTGCCGATGCGGCGTGCCACTGCACCGGTGAACGAACCCTTCTCGTGGCCGAACAGTTCGCTTTCGAGCAGATTGTCGGGGATCGCGGCGCAGTTGACGCAGATGATGGGTGCACCCGACCGCTTGCTCTTGGCGTGGATGTAGCGTGCCATCAGTTCCTTGCCGGTACCGGACTCGCCCGTGATCAGGATCGAGGCGTCGGACGCGGCCACGCGGTCGGCCAGGCGCAGCGTATCCGCCATCGCCGGGTCCTTGAAGACGATCGCGGCACTTTCCTCGGTCACCGCGGCCAGGACGGCCGCGATCAGCTCCGGTTCCGGGGGAAGGGGGATGTACTCCTTGGCACCGGCCTTGATCGCGCGCACCGCCGCCGCCGAATCCGTCCCGATGCCGCACGCGATGACCGGGATGTGGATGCGTTCGTTGCGCAGTGCGTCGACCAGACCGCCGATGTCGAGACCGACGTCGATCATCACCAGATCGGCACCCTTGCCGCCGCGCAGCGCTTCCAGGCCACGCGTCACGTCGTCGACCTGGCTTACCTTGGCGCCACGGGCGATCGCGATTTTCGCGGCGGTGGAGACCTGTCCGCTCAGGGTACCGATGATCAGCAGTCGCATGCTCGAGAACTCCGGCGTCTTGTGCGTGTCAGCTACGGTCGACCTTGACGATTTCCGTCATCGTCACGCCGAGACGTTCGTCGACGACGACGACTTCGCCGCGCGCCACGAGCCGGTTGTTGACGTAGATGTCGATCGCTTCGCCGACCTTGCGGTCCAGTTCCACGACGGCGCCGCGGCCGAGCTTGAGGAGCTGGTTGACCTGCATGGTCGCCTTGCCGAGCACGGCGGAAACCGTGACCGGAATGTCGTAGACGGCTTCCAGTTCCTTGGCCGTGCGCGCCTGACGGTTGTCGCCGCCACCGCCACCGCCTGCTCCGCCGCCGGCACCGCCGCCGCCGCCGGCACCCATCTGCGGATCTCCCGCCATGGCCTTGGCCATGTCGAGATCGTCGAAACTCACTTTTTCGTCGGCCATCTGTCGACTCCTTCCAGGATTCAGTTGGTTCCGTCGCTGCCCGGCTGCATTGCCAGGTAGCGTTCGATCGCGTCTTCGATTTCCTTCCAGACGTCGGCGAGATTGCGCTCGACGCCGCCGTTCAGCCATTCGATGCGGGCATCCGTTGCCGGCAGGTTCGGATCGGGGACGACGACGATGCGCCCGGCATAGCCGAGGGACTCGCCCAGCGCCTCGAACTTCTCGCGGATCAGGTCGGCGACGGCCGGATTGACCTTCGCGACGAAGCGCGGCTGTTCGGCCAGGCGCTCGAGGCATTCGCGCATCAGCGCTTCGATTTCGTCGACGCCGTGTTTGGCGGCAAGGGCCGGCAGCAGCTTGCGCGCGATGGCACCCATCGCCTGCACGGCACCTGCGTCGGCCTCGGCGTGCGCACGGTCGGCGGCGGCGAGGGCGGCGGGCAGCGTGCCTTCGAGATGTGCGAGTGCCTGTGCCGCGAGATGGGCGGCATCGGCGAGCGCTTCCGCGCGGCCGGCATCGAAACCCTCGGCGCGGCCGGCGGCGTGCGCGTTCTGCTTGGCCATCTCGAGTTCGACTTCGGAATAGTTCTTCGGCTTGCGCCGCAGGATCACCGGCATCGGCTCGCCGTCCGGCCCGACCCCGGGCTGGGCGAACTCTTCCTGGAAGAGAAACTTGCTGATGGCTGGCATCTATGCGGTCCCTTGCGTCAGGCGGCGATCGAAAGCGAGACGTGCGTGGCGAATTCCTCGATCAGCCGCTCGACTTCCTTGGCATCGAGCCGGCCGAGATCGGCGAAGCCGACCGCCAGCGTCGTGATGTCGCGGTCGTCGAGTTCGGCGCATAGCTTCGCGGCCGCGTCCTCGCCGAGGGCGAGCATCAGGATGGCGGCCTTGCGGCGACCGTCGAGATGGCGGACGGGCGGCTGTCGTGTGGTGTGGATGTCCATGACGCTCTCTTCGCTCCGTTCCGTCAACGACTAGGTTTCCTGGTACATCCAGGTCCGCAGGATGGCGACGGCCTCTTCCGGGTGCTTCTCGACGATCTCGCCGATCTTCTTGATCGACGAGGCGCGCACGCGGCCTTCGACCTGGGCGATGTCGATCATCTGCTCGATCTCGCTGGGACCTTCCATGCCGGGCGAGGGGCCGCCGGGCAGCGCGAGGCTCGACGGTGCCGCACCCGGCATCAGCTGCGCCTGCTGGGCAGCCTGGTCGGCGGCCATGCGCTCCTGTTCGCGGCGGTCCTGCGCCGACTTCAGCACGTGGTTGATGATCGGACGCGCGACGAGCAGGATCACGAGCAGGGCGACGATCGCCATGACGAAGACTTCGGCCAGGCGAAGCAGGTCGGCGCGGGTGAAGTCGAACAGGCCCGGTTCCTTCGTGTCGACCTCGATCTCCTCGGGCGCGTAGAAGCGCAGGTTGACGACCTCGATCGAGTCGCCGCGCTTCTGGTCGAAGCCGATGGCCGAACGCACGAGGGCGGTCAGACGCTGCATTTCCTCGTCCGAACGCGGCTCGTACTTCTTGTCCGCACCCGTGCCGGACACGTTGCCGTCGACGACGACGGCGACCGAAAGCTTGCGCACCACGCCGGACTCGCGCACGTGCTGCCGGGTCGTCTTGCTGATCTCGAAGTTGGTGGTTTCCTCAGAGCGGTTGCCGCGATTGGTCGTTTTCGCGCCGCCCGAATCCTGGTTGGCGTCGGGCAGGTTGTTCTGGACCGTGACCTGTGCCGCTGCTTCCGCGGCCTCGTTGGTCTCCGTGACGGTCTGCGTCGAGCGCACGACCTGGCCGTCCGGGTCGAACAGCTCCTGGTTCGTCACGATGCGGTCGAAATCGAGATCGACAGCGACTTCGGCGCGTACCTTGCCGGGTCCGATCGTGCGTTCGATGATGCCTTCGATCGTGCGCGCGAGGCGCTGCTCGTAGGCGCGGCGCAGTTCCTCGGCCGACGAATTGAGCGCCGACGGATCGTCGCCCTCGGCCTGGCCCTTGGCGAGCAGGTTGCCGCGGTCGTCGACCACCGACACGCGCACGGGGCGCATGTTGGGAACGGCCGCCGCGACGAGCGACTGGATCGCCTGCACCTGCTGGCGGGGCAGGCGGTTGTTGGGATCGCGCATGCGCAGGATCACCGACGCGGTCGGCTCCTGGCGTTCGCGGTTGAAGAGGTCGCGCCGCGGGATCACAAGATGCACGCGCGCGCCCGAAACCGGCTGAAGCGCGCTGATCGTGCGCGCAAGTTCGCCTTCCATGGCGCGCGTCTGGTTGATCTGCTGCATGAAGTTGGTCTGGCCGAGCACATCGCCGCGGTCGAAGATCTCGTAGCCGATCGAGCCGCCGCGCGGGATGCCGGCCTCGGCGAAATTCAGCCGCAGGCGCAGGACCCGGTCCTCGGGTACCATGATCGTGTTGCCGCCGTTGCGCAGCTCGAACGGGACCTGCTGCTGGTCGAGCCGGGCCGTGATCTGGCCGGCGTCGGTCGGCGACAGCTCGCTATAGAGCAGGGCCATCGGCGGCTGGGACAAACGCATTGAAAAGAAAAAGAAAAAGCCCAGCAGGCCGACCGCGACGGCGCCCAGGAGGCCCAGGCGCATCGGTCCCAGCTGGCGGAGTGTATCCATAAAGCTATTCACGTCGGACCTTCCCTCGGGGCTTAGGGCCCCAGTCCTGAAAATCGATCTTGTTTTGGGGTCGAATCACGCCCGAATTTGCGCAATTTTATCCAAAACTTGATACGTATCGTAGGGAAGAGGAGTGAATGAAAGATTAATACCCGGCAGATTTTTCCCGGTTACCGGGAAATTTTTGCCGACTCTTGCGTGGGTTACAGGAAAACTTCGAGTCAGATCTGAGGTTTAGCGGGATTTCGGGCTAGCTGCCGAATCCGTCGGAATTTCACGATATTCCTTAACGCGGGTCGCCCGGAGGCCCCTCGGGCCGTGCCGGTCGATCAGGCGCTGCCACGAATTAAATTCCTCGGCCGACAGGTTGTAGTGGCGGCATGCATCGTCGAACGTGAGCATGCCCTTGCGCACCGCATCGACCACGGCCGCCTTGCGCCGGATGACCCAGCGCTTGGTTCCGGGGGCGGGCAGGATTCCGCTCAGCGCGTCGCGGGGCGACGCGGAGGGCGGGGATTCGGTTGGGCGATGTTCGGCGACCATGTCGATATCAAAGCCTTGGACTGCTGTGTGTCCGGAATCTACGGCTTCGTTCTTAAACATTGGGTTAAGGCCTCCAGCCTCAGAACGCGGGAATCGTCGGCAGGCAGTCGCGACGGCAAAGCGCAATTTTTGTCGTTCGGCAGCGGCGGCCCAGCGGATAGCGCAGACAGCGCCCGCAGCTCTCGCTCCAGGTGCCGCGCACGATCGGCGAAACGGGATCGAAAGCGCTCGAACGATTGCCGATTTCCGGGAGAGAACCATCGTCGGGCGCGTCGTCGGCGCGCCAGCCGGTGGCCGAGCGCCGCCAGACGAACTCGTAGCGTGCGCGCAGTTCTTGTGAATCGAAGATCGCAAATCCGGTGACCGGCTGTGGCCGGTCGGCCATGCCGGGCGACGGTAGCAACGTCGCACGCCAATCGCCGGTCGTGCGCAGGCCGGAAAGAGGGACGGGATCGCCGACGAGCGTGCGCCGGCCCGGCCGGTTGCGCCAGACGACCGCGTGGATCTCGATGTTCGGAGGCGCGAAGACGTGGAAGCAGCTTTCGGCGAGCCACATCCCGACCGGTACCGGCACGTCGCGCGCGACGGCGAGGTCGAGCGATCGCGCGAAGGCGGATAGGCCCGTGCAGTCGCGCCGCACATCCAGGCGCGCACGCGCAGCGGGCGCGTGCGCGTCGGATGGCGGCGGTTCCGTCCACTCGGCCGCGCGGGCCGCGAGGTCCATCAGGTGCCGAGCGTGCTGTCGCCGCGCACGGTGGAGAGCTGCGAGAGCGGCAGCTTGTTGCCGTTGACGGTGAGCAGGACCGTGCCGCTCGCGTAGTCGACCTGGGTGACCTTGCCGATCACCTTGTTCGTCGTCGTGATGGCGCCGCCATTGGCGTTCATCGCCGAGACGTTGACCGTGTAGTCGCCGTCGGCGAGCTTCGTGCCCGTGTCCGAATAGCCGTTCCACGTGAGGAAATGGTCGCCGGAGGAGGTTTCGCCGTCCTGGTGCGCGACCAGCTGGCCGTCCTTGTTGTAGACGCTGACGATGACGCGCGAGGCGTCCTCGGGCAGCGTGTAGGTGATCGTGCCCTGGCCGCCATAGAGACCGACCTTGTCGCCGGTCATCTCGACGGTCTTGCCGATGTAGTTCACGGCATTGGCCGACTGGGTGTTCTGCTGCATCGAGATCAGCGTCTCGAGATTCGTGTTCTGGCGGATCGCCTGTTCGACCGACGAGAACTGCACGAGCTGCGAGGTGAACTGCGTGGAGTCCATCGGCGACAGCGGATCCTGGTTCTGCAACTGCGCCGTGAGCAGCTTGAGGAACGTGTCGAAGTTCTTGCCGAACGTCGCCTGCGCCGCGGTGCTGGAGGCGCTGCCCATCGACGAAGCGTTCGTCTTGTTCGTGCCGCCGGCCGTCTGGGTCGCTGCGAGGGAAGTTGACATGGCTGGATCTCCGTTGGGTTCGGATCAGGCGTTGAGGTCGACGCGGCCGTTGCCGGCGCGTCGGCGGGAATAGTTCACACTTGCGGCGGGAGCCGGGGAGTCTTCGCTGGGGCCGGTGTCGCCGCGCTTGGCGAACTGGTTACCCATGTCGCGGAACGCCTGGGCGTTCTCGCGGTTGTCGCCGCGCAGCGAGAAGTTGAGGCCGCCGGCGTCGGCGCGCAGGCCGGCGTCGGAGAGTGCCGTTTCGAGCTGGCGCGAGTCGTTCTTCAGGAGTTCGAGCGTCTGCTGCTTGTCGGCCGCGAAAGCCGCACGCAGCGAGCCGTCGGCGCGCAGGTCGAGCTTGATGTCGATGCGGCCGAGATCGGTGGGGTTGAGATGGATGCTGATCTGGTCGACGCCTTCCGACACGGCCTTGCGGATGCTCACGGCAACCTGCTCGTGCGGCGGGATGACCGGCATGCGCGGGGCGGCCTTCGTCTCGGGTGCCGCGTCGGCGTTCCGGGCGGCGTCGAGGTTCTGGGCAAACAGGTTGACCGGATCGGCGGGCTTGCCGGCCGGCTTCACGTCTTCGACTTCGACCGCCGTCTTGGCGGAATGCGCGGCGTCCAGCGAGACGTTGTCGTTGCTGACGACCGACTGCACGGCGAACGCCGTGACCGGGGCGACAGGGGCGGCAATGGCCGCGGGCTGCGAGACGGTGACGATCAGCTTGCCGTCCTTGGCGGTGTCCTTGGCCGTATCCTTGGCGTCGGCATCGGCCTTCGCGGCTTCCTTGCCGGCTTCGGCGGCAGGAGCGGCGGACATCGCGACATTGCGAAGCATGAAGTCGGCGAATTCCTCGGTGGTCGGCTCGGCCTTCTTGGCCGTTTCGGCAAGCGTCGACGTGGGCAATGCGATCTGCGTCGGCGCCGCGGTCTTTGCGGCCTTGACGTCCACCTGCGGCTTGGCGGTGTTCGCGGCGTTGGCGTTGGCGTCGGCATCCGCTTCGACCGATGCCGGGGCGAGGGCGGGGACCGTTGCGGCGGCAAGATCGGCCGCGGCCTTCTTCTCGCTGTCGGCGACGGTTTCGGGGGCCGCCTGCGCGACGACCACCGGTGCGATGGCAACGGCGACAGGTGCGGGAACCTCAGGCTTGGCGGCGACGATCAGCGCCACGGGATCGGCGGCGACCGGCGCTTCGACCTTCACGGCCGTCTCGTCGACGGGCTTGGTGGCGTCTGCGGGTGCTGTCGCGTCGGCGGCCTTGGAGGCATCGGCCGCCTTGGAAGCGTCGGCTGCCTTGGAAGCGTCGGTCGCGTCGGCGGCCTTGCCGGGCTTCGCGTCGTCAGCCTTGTCGGATTTGCCGGCCTTTGCGGCAGATGCCTTGTCGGCCGCCTTGCGTTCGGTCTTGCGGGCGCGGCCGGTTTCCTGGTCGCGATCGGCGCGCTCGCTCTTGTCGTTGCGGTCGGCCTGATCGGCGCGATCATTCGGGTCGGGGCGCTCGGTCTTTTCGGCGCGGACAGGCTTTGCACTGGTGTCGTCGTCGCGGCGCGACGTTTCGGCCGGGCGCTGTTGCGGGCGCTCGACGCGGGCGCGGGCGGCCTGTGCGTCGAGCAGGCTCGCAAACCGGCCTTCCGACGAGCCGGTGGCCGACGAACCGCCGGTGCGGCGCGCATTGGAGGAGCCGGACTGGTCGGCGCGGATAAGGTTGTCGAGCGCGTTGATTTCCATGTGCGGGACTCGTTCTTCGAGTTAAGTCCCGTCGATATCAGCAAGGCCGGGGCCAGTTCCCAAGCTACTGATCTAATTGAATTCTACGATCGATCGGGCTCGGGAAAAACGCCCGTCGGCAGAATTCACCCGGCAGGATTTGCCGCGCACCACGAACGCCAGGTGAAGCGCAACGCCTCCACTAGATCGCGGGCGATGCCGGCCGGATCGCCGACCGGCGAGGTGAGGAGATGCCGCCGGAGTTCCGCGCGATAAGCCACGCGTCGCGTACGGTTCCCGGCGAGTTCGACGGCCGCACCTATATAAGTCTCGATCGAGCTCGCGACGAGTTCGGGGCATCCGATCCGTGCGAGCAGGGCCGCACCGACCCGGCCGGCTTGTGTGGTGCCCTGCAGCGCAACGACCGGAACGCCCATCGCGATTGCCTCGCACGTCGTCGTCACACCGTTGTAGGGGAACGGATCGAGCGCCACGTCGACGAGCCCGTAGAGGCCAAGATGGCCGCGCGGATCCGGCACCCGGGTAAGCAGCTCGATCCGGGCGGCTGCGATGCCACGTGCCACAAAGGAATCCAGCACCCGCTTGCGTGTCGCGGGATCGGCCATCGCCTTGTTCTTGAGGATGAGGCGCGCGTCCGGTACGCGGCCCAGGATTTCGGCCCATGCCGCAAGGCACTCGGGCGAATGCTTGGGCCAGTTGTTGAACGAGCCGAACACCGTCCCGGCACCGTCGCGTGGCACGACGTCCGGCGCGCCGTCGGGCAGGCGATAGGCATGGAAGCCCGACGGCAGCCGGAGCGGCCGTTCGGCGCCGTCCGGCGGCCCCGCTGGGTCGGGCGGATCGACGATGGCATCGGTCACGCGCCAGTCGATCGCCTCGACCCCGCTGACGGCCGGATAGCCAAGCCAGCTCGCCTGGACGGGTGCGGCGCGCCGGGCGAACGCGCCGAGGCGGTTGCCGGCCGTATGGCCCGCAAGATCGAGAAGCACGTCGATGCGCGCGGCACGGATCGTCCGGACCATCGCTTCGTCGTCGATGCCGGCGGTCGGATGCCAGCCGGCGACATGCGCCTTGATGCGCGCCGTGATCGGGTCCTCGACCGGCAGTTCCGCGAATGCGTGGATCTCGACTGCATGCGTGTCGAGCGCCTCGAGCACCGGAAGGAGGAACCAGGCAACCGAATGCGAACGCAGGTCGGGCGACACGAGGCCGATCCGCAACTTCCTGTGCGGATCCCGCGTGTTGGCAAAGGATGCGGCACCGGCGGCAAGTGCGGCGGGTGCGTGCGCGCGCGCCCATGCGCCGGCCGCCGCGCGCATCGCGGCATCGGTCACCGACGGCATGAAGTTCATCGCGTAGAGCGCGTTCGATCCCGCATGGCGGTCGTCGGGCGTGCCTTTCCAGAGCGCGATCGCTTCGGCGACGTCGCCGGAATCGAAAAGACATGCACCGAGATTCGTGCGCGCGGCGGAATCGCGCGGGGCGATGGCAAGTGCTTGCCGGGACAAGTCGGCCGCCTCGCCGAGGGCGCCGTCGTCCGAGAGCGCCGCCGCGAGGTTCGCCAGCGTCGTCGCGTTTCCCGGTTCGCATTCCACCGCCGCGCGCATCGTGGCGATCGCACCTTTGGTATCGCCGTTGGCGCGCCGGGCGTTGCCGAGATTGGCA
>CAYQDN010000062.1:0-19134 GCA_964416335.1 uncultured Azospirillum sp.
AGGATCGGCTGGTCGAGGGCGGCGGTCTGTTCCGCGGAAAGCCGGAAGCCGGACACGTTGCAGTCTCCTTCGCGGATGACGGGCGTTGCGGCCGGACTATAGCGCGAGACACCCCTCACCCTACCCTTCTCCCGCAAGGGGAGAGGGGACTCCAGTCTTGGTGACGCTCGCACTGTGTGTCCACCTCAACGGTGTGATTCCCTCTCCCCTTGCGGGAGAGGGTTAGGGTGAGGGGGCGTACACGCCGAACTTCCCGGCAAAGCCCTTCAGCTCGAATTCGCCCAGCGCACGCGTGGGCGCTTCGATCTGGGCCGCGAAATCGGCGGACATCACGATGGGCCGGTCGAGCAGGCCGCACAGCTTCTCGATGCGCGCGAGCAGGTTGACGTCGCGCCCGATGATCGTGAAGTCGAGCCGATCGCCCGCCCCGATATTGCCGTAGGCCGCCTCGCCGACATGCAGCGCCATGCCGACGCGCCCGTTCGACCCGGTCCCGGCGGCGAGCGTCGCCCTGGCCGCGGCAAGGGCGGCCGCACACGCGGCCTTCGCGTCGCGCGTCTCGGTGATCGGGAAGATCGCCAGCACGCCGTCGCCGATGAATTTGAGAACTTCCCCGCCCTGCCCGACGATCGCCGGCACGACGCGGTCGAGATAGGCGTTGATCGCCGCGACCGTCGCCTCGGGACTGCCGGCATTGGCCAGCACCGTGAAGCCGCGCAGGTCGCTGAGGAACAGGGCCGCCCGGATGCGCCGCACGTCGCCGCGCCTTATGGCCCCCTTGAGGATCAGCTCGGCGGGCTCGCCGCCGACATAGGCCTTCAGGATCTCCGTCCACATGCGGTGGACGCCCTGGATGTTCATCACCGCGGCAAGCGCCGGCCGGATCGCGTGCAGCAGGGCGACATGCCCGGCCGCGAAGCCGCCCGGCCGGCGCGTGGCAAGCGAGATCCCGTGCAGCGGCTCGTCGCGGAATTTCAGCGGCAGCAGCAGGTAGTGCGTGTGGCCGGCGTCGCGCAGGTCCGGCAGCAGGTCGTATTTGTCGACTTCCGGATCGTCGAGGCACATGTCGAAGGCCTCGCCGGTCTCCTGCACCACGTCGATCGTGTAGACCTTGTGCTGGCCGGTGATCCGCGGATCGTCGAACGTGGCGCGGCGCAGCTGCGTGCTGCCGCCCGGCTCCCACACGCGCATGGCGCCCACGAAGCGCGGATGCAGCGTTTCGAAGATCGTCGCGATGCGCGAGACGGGGATGCCGGCGGCCAGCAGCCGTTCGGCCAGCCGGTCGACCAGCACGCCCATGTCGGGCAGGTGGGCCGCCTCTTCGAGCAGCCAGCCGACGATCTGCGCGGCCTTCTTTTCCATCTTCAGCGCCCCTTCAGCCACAGCACGAGGCCCGGCAGCCCCGCGGCGATCTGCACCAGCCCGAACGCGACCGAAAGGGCGAGCGCATCCGCCGCAGGTACACCGACGAGCGCGAAGCCCGCCACGGCGGCACTTTCGCGGATCCCCCAGCCGGCGAGCGAGACCGGCAGCATGGTCAGCAGCACGATCGGCGGGACGAGCACGAGGCACGAAGCGAAGCCTGCATCGACCGAAAGGGCCCGGGCCAGCAGCGCCACCGTCGCGATCACGCCCAGATGCACGACGACCGCCAGCGCCACGATGCCCGGCCGCACGAGGGCGGCGCGCAGGTCGGCGGCCAGCGCACGCACGAAACCCACGACGCGCCCCGGCGCCAGACGCCCGAGCACCAGCCGCTCGACCGCGAAGACGAACCCGACCCCGGCCGCCGTCGCCGCGACGAGGGCCGCAAGCAGGCCGATGAAGGCGGGATCGGGGACGAGCCGGGCGGTCAGCGGCAGGCAGATTCCGACCAGCACGACCAGCACGACGAGGGCCGTTCCCCGGTCGACCAGCACGCCGCTGGCGGCACGGGCCGCCGGCATCCCGCGCTTTGCGGCAAGCGCCGCGCGCACCGCATCGCCGCCGATGGCCGAGGGTAGCGTCTGGCTGAAGAACTGGCCGATCAGCGCCAGCTCGAGGGAAACCCGGTCGCCGAGGGGTGCGCCCATCGCATCCTGGATGCGCGACCAGCGCAGGGCGGCGACGACGAGCTGGGAAGCGAACACGGCAAGGGCTGCCGCAATCCATGCGGGATCGGCGGCGGCAAAGCGCGCGGCAAGGGGTGCAAGGTCGATGCGCGCGGCAAGCCACGCGATCAGCCCGAGCGAGACCGCGACTTTCAGGAAAAAGAAAAAAACCTTCTTCACGCTGCGCGCGACCATGGCGGGTGGCGGGGCCGGACGCAAGACTTGACGAAAGCGGCGGCCCGACGGACTCATAGACAAACCGGAGACCCCCTACGCATGTTCCGAGCCCTCCTTCTCGACCGGCAAGACGGCAAGTTCAGCGCGACGCTGGCGTCCCTCGACGAATCCGCGTTGCCCGAAGGCGAGGTGACGGTCGCGGTCTCGTATTCCTCGCTCAACTACAAGGACGGACTGGCGATCGCCGACCGCGGCAAGATCGTGCGCAGCTTCCCGATGATCCCGGGCGTCGACTGGGCGGGCACGGTCGAATCCTCGGCCGCTTCTTCGTTCAAGCCGGGCGACCGCGTGATCCTCACCGGCTGGGGCGTGGGCGAGACCTTCTGGGGCGGCATGGCCGAGAAGGCGCGCGCCAAGGCCGAGTGGCTCGTCAAGGTGCCGCCGGGCATGGACGAGAAATGGGCCATGTCGATGGGGACCGCCGGCCTCACCGCGATGATGTGCGTGCACGCGCTCGAAACCAACGGCCTGCGCCGCGACCGCGAGGTGCTGGTGACCGGGGCCGCGGGCGGCGTTGGTTCCATCGCGGTCGCCCTCCTCGCCAAGCTCGGCCACAAGGTCGTCGCATCCACCGGGCGGCGCGAGCTCGACCCCTACCTCAAGGCGCTGGGCGCGAGCGCGATCATCGACCGCGCCGAACTCGCCAAGCCGTGCCGGCAGCTGGAAAGCGAGCGCTGGTGCGGGGCGATCGACACCGTCGGCTCGACCACGCTCGCGGGCATCCTCGCCGGCATGCGCCGGCGCGGGGCCGTGGCGGCGTGCGGGCTTGCCGGCGGGGCCGACCTGCCGACCAGCGTGATGCCCTTCATCCTGCGCGGCGTGCGGCTCATCGGCATCGACTCCACGCAATGCCCGATGCCCGAGCGCGAGGCGGCCTGGCGCAAGCTCGCCGCCCTGCTGCCCGACGGCCTGCCCGGCAACGCGGTCGAGACCTGCGGGCTCGCCGACCTGAAGCACCTTGCCGACGCGATCGTTGCCGGCAAGGTCAAGGGCCGCGTGCTGGTGGACGTGCGGAAGTAATCAGCCGGGCGGGACGATGCGCACGACTTCCCAGCTGTTCATCTTCTCCGGCGCGCCGGCGAGCTGCTCTTCGTTCATCTTGAGCAGCCAGCCCAGCTCGGGCGCGTACCAGACGGTGCGCTTGCGCACGAAGCCGCCTTGCGAATCGTTGATCGCCTTCGCGAGGTCCTCGACGACGAAGGTGGCGTAGTCGCGCCCGTCGATCTTCAGGGTCTCGCTCCGGACGACCTCGACCGTGTGGCGCCAGCCATTCAGGCCGTTGGCCGACATCTGGTCGAAGACGGTCTTGTTGCCGACCTTGAGCGGGAAGATCTTTTCGGCGAGCGCGCGGTCGAATTTCGAACTCGCCACCAGCGGCAGCATGCCGCCGAGCTGCCAATGGGCCGCCGCACCCGAAGCGTTGACGGTCGTCACGGCCATGCCCTCGACGGCGCTCACCTTGAAACCGCCGCCGGCGTTCGTCGTGAAGCTCGTGCCGATCCGGACCGGCGTGAGCCCGAGCGACCGGTGGCCCGCGACCGGAAGCGGCTGCGGCTCGTAGGCCGCAAGACGGCCGTTGTAGCCGGTCCGGACCTGGACGAGCATCGGCTGCGCCCACGCGATCCAGCCGTCGGCGAATTCGCGGTGCGCGGGGAACTTGGCGATGTTCTGCGGATGCCATTCGGCGGTCTGCCACGTCCGGGCGGCACTCGACGGCCCGCCGAACTCGACCGGCGCAATCTCGTAGGCGATGCGCAGGAATTCGCCCATGCGCACGATCCGCAACTCGCTCGAAAGCATCGTCGTGGGCAGCGCCGCCTGCGATTCGCGCAAGGCCCTGTAGAGCTCGGCGACCCGCGGCGCCTGGTCGTTGCTTGAAATCCAGGTGCGCGTCGCATGCGTGACGTACTGGCACCACTGGTCCTGATCGTTGAGGTTCCTGTCGGCCGCCGCGAACAGGTAGTCCGTCCGGTCGCAGTTCTTGTCGCGCAACCATCTCTCGCGTTCGTTCTGCGTGGTGCCGGACATCGAGACGAGGGCGACGAGCCTGCCATTCTCGATCTGCGCGAGATGCGCGAACGGCAGGCGCGTGCGCTGCTGCCCCCCTTGCGGAACGCTGAATTCCTCGCCCGTCGAGATCAGCTTCCATTTTCCCGGCGGCAGCGGGATTTCCGAACGGGCGAATCTTACCTTCGTCTCGAATTCGCTGCCGATCTGCGCCCGGTGGACCGATTGCGCGGTGGAAGGGCCGATGGAAAGGACGAGGAAGCAGGAGGCTGCAAGAAGAAAACGCCCGAATTCCATGGATGCATTCCACTGTTGATTAACAATCTAGGAACGATTCCAGAATCCACGGCCCCGGTCAAGTGGGTGTCTAGGAGCGCGGCGGCGGCGCGAAGGGGAATGCCGGGGCGGCGGTTTTCTTTTTATCGTAGCCGTCCGCGAAAACCGGGGCCATCTGGCTCGACCAGTCAAGCCATGCCTTCGCGAACGCGGCGCGTTCGGGGATCTGCGGATAGTTGTCCCGATGCCAGTCGCTTTCCGACCAACGCGCGTTGGCCGGCTTCGCCTGGCCGAAATATTCGGGATTCACTTCGTAGTTGACGATCAGCATGTCTCCGAAGCGCACGCGGCGATGGCTCGATTTCAGCATCTGCTGCGGCCGTTTGATATTTCGATCCTGCAGCCATTCCATCGCGTCCTTGATCGATTGTTTCGCGCCGGAGCCGCCCACCCAAGTCAACGTCTGGTGCGTGACGTACCGGCAATCCTGTTCGTCGAGGCGGAAATTCTTGTCCGCCTCGGTCTTCCAGAAATCGGTCCTCTGGCAGTCCTTGCTCGCGGTCCAGGAGATTCTCTGGGGATCGACGCTTCCGGTGGCGTCGACGGTTCCGACGACCGTATCGCCCTCGATCATCGCAAGATAAACGCGACCGACCGGCGGAGTTATAATGCCTCCGATGGCCACGGGCTTGTCGGTCATCGCGCCGATGAGCGTCCAGTCGCCCGGCGGCAGGGCCAGCATGAAGCGGCCGAACTCGACGGTTCCGCTCAACTTGGTTCCCTGCGGCAGGGTGTGGATCGACTGTGCGTGCAGTCCCGTCGTCAATCCGGTCCAGAGGAGAATGCCCGCGACGATATTCACGTATTTCATGGCCAATTCCTGTGTCTGGGTTTGGAGAAAGATCCTTCCGGATTGACCGGTCGGGCCGTCAATCCCGCGGCGGCAGCGCGGCCGACTGCGGGGGGAAAGGAAAGGCCGGGGCCGCATCCGTTCGATTGCCGCGGAAGCCGTCCGCGAAGACGGGCGCCATGCGGCCGGACCAGTCGATCCAGGCATCGGCGAACTGCCGGCGCTTGGGATTCGCGGCAAGTTTCGTCTTGTGCCAATCGCTTGCCGTCCAGGTCGTCCCTTTGGACGGGGTCTGGCCGAAATGCTCCGGATTCAGGAAGTAGCTGACGGTCAGCGTGTCGCCGAACCGGACACGCCGGAAATGGGAATGGAGCATCTGCGGGGGACGATGGACCCGGTTGTCCCGCAGCCAGTCCAGAGCCTGCTTCGTCGATGGTGGCGCGCCCGAAGCCGCGACCCAGCTATGGACATAGTAGGAGACGTAGCGGCAATCCTGATCGGCGTGGCGCAGCTTCCTGTCGGCCTCAAGAAGCCACAGATCGTCGCGCCCGCATTCCTTGTCGAAGGGCCATTCGACGTTCTGCGCATCGAGGCTGCCGACGGCTTCGACAAGGGCCACAAGGACGCCGCCTTCGATCTGCGCCAGGAAAGCGCGGCCGATCGGTACCGAGTGGGCATTGCCCGGCATGCGCGCCACGTCGCGCATCGCGCCGACGAGCGTCCAGTCGCCGGGCGGCAGGGCCAGCAGGAAGCGGCCGAACTCGACGGTTCCGCTCAACTTGGTTCCCTGCGGCAGGGTGTGGATCGACTGTGCCTGCGCGCCGAAGCCGGCAGCGAGCAGGAACGCGATGCCTGCGAGGATGCATTTGTATTTCATGATTGTATCCCATGACGTCATTGCAACCTTCAAGGGGTTGCAAAAGATCGGCACTTGGTCAAGAGGGCTCGATTTGTGCTAAGCACCGCGCGATGAACCGCGACGACGACAATCAGGGCGGCCCTTCCCAGCGCCAGCTGCGCGTGGGCGAGGCGTTGCGCCGGGCGCTTACGGAAGTATTGCTCGACGGGCATTTCCGCGATCCCGACCTGCAGGGCGTGTCGGTCACGGTCAGCGAGGTGCGCTCCACCCCCGACCTCAAGCACGCGACCGCCTTCGTCACCACGCTGGGCGGGGCCAATGTCGAGACGACGATCGCGGCCCTGGGGCGTGCGCGCGCCTATATCCGCGGCGAGATCGCGCGCCGCGTCGACCTGCGCCAGGCGCCCGAATGGCATTTCCGGCGCGACACGGCGTTCGACCATGCCGAGACGATCGGCCGCGCCTTGCGCGATCCGAAGGTGGCGATGGATGTCGCCCCGGCCAAACCGGCACCCAAGCGCAAGCCGCGCAAGAAGTGAGCGGCAAGTCGACGCGCGAAAAGGTCGACGGCTGGGTGTTCCTCGACAAGCCGGTCGGCCCGTCCTCGACGCAGGCCCTGGGCCGCGTGAAGCGGATCTTCAACGCAGCCAAGGGCGGGCATGCGGGCACGCTCGATCCGCTCGCCTCGGGCCTGCTGCCCATCGCGTTGGGCGAGGCGACCAAGACGCTGCCCCACTTCGCCGACGGCACGAAGGAATACGAGTTCACGGTCCGCTGGGGGATCGCCACGGCCAGCGACGATGCCGAGGGCGAAGCGACCGCGACCAGCGAGGTCCGGCCCACGCAGGCCAGCCTTGCGGCGGCCCTGCCCGGCTTCACCGGCGAGATCGACCAGACCCCGCCGGTCTATTCGGCCATCAAGATCGACGGCGAACGCGCCTATGCCCGGGCCCGGGCCGGCGAGGACGTCGCGATGAAATCGCGCAAGATCTTGATATATAAACTGGAAATCGTCGAAATCCGGTCCCTGGACGAGGCGAAATTGCGGGTTTCCTGCGGCTCCGGCACCTATGTGAGGAGCCTTGCCCGCGATCTGGCGCTGGTCCTGGGCACGGTCGGCCACGTCACTTCGCTGCGCCGGACAGCGGTGGGCCGCCACCGCGTCGAAGCGGCTATTTCACTGGAAAAGCTGGAGGGCTTTGGGCATAGTCCCGCCCGCTTTGGGGCCCTCGCCCCGGTCGAGACCGTGCTGGACGACATCCCGGCTCTGGCCGTGACCGCGGAAGAAGCCGCTGCCCTTCGACAGGGCCGCGTCTTGCGAGACCCCCGCGCGGAACATTCCCCGCCCGAGCCCGGCCCGCTCGCCGTCTTCCAGGACGGCAAGCTGGTCGCACTCGCCGAGGGCAACGACGGTCTTCTCCGTCCCGCGCGCGTCTTCAACCTCTAGGGTCCAAGGAGTAACCGATGTCGATGAACGCCGAGCGCAAGAGCGCTGTCGTCGCCTCGTACGCCATCAAGAAGGGTGATACGGGTTCCCCGGAAGTGCAGGTCGCCCTGCTTTCCGAGCGCATCAAGGAGCTCTCCGAGCACCTTGCCACGCACAAGAAGGACTTCCACTCGCGCCGCGGCCTGCTGATGATGGTCGGCCAGCGCCGTGCCCTCCTCGACTATCTCAAGCGCAAGGACAACAAGCGCTACGAGACGCTGATCGGGCGCCTCGAACTGCGCCGCTGAAGCCGGCCGCTTGAAGAAAGTCCAACCGAACGACGCGCCGCGCATGCACCCGAGGCGGGTGCCGGCGCGGCGCGTCTTCGTTTCCGATCCCTCAGATCCAAATCCCCGCGCGGCGGCCCATCGTACGACGCCGCGCATCAGAATTCCGACGCCCCGAAAAAACGGGGCGGTGTCGGTTGGGGCGGGTGCCATCCGGGCATTCGCGACCGGCGCCACGTCGCGCGCATCAACGGGTGCGCGCCGGCGGGTCCGTACGCGGCAAGAAAGAGAGTAGAAAAATGTTCGATGTGGTCCGCAAGGAAATGATGTGGGGCGGGCGCAAGCTCGTCCTCGAAACCGGCAAGATCGCGCGTCAGGCCGACGGCGCCGTCGTGGCGACGTATGGCGACACGGTCGTGCTGTGCACGGTCGTCGGCGCCAAGTCCGCCAAGCCCGGCCAGGACTTCTTCCCGCTCACCGTCCACTACCAGGAGAAGACCTTCGCCGCCGGCAAGATCCCCGGCGGCTTCTTCAAGCGCGAAGGCCGCCCGACCGAGAAGGAGACGCTGACCTCGCGCCTCATCGACCGTCCGGTCCGCCCGCTGTTCCCCGAGGGCTTCCGCAACGAAGTCCAGGTCATCGCGACCGTGCTGAGCCACGATCTCGAGAACGATCCGGACATCGTCGCGATGGTCGGCTGCTCGGCCGCCCTGACGATCTCGGGCATCCCCTTCATGGGCCCGATCGGTGCCGCGCGCGTCGCCGTCATCGGCGGCGAGTTCAAGCTCAACCCGCTGCAGGGCGAGCTCGAGACCTCCGACCTCGACCTCATCGTCGCGGGGACGAAGGACGGCGTGCTGATGGTCGAATCGGAAGCCAAGGAGCTGACCGAGGAAGTGATGCTCGGGGCCGTCATGTTCGGCCACAAATCGTTCCAGCCGGTCATCGACATGATCATCGGCCTCGCCGAGACGGCCGCCAAGGATCCCTGGCCGCTGGTTCCGCCGTCGCCCGCCGTCGCCTCGGTCAAGTCGAAGATCGCCGCGTTCGCGGCCGATCTGGGCAAGGCCTACACCGATCCGGTCAAGTTCGCGCGCCGCGACAAGATCTCGGCCGTGAAGAAGGCAGCATCCGAGAAGTTCAAGGACATCCCCGAAGAAGCCGCCGTGTTCGGCGCGCAGTTCGAGGAGCTCGAGGCCAAGGTCGTGCGCGACGCGATCCTCGACACGGGCCGCCGCATCGACGGCCGCGACACGAAGACCGTCCGTCCGATCGTGACGGAAGTGGGCTTCCTGCCGCGCACGCACGGTTCGGCGCTGTTCACCCGCGGCGAGACGCAGGCCGTCGTGGTCACCACGCTGGGGACCGGCGACGACGAGCAGATCATCGACGCGCTCGAGGGCGAATACCGCGAGCACTTCATGCTGCACTACAACTTCCCCCCCTACTCGGTGGGCGAAGCCAAGCGCATGGGCTCGCCCGGCCGTCGCGAGATCGGCCACGGCAAGCTCGCCTGGCGCGCGATCCGTCCGCTGCTCCCGGCCAAGGACAAGTTCCCCTACACGATCCGCGTCGTGTCGGAGATCACCGAGTCCAACGGCTCGTCGTCGATGGCCACCGTCTGCGGCACGTCGATGTCGCTGATGGATGCCGGCGTCCCGCTGCCCCGCCCGGTCGCGGGCATCGCGATGGGTCTCATCAAGGAAGACCGCGCCTTCGCCGTGCTCACCGACATCCTCGGCGACGAGGATCACCTCGGCGACATGGACTTCAAGGTCGCGGGCACGGAAAAGGGCGTCACCGCGCTGCAGATGGATCTCAAGATCACGTCGATCGACGAGAACATCATGAAGATCGCGTTGGGCCAGGCCAAGGACGGCCGCCTGCACATCCTGGGCGAGATGGCCAAGGGCCTGCACGACCCGCGCTCGGAAGTCTCGAAGAACGCGCCGCGCATCACGACCTTCACGGTTCCCAAGGACAAGATCCGCGAAGTCATCGGCACGGGCGGCAAGGTCATCCGCGAGATCGTCGAGGTCACGGGCTGCAAGATCGACATCGAGGACGACGGCACGATCAAGGTCGCTTCGGTCTCGGAAGAGAACGCCAAGAAGGCCATCGACTGGATCAAGGGCATCGTGTCGGAACCCGAGATGGGTGCCATCTATACCGGCAAGGTCGTCAAGATCATGGACTTCGGCGCCTTCGTGAACTTCATGGGCTCGAAGGACGGTCTCGTCCACATCTCCGAGCTGGCCCCGCGCCGCGTCGAGAAGACGGGCGACGTGGTCAAGGTCGGCGAGTCGGTCAAGGTGAAGCTCATCGGCTTCGACGACCGCGGCAAGGTCAAGCTGTCGATGCGCCGCGTCGACCAGGCGACCGGTGCGGACATCTCCGACCAGTTCGACAAGAAGCCGTCGCCCGCCGCCGAGTAAGGGCGACGCAACGGACGTAACGACACGCCCCCCGCCGGAGCCAGCCTTCGGCGGGGGGTTTTTCTTTCCGAGGTCCAGATGAACATCAATCCCCCCCGCATCGTCGGCCATCGCGGCGCCAAGGCCGTCACACCGGAGAACACGCTGGTCGCGTTCCGCCGCGCGCACGAAGACGGGGCAAGCTGGGTCGAATTCGACGCCAAGCTCACCAAGGACAACCACGTCGTCATCCTGCACGACGCCACGCTCGAGCGGACGAGCGACGGCACGGGCAATGTCGCCGACCGCACGCTCGCCGAACTCAAGGCGCTGGACGCCGGCAAGTGGTTCGCACCCGAATTCGCGGGCGAGCGCATCCCCACGCTGGTCGAGGCGATGGCGCTGTTCGAGCAGCTGGGCATGGGTTTCAACATCGAGGTGAAGCCCTGCCCCGGCCGCGAGGCCGAGACCGCGCGCGCGTGCTGCGAACTCATCGACCGGCATTGGCCGAAGACCGCCCCGGTCCCCGTGCTGTCGAGCTTCAAGCGCGAATCCCTGGAAGCCGCGCGCGACGCCGCCCCGCACATCCCGCGCGGCTATCTTGCCGAAGAACTGGGCAAGACCTGGCGCGCGGACGTCGAGGCGCTGGGCTGCAGGGCCGTGCATCCGGGCTGGAAGCGGCTCACCCGCCAGCAGGTGCGCGACATCAAGGAAGCGGGCCTGAAGGCGCTGGTGTGGACGGTCAACGAGCCCGAGCGCGCGCGCGAGCTGGTCGGCTGGGGTGTCGACAGCATCATCACCGACGATCCGAAGACGGTGGGTGCGGCACTGCCCTCACCCTAGCCCTCTCCCGCAAGCGGGAGAGGGAACCGCACCGGCGCCCGTCATCCCCTCTCCCGCAAGCGGGAGAGGGTCAGGGTGAGGGTGCCGCGGGCAGGAACACCGCGAAGCTGGTTCCCTTGCCGGGCTCGCTGTCGATGTCGAGGGCGGCGCGGTGGCGGTTGACGATGTGCTTGACGATCGCCAGGCCCAGCCCCGTCCCGCCCATGTCGCGCGAACGGCCGGCATCCACGCGATAGAAACGTTCGGTCAGGCGCGGCAGATGCTCGCGCGAAATCCCCTCGCCGTCGTCGGACACGCGCACCTCGACATAGCTTGCATGCCGTGCCGCGAAGCCGGCCGGCAGCGTCTGCGCCACGCGCGCCGACACGCGCACCGTCCCTTCGGCGCGGCCGTACTTGATCGCGTTGTCGATCAGGTTCTGGAACACCTGGGCAAGCTGGTCGCCGTCGCCGACGACCGGCGGCAGGTCGGCGGCGATGTCGACGTCGAGCGTCGTCCCCTTCGCCTTCGCGGCGATGGCGAGCGCGTCGAGCGTGCCCGCGAGGATTCGGCCGACGTCCACGCGCGCGGCCGGCGGCGTGTGCTCGGCCTCCTCGATTTTCGAGAGCGACAGCAGGTCCTTGACGATGCGCGTCATGCGCGCGGCCTGCGTGCCCATGATGCCGAGGAAACGCTCGTGCGCATCGGCATCGCCGCGCGCGGGGCCCTGCAGCGTCTCGATGAAGCCCACGAGCGTGGCCAGCGGCGTGCGCAGCTCGTGGCTGACATTGGCGACGAAATCGCGGCGCATGCGCTCGGCCTGCTGGATCGAGGTCACGTCGGCGATGGCGAGCAACGCCGCCGGGCGCGCACCCGTCGCGCGCGGCAGCGGGACCGCGCGCACGCGCAAGGCGCGCTCCACGGCACCGGCGACCCGCACGTCGACCGCCTCGGGGTAGGAACCGGCGTGTGCGGCGACGAGTGCGTCGAGCACGCCGGGATCGCGCAGATAGGCGACAAGCGGTCTTTCCTCGAGCCCGTCGCCGAACAGGGCGCGCGCCGCGGCGTTGGCGCGCGCGATCCGCTCGTCGGCATCGACCAGCAGGATCGCATAGGGGAGTGCGTCGACGATCGATTCGAGGGCGGCTTCGCTTGCCATCGGCTGCACGCGCTCCGGCAGGGCGCGTTCGAGGCGCGCGACCGCCTCGGCGAGCGGGGCGGTCGGGCCGGCATCGGCGGGTTCGGCCATCGCGTCGGGCGGCTCGCCCTTGGCAAGTTCGTCGAGACGGCCGGCATGCCGGGCAAGCTTGCGCAGGTGCCGTGCCAGCAGCAGGGCGGTCGCCAGCGCCGTCGCCGCGATCGCCGCAAACGCCGAAGCCCATGGAATCGCGTGGAAATAGACGAGCAGCCCGAGCACCAGCGCCGTCGGGGCGACGAGGGCCGCCAGTGCCGTCCAGAATTCGCCCAGGGGGCCGTTGCGTATCATGCCGCTCCGCTTGTGCAGGACCCGGTACCGCAGCGTCAAGCGCGGGGGCGCCCGTTTGCCGGAACCGCCATTGTGGCGTATGATTAGAGACAATCCAGCGAACGAAAAGGCCGGAAAGCCATGGCTTCGTCGATTTCAACCAGCACGACCGCCACCCCGCCGCCCGCCGCGGGCGGTGGTGCGCAGGCTTCGGCCGCGTCGAGTTCGGATCCGAACAACAGCCCGGAAGCCTCGCGCGACACCACGAGCACGTCGCAGACATCGGCCCAGCTGAGCCCGCCGGCCCCGAGCGGTTCGGGACGCGGACAGAATCTCGACATCACGGCCTGAGCTTCGGCGCCCGGCCTTTGGAAAAGACCCGCCGGGCGACCGGCGGGTTTTTCCGTTTCAGGGGCCGTTCAGGCGAATCGCACGCTGGCGATCGGCGGCAGGTTCCCGGCGACGAGCTTCCACGAATCGCCGCCGTTCTCCGACACCCAGAGATGGCCGGTCGACGAGCCCATCGCCAGGCACTTGCCGCTCGTGTCGATGTCGAGGCCGTGGCGCAGCACCAGGTCGTAGGCGTGGATCTGCGGCAGGCCCTTGGTCAGCACCTTGAAGCTCTTGGCCGCATCGCGCGTGCGCGCGACGACGAATTTTGCACCCACCGGGATGCGGCATTCGTCCTTCACGCCGGGCACGAACCACGCGGTCTTCGGATCCTTGGGGTGGGCTGCGACCGCAAAGCCGAATTTCGCGGGCTTGACCGTCTTCACCTCGACCCAGGTCTCGGCCCCGTCGGTCGAGCGGAACACGCCGTTATGGTGCTGCAGCCACAGCACGTCGGGGTCGGACGCGCAGCGCGCGATGCGGTGCACGTCCTGCACATTCGGGTCCTCGCGCCGGGCCGGCGGCATGTACTCGGCATAGAGACCCTTCGAGGTGTTGCGCCAGCTCTTGCCGCCGTCCTTCGTCTGCCACACGCCGCCGCTGGAAATGCCCAGCACGATGCGCCTGGAATCGCGCGGATCGACGAGGATCGTGTCGATGCCCGGCTTGTCGATGTTGAAGCCGCCCCCACCCCAGTCCTTGCGCGGCGGCACGTTCCACAAGGCGTCGTTGAGCGCCCAGCTCTCGCCGCGGTTTGCCGAGCGGAACAGGCCGCCCGACACGGTGCCGCACCACAGCACGCCGGGTTCGTTCTTGCCGCCCGCCTCGATCGAGAAGAGGTATTCCACGTTCGGCCCGTCCTTGGCCTCGCTCTTCGGGAAGGCGGGGGCGGCGATCTCCTTCCAGCTCTTGCCGTCGTCGGTCGAGCGCTGGAGCTTGACGCCGAAATGGCCGAGCGACTGGGCGGCATAGAGCGTGCCGTCGCGCCGGTCGCGCATTGCCTGCGAGAGGATGTCGCCCAGGAACGACGTGCGCGCGATGCGCCAGCCGGACGCCGCACGCCGCACGTCGAAGAGGCCCTTGCGCGTGGCGACGAGAATGCGCTTGTCCATCCGTCCCTCCCTCAGCCGCCCGACAGGGCCTGGAACACGAAGATCTCGTCGTCCGGACCGACCGGATCGCCGAGCGCCGCCCGTGCGTCGTTGATGTAGATGTTCACGTGCTTGCGCAGCCGCCCCTGGTCGTCGACCACGTACGAGCGCAGGCGCGGATTCCCGGCGAACAGGTTTTCCAGCACGGCCGAAACCGTCGCACCCGCGACGCGCGACGCCGGGCACGCGACATGGCGCTTCAGGTTGCCGGTGAACGCGACGCGGGCCATGCCGGCAACCCTTGGAACCCTACCGGACGATCGACTGGTAGGCCGCGAGGGCCGCCATGTTGACGATCTCGCCGACCGGGGCACCGATCTGGACGATCTGGGCGGGCTTCGTCAGCCCGATCAGGATCGGTCCCAGCATCGTGCAGTTGCCGAGCTTCTGCACCAGCTTCGACGAGATGTTCGCCGAATGCAGGCCCGGCATCACCAGCACGTTGGCGGGGCCGGTGAGGCGGCAGAACGGGTAGAGGCTGCGCATCAGATCGTAATCCAGCGCCACGTCCGGGCCCATCTCGCCGTCGAACTCGAAGTCGAGCTTGCGCCCGCTGTCGGACATGCGCTCCAGCTCCTGCACGGCCTCGCGGACCTGGCTGCCCTTCTCGCGGTGCGGGTTGCCGAAATTCGTGAACGAGCACAGCGCCACGCGCGGCTCGTGCCCCAGGCGCCTTGCGGCGGCGGCGGCGGCGATGGCGATCTCGGCCATGTCGCGCGCGTTGGGCAGTTCCGTCACCGTCGCGTCGGCGACGAACACGGTGCGCTCCTTGGTCATCATGATCGAGACGCCGATGCAGCGCTTGCCCTTCTCGACGTCGATCACGCGGCGCACGTCGTCGAGCGCCTGGTAGTAGCTGCGCGTGGTACCCGTCACCATCGCGTCGACGTCGCCGACCGCGACCATCGTGGCGGCGAAGGCATTGCGGTCCTGGTTGATCAGGCGCTGGCAGTCGCGCTGCAGGAAGCCCTGCCGGCGCAGGCGCGAATAGAGATGGTCGACATAGCGCTTGTTGTCCTTCGACAGGCGCGCGTTGAGGATCTCGAGGCCGAGCTCCTTGGCCGACTGCGTGAGGCCCATGCCCTTCATCGTCTCGTCGATCGACTTCTCGCGGCCGATCAGGACGGGCGTGCCGTAGCCCGAGTTGCGGTACGAGATCGCCGCGCGGATCATCTTCTCGTCCTCGCCCTCGGCGAAGGCGGTGCGGCGCGGGTTGGCGCGCACCGTCTCGAAGATGCGGTCGAGCATCGCGGCCGTGGGATCGCGGCGCAGGCTCAGCGAATGGCGGTAGGCGTTCATGTCGGCGATGGGTTTGCGCGCCACGCCCGATTCCATCGCCGCCTTGGCGACGGCGGCGGGAACGACCGAGATGAGGCGCGGATCGAACGGCACGGGAATGATGTATTCCGGCCCGTAGCGCAGGCGCTGGTTGGCGTAGGCGGCGTCGAGATCGTCGGGCACGTCCTCGCGCGCGAGGATGGCGATGGCGCGCGCGGCGGCGACCTTCATCTCCTCGTTGATCGTGCGCGCGCGCACGTCGAGCGCCCCGCGGAAGATGAACGGGAAGCCGAGGACGTTGTTGACCTGGTTGGGATAGTCCGACCGGCCGGTGGCGATGATGCAGTCGGGCCGTGCGGCCTTGGCGTCTTCGGGCGTGATCTCGGGATCGGGATTGGCCATCGCGAAGATGATGGGCTTGGGCGCCATCGCGCGGACCATGTCCTGCGTGATCGCCCCCTTGGCCGACAGGCCGAACACGACGTCGCAGCCTTCGAGCGCCTGGGCAAGCGTACGCGCCTTGGTCGGGACCGCATGCGCCGACTTCCACTGGTTCATGGATTCGGTGCGGCCCTGGTAGATGACGCCCTTGGTGTCGCACAGGATGACGTTGTTGTGCGGCATGCCCATCGCCTTGACGAGCTCGGCGCACGCGATGCCGGCCGAACCCGCCCCGTTGATCACCATCCTGGTCGTGCGGATGTCGCGGTGGGTGAGGTCGAGCGAATTGATGAGGCCCGCCGCCGCGACGATCGCCGTGCCGTGCTGGTCGTCGTGGAAGACCGGGATGTCGAGCAGCTCGCGCAGGCGCTGCTCGATGACGAAGCACTCGGGCGCCTTGATGTCCTCGAGATTGATGCCGCCGAACGTGATGCCGATATAGCGCACGCAGTTGACGAACTGGTCGACGTCCTTGGTGTCGACCTCGATGTCGATCGCGTCGACGTCGGCGAAGCGCTTGAAGAGGACGGCCTTGCCCTCCATCACCGGCTTGCCGCCCAGCGCACCGAGGTCGCCGAGGCCGAGCACGGCCGTGCCGTTCGAGATGACGGCCACGAGATTGCCCTTCGACGTGTAGTCGTAGGCCGCGTCCGGGTTCTTGGCGATGTGCAGGCAGGGCCACGCCACGCCGGGCGAATAGGCGAGCGAAAGGTCGCGCTGGGTGGTCAGCGGTTTCGTCGCGTTGATCTCGATCTTGCCGGCCTTGCCGCCCTGGTGATGGAAAAGCAGCGATTCCTGCTCGGTCACGGGGCCTGTGGCGTCGTTCGACATATGGCGTTTTCTTTCCCTGGAGATCGCGGCGTTCGCGCGGGGCGTGCCCGCTGCTTTTTTGAGACGGCTATGGTACGGGGAACCTCGCCTCGCCGTCAAAACTCTCGACCGCAAAAAGATTGCTGCACTGCAATGTCCGAAGTCGATACCCAAGCCACCCCGATGATGACGCAGTACCTGGAGCTGAAGCGCCAGTATCCCGGCTGCCTACTTTTTTATCGCATGGGCGATTTCTATGAGCTTTTCTTCGAGGACGCAGTTGCAGCATCCAAGGCGCTCGACATCACGCTGACCAAGCGTGGTCAACATGCGGGCAACCAGATCCCGATGTGCGGCGTTCCGTGGCATGCGCACGAAGCCTATCTGGCGCGCCTGATCCGGCAGGGATTCAGGGTCGCGATCTGCGAGCAGGTCGAGGATGTCGCCGAAGCCAGGAAGCGCGGCGGCGGCAAGACGCTGGTCCGCCGCGACGTGGTGCGCGTCGTCACCCCCGGCACGCTAACGGAGGATTCGCTGCTCGACGCGCGCGCGAACAACTTCCTCGCCTGTCTGGCGGAAGCGGGCGGCGCACTGGGCCTTGCGTGGCTCGACATGTCGACCGGCGATTTCCGCATCGAAAGCGTGGCCATCCCTTCGCTGGGGGCGGCACTCGCGCGCGTCGCCCCGGGCGAATTGCTGCTCGCCGACCGGCTGACGGCGCGCGAGGATCTGGGGGCGGCCCTCGAACCGCTCAAGCAGCGCCTCACGCCGCTGCCGTCCGCGCGCTTCGACAGCGAGAACGCGCGCCGGCGGCTCGAAGCGCTCTACGCGGTCAAGTCGCTCGACGGGTTCGGCGAATTCGCGCGCGCCGAGATCGCGGCGGCGGGTGCGCTCGTCGACTATGTCGAGCTCACGCAGAAGGGCAAGCTGCCGCGCTTCCTGCCGCCGCAGCGCCTGGCGGCGTCGGGCACGATGGAGATCGACCCGGCGACGCGCCGTTCGCTCGAGCTGGCGGAAACGCAGACCGGCGAGCGCAAAGGCTCGCTGCTCGCCACGATCGACCGCACGCTGACGGCCGCGGGTGCACGCCTGCTCGCCGCACGCCTTGCCGCCCCGCTGGCCGAATCCGGCGCCATCGGCGAACGGCTCGACATGATCGGCTATTTCGTCGAGGCGTCGCGCGCACGCGAAGCACTGCGCGACGCGCTCAAGGGTTTCCCCGATCTCGAACGCGCGTTGCAGCGCCTCGCTCTCGGCCGCGGCGGCCCGCGCGACCTTGCCGCGATCGCGCAGGGGCTGGCGAAGCTGCCGCAGCTGCGCCACCTCGTGGCACCGCAAGGACTCGATGCCGGACCGGCGGGAATCGCCGCCGCCCTCGACGAGCTGGGCGAGCATGCGGCACTTGCCGACCTGCTCGAAGGGGCGCTTGCCGCCGACCTGCCGCTCGATCCGCGCGACGGCGGCTTCATCAAGCAGGGCTACGCCCCCGATCTCGACCGGCATCTGGAGCTGCGCGACGAAAGCCGCCGCCTCGTCGCGGCCCTCCAGCAGCGTTACGCCGACGAGACGGGTATTTCCCAGCTGCGCATCAAGCACAACAACGTCATCGGCTATTTCATCGAGGTCAACGCCACGCACGCCGACAAGATGCTGAAGCCCGGCGGCATCTATATCCACCGCCAGACGATGGCCGGGGCCGTGCGCTTCACGACGGTCGAGCTTGGCGAACTCGAGGGTGCGATCACCGGGGCGCGCGACAAGGCGCTGGCCCTCGAACTCTCGTTCTTCGCGGATCTCACGCGCCGCACGCTGGAAAATGCCGGTGCCGTCGGCAGGGCGGCACAGGCACTTGCCCGGCTCGACGTGTCGGCCTCGCTGGCCGACCTTGCCGTCGACCGCGACTGGTGCCGGCCCACCGTGGATGCCAGCCGCGTCTTCGCCATCGAAGGCGGGCGCCATCCGGTCGTCGAGGCGGCCCTTGCCCAGCAGAGCGCGGGGTTCGCCGCCAACGACTGCACGCTCGACGCCGAAGGCGGCCAGTTCCTGTGGCTCGTCACCGGCCCGAACATGGCCGGCAAATCGACCTTCCTGCGCCAGAACGCGTTGATCGCCGTCCTCGCCCAGGCGGGCTCGTATGTTCCTGCGAAGGCCGCGCGCATCGGCGTCGTCGACCGGCTGTTCAGCCGCGTGGGGGCGGCCGACGATCTGGCGCGCGGGCGCTCGACCTTCATGGTCGAGATGGTGGAGACCGCCGCGATCCTCAATCTCGCCACCGCCCGCTCGCTCGTCATCCTCGACGAGATCGGCCGCGGGACGGCGACCTATGACGGC
>CAYQDN010000063.1:0-19013 GCA_964416335.1 uncultured Azospirillum sp.
CACGTCCTTCGGGCGTGGGCGCCGAATAGGGCCCCGCCACGATCACATGGAGCACTGGCACGTGCAGCGCCGGCCTCTAGGTGTTCATCGCCTCGAAGAAATCCTTGTTGTTCTTCGAGTGCTTGAGCTTGTCGATCAGGAACTCCATCGCGTCCGTGGTGCCCATCGGCATCAGGATGCGGCGCAGGACCCACATCTTCGACAGGATGGCCTTGTCGACCAGCAGCTCTTCCTTGCGCGTCCCCGACTTGGTGATGTCGATCGACGGGAAGGTGCGCTTGTCGGCGAGCTTGCGGTCGAGGATGATTTCCGAATTGCCCGTGCCCTTGAACTCTTCGAAGATCACTTCGTCCATGCGGCTGCCGGTATCGATGAGACCCGTGGCGATGATCGTCAGCGAGCCGCCTTCCTCTATGTTGCGCGCGGCACCGAAGAAGCGCTTCGGGCGCTGCAGCGCGTTGGCGTCCACGCCGCCGGTCAGCACCTTGCCGGACGAGGGAACGACCGTGTTGTAGGCGCGCGCCAGGCGCGTGATCGAGTCGAGCAGGATCACGACGTCGCGCTTGTGCTCGACCAGGCGCTTGGCCTTCTCGATCACCATTTCGGCGACCTGCACGTGGCGCACGGCGGGCTCGTCGAAGGTGGAGCTGACGACCTCGCCCTTGACCGAGCGGATCATGTCGGTGACTTCCTCGGGCCGCTCGTCGATGAGCAGCACGATCAGGTACACCTCGGGATGGTTCTGCGAGATCGAGTGCGCGATGTTCTGCAGCATCACGGTCTTGCCGACGCGCGGCGGGGCGATGATCAGGGCGCGCTGGCCCTTGCCGAGCGGGCAGACGAGATCGATGATCCGGCCGGTGATGTCGCGGCGCTGGGTGGGCGCGTTGTCGCGCTTGACGATCTCGGTGCGCCGCGCCGACAGCGTGCCCTTGAGCGCCACGGCCTCCTCGTCGCCCTGCGGGCGGCGGGCGGGCTTGGGCTTGGGCGGCGGCGGAACCTCGACCGGCTCGTCGCCGAATTCGAGATTGAGGCGCGAGGTCGGATAGAACGGCGTCAGGTTGTCGAAGTTGATGCGGTGGCGTGCCACTTCCGGCTCGTCGAAATTGATCGTGCGCACGGCGGTGAGGGCGAAGTAGCGCTCGCCGTCCTTGGGGGCGCGGATCTGGCCTTCGACCGTGTCGCCGGTGCGCAGGCCGTAGCGCCGGATGATCTGCGGCGTGATGTAGATGTCGTCGGGGCCGGGCAGGTAGTTCGATTCAGGGCTGCGCAGGAAGCCGAAGCCGTCGGAGAGGGTCTCGAGGACGCCGTCGCCGTAGATCGCCACGTCGTTCTCGGCCATCCGCTTGAGGATGGCGAACATCATGTCCTGCTTGCGCAGGCTCGATGCGGCTTCGATCTGGAGTTCTTCGGCGTACGCCAGCAGGTCTGCGGGCGTCTTGCGCTTCAATTCTTGGAGATTCATTCGTTTTTTCTGGGGCTGGGTTGGGGGAGGGCCCGCGACCGGCTTGGGGCTTTCGGGCAAACCCAGACGACGCGCGTCTGTCTGTTTGCGGGAAGCCTCGGAAATCGTCGTCGGGAAGGATCGGCCGGCTGGAAAAGCGGCCACGCAAACGGGCCGAAAGCCCGTCCGACCTGCAATCTAGCCGATCCCGGGGGGATGTCAACCGCCTTGGTTCAGAAGGGTTTTACGATCACCATCAGCACGATCAGGACCATCAGGGCGGCCGGGATCTCGTTGTTGAGGCGGAAAAAACGCGCCGGACGGCGGTTGCGGTCGGCCTCGAACGCCTTGCGCCAGAGCGACTGCAGGTGGTGGTGAAAAGTGAGGCCCACGATCGCCAGCAGCTTCACATGCAGCCAGCCGCCGGCCCAGTCCTGCACCAGCAGCAGCAGGCCGCCGAAGATCCAGGTCGACACCATCGCCGGGTTCATGATGCCGCGCATCAGCCGGCGCTCCATGACCTTGAAGACCTCGGACGTGTCGGAACCGGGCCGCGCCGCGCAGTGATAGACGAACAGGCGCGGCAGGTAGAGCAGCCCCGCCATCCACGAAATGGCCGAGATGACGTGCAGCCACTTTATCCAGGCATACCAGTTGCCGATGAGGTCGGTGAGGGCGTCCAACATTTTCTCCTGCCGCGGATCGCCTCAGGAAACCGCAAGCGGACATTTTGCGCAATGGTCCGGACAGGGCCGCCCGGCACCGTCGGCACTCGCCGTGCGCGCCGGCCCGCGCACGAGGCCGCGCACGATCTCGGCAAGGCCGCGGATGAAATCGGGATGCGTCGAGACGGTCGGCACACGGCTGTAGTACGGCACGCCGAGCGCCTGCGCCTTCGCGCGGTAGTCGATGTCGAGCTCGACCAGCGTCTCGGAATGCTCCGACACGAACGCGATGGGCACGACGATCGCCGGCACCTTGTCGGCGGCCGCGCGCGCGATCTCCTGCCCGATGCTCGGCCCGATCCATTCGAGCGGACCCACGCGGCTCTGGTAGCACACGACATGGTCGAGCCCGGCGATCCCCAGTCGCGCCACCACGGAAGCGACCGTCAGCTCGACCTGCACCTGGTAGGGATCGCCCGCAGCGACGATCTTCTTCGGCAGCCCGTGCGCCGAGAACAGCACGCGCGGCTTGCCATATGCCTTCGCCGCCGCATGGTGCGCGCCGATCAGGTCGGCGACCGCGGCGACGAACCCGGGCTGGCGCGGATAGCAGCACGCATGCGTCGTGGGTGCCGACAGCCCGGCGGCACTCGCGGCTTCGTCCCACGCCTTCTTCGAACTGCCCGTCGTCGTCGTCGAGAACTGCGGATAGAGCGGCAGCAGCACGATGCGGTCGGGGCCGAACGTGGCCACGTCGTGCGCGACGGCATCCGTCATCGGATGCCAGTAGCGCATCGCCGGAAAGCAGCGCACCTCGCCCAGATCGCGCAGCACCGTCTCAAGCTCGTGCGCCTGGGCCTGCGTGTTGGGCAGGATCGGCGAACCGCCGCCCATCTGGGCATAGATCGCGCGCGCCTTGGCCGCACGCCGGCCCGAGATCAGCTTGGCCAGCAGCCAGCGCAACGGATTGGGCAGGCCGACGATCGCCTTGTCGCTGAACAGGTTGAACAGGAACGGCTGCACCGCTTCCGGCCGGTCGGGCCCGCCGAGATTGAACAGGATGACGGCGATCTTCGACATCGCGTTCAGCCCTTGCGCGCGCGCCAGCTGCGGATCAGCCCGGCAAGCCGCGCGACGTTCTCGGGTGGCGTGGCCGGGATCACGCCGTGGCCGAGATTGAACACGAACGGGCCGTGGCCGAGTGCGTCGAGAATGCGGGTCGCCGCCCGGTCGAGCGCTTCGCCGCCGGCGGTCAGCACGATCGGATCGAGATTGCCCTGCACGGTCGTGAGCTTCTGCAGGCGTTGGGCAAACGCCAGCGGCACGGCCGTGTCGATGCCGAGCGCCGCCACGCCCGGAATTGCCGCGGCCTTCTCGTAGAGCGGCCCCGAGCCCTTGGGGAAGAAGATCACCGGGATTTCCGGGTGTGCGGCGGCGAGTGCGGCGACGATCTTCGTGACGGGCCCGAGCACCCATTCGGCGTACTCGTCCTCGGGCAGAATGCCGGCCCACGTGTCGAAGAGCTGCAGCGCTTCGGCACCGGCGGCGACCTGCCGCTTGAGATACTCGATCGTCGCGGCCGAGATCAGGTCGATGAGCCGCCGGAACGCCGGCCGGTCGCGATAGGCGAGCAGGCGGACATTGGCGAAATCCTTGCTGGTTCCGCCTTCGACCATGTAGGTCGCGACGGTCCAAGGTGCGCCGGCAAATCCGATCAGCGCCGTCGTCTCCGGCAGCTTCGCGCGCACCCGCGACACGGTCTCGTAGACCGGGGCGACGCGCGCGGAAAACCCGCCGAGCCCCGCTTCGAGCTTCGCGATCCCGGCCGCATCGCGCACCGCGTCGAGGACCGGACCCTCGCCCTCGCGGAACTCGAGCCCCTGGCCGAGCCCGTAGGGAACCATCAGGATGTCCGAGAACAGGATCGCCGCATCCATCGAATAGCGGCGCAGCGGCTGCAGCGTGATCTCGCAGGCAAGATCGGGCCGCAGGCACAGATCGACGAAGCCGTTCGCCTGCGCGCGGGTGGCCCGGTATTCGGGCAGGTAGCGCCCGGCCTGGCGCATCAGCCAGAAGCACGGGTGCGCCTGCACCTCGCCGCGCAGGGCACGCACGAACGGCTTGTCGGAACTCGGCTGGGAACGAACGGAAATCATCGATGCAGCACACCTGTCGGCGGAAATGCGGGCGGAGTGTACTCGCGAGACACGCCCTCTACCAAAGAAGAATCTAAATACTTTCTAGGAGGTGGAGGTAGGTGGGTGCCTGTGGATGCTGGGGAATCAGCGCTCTCCCGGAACGCTCCACCGAACGCATCGCGATTGTGGAATTGTGGACGGTCTTGCGCAAGCGGCGGGAAAATTCCCGTGCATGCGCGTCTTTGCGGGACGGCAAAGCGCTGGCAACCGCGGACGGGAAACCGGGGATAACCGTGCCGGAAGCGGTTTTCCCCGCACCACGCCCGGTTGGCAAGATTCGGTTCGCCCTGTGCCGAAGTGCCGCTTGACGTGTATACGGTTTGGGGACGATTTTTCGGCCCTGTGGATGAACCCCGACTTGTACCCCGGACTCACACCAATCCCCAGATGAAGCGCTTCCATCTCCACCTCGTTTCCGACGCGACCGGCGAGACCTTGAACTCGGTCGTGCGCGCGTGCCTGGTGCAGTTCGAGAACGTCGAACCGGTCGAACACATGTGGTCGATGATCCGCACCGACCGCCAGCTCGAGAAGGTGATGGCGGGGATCTCGGCCAATCCCGGCGTGGTGCTCTACACGATCATCGAAGAGCGCGTGCGCGCCCAGCTCGAGACCGCGTGCCGCGCGCTCTCCATGCCGTGCATCCCGGTCCTCGATCCGACGATGGGTGCTCTCACCAACTATCTCGGCCTCAAGACGCGCAACCTGCCGGGCCGGCAGCACGCGCTCGACGCCGACTATTTCCGCCGCATCGACGCGATCAACTGGGTGATGATCCACGACGACGGCCAGGCCGCACACGGTCTGGGCGACGCCGAGGTGATCCTGGTCGGCGTGTCGCGCACCTCGAAGACGCCGACCTGCATCTATCTCGCCAATCGCGGCATCAAGGCCGCCAACGTGCCGTTCGTGCCCGGCGTGGCGCTGCCCGACGAGATCGAGGAGCTGCACGCGCGCGAGAACGGCCCGATGTTCGTCGGCCTCACCAACGATCCCAACCTGCTGGTGCAGCTCCGGCGCAACCGCCTCAACATCCTCAACGAGAGCCGCGAGACGGACTATACCGACCTCGACAAGGTGCGCAGCGAAGTGACCGAGGCGCGCCGCTTCTTCTCCGCACGCGGCTGGCCGGTCATCGACGTGGCGCGCCGCTCGATCGAGGAGACGTCCGCGCAGATCATGACGATGGTGCAGGAACGCCGCGAGAAGGCCGGGCAGGCGCCATGACCGGGCTCTACAACGACCGCGCACCGCCGGTCGTCCTCGCCTCCCAGAGCCGCTTCCGCCGCGAGATGCTGGAGCGCGCGGGCCTGATCTTCGCGGTCGACGCCGCCCATGTCGACGAGGAGGAGATCAAGCAGTCGATGCGCGCCGAGGGGGCAAGCGTCGACGACGTGGCGCTGAAGCTTGCCGAGCACAAGGCGCGCCGCGTGGCATTGCGCCATCCCGGCGCCATCGTCATCGGCTCGGACCAGATGCTCGACTGCAACGGGACCTGGTTCGACAAGCCGGTCGACCGCGCGCATGCCGAGGCGCATCTGCGCGCTTTGTCGGGCAAGACGCACAGGCTGGTGACGGCCGCCGTCGTGTTCAAGAACGGCACGCGCGTCTGGCACCATATCGAGCATGCGCGCCTGACGATGCGCCCGCTCGAAGCGGATTTCATCGCGCGCTATCTCGATGCCGCGGGCGAGGACGCCTATGCGTCGGTCGGCGCCTACCAGCTCGAAGGGCTCGGCGCCCAGCTCTTCGCGCGGGTCGAGGGCGATTTCTTCACGATCCTTGGCCTGCCGCTGCTGGCCGTACTCGGCTTCCTGCGCGCCCAGGGCGTGGTGCCGGAATGACACGCGTGCTGGGCCTCACCGGCTCGATCGCGATGGGCAAGTCGACCGCGGCGCGGCTGCTGCGGCGCATGCGCGTCCCCGTCTACGATTCCGACGCCGAGATCCACCGGCTGCTGGCGCGCGGCGGCGACGGGGTTGCGGCGGTCGCCGCTGCGTTTCCCGGTGTCGCGAAGGACGGCGCCATCGACCGTGCTGCCCTCGGGGCCCGCGTCTTCGCCGATCCGGCGGCATTGCGCCGCCTCGAGGCGATCCTGCATCCGCTGGCGTGGCGCAATCAGCGCGCCTTCCTTGCCCGCCACATGCGCGCGCGCACGCGGCTCGTCTGCCTCGACGTGCCGCTGCTCTACGAGACGCTGGGCGAGCGCAAATGCGATCTCGTCGTCGTCGTGTCGGCCTCGCCGATCCTCCAGCGCCAGCGTGCGCTTGCCCGCCCCGGCATGGACGAGGCGAAGCTCGCCGGCATCCTCGCCCGCCAGATGCCCGACGCGAAGAAGCGCGTGCTCGCCGACATCGTCGCGGTCTCGGCACTGGGCCAGCTCGTCACCTTGCGGGGCTTGCGCAAAGCGGCGAGACTGGCGCGCACCATTCCCCGCCGCCACCGGATCAGCTGATGCGCGAAATCGTCCTCGACACCGAGACCACCGGCCTCGATCCCAGGAACCACCGCATTCTCGAGCTTGCCTGCATCGAGCTGGTCAACCACATCCCGACGGGGGCCAAGCTCCACACGCTGATCGATCCCGAGATGGAAATCTCGGCCGAGGCGGCCGCGATCCACGGCATCACGAACGCCAAGCTCAAGGGTGCTCCGGTCTTCTCGGGGATCGTGTCGGACTTCCTCGAATTCATCGGCGACTCCAAACTCGTCATCCACAATGCCGAGTTCGATGTCGGGTTCCTCAACGCGGAGCTCGTCCGCCTCGGCTTCCCGAAGATCCCGATCGCGCGCGCCCTCGATACGGTGCAGCTCGCGCGCAAGAAGTTTCCGGGCGCACCCGCCTCGCTCGACGCGCTGTGCAAGCGCTTCGGCATCGACAACGCGCACCGCACGCTGCACGGCGCCCTGCTCGACGCCGACCTGCTCGCACAGGTCTATCTCGAGCTGATCGGCGGGCGTCAGGCGATGCTGCTGGCAAGCGAACCTGCGGGGAACGCCGCCGCGAAGGCCGCAGCGGTCGCCATCGCCAAGGGCCCGGTCCGCCCGGCGCGCCCGCACGCGCCCAGCGAGGCGGAAGCCGCGGCGCACGCCGCGGCCATCGCCAAAATCAAGAACCCGGTCTGGCTCTCTTAGCTGTTTCCCAAGTCGCGGATGGCCGGGACAGGCCCGGCCATGACGGTTGTGGCTGATGCCACACCCGTCAGTTCGGCAGGATGATCTTCGATGTCGGCCCGGTCGCCGACGGGGCGGGCGTGGCGGCTTCGCGCTCGGCCAGCCGCTTGCGGTAGAGCTCGACGAAATCCACCGGCTGCAGCAGCAGCGGCGGGAAGCCGCCCTCGCGCGTCGAGTCCGCGACGATGTTGCGCGCGAACGGGAACAGCAGGCGCGGGCATTCGATCATCAGGAACGGCCCGAGATGTTCCTGCGGCAGGCCGGCCACCTGGAAGACGCCGGCATAGAGGCACTCGATCACGAAGACGACGTCGTCGCCTGAGCGCGCGTTCGCCTCGATCGACAGTTCGACCTCGTACACGTCCTGGCCCAGCGGGCGTGCCTCGACCTTCACGTCGGCCGCGACCTGCGGGTTCTTGTCCTGCTGGAGGAAGATATCGGGTGCCCGCGGGCTCTCGAAGGACAGGTCCTTGAGATACTGGGCGAGAACGCCGAAGGAGGGGCCTTGCGCGCCGCCGCTCGCGGGATCGGTCATGGGAAATGCAGCTCCGGTGGGAGGAAATGACCGGCGGGGGTTAACACGAACCGCGCCGCCCGCTCAATCGCCGAATTGGAGGCGCACGATTTCGGCGTTTTTGGCCTCGTAGCCGGTCAGCGCCCGGATGAAGCCCCAGTGCGTGACGACGGCCACGTCGCCGCGGTCTTCGAGTGCGGCCGCCTGCACCCGGAAGCGGGCCCCGCGCGCGACGAGCTCGTCCTCGGTCTCGTCGCGGCCGAGGCCGACATGGTCGTGCCACCACGGATCGCCGAGATGTCCGAAATCCATGTCGGGAAAGCGCCGCTTGAGTTCGGCCGGCGGCGAGCCGATGTCGCACGCGAAGGCCGCGCGCTCGCCGACCAGCGGATCGAGGCCGATGGGCAGCCCCAGCTTTCCCGCGATGATCCGGGCGGTCTCGATGGCGCGCGTATAGGGGCTGGCGATCAGCCGGCGCACGCCCTTGTCCGCCAGCGCTTCGGCCGCGGCCAGCGCCTGGGCGCGGCCAAGCTCGGTCAGACGCGGGTCGGGGATGCCCGGATCGACGCGGGTGACCGAATAGACGACGTTGAATTCGGACTGGCCGTGGCGGACGAGGAGCATGGTTTCGGGCGATTCCGGCTCGATTTGCAGGGCTCCGGGGGCCGGAAAGGCGGCAATGCCGCTTGTTCCGGGCCCCGGCCGCGCTTATTTATAACAGGACAGGGCGGGAAATCACCCGCCTCTCCCCTCTCCGATTTCGCAGTGGACCGGCGCATATGGGCGACATGGCATATATGGACATCCTGCTTTTCGCGGCCGTGGCGGCGTTCCTGATCCTGCGCCTGCGCAGCATCCTGGGGAAGCGCACGGGTGCCGAAGATGCCGAGCGCTGGCGCGCCCGCCCGCCCGAGCCGACGATCGAGCGCGCCGAAAAGGTTACCGACAACGTCACGCCGTTCCCCGGCGCCTCGCGCCCGGCCGACGCACCCGCCCCGGCGGAAGCTGCCGCCGTCACCGGCGATCCGGCCCTGCAGCCCGGCTATGACGAGATCCGCCGGGCCGACGCCTCCTTCAATCCGGCCGAATTCGCGCAAGGCGCGCGCGGCGCTTTCGAGATGATCGTGCAGGCCTTCGCGCAGGGCGACACGGCCACGCTGAAGCCGCTGCTCGCCGCGGACGTCTACGAAGGTTTCGCCAAGGCGATCCGCGAACGTCTGGCGGCCAAGCACACGCTGGAGACCACGCTGGTCGGCATCAAGAGTGCGGACATCGTCGCCGCGGCGATGAACGGCCGCACCGCGATGGTGACGGTGAAGTTCGTCTCCGAGCAGGTCAACGTCACGCGCGATGCCGACGGCAACGTCGTCGACGGCGATGCCGTGAAGGTCGCCAAGCTCACCGACATCTGGACCTTCGCGCGCGACACGCGCAACCGCGACCCGAACTGGGCGCTCGTGCGCACCGAGGAACCGAACTAGCGTTCGCCGTTGCGCCCGCTCGCCGCCTTCCTGCTGGCATTGGCACTCGCGTCTTGTGCCGGCAAGCCGCCGGCCCCCGCACCTTCCCCCGAACTTCCCGCCCGTCTCGTCCTCGCTCCTGCGTCCTTCGCCGACATGCCGGGCTGGGCTGCCGACCGGCATGCCGAAGCGTTGCCGGCGTTGATGCGCAGCTGCGCAAGGCTTGCGCGCCTGCCGGACACGCAGACGATCGGCAACGACGCGCTCGCCGGCAGGGTGGCCGACTGGCGCAGTGCCTGTGCCGCGGCGCGCGACGTGTCCCCGGCCGCCGCGCGTGCCTTCTTCGAAGCGAACTTCGTGCCCTTTGCACTTTCGAACAACGATGCGCGCGACGGGCTGTTCACCGGCTATTACGAACCCGAGCTCAACGGCAGCCTCACGCGCACGCCGCGTTTTTCCGTGCCGCTCTACGGCAAGCCCGACGATCTCGTCACGGTCGATCTGGGCGCCTTCCGCGAGGAACTGCGCGGCCAGCGCATCGCGGGCCGCGTCGAAGCGGGCGCGCTCAAGCCCTACGACCCGCGCGCGCGCATCGTCGAAGGGGCGCTGGGTGCCCGCGGCAAGCCGCTCGTCTGGGTCGACGACGCGACCGAGGCGTTCTTCCTCGAAGTACAAGGCTCCGGCCGCGTCGTGCTCCCCGACGGGCGCGTGCTGCGCGTGGGCTTCGCCGCGCAGAACGGCCATCCGTATGTGCCCATCGGCCGCACGCTGATCGAGCGGGGTGCGCTCGCGCGCGAGAACGTCTCGATGCAGAGCATCAAGGCGTGGCTTGCCGCCAATCCGGCCGAAGCCGCGGCGATCCGCAACTCGAACCCGTCTTATGTGTTCTTCCGCGTGGTCGAGGGCGATGGGCCGCTGGGCAGCGAAGGGGTGGCGCTCACGCCCGGCCGTTCGCTTGCCGTCGACCGCAATTTCCTGCCGATGGGCGTGCCGATATTCCTCGATGCGGCCGATCCGCTCGATCCCGGTGCGCGCCTCGCGCGCCTCGTGATGGCGCAGGACACCGGCGGGGCGATCCGCGGGCCGGTGCGCGGCGACGTGTTCTGGGGGGCGGGCAAGACGGCCGAGGAATATGCCGGCCGCATGCGCGCTGCGGGCCGCGCCTGGATCCTGCTGCCGCGCGAAGTCGCGGCACGGCGGTTGCGGCTTTCCTGACCGCCGCTACGGCCCGGAAAATACACAAAAACTGTCCTTGTGCTGCAGGGACCCGACCCGCATTCTGTTACCGTTCGGTACAACGGAGGCGCGCATGCGGGTTCTGCTTATCTCGGTTCTGGTGTTGGCGCTCGCCGCCTGCGCCACGCAGCGTTACGGCCGCCTCAGTCCGCTGTCCGAGTTCGAGAAGCAGAACCTGAACTGCCGCGAGATCAGCTTCGAGGTCGCCCGGGCCGAGGAATTCCTGTCGCAGACGCAAAGCACGCGCAGCGGCATGAACGCCGCCCATGTCTTCGGCATCCTCGGCGATCTGGGCATCGGGAACGCGCTGGAAGGCAGTGCCGCCGAGCAGTCGGGGCAGGTCCGGCTCAAGGAGCTGAAGGAAGTCGCGGCCCGGCGGGCCTGCTAGTCCGTGATCGCGACATGCGGCGCATCCGCCGCGACGCGCGCCAGCCACGCGCGCACATTGGGATAGCCGGAAAGCGCGAAGCCGCCTTCTTCGGCCACGTGCGTATAGGCGTAGAGGGCGATGTCCGCGATCGTCGGTGCCGTACCCACGAAGAAGGGGCGTGACGCGAGATGCCCCTCCATCACGGCGAGGGCCGCGTGGCCCTGCGGGCGCTTCATCTCGATCAGCTGGGCGCGCAACGGCGTGATCTCGAAGCCGTGCGACACCCAGTGGCGCACGGTCGCGATGTTGGGCTCGTGGCTGTACTGTTCGAAGAACAGCCACTGCATCGTTTGCGCGAAGGCGAGCCGCTCCGCCGGCAGCCACTGCGTCCCTTGCGCCAGCCAGCACAGGATCGCGTTCGATTCCGCCAGATGCGTGCCGTCGTCCAGGCGCAGCAGCGGAACGCGGCCGTTGGGGTTGCGCGCGAGAAACTCGGGCGTGCGCGTCGCTCCTGCGTCGAGATCGACGATGGTGCGCGTATAGGCCAAGCCGAGCTTGTGCATCACCAGCCGGCACTTGTAGGCGTTGCCCGAATAGGGACAGTCGAAAAGCTCGATCATGGCCGCATGTTCGGGCATCGGTGCCGAACGCACAAACGGGTTTTTCCGGGCCAAGGCCAAGCTATACTTGGCCTCATGACCGCCCGCCGCCTGCCGCCGCTCAATGCCTTGCGCGCCTTCGAGGCGGCCGCGCGCAATGGCGGCTTCACCGCCGCTTCGCGCGAGCTGTCGGTCTCGCCCGCCGCGATCAGCCAGCATGTCGCCTCGCTCGAAGCGCATCTGGGCGTGAAGCTGTTCCGCCGCCTGGCCCGCGGGCTGGCGCTGACCGATGCGGGGCGCGCCTATCTGCCGGGGCTGGAGGAAGGCTTCGCCACGCTGGCCGCCGCGACGGGGGCGCTGCGCGGCCGGCCGCGCGCGGGCAAGCTCGTGGTCTCGGCGCTGCCTTCGTTCGCGACGGGCTGGCTGGTGTCGCGCCTGCCGTCGTTCCGCCGGCGCTATCCCGAGATCGACGTCGTGCTGCGTTCGGAATGGCGGCTCGTCGATTTCGCGCGCGAGGCGGTCGACCTCGCGATCCGCTACACCAAGGAACCGCCGGCGAGCCTGCGCGCCGACCGGCTGCTGCCCGAAGCGCTCTATCTGTGTGCGGCACCCGCACTCGCGCAGAAGCTGCGCCGGCCCGCCGATCTTGCGACGGCCACGCTGCTGCACGATTCCAGCATCGAACGCAGCGAGCCGCGGCTGGGCTGGGAACCGTGGCTCGAACTGCTCGGCCTGCCGCGCGCCCTTGCCGCACGCGGCCCCGGCTTCTCGGATTCGAGCGCGCTGTTCGTCGCAGCCCGCCTCGGGCAGGGCGTGGCGGTGGGGCGCAGCGTGCCGCTGGCCGACGACATCGCCGCCGGGCGGCTCGTCCGGCTCTTCGATCTCGAACTGCCGTCGGGCTTCGCCTACTGGATCGTGGCGCCCAAGGCGGGTGCCGAAGACCCGCGCGTCGCGGCGTTCCGCAGCTGGGTCCTCGACGCGCGCCAGCGCGCGTTGCTATAGAAGACGTCCGTTCCGGGGGAAAACGACATGGCCGCCATCACCTGCATCGAAGACCTGCGCCTTCTCGCCAAGTGCCGTGTCCCGCGCATGTTCTACGACTACGCGGACTCGGGGGCCTGGACCGAGCAGACCTACCGCGCCAACACGAGCGACTTCACGAAGATCCGCCTGCGCCAGCGCGTGGCGGTCGACATGGACAACCGCACGCTCGCCACGAAGATGGTCGGGCAGGACGTTTCCATGCCCGTGGCGCTGGCCCCCACCGGCCTCACCGGCATGCAGCATGCGGACGGCGAGATCCTGGCCGCACGCGCCGCGGCGAAGTTCGGCGTGCCCTTCACGCTGTCGATGATGAGCATCTGCTCGATCGAGGACGTGGCCGCGAACACCGACAAGCCGTTCTGGTTCCAGCCCTACGTGCTGCGCGACCGCGAATTCATGGGACGGCTGATCGACCGCGCCAAGGCCGCGAAATGCTCCGCACTCGTGCTCACGCTCGATCTCCAGATCCTCGGCCAGCGCCACAAGGACATCCGCAACGGCCTGTCGGCCCCGCCCAAGCCGACGCTCGCCAACATCCTCAACATGATGACCAAGCCGCGCTGGTGCATGGGCATGCTCGGCACGAAGCGCCGCGGCTTCGGCAACATCGTGGGCCACGTCAAGGGTGTAGCCGACATGTCGTCGCTGTCGTCGTGGACGGCCGAACAGTTCGATCCGCGCCTGTCGTGGGACGACGTCAAATGGGTCAAGGACCGCTGGGGCGGCAAGCTGATCCTGAAAGGCATCCTCGACGAGGAGGACGCGCGCCTTGCAGCGAACTCCGGGGCCGACGCGCTGATCGTGTCGAACCATGGCGGCCGCCAGCTCGACGGCGCGCTGTCGTCGATCGCGAAGCTTGCCCCCATCGTCGACGCCGTCGGCGACCGGATCGAGGTGTTCTTCGACGGCGGCATCCGCTCGGGCCAGGACGTGCTGAAGGCGCTCGCACTCGGCGCCAAGGGCACCTTCATCGGCCGCGCGTTCCTCTATGGCCTGGGTGCCATGGGCGGGGAAGGTGTGACCAAGGCGCTCGAGATCATCCGCAAGGAACTCGACATCACGATGGCGTTCTGCGGCAAGACCGACTCCCGCAAGCTCGGACGCGGCGACCTCATCCTGTCGGACGAGGCGCGCCGGGAATTCGGCCTGGCGAAATAGGCGCGACGATGGCGCGGCGCACCGCCACCGTTCCCGACGCCCACCTCTTCGAGCTCGCCATGCGCGACGTCGCCCCGCTGAAGCGGCGCAAGGCGCGCGCGAAGCCGGCCGCCGCACCCGTCGCCGCCGAGCCCGTACCGGTACCGGTCGTGCGTCGCACCGCTTATGTGCCGCTGCCCGTGCAGGCGCCACCGCCGCGCGCACCTTCGCGCAAGGCGCCCGAACCCGGCCTCGACAAGAACACCGCGCGCCGCTTCGAGCGCGGCGAACTCCCCATCGACAGCGCCATCGACCTGCACGGCCTCACGCAGGCCCGCGCGCACGAGCGGCTCGACGCCTTCGTCGGCAACGCGGTGAAGGCGGGGGCGCGCGTGCTGCTCGTCGTCACCGGCAAGGGCCGGCTGGGCGAGGGGATCTTGCGCAAGCACGTGCCCGACTGGCTGAAGCTCGGGCCGCATGCCTCGCGCATCCTGCGGCTTGCGTCGGCCCGCCTCCAGCATGGCGGCGAGGGTGCGTATTACGTGCTGCTGCGGCGGAATCGATGACGCCCTTCGGCCAGAAGGTGCGCGACCTTCGCAAGGCGCGCGGCATCACGATGAAGCAGATGGCCGCCGACCTCGACATCAGCCAGGCCTATCTCTCGGCCCTCGAACACGGCCATCGCGGCCTGCCGTCGCCCGCGCTGGTCGTGCAGATCTGCGAATATTTCCATCTCATCTGGGACGATTTCGAGGACGTGCACCGCCTCGCCGGCGTGTCGCATCCGCGCGTGACGGTCGACACCAGCGGCCTCGACGCGCGCAAGACCGAGCTGGCGAACCTGCTCGCCGAACGGATCAAGGACCTGTCCGATGCCGATACCGAGGACCTGCTGAAGCGGCTGAAGCGTCCTAAAGAATGAACTTCGACAGGTCCGCGTTCTTCGCGAGGTCGGCGACCTTGTCGCGCACATAGGCGGCGTCGATGGCGATGGCTTCGCCGCCGCGATCCGACGCGGTGAAGCTGATCTCCTCCAGCAGCCGTTCGAGGATCGTGTGCAGGCGGCGGGCACCGATATTCTCCACGCCGCGGTTCACGTCGGCGGCAAGGCCGGCGATCGCCTCGATCGCGTCGTCGCCGAAGCTGAGATTCACGTCCTCGGTCTTCAGCAGCGCCACATACTGCTTGATCAGGCTGTTCTCCGGCTCGCGCAGGATGCGCACGAAGTCTTCCTTCTCGAGGCCCTTGAGCCCCACGCGGATCGGCAGGCGGCCCTGCAGCTCGGGCAGCAGGTCGGAAGGTTTCGCCACGTGGAAGGCACCCGACGCGACGAACAGGATGTGGTCGGTCTTGATCGGCCCGTGCTTGGTCGAGACCGTCGCGCCCTCGATCAGCGGCAAGAGGTCGCGCTGCACGCCTTCGCGGCTCACGTCGGCGCCGCCGACGCGGTCGCCGCGCCCGCAGATCTTGTCGATCTCGTCGATGAACACGATGCCGTTCTGCTCGACAGCGAGGCGCGCTTCCTTGGTCACGCGCTCCTGGTCGACGAGCTTGTCGGCCTCTTCCTGCATCAGGACCGCGTGGCTTTCCGAGACCTTCATCTTGCGCGCCTTGGTGCGCCCGCCGAAGGCCTTGGACAGCATGTCGTTGAGATTGACCATGCCCATCTGGCCGCCCGGCATGCCGGGCACGTCCATCATCGGCATCTGCATGCCGCCGCCCGTGTCGGCGACCTGCAGTTCGATCTCGCGGTCGGAAAGCTGGCCCTCGCGCAGCATCTTGCGGAATTTCTGCTTGGTGTCGGCCGAAGCACCCGTGCCCACCAGCGCTTCGAGCACGCGCTCCTCGGCGGCAAGCTCGGCCTTCGCCTCGACTTCCTTGCGCAGGCGCGTGCGCGTCATTTCCAGCGCGATCTCCATCAGGTCGCGCACGATCTGCTCGACGTCGCGCCCGACATAACCCACTTCCGTGAACTTCGTCGCCTCGACCTTGATGAAGGGGGCCTGGGCGAGCTTCGCCAGGCGCCTTGCGATCTCGGTCTTGCCGCAGCCCGTCGGCCCGATCATCAGGATGTTCTTGGGCAGCACTTCGTCGCGCAGCTCCGCCGATAGCTGCAGGCGGCGCCAGCGGTTGCGCAGTGCCACCGCGACCGCGCGCTTGGCCGCGTCCTGGCCGACGATGTAGCGGTCGAGTTCGGAGACGATCTCGCGCGGGGAGAAGGCAAGCTGGCTCATAGTTCCTCGATGGTCAGGTTGCCGTTGGTGTAGACGCAGATCTGCCCCGCGATCTTCAGCGAGCGCTCGGCGATCTCGCGCGCCGAAAGCTCGGTCGAGCCGACGAGCGCGCGGGCGGCCGAGAGCGCATAGGAACCGCCCGAGCCGATGCCGATGAGCCCGTCCTCGGGCTCGAGCACGTCGCCCGTTCCGGTCAACACGAGGCTCACCTGCTTGTCGGCGACGGCCATCATGGCTTCGAGCCGGCGCAGGTAGCGGTCGGTGCGCCAGTCCTTGGCAAGTTCCACGCAGGCGCGCATCAGCTGGTCGGGATGCTTCTCGAGCTTGGCTTCCAGCCGCTCGAACAGCGTGAAGGCGTCGGCCGTGGCCCCGGCGAAGCCGCCGATCACGTTGCCGCCGCCCAGACGGCGCACCTTGCGGGCGTTCGACTTGATGATCGTGGCGCCCAGGCTTACCTGCCCGTCGCCCGCGATGACGACCTTGCCCGCCCGGCGGACGGCGAGGATCGTCGTGCCGTGCCAGGTCTCGCTCCGGTTGGAATCCATGGGGGGAAATGCCTTTCTTTCCAGTACCCCCGATCTAGGGGTGTGGGCCCGCGGGATCAAGCCGGGGGCACTTATCTATGGTCCGGGCGCCCCCGCGTCTGGTAAATATCGCCGGTTATGGCCGAACCCAAAACCGCCGTCTATCCGTTCCCTTCGCCGCGCCGGGCCACGGTCAAGCGCGCCACGAAGGAGACCCAGATCGAAGCCACCGTCAATCTCGACGGGTCGGGCGTCTACGACGTCTCGACCGGCATCGGTTTCCTCGACCACATGATGGAACAGCTCTCGCGCCACTCGCTGATCGACATCCAGCTGCGCGCCAAGGGCGACCTGCACATCGATTTCCACCACACGACCGAGGATGTCGGCATCGCGCTGGGCGAAGCCGTCGCCAAGGCGCTGGGCGAGCGCAAGGGCATCGTGCGCTACGGCGACGCGATGATCCCCATGGACGAGACGCTGACGCGCGTGGCGCTCGATGCGTCGAACCGGCCGTATCTGATCTGGAAGGTCGCGTTCACGCGCCCCAAGCTCGGCGACATGGATACCGAGCTGTTCAAGGAATGGTTCCAGGCCTTCGCGCAGAACGCGGGCCTCACGCTGCATGTCGAGAACATCTACGGCGAGAACAACCACCACATCGTCGAGTCCTGCTTCAAGGGACTGGCGCGCGCGCTACGCGCGGCCGTGACGATCGATCCGCGCAAGGCCGACGCGATCCCGTCGACCAAGGGCGTGCTCGGCGGCGGTTCGGCCGACAGCGCCGACGTGTGATGGGTGTGCGGCTCTATACCGTCCACCTGAGCCCTTTCGCGACCGGACCCGACCGTGGTGCGATCTTCGTGCGCGAGGGTTTCAGCTGGGCTGCCGGCCTGTTCGGATTCCTCTGGGCGCTCTATCACCGCCTGTGGTGGCCGGCCCTCGGGATGCTCGCCTATGTGCTCGCGCTCGCGGCGGCCGAGGAACTGCTCGAACTCGATCCGGTGCGCGTCTTCTGCCTCGATGCGGCGTTCGCGCTGATCGTCGGCTTCGAAGCCAACGACATGCGTCGGCGCGCACTCGAAGCGCGCGGCTATGTCGAGAGCGGTGTTGCCGGCGGTGCGGACCTCGACGAGGCCGAGCTGCGCTGGTTCGCGGCGCATACATGAAGATCGCGGTCGTCGATTACGGGTCGGGCAATCTGCGCTCGGCCGCCAAGGCGTTCGAGCGCCAGGCGGGTGCGGGCCACGTCGTGGACATCACCGCCGACCCGGATGTCGTGCGCAGGGCCGACCGCGTCGTCCTGCCGGGGCAGGGCGCGTTCGGCGACTGCGCTTCGGGCCTGCGCGCCGTGCCCGGCATGGTCGACGCCCTCGACGAAGCGGTGCGCAAGCGCGCCGTCCCGTTCTTCGGCATCTGCGTGGGCATGCAGCTGCTCGCCACGGTCGGGCTCGAATACGGTTCGCACGCAGGCCTCGGCTGGATCGCCGGCGAGACGCGGCGCATGACGCCCGCAGATCCGAACCTGAAGCTGCCGCAGCTCGGCTGGAACGCGCTCGATTTCCGCGACCATCCGCTGACCGCGGGCTGGCCGAAGGGGGCGCACGTCTATTTCGCGAATTCGTTCCACTTCGTCCCGCAGGATCGTGCGCGCGTGTTCGCGACGGCCGACTATGGCGGGCCGATCGTCGCGGCCGTCCTGCAGGACAACATCTTCGGCACGCAGTTCCACCCGGAGAAGAGCCAGGCCATCGGCCTGCGCCTCGTCTCGAACTTCCTGGCGTGGACGCCATGATCCTGTTCCCGGCCATCGACTTGAAGGGCGGCAAGTGCGTGCGGCTGCTGCGCGGCGAGATGTCGGCCGCCACGACCTTCAACGACGATCCGGCCGACCAGGCGCGCAAGTTTGCGGCTGCCGGCTGCCGCTGGATCCATGTCGTCGATCTCGACGGCGCCTTCGCCGGTGCCCCCGTCAACGCACCCGCCGTGCGCGCGATCCTGGGTGCCGTGAAAGTACCCGTCCAGCTCGGCGGCGGCATCCGCGATGCGGCCGGGATCGCGGCGTGGCTCGAAGCGGGAATCAACCGCGTGATCCTGGGTACGGTCGCGTTGCGCGATCCCGACCTCGTCAAGCAGGCCTGCAGGGACTGGCCGGGGCGCATCGTCGTGGGCATCGACGCGCGCGGCGGGCGCGTGGCGGTCGAAGGCTGGGCGGAAACGTCGGATGTTCTCGCCGTGGACCTTGCGAAGAAGTTCGCGAACGCCGGTGTCGCCGCCATCGTCTATACCGACATCGAACGCGACGGGGCGATGGGCGGGCCGAATGTCGAGGCGACCGCCGCGCTTGCCAAGGCCTGCGGCATCCCGGTCATTGCGTCGGGCGGTGTTTCCTCGCTCGACGATCTCAAGGCGCT
>CAYQDN010000064.1:0-18645 GCA_964416335.1 uncultured Azospirillum sp.
GCGCCTCGCTCATCTCGATCTTCGCGCGTCTGGGCGGCGGCATCTTCACCAAGGGTGCCGACGTCGGCGCCGACCTCGTCGGCAAGGTCGAAGCGGGTATCCCCGAGGATGACCCGCGCAACCCGGCCGTCATCGCCGACAACGTCGGCGACAACGTCGGCGACTGCGCCGGCATGGCCGCGGACCTCTTCGAAACCTACGCCGTGACGATCGTCGCCACGATGCTGCTCGCCACGATCTTCTTCACCGGCGAACAGACGCTGACCATGATGATGTATCCGCTGCTGATCGCGGGCGTGTGCATCGCGGCCTCGGTCGCGGGCACGTTCTTCGTCAAGCTCGGCCCGGACGGCAACATCATGAAGGCGCTCTACAAGTCGCTGATCGTGACGGGCGCGGTCTCGACCGTGCTGATCTATTTCGTGACGCAGCAGTATGTCGGCTTCGAGACGAAGGTCGGCAGCTCGACGGGCATGGGCATGTTCGGTTGCGCCCTTGTCGGCATGGCGGTCACCGCCCTGCTGGTGGTGATCACCGAATACTACACGGGCACGGAATACCGCCCGGTGCGTTCGGTCGCCGCCGCTTCGCAGACCGGCCACGGCACGAACGTCATCCAGGGTCTCGCGATCTCGCTGGAATCGACCTTCCTTCCGGTGGTCGTGATCTGTGCCGGCATCCTGGCTTCGTACCTGACGGGCGGTCTCTACGGGATCGCCATCGCCGCGACGACGATGCTCGCACTCGCCGGCATCATCGTGGCGCTCGACGCCTACGGCCCGGTCACCGACAACGCCGGCGGTATTGCCGAAATGTCGGGCCTGCCCAAGGAAGTGCGCAAGTTCACCGACGCGCTCGACGCGGTGGGCAACACGACCAAGGCGGTCACCAAGGGCTACGCGATCGGCTCGGCCGGTCTCGCCGCCGTGGTGCTGTTCGCGGCCTACATCTACGACCTGGAACGGCTGTTCCCGGCGCTCGCCGGCAAGGTCAATTTCAGCCTGACGAACCCGTACGTGGTCGTCGGGCTGTTCATTGGCGGCTCGCTGCCCTTCCTGTTCGGGGCGATGGGCATGACGGCGGTGGGCAAGGCCGCCGGTGCGGTGGTCGAGGAAGTGCGCCGCCAGTTCCGCGAGATCCCGGGCATCATGGCCGGGACGGGCAAGCCGGACTACGGCCGTGCGGTCGACATGCTGACGGCGTCGGCGATCAAGGAAATGATCATCCCGTCGCTGCTGCCGGTACTGGCACCGATCGTCCTCTACGTGATCATCCGCATGATCGCGGGCCAGGCGGAAGCCTTCGCCGCGATGGGTGCGATGCTCCTCGGCACGATCGTCACGGGCCTGTTCGTCGCCATCTCGATGACGTCGGGTGGCGGTGCGTGGGACAACGCCAAGAAGTACATCGAAGAGGGTCACTACGGCGGCAAGGGTTCCGACGCCCACAAGGCGGCGGTCACCGGCGACACCGTCGGCGATCCGTACAAGGACACGGCGGGCCCGGCCGTGAACCCGATGATCAAGATCATCAACATCGTCGCCATCCTGCTGCTCGCGATCCTGGCCGGCGGCCACTGATCGCGCGATAGCGGAACGTCGAAAGACGAACGGCCCCGGGAGCGATCCCGGGGCCGTTTCGCATTTCAGAACCGGTGCTGCGTCAGTTCGTCTTGGCGCCCGGCAGCTTGTTGAACTTGCCGAGATTGCCGAAGAGCTGCTCGAGGAAGCCGAGTTCCTTGCCCGGCGACGGCGTCTCGCGCGTCACCGGATCGACGATCATCCCGTCCTCGAGGCTGTAGCGGCGCACGTCGCGCAGCGTGCCGCTGTCGTCGAAATGGACGACGACGACGCGCTGGTCGAGCAATTCGGGCTGCAGGAAGGCGAACTGGTAGGTCTTGCGCATGATGTAATACCAGCTCTGCTCGGCGTCGAAGACGCCCTGCGAAGCGGGCGAGCCGAGCAGCTGCTGCACGTCGTCGCGCGACTGCCGCCCCGGCTCGAGACGGGCGAGCGCGTCCTCGTCCGGGACATAGCCCCGCGTATCGGTGAAGCCGAGCTCGCACCCGCCCAGCGCCACCGCCACGATTCCGACCGCCAGTCCCAGCCTTGCACGCATCGTCGTTGATCTCCGGGCGCGTTTGCCCCACATCTTGCTCCGGGAAGTTGGGCCGGGCGCGGGCGTCTGTCAACGGGCGCGCGGCCGGGCGGTACGGCAAAGGGTCGAAGCATGGTCTTTTCTAGGCTTTTCCGGCGCGACGCAGGCAAGGATGTGGCGCAGCTCGTCTATGTGGGGCTGGTCACGCAGGCGCGCCATCCGGATTTCTATACGCACCTTCAGGTGCCCGATTCGCTGGACGGGCGCTTCGATGCCGTGGCGTTGCACGTCTTCCTGGTGCTGAACCGGCTCAAGCGCGAGGACGGCGAGGCGGCGGCCGCACTCGCGCAGAATCTCGTCGACGCGTTCGTCGACGACATGGACCGCTCGGTGCGCGAACTGGGCGTGGGCGACATGGGCGTGTCGCGGCGGGTGAAGCTGATGGCCCAGTCGCTCTATGGTCGCGCGGCCGTCTACGAAGAAGCCGTGGCGCAGGCCGACGACGGGCACCTGACGGCGGCGCTCGCGCGCAATCTCTACGGCACGCGCGAAGCGACCGAAGCCGCCACGCTGGCCGCGACCGCGCGCTATGTGCGTGCCGCGATCGCGGCACTTGCCGGACAGGACATCGCGGCCCTTGCGGAAGGCCGCGTCGCTTTCCCCGCACCGCCGGTGCCGGCATGAACGAGTTCTCCCGCCCGTATGCGCTGGATGCGTTGCGCGAGCGGCCCGTCCGCCAGCGCCTGCAGGCGGATACGGCCGAGCGTGCGGTCCTTGCCAAGCGTTTCGACATTCTCGGCATCGACCGGCTCGAGGCCGATCTGAAGCTCAATCGCGTGCGCGCGGGGCGCGCCGTGCGGGTGGAGGGGCGGATCACCGCGTCGCTCAGCCAGGCCTGCGTCGTCACGCTGCAGCCGGTCGCCCAGACGATGGATGCCAAATTCTCCGTCGTGTTCGTCCCGCCGGAGGACCTGAAGCCGCTGCCGGTCGACGAGGACGGCGCCATCGACCTCGACGCGATCGACCCGGACGAGGAACTCGAAGAGCCGCTGCCCGAAGGCGCGCTCGATCTGGGCGAGCTCGTCGCGCAGGAATTCGCCGTGGCGCTCGATCCCTATCCGCGCGCCCCGGGTGCTTCGTTCCAACCGAACTGGGGCGAGGTGCTGCCGGTCGCGGAGAGCGGAGCACCGCCCGAGGGCAAGATACGCCCCTTCGCCGACCTGAAGGCCAAGCTCAAAAAGGAAAAATAGCCTTGTTTGGGGTGAAAGAAGGCTTGAGCGCGGCCGCGGAATTGTCTATCTAGGCCCCTGAATTCCGGACGACGTTTTGGTTTTGCAGGGTCGTTTCGCATCTGCGGCGGCTCTCGAATGAGGTTGTGTCATGGCAGTTCCCAAGAAGAAAGTTTCTCCCTCGCGTCGCAACATGCGCCGCTCGCACCACGCGCTTTCGGCAAACGCCTATGCCGAATGCCCGAATTGCGGCGAACTGAAGCGTCCGCACCACATCTGCGGCGCTTGCGGTTTCTACGACGGCCGCGAAGTGGTCGCGGCCGAACCGGCACAGGCGTAATCACGCGCCGCACCGGCAGGCCGGGGGGCCGAGGATCTTGAGCGAACGGGTCGTGCTGTCCGTCGACGCGATGGGAGGCGACCGTGCCCCCGAGATGGCGATTGCCGGCTGCGATCTCGCCCAGGAACGCCACCCGACCGTCGAGTTCCTGCTGTTCGGCGACGAGGCGAAGGTCGCCCCGCTGGTCGCCGCGACGCGCTATCTGAAGAAGACGGCGCGCATCGTCCATACCGAGGATTTCGTCGCCGGCGACACCAAGGCGGCCGTCGCCCTGCGTTCGGGCCGCAAGTCCAGCATGCGCCTGGCGATCGACGCCGTGCGCGACGGCGATGCGGCCGGCGTGGTTTCGGCCGGCAACACCGGTGCCCTGATGGCAATGGCGAAGTTCGTCCTCAAGACGCTGCCGGGCATCGACCGGCCGGCGATCGCCTCGCTATTCCCGACCACGCGCGGGGAAAGCGTCGTCCTCGATCTCGGCGCCAACGTCCAGTGCGATGCCGCCAATCTCGTGCAGTTCGCCATCATGGGCGAGGTCTTCGCGCGTTCGGTGCTCGGCCTTGCCCAGCCCAGCGTCGGCCTCCTCAATGTCGGCTCGGAAGAGATGAAGGGCCACGAGGAACTGCGCGCCGCGGCGGCCTGGCTGCGCGAGACCGACCTGCCGATCCGCTTCCACGGTTTCGTCGAAGGCGACGACGTGCCGGCCGGAACGGTCGACGTCGTCGTGACCGACGGGTTCACCGGCAACATCGCGCTGAAGATCGCCGAAGGTACCTCGAAGCTCTATTCGGGCTTCCTCAAGGGCGCCTTTTCATCGTCGCTCATCGCCAAGATCGGCTATCTGCTCGCCCAGTCGGCGATCAAGAAGGTCCGCATGCGCGTCGATCCGCGCCGCTACAACGGGGCGCTGTTCGTCGGCCTCAACGGCATCGTCGTGAAGAGCCATGGCGGCACCGATCCGATGGGCTTCGCCAATGCGCTCGGCGTGGCCATCGACATGATCGCGCAGGGTCTCAACGCGAAGATCCGCGACGAGCTGGCGCATCTGGCGCCGCCGCCCTCGCCGCAGCTGGCGACCGGCTGAGCGTCGCGATGGCTGGAACCGCGAAAGCCGGCACGATCCGCCGCGCCGTCGTCTGCGGCACGGGCGCCTATCTGCCCGCCAACGTCGTCACGAACGAGGCGCTGTCCAAGCGCGTCGAGACGTCCGACGAGTGGATCGTTTCGCGCACCGGCATCCGCCAGCGCCATATCGCGGCCGAGGACGAGCGTACGTCCGACCTCGCGACCGAAGCCGCCAGGCGGGCCCTGGCCAATGCCGGGCTGACGCCGGACAAGATCGATCTCGTCATCGTCGCGACGACCACGCCCGACAACACCTTTCCGGCGACCGCCACGGCCGTGCAGGCCAAGCTCGGCATGAACGGCCGCGGTTTCGCGTTCGACGTGCAGGCCGTCTGCTCGGGCTTCGTCTACGCGATGTCGATCGCCGACAATTTCATCCGCGTCGGCCAGGTCGAGACGGTCCTCGTGATCGGGGCCGAAACCTTCACGCGCATCCTCGACTGGCAGGACCGCACGACCTGCGTGCTGTTCGGCGACGGGGCCGGGGCGGTCGTCCTGCGCGCCGAAGACGTGCCGGCCGACGCCACCGGGCGCGGCATCCTGTCGAGCCATCTGCACTCCGACGGGCGGTACAAGGACGCGCTTTTCGTCACCGGCGGCCCGGGCTCGAACCGCGAGGTCGGGGTCGTCCGGATGAACGGGCAGGAAGTTTTCCGGCACGCGGTGGTCAAGCTGGCCGAGGTCGTCGAGGAGGCGCTGGGCGCCAACGGCCTGACCGGCAAGGACATCGACTGGCTGGTCCCGCACCAGGCCAACCAGCGGATCATCGACGGAATGGCCAAGAAGCTCGGTCTCGGGCCCGAACGCGTGGTTTCCACGGTCGCGCGCCATGCAAACACCTCGGCCGCGTCGATTCCGCTCGCCCTTGCCGAGGCGGCCGGCGACGGCCGGATCAAGCAGGGCCAGCTCGTCCTGCTCGAAGCGATCGGTGGCGGCCTGACCTGGGGAGCCAGCGTCATCCGCTGGTAGCCCGTCGATACCGTAGGGTTTGATTCAACTCCGCCCGCCATCCCTTTGTATTTGACCGGTTTCGGTCCGTGGGCTAGCATTTCCGATAAGTCAATTTTCGCCGGGGGATTGTTATGTCGGAGACCACGGTTACACGCGCCGATCTGTCCGAGGCCGTTTACCAAGAAGTTGGTCTTTCGCGAAACGACTCCGCGACGCTCGTGGAAACGGTGCTGGGCGAAATCGTCGATGCGCTGACCCGCGGCGAAACCGTCAAGATTTCGTCATTCGGCAGCTTCTCGGTCCGCCAGAAGGGCAAGCGCGTCGGGCGCAACCCGAAGACCGGCGAGGAAGTTCCCATTCTGCCGCGCCGCGTGCTGGTGTTCCGCGCCTCGCACGTCCTGAAGAACAAGATCAACCGCACGATGACCAAGGCGAGCCAGACGCCGGCACCGGCGGCTGCTGGCGGGGCGCCCAAGGCGCCCGGCACGACCGGTTCAACGCCGACCAAGGGCTAAGGCCCGATGGCCGAGCCATACGCCGAAAGCGCGCCCGCTCCGCGGCGGGGCAGCAAGTCGGCCGAAGCTTTCCGGACAATCAGCGAAGTCGCGGGCGATCTCGACGTTCCGCAGCATGTGCTGCGTTTCTGGGAAACGCGCTTCGCGCAGATCAAGCCGCTCAAGCGCGCCGGCGGGCGGCGCTATTACCGTCCGGAAGACGTCGAACTGCTGCGGCGTATCCGCGAGCTTCTCTACAAGCATGGCTACACGATCAAGGGCGTGCAGCGCCTGCTCAAGGATCATGGCCTGAGCGACATGCCGCCGCCGGTGGCCGCACCGGCACCCGTGCCGATGCCGGCTCCCGTCCTCGCCAAGCCGGTCGCGGCACCCGTGGTGCAGCCCGCCGCCGCTCCGGCACTGCCGCTTTTCGCGCGCAGTGCCGATCGCTCGGCCATCCAGTCGGTCGTCGAGGAACTCGAAGCGCTTCGCGCGCTCCTGAAGGCGCGGCCCCGCTAGAACGCGCGCAACGTCGCGGGCAGCCACGTGGCGAGTGCCGGCCACGCGAAGACGAGTGCGAGCGTTATCACCTGACAGACGACGAACGGCACGACGCCCCGGCAGATGTCGGAATAGGTCATTTCCGGCGGCGCCACGCTCTGCAGATAGAAGATCGCCGGCGCCATCGGCGGCGTGAGGTAGCTGGTCTGGATGCACACCAGCATCAGCACGCCGAACCAGAGCGGATCGATGCCGGCCGATTTCAGCAGCGGCTCGAAGACCGGCACGCAGATCAGCACGATCGTCGCCCAGTCGAGCACGAAGCCGAGCGTAAACACGATCGCCAGCAGCAGCCACACCAGGCCGGTCGGCCCGATGCCGCCCGAGCCGAGCAGGCCGGCGATCAGCGTGCCGCCGCCATGGACGTAGAACATGCTGGCGAACAGCGTGCCGCCGAACACGATCGTCAGGATCATCGCCGTCACGCTTGCTGTCTTCGACAGCGCCTCGACGACCAGTGCACGGTCGAGCTTGCCGTGTGCGGCCGCCAGCAGCAGCGCACCGAGGGCACCGGTGGCCGCCGCTTCGGTCGGCGATGCGATGCCGAACAGGATGGCACCCAGCACCGCGGCAACGAGGGAGGCGGCCGGGACGAAGGCCCGCGCCGTGATCCGGAGCTTCTCGCCGAGCCCGACATCGAACTCGCGCCGGTCGGCCGGCGGGCCTGCCGACGGATCGAGCATGCAGCGCACGACGATGTACGCGATGAACAGGCCGACCATCGCGAGCCCCGGGACCACGATGCCGGCGAACAGGTCGGTCACCGGAACCTGCGCGATCAGGCCGTAGATGACGGCCGTGATCGACGGCGGAATGATCGTGCCGAGCGATCCGCCCGCACAGATCGTCCCGGCGATGAGCCCCTTGTCGTAGCGCTGGCGCATCATCACCGGGATCGCCATCAGGCCGATGACGATCTCGACCGCACCGATGATGCCGGTCGTCGCGGCGAAGACGGCCGCCATCGCGATCGTCGCCACCGCGATGCCGCCGGGCAGGGGGCCCAGCCACAGCTGCATCGCGCGGAAAAGCCGTTCGGCGATGCCCGCGCGCTCGAGCACCGAGCCCATGAAGATGAAAGCGGGAACGGCGGCGAAGGCGAAGCCGCTGCTGAGCTCGACCAGCCGGCCGAACATCTGCCGGCCGAGCGTGTCGCCGAAGAATGCGAAACCGAAGCCGGCCGCGACGGTGATCAGTGCAATACCCACCGGCACGCCCGCGAAGACGAGCGCGAACAGGGCCGGGAACATCCAGGCGGCGGTCGTCCCGTCAGCCATCCGTGCCGCCGGCAAGGAGGCGCAGGCCGCGCGCCAGTGCGGCCGCCGCAAAGCAGGCGAACCCGGCCGTCAGCAGCGCGTAGTGCGGCCACACGACGTGCCGCCACGGGCTGACATCGTCGACCTCGCCGCGCGCGAAGGCGGCAAGTGCGCGGACAAGCCCGGCATCGACGATGTAGAGCAGCAGCGGCGCGAAGACGGCGAGATAGAAGATCCCGAGGAACAGCCGGTGGAAGCGGGACGGAACGAAGCGGGCGAGCGCATCGACCGAGACATGCCCGCCCGTCTGCAGTGCATGGCCGGCCGCGAGCACGAACACCGCGCCGTTGAGGATCGCGACGAGTTCGAACGACCAGATCGAGGGCGCCCCGAGCACGTAGCGCTTGAAGACCTCGAACAGCATCAACGCGATCAGCACGGCCGTGCACGCCTGCGACAGGACGAAGGCGAAACGCTGCAGCCGGTCGATCGCCGTCAGGAAGATCACAAGCGGACGCGCCGGCCGGTCAGAGCCTGTAGCCGGCATTGGCCTCCCACTTGTCCTGGAAGGCGAAGGCGGACTGCATCACGCGCTCGGGCCACGGATTGCCCTGCGCCTTGGCGGCGCTTGCCGCTTCGTCGGCCCATTTGCGCGCGGCCGCCTTGATCTCGGCGATGAAGGCCGGCTCCAGCGTCAGGATCTCGTTGCGGCCCTTGCGGAACTCGGCCATCGCGTCGATGTCGAGGCGGCCCTTCTCGAGGTAGCTGTCGAAGCTGGTCAGCTTCGCGGCGATCAGCAGCTTGGCCTGCAGGTCGGCCGGGATCTGGTCCCAGCGTTCCTTGCGCATGAACGCCGTGAAATAGCCGCCGGGCAGATGGGCGCCGGGAACGATGATGTACGGCGCGATCCGGTTGAGGCCCATCTGCAGGTTGTCGGCGGGCCCCGCCATCTTGGCCGCGTCGATGACGCGCCGCTCCAGTGCCGTGGCGACGTCGGCGGTCGGCGTGGCGACCGGCTCGGCGCCGAAGGTGCGCATCACGTCGGCCCACACGCCCAGTGTGCGGAACTTGAGGCCGCGCATGTCGGCGGCATTGCGGATCGGCTTCCACGAATGCGCGAAGATCTCGGTCGTCGCCATCCCGGCCACCAACGGGTGAAGGCCCAGCCGTTCGCGGTGGTGCTCGACGAGCAGCTTCAACCCGTCGCCTTCGTAGAGCCAGTGCATCGTCGCCTCGATGCCGAGCCCGCCGGGGAACGACGTGAACAGCGCCATCGTCGCGTCGCGCTGGTAGATGAGGGCAGGCGGGGCATGGCCTATGTCCGCGCGCCCGTCGTCGACCGCGCGATAGACGTCGAAAGGCGGGGCGAGCACGCCCGCCGGGAAGGCCTGGATCTCGACCCGGCCGTCGGTCAGCGTGCGGGCAAGGTCGACGAAACGGCGCGAGAAGGCGGTGAAGAGATAGGTGCCGTCCGGCACGATCGTGGTCATGCGCAGCCGGATCGGTGCGTTCTGGGCGCGGGCCGCACCCGCGACGACGACCGGGGCGGCGAGGGTGGCGGCAAGGACGGAGCGACGGTTCATGGCGGAGCCTCTTGTCGGAATCTGTAGGCCGATTGGGCGGTAAACCCGCTTCGGCTTGCAAGCAGACTCATGTCGCGAATGTCTCCATCGGCGCCCGCTAACCGCTAATTAACCAGTCGATGGCAGGATATGCGGAAGTTTAGATAAATTCGGCGTACCTTACGCTGACGATTCGCGTAGCAACCTCAGGGAACCGGAATGGCCGACCCGGCAGCAGCAACCGAGGGCGAAGTCGAGGGCGCGGAAGCACCCAAGAAGAAGCTCTCCGGCAAGAAGCTGATCATCATCGTGGTGCCGATCCTGCTGCTGCTGGCCGGCGGCGGTGCTGCGTATTTCCTCGGCTTCTTCGGGCCCAAGCACCAGGAAGCGCACGAGGAGGTCGCCAAGGTCGAGCCGCCGCCCAAGACGACGATCTATGCGATGCCCGACGTGCTGGTGAACCTCAACACGCCGATCAATGCGCGCGGCGCTTTCGTCAAGCTGACCTCGACCGTCGAGATCGTCGAGGCGGACGTGCCGGTCTTCGAGGAATCGCTGCCCCGGGTCATCGACACGCTGGTGACGTATCTTCGCGAACTGCGCCCGGAAGACCTGCGCGGCTCGGCCGGTCTGACGCGGCTGCGCGAAGAGCTGCTGGCCCGCGTCAAGGTCTCGGCCGACCCGGCGCGGGTCAACGACGTGCTGTTCCGCGAGATCCTCGTTCAATAGTTTCTCGAGCATATTATTAATATTTATTAATAAGTTAGAATTCTATGCTAAAGCGACTTCGAGGCGATGATAACCGCTTGTTAACCTTCGATTGGCATATTAGTCGGAAGTTTAGATAAATCCGGCCAAGATTCGCGCGGTCGGCCTGAAGGGCACCTATGGCGGACGACGACAAAAAAGAAGGCGGCGAAGAGGGCGCACCGGCAGACGGTGCCGAGCCCAAGAAGAAGCTGCTTTCCGGCAAGCTGCTGATCATCATCGGCGCTGCGGTCGTGCTGTTGCTCGGCGGCGGCGTGGGCGCCTACTTCCTCCTGTCTTCGGGTCCGAAGAAAGAAGAGCAGCACGCCGAAGCGCCGGCGCATGCCGAGCCCGAGGCGCCCGCAGGCCCGCAGAAAATCGTCTACTACAACATGCCCGACCTGCTGGTGAACCTGAACGCAGGCGCCGGGCGGCGCACCTCGTTCCTGAAACTGACGCTGTCGGTGGAGCTGAAGAGCGTGGACGACGCAGGCGTGTTCGAGGCGAACCTGCCGCGCATCGTCGACAACTTCCAGATCTACCTGCGCGAGCTGCGTCCGGAAGACCTGCGCGGATCGTCGGGGTTCCTCAAGCTGCGCGAGGAACTGCTGACGCGCGTGCAGCTCTCGGCCGCTCCGGCCCGCGTGAACGACCTGCTCTTCAAGGAAATGCTCGTCCAGTAAAGCGCCGCTAGCAAAGAAAGTCCCGAAAGGCGAAGACGATGGCCGACCCGAACAACATGTCCGACGAAGAAAAGATGGCCGCCGAGTGGGCGTCCATGGAGGGCGGCGGCGACCAGGTCGGCGGTGGCGGCGGCGACGCGACCGCGCGCGTGCTGAACCAGGACGAGATCGACTCCCTTCTCGGTTTCGATGCCGGCGGCGGCGGGGACGGCGGCACCTCGGGCATGCAGGCGATCATCAACAGCGCGCTCGTCTCGTACGAGCGCCTGCCGATGCTCGAAATCGTGTTCGACCGGCTCGTGCGAATGCTGACCACGAGCCTGCGCAATTTCACGTCGGACAACGTCGAAGTCTCGCTCGACGTCATCACTTCGACGCGCTTCGGCGACTACGTCAACTCGATCCCGCTGCCCGCGATGCTCGCCGTGTTCAAGGCCGAGCAGTGGGACAATTTCGGCCTCCTGACGGTCGACTCGGCCCTCATCTACTCGATCGTCGACGTGCTGCTCGGCGGCCGTCGCGGCACGGCCGCGATGCGCATCGAAGGTCGCCCCTACACCACGATCGAACGCAACCTCGTCGAACGCCTCGTCGCCGTCGTCCTCGGCGATCTTTCGGCGTCGTTCGATCCGATCAGCAAGGTCAATTTCCGCTTCGAGCGGCTGGAAACCAATCCGCGCTTCGCGACCATCGCGCGCCCCGCCAACGCCGCGATCATCGCCAAGCTGCGCATCGACATGGAAGACCGCGGCGGCCGTCTCGAGCTGCTGCTGCCCTACGCCACGCTCGAACCCGTCCGCGAAATGCTGCTGCAGCAGTTCATGGGCGAGAAGTTCGGCCGTGACTCGATCTGGGAAGGCCACCTTGCGACCGAGCTCTGGGCGACGGACGTGGACATCCATGCGGTCGTCGACGAGCAGGTGATGACGCTGCAGGACGTGCTCGACTTCAAGGTCGGCACGCGCCTGATGCTCAACGCCACGCCGGAAAGCGAGATCAAGGTGCTGTGCGGACCGGAAAGCCTCTTCAAGGGGCGCATGGGCCGGCGCGGCCAGAACGTCGCCGTCATGATCGAACGCAAGATCAACAAGTACGAGGAATCCTGATGGGCCTGGATCTGGCGCTGAACGGCGTGCTCGCGGCACTTCTCGTCGCGGTGATCGTCTATGCGATCCGTCTCAACAAGCGGCTGGGCAACTGGCGCGAGGGCAAGGCCGAATTGCAGAAGGCGACGGCGGAGTTCGTCAAGGCGGCCAACCGGGCCGAAGAGGCGATCGCCGAACTGAAGGCCGCCAGCCAGGCCTCGGGCCGCCTGCTCGAGGACCAGACGCGCAAGGCCCTTTCGCTCAAGGACGATCTCGAGATGCTGGTGCATCGTGCCGAACCGGCCGCCGACCGCCTGTCGGACTCGCTGCGGCCGCGCGCCGTGGCGCCGATGCGCGAGCCGGCACCCGTTCCGGTCCGCATGCGCGAGGAACTGCCGCCGGTCCGCGCGGCCGAACCGCCGGCCGATCGCGGCGGCCCGCCCCGTTCGGTCGCCGAACAGGAGCTGCTGCGCGCGATCGCCGATCGCCGCAAGGGTGCCGCCCAGGCCGGTGCCCGCGCGTGAGCAAGCTTCTCGACCGTATCCGTCTCCTGCCGATCCTCGCGATCGTCGCGGCCCTGCTGCTGACGATGCGCCTGGGCAATCTCGGCGTCGCTTTCGCCCAGCAGTCGCCGTCGCCGCGTCCCGTTCCCACCGCACCCCAGCCGTCGCCGCGCCCGGTCCAGCTTGCGCAGGCGCCTGCGGCCCCGCCGGCCGCCGCACCCGCCGAACCGGCGGCACGCCCGCAGCCACCCGGCCGCGCCGACGCCGAGGGCGAACGCAGCTACAGCCCCGGCGAAATCGAAGCGCTCGAGGATCTTTCCAAGCGGCGCGAGGAAATCGACAGGCGTCAGGCCGAACTCGACCAGCGCGACGCGATCCTTCAGGCGGCCGAGCGGCGCATCCAGCAGCAGGTCGACGAGCTGAAAAAGCTCCAGGCCGCGGTCGAGAGCGCCATCGCGAAGTATGACGAGCAGGAGCAGGCCCGTCGCAACAGCCTCGTCCGCATGTTCCAGAACATGAAACCGACCGAGGCGGCGCGCATCTTCGAGCAGATGGAAATGCCGGCCCTTGTCGAGATCGTCGAAGCCATGAACGAACGGCGCGCGGCCCCGATCCTGGCGCAGATGAACCCGATCCGGGCGCAACAGGTTACCGCAGAACTTGCGCGGCGCCGGCAGCCCGAAAACACGGCACCGTCCCGTATTCCGGCGCGCGCCGGCTGACGATCGGGGCTTTACCCGCCGTTCCGGCTCGATTAGTAACCTTTTAACGTGCTGGCCCTATTGATAGGGACCGCGCGCGGGTTCCGGCAAGGAGCCTGCGCCAATTTGAACAAAGGCTCGGGAGACCTGCGATGGCCGTCGATCTGCGCATGAACGTCCTCATCGTCGATGATTACAAGACGATGCTGAGGATCGTGAAAAATCTGCTGAACCAGATCGGATTCACGAATGTCGACGAAGCCGAGGACGGCTCGGCGGCGCTGCAGAAAGTGCGCGGGAAGGAGTATGGCCTGATCATCTCCGACTGGAACATGCAGCCGATGACCGGCCTGCAGCTTCTCCAGGAAGTGCGTGCCGACGCCAAGCTCAAGCACATCCCGTTCATCATGGTCACGGCCGAGAGCAAGACCGAGAACGTCATCGCCGCCAAGCAGGCGGGCGTGAACAACTACATCGTCAAGCCTTTCAACGCGGCGACGCTCAAGGGCAAGATCGCAACGGTTCTCGGCGATTTCTAGCCCTCGCGCCGCATAGGGGGATTGAGTGGCTGTCCGCAAATCCGCCAGGCGCAAGGCCCGTCCGGCCAAGGCGCGCAAGCCCGTCCGTGCGAAGGCAGCCAAGGCGAAGAAGCCGGCGCGCAAGCCGCTTCGCCGCAAACCCGTCGTCCGAAAGACCGCTGCCCGCAAGCCGGCCCTCCGCAAGCCGGCCAGGGCCGTGCCGGTTCCCGGCATTGCCGTCGGCGTCGAGCATCTGGCCCGGATCATCGCGGAAGCCAAACGCGATCTTGCCGCACTCAGCGCGCAGGACATCCGCTCCAAGCATCTTCCGACCGCCGGCGACGAATTGACCGCGATCGTCGGCGCCACCGAGCGCGCGACGAACGCCATCCTCGACGCGGTGGAGCGGATCGAGAAATCCGCCAGCCTCGCGGGTGGCGAACCGGCGCGTGCAATCCTTGCCGACGTCACGGCGATCTACGAGGCGTGCAATTTCCAGGACATCACCGGCCAGCGCATTTCCAAGATCGTCTCGGTCCTCAAGGAAGTCGACGCGACCGTCGCCGGCCTTCTCGAGAGCCTCAATCTCCCGGCCGTCGTGCTGAATGCGGGGGCATCCGCCGGTGCCGCCAAGACCGGGGAGGCGGCCCTGCTCAACGGCCCGCAAATGCCGGACGCCGCACCCAACCAGGCCGATATCGACGCACTGTTCGACAAGGCCTAGTTACAACGCGTAGAATCCCTGTCGATTCGGGCACTTAGCCCGAGCGGGGCGTTTTCTGGTGTAAAATGCCGGAATCGGCTTCGCACGAAGCCTTCGGGGTGCATGCGCGTGGCGATGTCGACGCGAAAGCACAGGGCAGGCGTAAATGGCGTAACGCGGCTGTCGATTTGCGCAGCCGCGATGCTGCTTGCATGCGCCGTTCCCGCGTCCGTCCGTGCACAGGCCACACCCTGGTCGGCATTCCCGGCGACACCGGCAGCCCCCCCGGCCGCAGCGCCCGAACCGGTGCCCGTACAGGCTGATCCGGCGGCACCGCCATTCCGCCCGTTCCTCGCCGCACCGCAGGCACCGGCACTGGCAGCGCCGACGGCATCGGGCACGTCCGCACCCTGGGCCACGGCTCCCGCCACGCCGCCAACACCGGCCGCAGCCGCCCCGTCGGCTCAGGTCGCCCCGCCGCCGGCGCAAGCCGCCCCGGCAGCACCCGGCGGCCCGAGTGTTGCGATCCGTTTCGGCAACAACCAGGGCTTCGACCGTGCGGTCGTCGACTGGCCCGAGGACGTGGATTATCGCGTCGAGCAGAACGGCCGCAACGTGACCGTGACGTTCGGTGCGCCGGTCGGCCTCAACCAGGCCCAGATCGCCGCCGGCCTGCGCGGATCGGTCGCGAATGTCCGTACGGCGCGCGCCGGCGACCGCTCGACGCTGGAGTTCGCGCTCAACGAGAATATCGGCCTGCGCCATTTCCGCGCCGGGCCGCGCCTCGTGCTGGATTTCGTGCGCGACGGCTCGATCGGCACCGGGCAGCCGACGACGCAGCAGGTCCAGCTCCCCACGCCGGCGCAAGCGCAGGCCCGGCAGGAACAGGCCCAGCAGGCGGCCAATGCGCCGGCACAGGCAGGGCAGCAGGGCCAGATGCCCGCCCAGGTGGGTGGCGCCGCCGCTCCGTCCGCCGGCGGCACGGGCAGCCGTCCGCCCACGCCGGATTTCCAGGCGCTGACGCAGCAGGCGCAGGCGCTCGGGCTCGGCCAGCCGGCCGGCCAGACCGGCGGCCCGTCCGGCCCGGCGAACCTCGTGGCACTGCGCGGCCGCGTGCCGGTCGAGGTGATCCGCGAGGAGAATTTCCAGTCGCTGCGTTTCGGTTTCGTCGAGCCGATCGGTGCCGCCGTTTTCGGCCGCGGCCAGAATCTCTGGATCGCCTTCGACAAGCCGGTCGATATCGACCTGACCGCCCTGCGCGACGGCGCCCAGATCCGCGACCTGCTCGGCGAGGTCGAGATCGTCGAGAGCCAGGGCACGGTCCTGCGCATGAGCCCGCGCGGCGGCGCCAACAGCGTGGTGCGGCGCGACGGCACGGCCTGGGTCGTCGAACTCGGACGCCTTCCGCGCAAGCCCGAAAAGCCGCTCGAGATCGTCATCCGCAATCCCGACACGCCGGCCGACGCGCGCGTGGCGATCGAGCTGCCGGGTGCGCAGACCGTGCTGCGCCTGCGCGATCCGGAAATCGGCGACGAGCTTGCCGTCGTGCCGACGGCGGTCGCGGGCGTGGGGCTCGCCGACCCGCGGCGCTACGCGCAGTTCCAGATCCTGGCGAGCGTGCAGGGCGCGGTCGTGCGCCCCGACGACGACAGCGTCGCGGTCCGTCCGCTCGGGACGGGGGTTGAGATCTCGTCTTCGCGCGCGCTGTTCGTCACGGCACCGACGGCCATCGGCACGCCGGGGGCACCTCCGCTGCGGCAGGGTGCACTCCTCGACCTGAACGGCTGGCAGCGCAACGGCCCGGCGAAGTTCAACGACGACCTGCCGGAGATGGAGCGGCTCGTCGCGGCCGCGCGCGCCGGCGATCCGCGCAATGTCGCGCGCCTCGAACTCGCGCGCTTCCTGTTCGCGCACGGCCTGTTCCCGGAAACCAACGCCGTGATGCGGCTGATCGGCGAGGAGCGCCCGCAGATCCTCGACGGGCCGCAGAATCGCGCGATGCGCGGCGTGGCCGAGCTTTACAGCGGCAATCTCGACGAGGCGGCGCGCTGGCTCAACCATTCCAGCCTCGACCAGGAAGGCGAGGCCGCACTGTGGCGCGGTGCGCTGGCGATGGCGCAGAACGATCCGCAGGCGGCCCTGCTGCAGTTCGACCGCGCCGTCGACAATTCCGACCGCTTTCCGCCGGTCTTCGCCAACCGTCTCGGCCTTGCCATCGCCGAGGCGCGCCTTGTCGGCAAGGAACTGGATGCCGCACAGCGCCGGCTCGACCAGGTCGTCGCGAACAATCCGAGCCGCGGCGACCGCGCGCGGACCGACTATCTGCGCGGCCGCATAGCGCTCGACCGCGGCGACGAGCGCGCGGCCCTCGCGGCGTGGAAGACGCTCGATCTGGGCACCGTCACGAAGGCGCGTATCCAGGCCGAAATGGCGCGCATCGAGGTGCAGTCGAACAAAGGCGATCTCTCGCCGCTGGAAACCGTCGCGGCCCTCGAGCGACTGCGCTTCGCCTGGCGCGGCGACGAGCTGGAGTTCGAGATCCAGCGCCGTCTCGGCCGGGCCCAGCTTGCCGCCGGCGATTTCCGCGTGGGCGTGCAGACGCTGCGCGATGCCGCACTGCGCTTCCCGCAGGCGCGCGACCGCGGCGAACTCGAGGGCGACGTTAAGCGCGAGTTCCGCAAGCTCTTCCTCGAGGGAACGGCCGAGCGCCTGTCGCCGGTCGCGGCGATCGGCCTGTTCGAGGACTATCGCGATCTCGTGCCCGGCGGCACCGAAGGCGACGAGATGGTGCGCAAGCTGGTCGAGCGCATGGTCACGGTCGACTTGCTCGACCGTGCCGCCGGCCTGCTCGACCACCAGATGCGCAATCGCCTGCAGGGCCAGCCGCGCGCCGAGGTGGGGGCACGTCTTGCCGCGATCCGGCTGCTCGACCGCAAGCCGCAGGTCGCACTCGAATCGCTCGACGCGTCCGAAGTGCCGGGCATGACCGACGAGCTGCGCCGCGAGCGCTCGCGCCTTGCGGCACGCGCACTCGCCGATCTCGGCCGCGCACCCGAAGCACTGGCGCGCCTGGAAGGCGATCCGGGGGCCGACGCCGATCTGCTGCGCGCCGAGATCGCCTTGCGCACGCGCGCCTGGGGGCCGGCTGCCCAGGCCCTCGAACGGCTCGTCGGCAATCCGCCGGCGGGCACCGATCCGATCGACGACAACCGGGCGCGCCAGACGCTTCATCTGGCCGTGGCGCTGGCACTGGCCGGGGACGAGGCGGGGACCGCCCGCCTGCGCGAGCGCTTCGGTCCGGTGATGGGCAAGTCGCCTTATGCCGAGGTCTTCCGGGTGCTGACGGCGGACAAGGCGGGCGCGACCCCCGACATCGCGTCGATCGCCGCGCGCGTCTCGTCGCTTGCCCCGTTCGAGTCGTTCCTTTCGGGCTACCGGCAGCGGCTGGCGCCGGCCGCCAAGGGATAGGCCGCAGGCCCCCGGATTCAGCCGGGATTTGGGCCTGTTCGTTTTTCACTTGCACGTGAGAACAAAACTGGTACTCTCCGGATCACGACGCGGGGCCAAGGGGTTCCGCGTCGGGATGCTGATGGGAACAAACGCAGTACTTTCGGCATTCTGGATTTTTCCGGGACGTTATTAAGCCAATGGTCAAACGGCGATTTCCACAGGCGTTGGCCACGTGGGGCGCCCCTGATAAGGAGAACGGAAGATGTCGACGGTAACGGCGTTGCGATCGGCCCCCCGGGAGCCGACCGAGAAGGACAGCATGGACAAGAACAAGGCGCTCGAGGCGGCCCTGAGCCAGATCGAAAGATCGTTCGGCAAGGGCTCCATCATGAAGCTCGGTTCGCGCGACCAGACCGTGGCGGCGGAGGTCATCTCGACCGGCTCGCTGTCGCTGGACATCGCGCTCGGCATCGGCGGCCTGCCGAAGGGCCGCATCGTCGAGATTTACGGGCCCGAAAGCTCGGGCAAGACGACGCTGGCATTGCACGCGATCGCGGAATCCCAGAAGGCCGGCGGTACCTGCGCCTTCGTCGATGCCGAGCATGCGCTCGATCCCTCCTATGCCCGCAAGCTGGGCGTGGAT
>CAYQDN010000065.1:0-18246 GCA_964416335.1 uncultured Azospirillum sp.
GTCAGCGCCTCGAGCGGCTGGAAGCGGACCTTGTAGGCCATCTTGTCGCTGTTCTGGATCCAGTAGCCGAGATAGACGTGGTCGAGGCCATTGCGCCGCGCTTCCTCGATCAGCCACAGGATCAGGTAGCTGCCGAGCGAACGGGCCGGCGCTTCCGGTTCGTAGAAGGAATAGACGGCCGAATAGCCGCGGCCCATCCGGTCGATGAGGCACGCCCCCATCAGGTTGCCATGCCGGTCGCGGATCTCGAGCACGTTCGACGCGATGGCGCCGACCTCGATCATCGTGCGGTAGTCCTCGAAATCCATCCGCGCCATCTCGCCGTCGCGGTGGCGGCCGACCTGGTAGCGCGAGAACAGCGCGTACTGCTCGGCCGTCGCGACCGCGGGGCGGAACTCGCCGGCGATGTCGGCGTTGCGCGCCAGCACCCGGCGCCACTGGCGTGTCAGTTCGAACTGCTCGACTGGGATGCGCACCGCGACGCACGCGTTGCAGCCGGGGCAGGCCGGCCGGTAGGCGAAGCCGAGCGACCGGCGGAAGCCCGCCTCCGACAGCAGGTCGTAGGACAGGACCGCCTGCGGGCCGGTCAGGTCGACAAAGATGCGCCGTTCCATCCGCCCCTCGATATAGGGGCAGGGGGACGGCATCGAATAATAGAAGCGCGCGGTGCTGTTGCCTTGGGCGGTCATGCGGCACCTTCGGGCGCTGCCCGATGCGCTTCAAGTCCGGCAAGAATGTCGTGGACCAGCGATTTGTTTGGATTGAAAAAAGTCCACACGGTGATGATGCCGCACGTGAACACGAGCCCGAGATAGAACAGGATGAAGTGCGTCGCCGCCTGCAGGAAGCCGGCCTGCCGCCCGTCCGGCGTTTCGATGCGCACGCCGGCGATCCGTTGGCCCCAGGTCGACCGCCGCGTGCCGGAAACGAGGAATGCGTTGTAGGCGAGCGGCACCAGCGCCACGGCGATCCAGGCCGGCGTCCACAGGATGCCGAAACTCATCAGGCCGAGGAACGTCGCAGGGATCGCTGCCGCCCACGATAGCAGGCAGCAGATCGTCACGCCGAACAGCCACGCGACGACCCGACGTCGGCGCAAACCCTTGAAACGGCTCTGATCGACCGGTTCCGGTCGGCCGGCGCTATTGGCGTCGATGGCTGGCAGTCGCACAACCTCGTCCACGGGGCCTCCCGATCTCGGCGATCAGCCTAAGTGAGGTTCCATCGGGTGCGCAAGCGGATCGCGGTATCGGCCACAGGGGCGGGGCAGTCGAATCGCGGATAAAATGTGTATTTATTGGCGTCCGATACGGGCGTGCTCAGCCCTTGTGCACGTGCGGATCGCCCGCAAGGACCGAGAAGCGCGCGGCCGTGCGCACGGCGGCACCCGGCCGCGTCACCGACGCCACGCTGCGTAGATCGACGTCGAGGCGCTGGGCCGTCAGGGCAAACGACATGTAGCCGCGCAGGTCGCTGTAGTGCCGGATATGCGGGTTCGTGGCGAGATAGCGTGCGGCCGACCGGTCCTCGGCACCGGGATCGCCGCCCGAGCTGATCGAGGTGGCGAGGAATTCCGGGGCAAGCGTCGCCGAATTCGGATCGTCGTAGTCCGCCTTCAGCTCGCCGATCCAGTTCTTGTGCCAGTCGCCGGTCAGCACGACGGGGTTGGACGGCCGTACGCGCGCCAGCATGTCGTGCACGCGCCCGCGCGCGACCGTGTAGCCGGCCCAGCTGTCCATGTTGAAATGGCCGCCGCCGAGGTCGATGCGCATCATCGCGACCTGCTGGCCGATCAGGTTCCAGCGCGCGCGCGAGGCACCCAGACGCTCGCCAAGCCAGCGCTCCTGCACCAGCCCCATCATCTGGGCGTCGGGCGCGTCCATTTCCGCGCAGGCCGGCTTGATTGTGTCGCCGCAGGGCTGGCGCGAGCGGAACTGGCGCGTGTCGAGGACGGCAAGCTGCGCCAGATCGCCGAAGGCAAGGCTGCGATGCATCGCGATGCCGCTTGCACCGGGGCGCAGGGCCGCGCGCACCGGCTGATGCTCGTACCACGCCTGGAAGGCCGCGTTGCGCCGTGCAAGGAAGACGGCCGGATCGCTTCCGCTGCCGGCGCTGAACGTCGCCGACCAGTTGTTCGCGACTTCGTGGTCGTCGAAGGACATCACGAATGGCGTCGCGGCGTGTGCCGCCTGCAGGTCGGGGTCGACCTTGTATTGGGCATAGCGGCGCCGGTAGTCGTCGAGCGTGCGGCAGACGGGGCCTTCATGCAGGCGCGGGCGCGGTTCGGAGCCGCGATAGGTGCCGCCTTCGTAGATATAGTCGCCGTAGTGGAACGCGAAATCCGGCGCTTCGTCGGCGATGTGGCGAAAGGCCGTGAACAGCCCATGCTCGTAGTTGCTGCACCCGCACGAAACGAATTTGAGCCGGGCAGGCAGGGTGCCTGCGGCCGGTGCCGTGCGCGCGCGGCCGACCGTGCTTGCCTGCCCGAGGGCCCGGAAGCGGTACCAATAGTCGCGCGCCGGCTCGAGACCGGAAAGCTCGACATGCACGCTGTGCGCGCCTTGCGCCGTGGCGGTCGCAGTCCCGCTGCGCTCGACCGACGCGAAACGCGGGTCGCGCGCGATCTCCCAGGCGACCTCCACCGGGCCGCTTCCCGCAAGCCCGCCGCCGATCGCCAGCGGTTCGGGGGCAAGACGCGTCCACAGCACGACGCCGTCGGGTGTGGGGTCGCCCGACGCGACACCGAGGGTGAACGGGGTTTCGCCTTGCGTGCGCGGCCCGCGCAGCGGTGCCGGTGCCGCACAGCCTACGAGAGTAGCTCCCACACCGAGCAGGACGATGCGGCGCGTCGGCGCGGAGGGTATCCGTATTTTCATTGCCGCCGGCGTCAGCTCGCCGGCGGGATGTCGCGAAGCAGGATGATGGAGATGCGGCGGTTGCGCGGATCGTTCGGGTTGTCGGCGATCAGCGGCTCGGTATCGGCGCGCCCCACGACGCGCGCGATGCGCGCCTGCGGCAGGCCGGCTTCGATCATCGCGCGGCGCGCGGCGTTGGCGCGGTCGCTCGACAGTTCCCAGTTCGTGTACTGGGCGCCGCGCGGGAAGGGGACGGCGTCGGTGTGCCCGGCGATGGCGACCGAGTTGGGCAGGTTCTGCACGATCTTGGCGACGGTCGCCAGAAGCTTGCGCGTCGCGTCGGCCGGTGCGGACGAGCCCGAGGCGAACATCGAATAGCGTTCCTGGTCGACGAGTTGGATGCGCAGGCCTTCCGGCGTGCGGTCGACGAGCAGGTTCTGCGCGAGCGGCTTGAGCTCGGGCACGTCCTGGATCGCCTGGCGGATGTCGGATTCGGCGCGCTGGAAGCTCTGCTCCTCGCGCTTGCCCATCTCGGCCTGCATCTGCTGCTGATAGGCGCTGGGGCGTACGACGACGACGCCGTTGCCGTCCTGCTGGTTGCCGTCGGCCTGGATTCCGGCGGCGAGGTTGCCGGCCGGCCGTTCGCCCGGGCGCCGTTCGCCGGCGGCAGCGGTACCCGACGGGCCGGGACCGACGCCGGAAGCGCCGCGTGCGTTGGGCTGCGGGTTCTCGCTGTCTTCGCTGGCGGCGGCCTGGCCCTGTTTCTCGGCGAAGTCGGGACCTTCGGTGTCGCGTTCCTCGCCGGTGGGGGCGAGCGGCACGCCGACGACGATGCCGCCGGTCATGTTGGGAAGATCGCCGGGGCCGAGCGTCACGCCGCCGAGCACGCCGCCGGCACCCGAGGTCGAGCGCGACACGGCGTCGAAGGCGGTGAAGTACTGCGCGATACCCTGGCGCTTTTCCTGGTCGGTCGCGTTGAGCAGCCAGAGCAGCAGGAAGAACGCCATCATCGCGGTCACGAAGTCGGCATAGGCGACCTTCCAGCCGCCGCCATGCGCGGCGTCGTGGCCCTTCTTGCCGCGCTTGATGATGATGACTGGGTGATTGCTCTCGTCGGCCATTCGACTTCCCGAAGCTGCAGAGCCCGCGAACGATTCGGCACCGCACACGCGCATGGAATATGCGCTTGGTGCGGTGCGAGAACAACCCGCGGACCCGACCCGCTAAAATTCGATTAAAAACTATCCGAAGTTCGTTGATGAGCCGTTAAGATTCGATGAACTGGCTGTAAACAATGGATATTCTTACGGCGGCAGGAGGCGCAGGCGCTGCGAATCCTCGCCCAGCTCGACGCGCGTCCGGGCAAGGCGGACATGGCGACCTTCGGCCCAGAGGCCCGCGAGGTCGTGCCAATGCTCGGACAGCGGATGGCCAGATTGCCCGGGTGCCACGACGAACAGCGACGCGTCGAGATCCGCAAGATCGTAGACCGCCCGGTAGCCCGCCCCGTGCACATCCGCGAAGGGCTGCAGCGTGTCGGCCATGCGGCCGCCGCCGCGATTGACGGTGTAGAAGTCGCCGTTCGTCGCCGGTGCTGCCCCCAGCAAGGTGTTCGCGAGCGGCAGCCGCGCGAGGAGCGGATTTTCGAACGGCGCAAAATGCTCCGCTCCCCAGTGCCAGCGCGTCATGTCGCTGCCGTAGCGCGACGCGATCCAGTCGAGTGCGGCGACGAGGGTCGTTTCCGCGGCGCGTGCGCAGGCGGCGTCACCGCACCAGGCGGATTTTCCGGCCAGCACGTCGAGCACCAGTTTCGGTCGCTCGCGAAGCGCTTCGCCAGCGACCTCGCCGAGTGCGACCGACAGTGTCTGGCGCGTGAGCTCGCGCATCCAGGCCGAGAAAACCAGCGGTTCGGCAAGCGCGTGATCCATGCGGCCGTCCCAGGCGCGCAGCTTTTCGAGTGCCGCCCGCGCGCGCGGCTCGGCCGGTGCAAGCGACGCCGCCGCCGCGATCGCGGCCTGTGCAAACAGCGAATTGGCGTCGGCCTGCATCGCCGCGTGGTAGGCCGGATCCTGCCCGTCGCGCGCACCCAGCATCTCGACGATGCGGCGCTGCCGGTAGGAAGGATCGAACGAGAAGGCCAGATGGTACGGCCAGTCGGCCACCACGGGGCGGTCGTTGGCGTTCGAAAGGAAACCCGATGGCGGGTTCTCGCGGCCCGGCATCGCCTCGAACGGCACGAATCCCGTCCAGCCGACTTCGCCGATCCATCCGCGATAGGGTAGCGGCGAAGCCGCGGTCGCGCGCATCGGTACGGCACCGATGGTGCGCATGCCGATCGTGCCGGCCTTGTCGGCATAGACCATGTTCTGCACGGGCGTGAGCCAGTCGCGCGTCGCGGCTGCCGCCTCGCGCGCGTCGCGTGCATGGTTGATCCGGATCAGCGCCTGCGCCGTGCGGTCGGGCGCGAACATGAAGGGCAGGGCGAGCGCCATCACCTGTCCGTCGCCGGCGGTCGCACGCGTCGCCGGATCGACGTCTGAGATCACGGCCCCGTGGCGCGTGCGCCGCACGACGATCGTCTCGGGCCGCTGGCCCTTGGCCTGCAGCACTTCCTCGCGCGTCTCGAAGGCGCGCGAGCCGCCGGGGACCAGATAGCGCGACGGGTCGGCGGGATCGACGCGCTCGACGAACAGATCGGCGGCGTCGGCCCCCGTCGACGTGAAGCCCCACGCGACGTTGCCGTTGTGGCCGAGGATCAGGGCGGGTGCGCCGGGTGCAGTGGCACCGGCATAGACGATTCCGGGCGCTTCGAGCCGAACGAGATACCAGATGCCGGGGGCGCCGAGATTGAGATGCGGGTCGTTCGCCAGGATCGGCTTGCCGCTTGCCGTCTTGGTACCGGCGACGACCCATTCGTTCGACGCGGTCGGCGGGCTTAGCGGAGCGGGCAGGCTGTCGAGCAGTGCGCCTGCAAGACGCGCCGTCGCCTTGTCGGCACCTTCGACGACGACCGGAATGCCGGCTATTTCGCGCGGCCACAATGAATCGAACAGCGCGGATGTCAGCCGGTCGCTCATGCGCGCGCGCAGCAACGCGTCGCGCCAGCTCGCGTTGAGCGTCAGGCCCATCAGTTGGCCCCACAGGAACGTGTGCCAGCCTTCCCAGCGTTCCGGGCGATGGCCGAACCACAGGAACTCGACCGGCCAGGCGCCGGTATGTGCGGCAAGGCTCGCGTTGGCACCGGCCGCGTAGGCGTCGGCCTGCGCACGCACGTCCGGATCGGCGATGGCGTAGGCGCGGCGTGCTTCCTGCGGCAGGCCAAGCACGCGGTTGAACCGGTCGAGCGGCAAGGCGCGCGGGCCGACCAGTTCGGCAAGCCGGCCCTGGCCGATCAGCCGCGTGAATTCGAGCTGCACCAGACGGTCCTGCGCATGCAGGAAGCCCAGCGTGAACCACAGATCGCGGTCGTTGGCGGCCCAGACATGCGGGATGCCGAAGCCGTCGCGCACGATCTCGACCGGCGCTTCGAGCCCCTCGGCGCGCAGCGTGCCTTCGGTCTGCGGCAGGCCGGTGCGAAGATAGGCGAAACCGAGGCCCGCGACGGCGGCGGCCAGCAGGGCAAGGCCCGCGACCAGTCCACCGATCCAGCGCAGCGCCCGCATTGCCCTAGACCATGCTGACGATGACGGTCTTCTTGGTCGTGAAGTGCTCGAGCATCGCTTCGAGCGTGGCCTCCTTGCCGAGGCCGGATGTCTTCACGCCGCCGTAGGAAAGCCCCGGCTGCACGACGAGGTTCTGGTTCACCTGCACGAAACCGGCCTGCAGGCGGCGCGCACCGTCCAGTGCGGTCTTCAGGTCCTTCGTCCAGATCGTCGCGGCAAGGCCGAACTCGCTGTCGTTGGCCGCCGCGATGGCCTCGTCGAACGTCTCGAATCTGATGACCGCGGTGACGGGACCGAAGATCTCCTCACGCACGACGCGGCTGTCCTTGGGCAGGCCCGTGAAGATCACGGGCCGCACATAAAGCCCCTTGGCGAGCGACGCGTCGGCCGGCATGGCCGAGCATTCGTGCGCCGTGCCGCCTTCCTTCTTTCCGGTCGCGATATAGGAATTGACCTTGTCGTACTGCTGGCGCGACACGATCGTGCCGATGTCGGTCGCCTCGTCGAGCGGGTCGCCCATCTTCATCGCGTCGACCTTGGCTTTCAGCGCCGCGACGAACCGGTCGTGGATCTTCGTCTGCACGTACATGCGGCTTGCCGCCGTGCAGCTCTGCCCCTGGCGCGTGAAGCGCATGCCGGCGATGGCGCCCGCGACCGCGCGGTCGAGATCGGCATCGTCCATGACGATCATCGGGCTCTTGCCGCCCAGCTCCAGCGTGACCGGGATCAGCTTGTCGGCGGCCGCACGGTAGATGATCTTGCCGGTCTCGACCGAGCCGGTGAACGTGATCTTGCCGATCTTCGGGTGTGCGACCAGCGGCCCGCCGCATTCCGGCCCCATGCCCGACAGCATGTTGAAGGCGCCCGGCGGCAGGATGCGCGCCATCAGTTCGCAGATCCGCAGGACCGCGAAGGGCGCTTCTTCGGCACTTTTCACGACCACCGTGTTGCCGGCGACGAGGGCGGGTGCGATCTTCAACGCCATCAGCATCATCGGCACGTTCCACGGGATGATCGCACCCACGACGCCGATCGGTTCGCGGATCGTCATCGTCAGCATGTCGGGATGGAACGGGACCGTCTCGCCCTTCAACTCGCTGCCGAGGCCGCCGTAGAAATTGAACGCGTCGGCGAGCACGCCCGCCTCGACGCGGCTCTCGGTGCGCAGCGCCTTGCCGGTTTCCAGCGCCACGAGGCGCGAAAGCTCTTCCTTGTGCTCGTCGAGCAGGCGGCCGCATTCGGCGATCAGCTTGCCGCGCTGGCGGGCGGGCACCTTGGCCCACGCGACCTGCGCGTTCGCGGCCGACTGCACGGCCGCATCGACGTCGGCGGCGTTGCCCGAGGCGGCACCGGCGATGGGTGCGCCGGTCGCCGGACTGTTGACGGGGAACGTGGCGCCCGATTTCGACGCGACGAGTTTGCCGTCGATGAGCTGCTTGCCTTCGAGATGCCTTGCGAGTGCGCGCGGGTCGAGGACGGGACCGATCATCTGTTTTCCTTGGAAAGTTCGGCGAGGATTGCGTCGCGATGCTGGTCGAGGGCGGGAGCCGCCGCACGCGTCGGCGGATCGGCGAAGCCGGAGATCTTGATCGGGTTGCCGATCACCTTGAGCTTCCTGCCGCCGGGCGTGGCCGTCTCGACGACCATGTGGCGGGCTTCGGTCTGCGGATGCTCGAGCGCGCCCTTCACATCGTTGATGGGCCCCGCCGGGATGCCGGCGGCGTCGAGCTTGGCCAGCCAGTTGGCGGCCGTATCCTTCGCGAGGATGGCGCTCACCTCGGCTTCGAGGGCGAGCACGTTGTCGGTGCGCGCACCGTTGGTGAGATAGCGCTTGTCCTCGGCCAGGGCGGGTGCGTCGAGCACGGCGCAGAGCTTGCGGTAGAGCCCGTCATTGCCGGCGGCGATGATGATCTGCTTGTCGGCCGTGGGGAAGATTCCGAACGGCGTGATCGAGGCGTGCCGGCCGCCCATCGGGCCCGGCACCTTGCCGGTATTGAGATAGCGCGCGGCCGGGTTTTCCATGAGCGAGAGCTGGCAGTCGAGCATGCCGATATCGACGAACGTCGCTTCGCCCGTGCGCTCGCGGTGGAACAGCGCCGACTGCACGCCGATGGCGGCGTAGAGACCGGCACCCAGGTCGCCGATCGAAACGCCGATGCGCGCGACGGGCGCACCCTCGTGGCCGGTCACGCTCATGATGCCGCCGAGACCCTGCACGACCATGTCGTAGGCGGGCGCGTACTTGAACGGGCCCGAATGGCCGAAGCCGGACGCGGCGCAATAGACGAGGCGGGGATATTTCGCGTGCAGCGCTTCCCAGCCGTAGCCGAGCTTGTCCATCGTGCCGGGGCGGAAATTCTCGATCACCACGTCCGACATCGCGAGCAGCTTCTCGAACACCGTGCGGTCCTCGTCCTTTTTCAGGTCGAGGCCGATGCTCTCCTTGCCGCGGTTGACGGCGGCGAAATAGACGGACTCGCCCTCGATGAACGGGCCGTACTGGCGGCTGTCGTCGCCGCCGCGCGGATCCTCGACCTTGATGATGCGCGCACCCAACTCGGCCAGCAGCAGCGTGCAGTAGGGGCCGGCGAGGATGCGCGACATGTCGAGGACGACGATGCCGGCGAGGGGGCCGCGCGGCATCTGGGACGGGGCGGACGGCATGGACGAAGGCACTCCCTGACGGAACGGAACGACAGTCTTAACCGACGCGTCGGCGCAGGCCAACGGCCTCGTTGGCGACCAGTGCGCCGAGGATGATCGCCCCGCCGATCAGCGTGGCGTCGCTCGGCCGTTCGGCGAAGAAGATCCACACCCAGAGCGGCCCGAGCGTGGTCTCGAGCAGGGCGATCAGCCCCACGTCGGCTGCGTTGAGGTGGCGCGTGGCGATGGTCATCAAAAGGCAGCCCATGCCGAGCTGGATCACGCCCATCGCCAGCAGCACGAGGATGTCGTGCAGGCCCGCGTGCAGCGGCCAGGCCGCCGGCAGGGCGACGACGATGGAAAGCAGGCCCGCGACCAGCACGCTGGGGATGGCGTCGACCTTCGGGCCGATCTTGCGCAGGATCGTGATCTGGATGGCGAAGCACACCGACACGCACAACGCCGACAGCGGCCCGAGGATCGAGCCGAACACCAGCGCGTCGTTGACCATGATCGTGACACCGATGGCGCACGCGGCGATGGCGGCAAGCGTGCGTGCGGCCAGCGGCTCGCCCAGGATCACGCGGCCGAACACGGCCGCCCACAGCGGCGAGGTGCTCATCAGGAAGAGGGCTGTCGCCACCGTCGTGGCGCTGACCGCGTAGAGGAAGAAGAAGAACGTCGCGGCGAGCATTGCCGCGGCGGTCGTCCCGCCGGCACCCAGGGCGCGCACCTTGGCGAAGGCGTCGCGCCGGTAGAGCCACATCATGTAGACGCCCAGGAACAGCGCCATGCCGACCGAGCGCCAGAACACCATCTCGAGCGGCTTGGTGTCGTCGAGCAGGCGCACGAACAGGCCGCTCGTACTCCACGCCACCGACGCGGCCACCATGATCGCCACGCTGCGAAAGGGGGCACGCATCACGCCTCGCTCCGCCGGCGTGCGGCGACCAGCGTGTTGAAGGCAAGCGCCGCCAGCAGGACCGCACCGCCGACCAGCGTGCCGCCCGACGGTTCCTCGCCGACCGCAAGCCACGTCCACAGCGGCCCCAGCACCGGTTCGATCAACGCGATCAGCGTCACCTCGACCGGCGAGAGCCGCCTGAGCGCCGCATAGAAGAACGTGAGGCCGAGCGTCATCTGCACCACGCCGAGGCCGAGCAGGGCCGCGATGTCGCGCGGCGCCGTCGAGAACGGTTCGCCGACGGCGAGTGCGGCGATGCAGGCGATCAGCGCGGCCGGCACCATCGCCGGGCGCAGGTCGAGGCTGCCGCGCGTGCGCCGGATCAGCGTGACGTTGATGGCGCTGACGATGGCGACGGCGATGGCGGCAAGCTTGCCGAGGACGGCGCCTTCGCCCAGCGAAGCGCCCATGACGAGGGCAAGGCCCGCGAAGGCGACCGCGATGGCGATCCAGCTTGCCGCGGGCACGCTCTCGCCCAGGAAGAAGCGCGCGAGGATCGCGACGATCAGCGGCGATGTGGATTGCAGCAGCAGGGCGTTCGCCACCGTCGTGGACGTCATGCCGATGACGTGCAGCACGAAGCTGGCGCCGACCATGGCGGCCGAGACGAGGGCCGGCATGCCGAAATCGCGCAGGCTGCGCATCACCGATACGCGCAGCAGGAAGACGAGCACGAACGGGTAGCAGACAAAATGTGCGGCGGCACGCCAGAACACGATGTCCCACGGGCCCGCCTCGACCGAGCGCATGACCACGCCGCCCACCGACCAGCACAAGGGTGCCGCCAATGCGAAGAGGTAGCCTTGGGCGCGGGCCGAAAGCGCGGGCATGGGAATCGCTGTGTCCGGCGGGGGTTTCTCGGGCGTCGTTGTACGGGGGCGAGCGCATGGTTGTCCATAGGCGCCCCGGCGGGGTAGAACGGGTGGCAATGACGCCTACGACCCACTCGATGCCCGTCCTCGGGCCCGCCGGATTTTTCCGCCTGACCTGGACCGAATGGGGTCCGGCGCGCGCCGCCCGCACCGTCATCTGCGTGCACGGGCTGACGCGCAACGGCCGCGATTTCGACGCGCTCGCCCGGGCGCTGGCCGAGGAAGACTGCCGGGTCGTCTGCCCGGACATGCCCGGCCGCGGGGCGTCCGACTGGCTGCCCAAGCCCGACGACTATGCCTACCCGACCTACATGCAGACGGTCTCGGCCCTCTATGCGCGCCTCGACGTCGAGAAGGTCGACTGGATCGGCACCTCGATGGGCGGGCTGATCGGCATGCTGCTCGCCGCCCAGCGCGGCCAGTTCATCCGCAAGCTCGTGCTCAACGACGTGGGCCCGTTCATCCCGGCGGCGGCCCTGCAGCGGTTGGGCAACTATGTCGGCCGCGACCCGCGCTTCGAGGATTTCGGCGCGGTCGAGACGTATCTTCGCAAGGTGCATGCGCCCTTCGGCCAGCTCACCGAAGCCGAGTGGATGCATCTGGCCTTCCACAGCGCCGAGGAGTCCGGCGACGGCAACCTGCGCCTGCGCTACGACCCGGCCATCGGCAAGCCGTTCCAGGACAAGCCGGCCGACGATCTCGCACTCTGGGCCTTCTGGGACCAGGTGCGCATCCCCGTGCTCGCGATCCGCGGGGCCGATTCCGACCTGCTGCTGCGCGAGACGCTGCTGCGCATGTCGAAGAAGCCGAACTGCGAGGCGGTCGAGATCGCCGGCTGCGGCCATGCACCCGCCTTGATGGCGCCCGACCAGATCGGCACGATCGTCAGCTTCCTCCTCCACTAGCCGGGAGGCGCGCCTCTCGTGCTCCTGATCCCGCTGCACGACGACAACCCGACGCGCCGCTTTGCCGCGTTGACCGCGGCGATCGTCGCGATGAACGCGGCCGTGTTCGCTTATCAGGCCACGCTTGGCGAGGCGGCGGGCAACGCCTTCGTGCTCGGCTACGGCATGATTCCGGCCGTGCTCGGCGGGACGGCCGAACTGCCGGCCGACCTGCCCACGCTCGCCCCGTGGATGACCATCGTCACGTCGATGTTCCTGCATGGCGGGTTCATGCATGTCGCGGGCAACATGCTCTATCTCTGGACCTTCGGGAACAATGTCGAGGACGCGATGGGCCGCGGGCGCTTCGCGGTCTTCTATCTCGCCTGCGGCTTCGCCGCCGCCCTGTCGCAGGCCTTCGTCGATTTCAGTTCCGAGATGCCGATGATCGGCGCTTCGGGGGCCGTGTCGGGCGTGCTCGCGGGCTATCTGCTGCTGCACCCGCACGCATCGGTCTACAGCTTCGCGTTCTTCCGCCTCGCCTGGATCCCGGCGTGGTTCGTGCTCGGCTTCTGGATCGTCGTACAGGTCGCCAACGGCATGCTCGCCGATGCCGGCGAAGGCGGTGTGGCCTGGTGGGCGCATGTCGGCGGCTTCGCGGCCGGGCTCGTCCTGCTGCCCTTCTTCAAGCGCGCCGACGTGCCACTCTTCGGGGGCCGCACGCGCTCGGGGCCTTGGGGCTAGGCAGCATCAGGCACGGATCTTCGCCACGAATCCTTCTACTGCCGCGCGCAGTTCGAGCGCCTGCACGTTGAGCCCGTTCGCCGCTCCTAGCACCTCGCGTGCCGCGTCGCCGGTGCCGCGGGCGGCGTCGGACATTCCGGCGACGTTCGTAGAGACCTCGTGCGTGCCGACCGACGCCTGCTGGATACTCTGCGCGATTTCGCGCGTGGCCGAGCTCTGTTCGCCGATCGAGCCGGCGATGGCGCTCGAAATCGTGTTGATCTCGTCGATCGTGCTGCTGATCGCACTGATCGCCGCAACGGCCTGGCTGGCGGCGTCCTGGATCGCCGCGATCTGGGCAGTGATGTCCTCGGTCGCCTTGGCCGTCTGGTTGGCGAGATTCTTCACTTCCGAAGCGACGACCGCGAATCCCTTGCCGGAATCGCCCGCGCGAGCGGCTTCGATCGTCGCGTTGAGCGCCAGCAGGTTTGTCTGTCCCGCGATCGAGCGGATCAGGTCGACGACCACGCCGATCTTCTGCGCGCCGTCGGCGAGGCCGGTGACGGTGCGGTCGGTCTTGCGCGCCTCGTCGACGGCCTTGGTCGCGATGATCGCCGACTGGCCGACCTGCCGGCTGATCTCCTGGACCGAGGAAGACAGTTCCTCGGTCGCCGACGCGACCGTCTGGACGTTCGACGACGCGTCGCTCGAGGCCTTCATCGTTGCACCGGCCTGGGCCGCGGTCTGCTCGGCCGTGCTCGACATTGCCTGCGCAAGCACCTGCATCTTTTCCGAGGCGATCGAAACGCCGTTGAGAACCCCGGAGACGGCACCTTCAAATCCGCGGATGAGTTCCTCGACATGCTGCCGGCGATGCTCCTTGGCCACCTGTTCGGTGGATTGTGCTGCGACGAGTTCGGCCGAACGGATCATGCTGTCCTTGAAGACCGCCACGGCGCTGGCCATCTGCCCGATCTCGTCGCGCCGCGCCAGACCGGGAACGTCGATGCCGGTATCGCCCGAAGCCAGGCGGGTCATCGCCCCGGTCATGCCGCGCAGCGCACGCTCGATGCCGCGCACGGCAAGGCCGCCCGCACACAGCGCCGCTACGACAAGCGCAATGCCGAAGCCAAGTGCCGCGCAGAACTCGATCCACGCGGTCGATTCGACGATGCGCTCCTGCTCGCGCAGGTCGGCGGCCAACCGGTCTTCGACCTGCTTCATCTGGTCGATGCGCTGCGACGCCTGACGGAACCAGTAGGCGCCGTCACCGCCCGCAAACGGCTTGTCCGCCCCGGTATCCAACGCCAGGGCGCGCATGCGTTCAACTTCCCGCACCGGTTCTCCCGCCACCGTCTTCTCGTGGAAACCGATCTGGTCCGATGTGGCGTAGGCGGCAAAAATGTTGAAGTACGCCGCCTGCTCGCTTCCGATCCGTACGAAATTGCGGAACTGGGCAGCCTCGAATTTTCCGGCGCCGAAGCCGGCGGCGCCGACAGCGCGCTCCTGGCCTGCGCGTTCCTTGCCCAGTACGAAATTCGAGTAGGCCGTGATGCGGACGACGATTTCCCGCTGGTCGATCGCCTTCGACGCTTCGATCGTGATGTCGAGGAGCCGCGCGATCGCCGAAGTGTAGTAGGCGAACGAAGCCGGCAACGGGATCGTCAGGGCAGAGATTTCGTCGCGCTTGCCGGCGAGCTGTCCCATCGCTGTCTTGGCCTCGCGCGTAAGGGCCGCCGCGCGTTCGCCGGCGACGCCTCGCTCGAGGCGGGCCAGCACGGCGTCGAGTCGCGCGCGCGTCTCGTCGGTGCGTTTGCGCTGGGCGGGAAGTTCGGCGACGAACTGGCTGCCGCGGCTGCCGAGGAAAAGGGCGGACGCGCCGCGTTCCCGCTGCAACTCGTGTACGAACGGTCCGATCGCCGTCGCGGCATCGACGGTCTCCTCGACGGTCGCCATCTGGGCGACGATGCGCTGCTTCTGGTAGGCGACGATGCCGGCCATGGCGATTAGGCCGACGATCGGGATGAACAGGGCGATCATGATCTGGCTGCGCAGGCCGAGCTTTGCGAACTGCGGCATTTCACGTCTCCGATCGTTTGCTTTCGATCGACGTACGTTAGCGAGAGCAAGCTAAGGAAGCGTAAAAATTGCGGATACATCTGTAGGTTACTACAATAGTATGAATTAAAACCAGGATCGCAAATGTTCGTCCGCTGGCCGATCGGCTCAGATGATCCGGCTGCGGATATACGTGACGATGATTTCGGCGGCGATGACGACCGAGAAGATCGTCAGCAGCGTCAGCGCCACCTGGTCCCAGTAGAGCAGGCTCAGCGCATCGTCGAGCGCCGTGCCGATCCCGCCTGCACCGACAAGGCCGAGGACGGCGGACTCGCGGATGTTGATGTCCCAACGGAAGAGCGCGATCGACCAGAACGAGGGCTGCACCTGCGGCCAGTAGCCCTTGAAGAAGATCGAGGCGGCGGGCGCCCCTGTGGCCGTCAGCGCCTCGATGGGCCCGCGATGGGATTCCTCCAGTGCTTCGGCGAGCAGCTTGCCCACGAAGCCGATCGAGCGGAACGCGATGGCAAGCGTGCCGGCCAGCGCCCCCGGCCCGAAGATCGCGACGAACAGCAGCGCCCAGACCAGCGAATTGACCGAGCGCGACGAGACGAGGATGAATTTCGCGAACAGGCGCAAGGCCGGCCAGCGCGTGATGTTTGTCGCCGCCATCAGCCCGACGGGTGCGGCGAGCACGAGGGCGAGGATCGTGCCCAGCGTGGCGATGTGCAGCGTTTCGACCAGGGCTGCGTGGACGGTCTTGGGATAGTAGTTCCAGTCGATGGGCCACATCCGCCCGAACAGGTCGACGATCTGCTCGGGCGCGTCTTCGAGGAATTCCGGGATGATCTCGACTGCACGCAGGCTCTGCACGAGGGCCGCGACCGTTAGCAGGTAGAAGGCATAGCGCATCAGGCGCTGGCGCGGCGTGAAGCGTTCCCAGGTACGGGCGGTCATTGAAAGGTCCTCCGCACCCAGCCCGACACGATCTCGCCGATCATGATGAGGGCGATGATCGCGATCAGGATCGTCAGTACGAAATCGTAGTCGAAGCGCTGGAAGGCCGTGAACAGCGTGGCGCCGATGCCCCCGCCGCCGACGATGCCGACCATCGTCGAATTGCGCAGGTTTGAATCGAGCTGGTAGGTGGCAAAGCCGATGAAGCGGGCGAGCACCTGCGGCACGACCGCCATCAGCAGCACGTTGGCAAAGCCGGCCCCGGTGGCGCGCACCGCCTCGACCTGTTTGAGCGATATTTCCTCGATCGCCTCGGCGAACAGCTTGGCGATGAAGCCGATGGACGCCACGACCAGCGCCATGATGCCGGCCAGCGCCCCGAAGCCGACGGCCTTCACGAACAGGATCGCCACGATCATCGGATGGAAGCTGCGGCACATCGCGATCAGGGCACGCGCGCACCACGTGACCCAGACCGGCATCAGGTTGCGTGCGGCGAAGAGCCCGACCGGCAGGGCGACCAGCACGCCCAGCGCCGTCGCGATCAGGGCGATCTCCACGCTTTCCGACATGCCGCGCCACAACAGGTCCCACTTGCCCAGATGCGGCGGGAACATGCGGTCGAAGAACCTGGCGCCGTTCTCGATCCCGACGACGAAGCGCGTCCAGGTCAGCTCGAACAGCGAGGCGGCGTAGAGCGTGTAGGCGGCAAGGCCGATCCACGCCAGCCGGGCCGGCCAGTTGGCCGGGAAGGGATGCGTGCGCGTGGCGGCGTGCACGCTCAAAGCCACGCCTCGCCGCCATAGATTGTCTTGAGATGGTCGTCGCGCAGCTCGTCGGGCCGGCCGTCGAACACGACGAGGCCGCCGGTCATGCCGATGACGCGCTGGGCGAAGCGCTTGGCGAGTTCCACGTTGTGGATGTTGACGATGACCGGAATGTCGTAGCGCCCGGCGAGTTCGACCATTAGCTCCATGATCTCGACCGACGTCTTGGGGTCGAGCGACGAGGTGGGTTCGTCGGCCAGCAGCAGGTCGGGGCGCTGCATCAGCGCACGCGCGATGCCGATGCGCTGGCGCTGCCCGCCGGAGAGCGCGTCGGCGCGCTGGCCGGCACGGTCGGCAAGGCCCACGGCCTCGAGCAGTTCGAAGGCACCGTCGATGTCTTCCTTGGGGTAGCGGCGCAGCCACGCGCGCCACGGCGACACGTAACCCAGCCGCCCGCACAGCACGTTCTCGATCGCGGTCAGGCGTTCGACGAGGTTGTACTCCTGGAACACCATGCCGATGCGCCGGCGTGCCGCGCGCAGGGCCGATCCGCGCAGCTGGGCGAGATCCTGCCCGAGGAACAGGATCTTGCCCGCCGTCGGCTCGACCAGCCGGTTCACGCAGCGGATCAGCGTGCTCTTGCCGGTCCCCGACGGGCCGATGATCGCGGTCATGCCGCTGCCCGCGAAGTCGATCGACACGTCGCGCAGGACCGGAACGCCGCGCACGTATTCCTTGCGCAGGCCCGACAGACGAAGGGAGCGGTCGGGTTTGGCGCCGACCGCTCCCGGATTCACGTTCTGGACGTTCACGGCTTCTTCTGTTGCAGCTTTTCCTGCGCGCGCTTCATCTCGTCGGCCTTTTCCTGCGCCGTTTCCTTCTCGTACTGCGCCTTGTTGTAGGGCGTGCCGCTCGCGGCCGCGACCGTGCGGATCACTTCCCAGTCCTTCTTGTAGGTGATCGGGAAGAAGCGGTCGTCGCCGTTGAACTCCTTCGTCATCTCCGCCGGGAAGCGGTAGTCGTAGAAGCACTTCTTGATCTTGTCGGCGAGGGCCGGCTCCAGATCGTGCGCGTAGGCGAAGGACGAGGTGGGGAAGGTGGCGCTCTTGTAGATGACGCGGACCTGCTCGGCCTTGATGTTGCCGCGCGCGATCATGCGCTCGAGCACGTCGGAGGCGACGGCGGCCCCGTCGAAGTCGCCCGACACGACGCCGAGTGCCGACTTGTCGTGGCCGCCCGAATAGACGACCTGGTAATCCTTCTCGGGTGCGAGGCCCTCGCCCGGGAACAGGGCGCGGGGTGCGAGATTGCCCGAGTTCGATGAGGCCGACGTGTGGGCGACCTTCTTGCCCTTGAGGTCGGCGAGCTTCTGGTACGGGCTGTCGGCCTTGACGACGAAGGCGAGGTGATAGCCGCGATATTCGCCGGCCGTGCCCTTGGCCGCGAACGGGATGGCGCCAGCCATGTTGACCGCAAAGCCGGTCGGGCCGCTGGAGAAGCCCGCGACATGCAGGCGGCCCGAGCGCATCGCCTCGATCTCGGCCGAGTTGGACTGCACCGGGTAATAGACGACCTTCTTGGCCGCGCACTTGGCCAGATACTCGGTGAAGGGCCGGAAGATGCTCTCGTACACGGCAGGGTCTTCGACCGGCGTATAGGCGAAGACGAGCGTGGAAGGATTGCGCAACTTCTTCTTGTCGGCCGGCACGTCGGCGACGAGATCGCGGTCGTTGTCGCAATAGAGCTGGTCGAGATCGCCGCGGTTGGTGCAGGCGGCCGCCTGCGCGTTCGCCTCGCCCGCAAGCAGGGCGAGCCCCGCGACGGTCGCGAACAGGCCGGCGATCAAAGAAGAAGTGCG
>CAYQDN010000066.1:0-17959 GCA_964416335.1 uncultured Azospirillum sp.
CCTAGCCCTCTCCCGCAAGCGGGAGAGGGAATCCCGCCGTTGGACTGGAGGCGCAGTGCGTGCGTCACCAAGATTGGAGTCCCCTCTCCCGCTTGCGGGAGAGGGCGGAGGGTGAGGGCTACCCGAACGCCTTGAACGTGATCAGCGTGAAGGTGTCCTTCACGCCGGGGATCTTCTGGATGCCCATCACGAAATGGCCGATGTCGGAATCGTCGGGCAGGTAGCATTTGAAGTGCAGGTCGTACTGGCCCGAGATCGAGAAGACCTCGGAGACCTGCTCGGTCTCCATCGCCGCCTCGGCCACGTCGTAGGCGCGGCCGAGTTCGCATTTGACCATGATGAAGATCGTCTGCATGCCGGCGGTCTCCCCGGATTGGCTGCTACGGCGACCAGTTAACCGGCCGCGCGCTTGCCGCGCAACAGGAAGGCGGGAACGCCGTCGTCGTCGAAGCCGCGCCCGCCGGGCCGGCCTGCACCGGCCTGCTGGGGTTCGCGCTCGTGTTCGTGCGCCTGCGGGGCAGGGGCGCGCTCGCGGCGGGGTTCGCGTTCACGCTCGCGATGGGCCGGGCGTTCGCGCTGTGCGACCGGGGCCGGTGCCTCGACGGGTGCGGGGGCTGCCGCCGGAATGAAGGTCTCGAACGGGGCTGCAACCGCGGCCGGCGCCGGTGCCGCTTCGCCGGTGGGTGCTTCGGCCGCCTGCACTTCGGTCGCCCGCACTTCGGTCGAGGGACCCCAGCCGGCATTCGCCGGGACCGGGGCGCTGTCGTTGGCGTTGGCGCTCTCGTTGTGGTGCGAACGACGCGGTCCGCGTTCGCCGCCGCGACCGCGACCGCCGCCGCTGCCGCCACGCCCGCCGCGACCGCCCCGGCCGCCGCGCTCTTCGCGCGCCGGTTCCGGGCTGCCGTCGCCGACGGGGGCGATGAAGCCCTCGACCGACAGGGGCGGGATCTTCTTGCCGATCAGGCGTTCGATCGCCGACATGAACTTGAAATCGTCGGGGCTGGCGAGCGTGTAGGCCACGCCCGAGCGCCCCGCGCGGCCCGTGCGGCCGATGCGGTGGACGTAATCCTCGGCGTTGATCGGCACGTCGAAATTGAAGACGTGCGACAGGCCGCCGATGTCGAGGCCGCGGGCGGCGACGTCCGAGCAGACGAGGATCTGGACTTCGCCCTTCTTGAAGCCTTCGAGCGTCTCGGTGCGCGTCCCCTGGTCCATGTCGCCATGCAGGGCGCCGACCGAGAAGCCGTGGCGCTTGAGCGACTTCCACAGGATGTCGACGTCGCGCTTGCGGTTGCAGAACACGAGCGCGTTCTTGATCTGCTCGGCCTGGATGAGGCGGCGCAGCGCTTCGCGCTTCTCGCGCGCGGGCACCATGACGAAGCCCTGCAGCACGGTGTCGGCCGTCGAGGCGGGGGCCGAGACGGCGATTTCCTTGGGGTTGGTGAGGAAGCGGTCCGCGAGCCTGCGGATTTCCGGCGCCATCGTGGCCGAGAAGAACAGCGTCTGGCGCAAGGGCGGCAGCAGGCCCACGATGCGCTCGACGTCGGGGATGAAGCCCATGTCGAGCATGCGGTCGGCTTCGTCGATGACGAGGATCTTCACGTCGTGCAGCAGGATGCGGCCGCGGTCGAAGAGATCCATCAGGCGGCCGGGGGTGGCGATCAGCACGTCGACGCCGCGGTCGAGCGCCTTCTCCTGCTCGTCCATCGACACGCCGCCGATCAGCAGCGCCTTGGTGAGCTTGAGGTACTTGCCGTACTTGTCGAAATTCTCGGCGACCTGTGCGGCGAGTTCGCGCGTCGGCTCGAGGATCAGCGAGCGCGGCATGCGCGCCTTGGCGCGGCCCTGGCTGAGCGCGTCGATCATCGGCAGCGTGAAGCCGGCGGTCTTGCCGGTCCCGGTCTGGGCGCAGCCGAGGACGTCGCGGCCCATCTGTACGTAGGGAATTGCCTTTTCCTGGATCGGCGTGGGTGTCGTATAGCCCGCGTCCGCGATGGCCTGGAGCACCGGCTCCGACAGGCCCAAATCTTTGAATTCCATGTGTTTGCGTTTTCTTTCGGTTTGAGGCGCCGCTTTCCGCTTCGGCGGCGCGTCGCGTGCATCGTGCCCGCGACCGGTGCCCGACGTCCTGACGAGGATCGGCGGGAACCACAGACGGAACGCGGGATACGGCGTTCCTTCGCAGCCGCACAAAAACCCTTGGCGGCAGTGGGAAAATAGGGTTTCCGGCGAGAAAGTCAAGGAATCCCGGATGCGGGGCTGCTCCACATGCCGTGCAGGGCATCGGTCAGATGGCGCCCGAACCGGGCCGCGTCGGTAAGGCCACTGGCCTGTAGGCGCTCGCGAAGTCCGGCCCGGAGGGCGGCAAGTGCCGCGAGATCGCCCGCCCGTGCGACGGCCGTTTCGACGTATTGGTCTACCGTATCGACGACCCAGTCGCCAAGGCCGGCGGCCCCCAGGATCGAATCGCCGAAGCGGCCGACCGGGACGCGGTCGCGCCTGGACAGCACCGGCACGCCCTGCCACAGCGCCTCGAAGGTCGTGGCCCCGGCATTGTGCGGGAACGGGTCGAGCGCGATGTCGATTTCGCCGTACGCCTCCCACACGCGCGGCTGCGGCGTGGTGTGGGCGATCGCGATCTGCCCGTCGCGCGCGCCGAAGCGCACGAGCCGTGCCGCGAAATCCGCGCGCGTGGCCGCATCGGCGAAGGGCAGCGAGTCGAGCCTGAGCCGGCTGTGCGGCAGCCGCTTCAGGATCTCGCCCCACGCGGCGAGCGTCGGGTCGCCGAAGCGGATCGTGCGCGAGAAGCAGCCGAACGTGATCGCGCCCGCACTTCGTGCGGGCAGCGGGGCGACGGCGGGCGCTTCTTCGGGCGGGGCGTAGCAATAGGCCGTCGGCAGGCGCCACACGCGTTCGACGAAGCAGCGCTCGCTGCCCGGCGGGGCGAGGCGCGAATCGCCCAGGAACCAGTCGATCGCGGCAATGCCGGTGGTGGTGCCGTAGCCAAGCCACGTCGCCTGCACCGGGGCGGGCTTGCGCGCGAACAGCGTCAGCCGGTTGCCGGCCGTGTGGCCCGACACGTCGAGCAGGATGTCGATGCCGTCGGCGGCGATGCGCGCGGCCGCCGCCGCATCGTCGTCGTACTCGATGCACGAATAGCGCCCGGCGATCGCGCGATAGCGTGCGGTGAACGCGTCTTCCTTGAGCGTCGCCGAATAGAGCGTGAGGTCGATGCGCGCGGGATCGAGATTGGCGAGGGCCGGCAGCAGGAAGTGGCGCATCGAATGGTTGCGGAAGTCGCACGACACCACGCCGACCCGCAGGCGTTCCTTGGCGGCGCGCACGGCCGGGTGCCGCGGCCAGAACGCGCGCAGCGGTTCGGCATGGCGCCGGCCCCAGGCGCGGTAGGCGTCGGCGGCCAGCTCGGCCGGCACGCCCGGCGCGTAGTTCAGCACGAACAGCCAGTTCTGCTCGGACTGCGCCTTGCCCAACAGCGAAAGCGAATCGGCGTGCCGCGCCTGCTCGGCGCGCAGCAGGCCGAGATTGATCGTCGCGCGCACGTCGCCGGGATCGAGTTCGAGCGTGCGGTGGAATCCGGCTTCCGCCTCGCTCATCCGGCCGGCGGCCCGGTGGACATTGGCCTTCGCGAGGATGGCGTCGGTCCAGTCGGGCCGCAGGGCGAGAGCGCGGTCGAACGCGGCGAGCGCCTCGTCGAGTTCGCCCAGCAGGTGGCACACGGTGCCGTAATGGTGCGCGGTGCGCTCCGAGGCCGGATCCAGTGCGGCGGCCCGCGCGAACCAGTCGCGCCCTTCGCGATTGCGGTAGAGATTGACGTGCGCCTTGGCGCAGTCCGACGCGGCATCGGCGCTGTCCGGCGCCAGCCGGGCGACCGCCAGGAAGAGCACGAGCGCTTCTTCCATACGCCCGGCCTTCGCGTGCGCGAGGGCGCGGCCGCGCAGCGTCGCGATGTCATGCATATGTAAGTTGTCGATATTCATGGAATATACTATTGGTGGCATGCCGCCGTGTCGAGCGAAAGGCTTGGCAAGGCGGGGCTTCGCGGATAGTTTGATTTGTATGTTGCTCGCCGCGCCCCAATCCGCCCTCCTGGTCATCGACGTGCAGGCCCGCCTGCTGCCGGCCATGGCCGCGGGCGAGCCGGTCGTCGCCAATTCGGCGAAGCTCATGCAGGCCGCCACGCGCTTTGGCGTGCCGCTGCTCGTCTCCGAGCAGTACCCCAAGGGTCTCGGGCATACGGTTCCGGAACTCGCGGCGCTCGCCCCGCCGGGCGCCACGCTGGAGAAGAACGCGTTCTCCTGCGCCAACGACAACGGGATCGTCGCGCGAATCATGGATCTCGACCGGCGGCAGCTCGTGCTGTGCGGCATCGAGAGCCATGTCTGCGTGCTGCAGACCGCGATCGGCTTCCGCGAGCGCGGCTACCAGATCGCCGTCGCGTGGGACGCGACGAGCTCGCGCCGCGAGGCGGACCGGGCCCTCGCCGCCGACCGGCTGCGCCAGGAGGGCATCGCGCTGGTCGGCACCGAGATGGTGCTGTTCGAATGGCTCGGCAAGGCGGGCACGCCGGAGTTCAAGGAAATCTCGGCCCTCCTAAAATGACCCGCATCCCGCTCGTCCTGCTGCCCGGCCTGATCTGCGACCGCGAATTGTGGATGGCGCAGATCGAAGGGCTTTCCGACATCGCCGACATCGAGGTCGCCGACCTGACGCAATCCGACAATTTCGCCGGGATGGCCGAAAGCGTGCTGGCGCGCGCACCCGCGCGCTTCGCGCTCGCCGGCCTGTCGATGGGCGGCTATCTCGCGTTCGAGATCCTGCGCCGGGCGCACTCGCGCGTGACGCGGCTCGCCCTGATCGACACCTCGGCGCGCGCCGACACGCCCGAACAGATGCGCAAGCGCAAGATGTTCGTCTCGCACGCCAAGCGCGGCAAGTTCAAGGGTGTGACTCCGGCCCTGCTGCCCAACTGGGTGAGCCCCAAATCCGTCGCGCGCGATCCGGCGATCGCACGGCGCGTGCTCGACATGACCAACCGCGTGGGCCCCGACGCGTTCTGCCGGCAGGTCGCCGCCATCATGGGCCGGCCCGACAGCCGCCCGATTCTGGCGCAGATCGTCTGCCCCACGCTGGTGATGTGCGGGCGCGAGGACGAGGCCACGCCGCTGCCCCACAGCCAGGAGATGGCCGCCGACATTCCCGCCGCCCAGCTGTGCGTCATCGACGATTGCGGGCATCTCTCGACGATGGAAAAACCCGAAGAGACGAACGTGGCGCTGCGCCGCTGGCTGCTGGCCGACGGATGAGCCTGCTCGTCTTCGCCGCCGCCGCGGCGGCCGAGATCGCCGGGTGCTTCGCCTTCTGGGCGTGGCTGAAGCTCGGCAAGCCGGCGCTGTGGCTCGGCCCCGGCATCGCCAGCCTTGCCGTCTTCGCATGGCTGCTCACGCTCGTTCCCGGCGAATTCGCCGGCCGCGCCTTCGCGGCCTATGGCGGCGTGTACATCGCCGCGTCGCTCGCGTGGCTGTGGGCGATCGAGGGGGCGCGCCCCGACCGCTGGGACCTGATCGGGGCCGCGATCTGCCTTGCCGGAGCCGCCGTGATCCTGTTCGGCCCGCGCGAAAATTGAAAACGCCGTCATGCCCGGCGAATGCCGGGCATCCACGACTTTTGTAATTTTGCAGCCGCTTGAAGTCGTGGATGCCCGGGACAAGCCCGGGCATGACGAAAAGGATAGCGCTGCCTAGACCAGCTTCTGCATCACGATCTTGCGGAAGGCCGGGCGTTCCTGGAGGCGGGCGTACCAGGCTTCGAGATTGGCGTGCTTCGGGCGGTCGGGCGTCAGCGTCGCGTAGCGCCACATCCACTGGCCGGTCGCGATGTCGGCCATCGTGAAGGAATTGCCGGCGAGGTAGTCGCGCCCGGCGAGGGCCGCGTCGAGCACGCCGGCCTTCTCGCGGATCGCCTTGAACGTGGTCTCGATCAGCGCGTTGTCGCGCTTTTCCGCGGGCGTGCGCACGATCTGGTTGAGCAGCACCGACGCGAGCGGGGCAAGCACGGTCGTCTGCCAGTCCATCCAGCGGTCGCTGTCCGCGCGCACGCGCAGGTCGGACGGGAAGATCGAGCCGTTGGCGTGCTTGGCGGCAAGATAGCGCACGATGGCGTTCGACTCCCACAGCACGAAGCCGTCCTCGTCGATGGTCGGGATCAGGCCGTTGGGATTGAGGCGGACATAGTCGGCACTTTCCTTGGCCTTGCCCGGCGGCACGACGTTGGCCGAGGAATAGGGCAGGCCCAGCTCCTCGCACAGCCACAGGACCTTCTGGACGTTGGACGAAGTCGGCCGGCCATAGACGACGAGCATGTGCGTGGAATCCTTCAGGCCGCGGCGCGGCCGACGATGGGGTTGAGGGCGCGCACGTCGACGCGCCCGTTCTCGACGACGAGCAGCTTGCTCTCGCCCACGGCCGTCCAGTGCTGGTGGTCGGTGTCGAGCGGTTCGGAAAGGACGAGCAGCGAATCCTCGCCGCCCGCGCCGTCCGAACAGCCGCCGCCGTCGGCCGCACGGATGCCGGTGCCGCAGCCGTAGAACAGCGTGGGCGACTTGCCGTCCGACGAGAAGCGCGCGGCATAGATGCGCCGCCCGTCGGTGAAGGCGGCCGTGAAGCGGAAAGGTTCCACGGTTCCCGCCTTCTGCGTGGCCTCGAGGATCGTGCCCAGCGTGCGCGCGAGTGCGTGCTCGGGATCGCGCGCGAGCCCGTAGGTGAGCATCAGCAGGAAGATGGTCTCGCTGTCGGTCGTGCCGCGGCGCACGCGGTAGTATTCGGGATCGATCGCGAAATCGAGATCGCGCGCCACGCGGTCGAAGCCGCCGATCTGGCCGTTGTGCATGAACATCCACTGCCCGTGCTGGAACGGATGGCAGTTGGCCCGGCTGATCGACGTGCCCGTCGAGGCGCGCACATGCGCGAAGAAATGGCCGGTGCGGATCTGCTCGGCGATCGAGCGCAGGTTCTCGTCGTTCCAGGCCGGGCGGATGTCGCGGAAGAGGCCCGGCTCCGAGCGGTCGCCATACCAGCCCACGCCGAAGCCGTCGCCGTTGGTGGCCACGTGCCCCTTGCGGGCATGCAGCGACTGGTTGATCAGCGAATTCTCGGGCTTGAAGAGGAAGTCTTCGAGATAGAGCGGACGGCCCGAATAGGCCAGCCAACGGCACATTGCGCGATCCCCCCGGGTGGAAAGCTTGCTAGGCTGCAGTCTGCCGCAAGGGAACGATTCTGTCCGCATCCGAATTCCGGGGCGGGCGAAACCTTCGCGACCGCGGCGACGAACCGGGAGCACTGGGGGCTCGGAATGCGGCGGATTTCCTTGGTTTTGACGGTTCTGGGGCTCGTCGCCCCGGCCCTGCAGGCGTGCGCGCCGCTGCCGGCGGACGCGCTGATGGACAAGCCCGGCCAGTGCCAGATCCGCCGGGTGGCCGAGGCCGTCGCCGCCGGGCGGGCCGTTCCGCTGGACACGCTCGGCGGGCTCGGCAATCCGCCCATGCTGCTCACGCCCGAGGAGATCGACGCGACGGTCGCGTGCCTCGATGCGGCCCTCGACGCCGCGATCGCGAGCGCCCAGGACGCCACGATCCGCGCCACGCGCGGCTGGCTGCCCGTCTCGACCGGCTACATGGCCTCCGAGCACGGCATTTTCCTGCAGGTCTTCACCAACGTCGCCGCGAAGGACTATGCGCTGGCCGAGCGCATGGCCGGCCGCCTGCCGCAAGGGGCCGCGATCCTGAAGCGCAGCTTCCGCGTCGCGGCCGACGGCACGGCCACGCCCGGCCCCGTCTTCGTGATGGAACGCATGGCGCAGGGTTACGACGCGTCGACGAACGACTGGCGCTTCGCCGTCACGCGGCCCGACGGCACGCGCGTGGGCGAATCCGGCGGGGAGAACGCGCCGGACGTCGCCTATTGCGCCGGCTGCCACCGGTCGGCGCGCGTGCAGGATTTCCTTTTCTTCGTGCCGCCGCGCCACCGCGTGGCGAACTAGCCGCGCAAGCGCCTCGACATCATCGCGAAGGAAACGGCCCCGGCGACCGCCATGGCGAGCGAGATCGCCAGGATCACCGGCTCGAGCCCGACCTGCCTGGAGAACGCCGCGACGGCGAGGCCCGCCACCGGCTGCGTGAGGTTGTTGAGCATGACGATGAGGCCCGTCGTCTTGCCGAAATCGCGCAGCGGGATGATCCGCTGGCGCAGGCTGCGGATATAGACGCTGAACATCTTGTCGAAACCGGTCACGAGCAGGAAGCCGGCGGCGTAGGCGGCCGCACCCGTGCCCATGCCGGACAGCACGCCGCCGGAAAGGATGAGCAGGAACGCGGCACCGCCCAGGATGCCGATCCGGACCGGGGCGTGCGCGACGAAGAGCAGGATCGCGACCGACGCGACCGCACTTGCGGCCTGCAGGAACGCGAAATCCTGGTCGGTCCGGCCGAGCACGCCGACGACCATCGCGGCGGACGTCGCCATCGTCACGCCGTAGACGAGATTGACGCCGGCCGCGAGCACGACGACCTCGGTCAGGCCCGGCAGGTGCCAGATGTGGCGTGCCGCGACCGCCAGCGGTCCGAACCAGTTGGCGCGGTGCGTCTCGGGTTCGGCGAGGACGGGTTTCGCCGCGCGCTGCCAGAGCAGGATCGCGGCGTCGGCCGCGACGAACAGGGCACCTGCGAACGCGACGACGAATTCCCAGGCCCAGACATCCAGAAGGGCCGCACCGGCCAGCGGCCCGAGGACCGAGCCCAGCTGGTCGGCGATCTGCGTATAGGACAGGAGCTTCTCGAAGCGCTGCCCGCGCAGCATCTGCGGCAGGATCACCTCGCGCGCCATCACGCCCTGCGTGGTCAATACGCCGCACAGGGCCGAGATCGCGACCAGCCAGCCGACGCCGCCGAACGCCGCATGGCCGGCGACGCCGCCGAAGACGACCGCCGCGCGCAGGATCTGGCTGACATGCAGCAGGCGCAGCGGCGAGATCCGGTCGCACAGGATGCCGCAGACCGGGAACGAGACGTAGCGCGGCAGCGTCTCGATGAAGAACGCCGCCCCCGACCACGCCACGCTGCCCGTCATCCGGTAGACGACGAGCGGGACGAGGAACAGCAGGATCTGGTCGGCCAGCCGCGACAGGAACAGGCTGGCGAGAAAGGAACGGTTCATGGGGTCCGCGCGGGGGTTGGCGGCAAGCGATTAGCACGCGCGCGCCCCGCATATCCAACCGAATGTGCCGGCGGCCGCGCGCTATACTCGCCCCGTTCCCCGAACCGGAGTGCCATCCATGAGTCTCGCGACGAAACTCGATCCCGCCGACCTGTCCTTGCTGCACGAGCTGCGCGGGCACCGGCGCAAGCACCGCCCGGCGAAGGCGGCCCTGCCGGCCCCGCACCCGACCGACGTGAGCCTGGGCGCGCGCGCCGCCGACCGGATCACGGCCCTCGTCGGGTCGTGGCGCTTCATCCTGTGGCAGAGCGGGATGCTGGTCCTGTGGCTGTCGGCCAACATCTTCGCCTGGGTGCAGGCGTGGGACCCGTACCCGTTCATCCTGCTCAATCTCGTGCTGTCGTTCCAGGCGGCCTACACCGCCCCCATCATCATGATGAGCCAGAACCGCATGGGCGACATCGACCGGGCGCGCGCCGAAGACGACTACAACGTCAATCTCAAGGCGGAACTCGAGATCGAGACGCTGCACCAGAAGGTCGACCTGCTGCGCGAGACCGAGATCGCGCGGCTGATCTCGCTGCTGGAAAAGCTGGAAACGCGGCTGGACGCGATGCGGGGCTGAGGGGGGATCGTTCGGATTTTGCGAATATTGTCGGCAATCCGCGGCTGCGGCGCGGAGCCGCCATTCAAGATCGACATGGCGAAATAATGGTGAATTAACGATTCGGAACTATACCGGGCTCCTGTCGTCCAACCCGCTTCACAGGGGATCCCCCGATGCTCGGCCTTTCCAAGCTTTCGATCCGCGCCACGCTCGGCCTGCTGATCGGCATTCTCGGTTTCACGCTCGTCGCCATCGGCATCGCCGGCGTGACGGGTGCCCTCGACCGCTATGCCTCCGCCCAGCGCGTGGCGTCGCTCGCACCGGTCAGCCAGGTCCTGTTCAAGACGCTGCAGGAAGCGCGTCTGGAGCGCGGCAACACGCAGACGGCGCTGAGCGGCGAGGCACCTGTCGCGGCTTCGATGGCCGACGACATCCAGGGCAACCTGCGCAAGACCGAGGACGGCTACGCCGCCAGCCTCAAGCTGCTCGCCGGCGTCGACGTGCCGGGCCTGTCGCAGGCCGTGTCGAAGCTCAAGGCCGCGCACGAAGCACTCGCCGCGCTGCGCGGCAAGGCCGCCAGCGACATGCGCCTGCCGCGCGCGCAGCGCGACGCCCAGCTCCTCAAGGACTGGCCGGGGACGGGCCAGAACTTCCTCGACCAGCTCGAAGCGTCCGGCAGCCTGCTCGAATCCTCCCTGCTGCTCGCCGATCCGATGATCGACCAGCTTCTCGCGGTCAAGCGCGCGGCGTGGACGACGCGCAGCTTCGCGGGCTCGGCGGTCTTGCGCATCGGCTCGACCCTGTCGGCCGGCCGCGGCTGGACGCCGGCCGAAGCGCTCGCCTATGCCGGCGACCGCGGCCATATCGGTGCCGCATGGCCCGTCGTGCTCGACGCCGCCGCGCGCCCCGAACTGCCAAAGTCGATCGGCGAGGCGGCGAAGGCCGCGTCGGTGAATTTCGCCGGCCCGATGGCCGACGAGGACGTGGCGATCGTGCGCACGCTGGGGGCGGGCGAGAAGCACCCGCTCGCCGCCAACGATTTCCTGCGCGCCCGGATCGAAGCGCTCGGCCGGATCGGCAATGTCGCGATCGTGGCGCTCGCCGAGATCGTCGCGCGCGCCGACGGCCAGATCGCCGCGGCCACGCAGGGCCTCGTGCTCAACGGCCTGCTGCTGCTGGCCGCCCTCGGCCTGACGGCCGCGGGCTTCCTGATCGCGTTGCGTCGCGTCAGCGCCCCCATCCGCGCCCTCACCGACGCGATGGGCCGGCTTGCCGGCCACGATCTTGGCGTCGAGATCCCGGGTACGGCGCGCGCCGACGAGATCGGCGACATGTCGCGCGCGATCGGCTTCTTCAAGGAGAAGATGATCGAGGCGGACGCGCTTGCCGCCGAACAGCGCGTGGCGCAGGAACAGAAGGAACGCCGCCAGCGGGCGATCGAGGAACATATCAAGTCGTTCGACCGGTCGGTCTCGGCCTCGCTCAAGAGCCTGACCGGCGCTTCGGGCGAGCTGCAGACGACGTCGAAGTCGATGTCGGCGATCGCCGAGGAGGCCAGCCGGAAATCGGTATCGGTCGCCGCGGCGTCCGAGCAGGCATCGACGAACGTGCAGACCGTCGCGTCGGCCGCCGAGGAACTTTCCTCGTCGATCCGCGAGATCAGCCGCCAGGTCGCCGAATCGACCCGCGTCACGGGCGAGGCGGTCCAGCAGGTCGAGAGCACCAACGGCCAGGTCCAGACGCTTGCCGCCGCCGCCCAGAAGATCGGCGACGTGGTGAAGCTCATCGCGGGCATTGCCGGGCAGACCAACCTGCTCGCCCTCAACGCCACGATCGAGGCCGCGCGCGCGGGCGAGGCAGGCAAGGGTTTCGCGGTCGTCGCCAGCGAGGTCAAGAGCCTCGCCACGCAGACGGCGCGCGCGACCGAGGACATCGCCGCCCAGGTCGAGGCGATCCAGGGGGCGACCGGCAAGGCCGTCGCCGCGATCGGCGCCATCGGCCAGACGATCGGCCAGGTCAGCGAGATCGCCACCACCATCGCCTCGGCAGTGGAAGAGCAGGGGGCCGCGACCAGCGAGATCGCGCGCAACGTGCAGCAGGCGGCATCGGGGACGGCACAGGTCTCGGCCAACATCGCTTCCGTGACGCAAGCCACCGACAAGACCGGTGCGGCGTCCTCGCAGGTGCTGACCGCGGCGGGCGAGCTTGCGCGCCTGTCCGACAGCCTGCGCGGCGAGGTCGACGGCTTCATCGGCCAGATGCGCGCGGCTTAGGCCCGCCGCACCGACAGCCCGAACGCCGCCAGCCCGAACAGCGCGGCCGCGAGCGAAGAAGCGGCGACGTTTTCGTGCGGGAACAGTGCGACCGCGGCGGCCAGCAGGCCCGCGACGATCTGCTGCAGGCAGCTGCACAGCGCGGTGGCATAGGCGCCGCGCCCGCCCACGTCGCTGGTGGCGAGCGTCATGCTGATCGGGAATACGACGGCCTGCCCGAACGAGACCGCGCAATAGATTGCGACGAAAAATCCGAGACCGACCGTTCGGTCCAGCGCCAGCAAGAAAATGAAAGCGCCCGCACCGCCGACGATGATGGCGCCCGCCTGCATCAGCCGCGGCAGGCCCGTGCGCGCGATGAAGCGGTTGACGGCAAGGGCACCCGCGAAATACGCGAGTGCGGTCAGCAGCCCGATATTTCCCAGTTCGGTCGCAGCCGCCGCGAAATAGCCTTCGAGCAGGAACGGGCTCGCCTGCTGGAAGGTCGCAGGGCCGCATAGCTGAAGCCACCGGCGAGCGTGGGGAACAGGAACTGCCGTTCCTTCATCAGGCCGACATAGGTGCCGAACATCTCGCCGAGCGGGCGCGTCGAGCGGCCCGTGCCGATCGTCACCAGGCGCGAGACGATCGCCGAGACGCAAGCGAGGGCCGCCAGCAGCACGAACCCCATCCGCCACGCGCCGTACTGTTCGAGCAGTGCGCCGACGAACTGCCCGCCGCCGATGGCGACGATGAACGAGACCGATAGTACGGCCACGCGGCGCGCGAGCGCTTCGCCGTTCCACGCGTCGCGCACGACGATGCGCCCGAGGATCGAACAGCCGCCACCGCCGACCCCCTGCACGAAGCGCAGGGCGACGAACGTCTCGGGCCGGTCGGCGAATGCGAGCAGCAGGCTTGCCGCAATGAACAGGACGAGGGCCGCGTTGAGCGTGGCGCGCCGCCCGAACCGGTCGGCGGCAACGCCCCATACGAGGATCGGTGCCGCCACGCCGACGACATAGGCCGACACCGAAAGCTCCACCATGCGCTGCGAAGCACCCAGCTCGCGCGCGATGGTCGCCAGCGACGGCAGGTCGAGGGCGATACCCAGCTGCGTTGCGAACACGAGGCAGCCGGCAAGGGCGAAGGTCCGGGCGGAGGAGGTCGGCTGTGCGTCGGTCAAATCGGGGAATCCGGCTGCGGCGTGTCCGGCGCAACCCTAGCCGTCAGGCGCATCGGCGACGATAAATAAGTATTGACTTATTAATTAGTCTGCACTAATTGATCCACATGACCCAGGCCGTCGCCATCGATACCGTCATGCGCACCCTCGCGGATTCAACGCGCCGCGCCGTGTTCGAGCGGATCATGCGTTCGCCGGAGATCAGCGTCGTCGAGCTGACGCGCGGCAGCGGCGTCTCGCAGTCGGCCGTCTCGCAGCATCTGCGCACGCTGAAGCAGGCGGGGCTGGTCGTCGACCGCGCGCAGGGCCGCAACGTCTTCTATCGCGCCGAGCCCAAGGGGCTGGCACCGCTGTTCGACTGGATGAACTACCACGCCGTCTTCTGGCGCGACCGGCTCGCCAATCTCGAATCCCTTCTCAAGGAAATGGACCCATGAACGACGTCGCAACGAAGACGGCAACGCGCGAGATCGTGATCGACACGCTCTTTCCGCACGCGCCCGAAAAGGTCTGGAAGACGCTGACGACAGCCGAGCTGATCGCGCGCTGGCTGAAGATGCCGATGACCGGTTTTGCACCGGTGAAGGGCAACCGCTTCACCTACCGGACGACGCCGGCCGGCAAGTGGGACGGCATCATCCACTGCGAGGTGCTGGACGCGGTCCCCAACGAACGCCTCGTCTATTCGTGGAAGGGCGGGCACGCCGACAATGTCGGCTACGGCGCACCGCTCGAGACCGTCGTCGCATGGACGCTCGCGCGCGAGGCGAACGGAACGCGCGTGCGCATCGTCCATTCGGGCTTCGTGCTGCCGCGCAACGAGACCGCCTTCACCAACATGGGCAACGGCTGGAAGAAGGTCGTCGCGACGATCGAAACCGTCACCGCGGAGCAGATGCAATGACCAAGTCCTATGCCGGCGGCTGCGCGTGCGGCGCCGTCCGCTACGAGATTTCCGCCGAACCTTTCGCGATGTTCTACTGCCAGTGCCGCCAGTGCCAGCGCGACAGCGGTACGGGCCATGGCGCCCACCTGGCGTTTCCGCGCGAGGCCGCGAAGTTCGGCGGCAAGGTCGGGGAATGGAAAATGGTCGGCGACGGCGGCATGGAAAAGCTGCGCGCGTTCTGCCCCACCTGCGGCTCGCCCGTCTACATGACCTTTCCGGGGATGCCCACGCATTTCGGCGTCAGTGCGGCGAGCCTCGACGAGCCGGACCGGTTCAAGCCGCAGTTCGTCTGCTGGACCGCGGCCGGCCATGCCTTCGACCGGATCGATCCGGCCCTGCCGAAATTCGACAAGATGCCGCCGCGCGGCTGAAGGAGCGGGAAGCAGATGACGAATTCCTCGTATCGCTGGGTGATCGTCGCGGCGGGTGCCGTCATCACCTGCATGGCGGTGGGTGCCATGTTCTCGCTGCCAGTCTTCCTCGTCGCCATGTCGCACGACACCGGCTGGTCGGTCACCGGCATCTCCGCCGCCATGACGATCGGGTTCCTTGCCATGTCGTTCGCGAGCATGGCGTGGGGCAACCTCTCCGACCGCGTCGGTGCGCGCCCGGTCGTGCTGGCCGGCACGATCCTCCTGACGGGAAGCCTGGCGCTGGCGAGCTTCGCGACCTCGCTGATCGAGTTCCAGTTCGTCTTCGGCCTGATGGTCGGAAGCGGGATCGCGGCGATCTTCGCGCCCATGATGGCCTGCGTGACCGGCTGGTTCGACACGAACCGCAGTCTTGCGGTGTCGCTCGTCTCCGCCGGCATGGGCATGGCGCCGCTGACGATGTCGCCGCTGGCGGCCCAGCTCATCGCCGTCCACGACTGGCGCAGTTCGATGCAGATCGTCGCCGCCATCGCCGCCGCCGCGATGATCCCGGCGGCACTGCTGGTCCGCCGCCCGCCCGCGCTGGACCGCGAAGCCGCCGCCCCGCCGGCCGACGGCGGGCAGGGGCCGCAATCCGGCATGAGTGTGGCCGAGGCCGTGCGCTCGCCGCAGTTCGTCATCCTGACGCTGACGAGCTTCTTCTGCTGCGCCACGCATTCGGGCCCGATCTTCCATACGATCGGCTATGCCGTCAGCTGCGGCATCCCGCTGGTCGCCGCCGTCTCGATCTACAGCCTCGAAGGGCTTGCGGGGCTGGGCGGGCGTCTGGCCTTCGGCCTCCTGGGCGACCGGTTCGGCGCCAAGCGCGTGCTGGTGCTGGGACTGCTCGTGCAGGCCTTCGCCGCACTCGCCTATTCCTTCGTGCGCGACCTCAACGCGTTCTACGCGGTGGCCGCCCTGTTCGGCTTCGTCTATGCGGGCGTCATGCCGCTCTATGCCGTGCTCGCGCGCGAGAACTTTCCGCTGCGGATGATGGGGACGATCATCGGCGGGACGTCGACGGCCGGAAGTCTCGGCATGGCCTCCGGGCCGCTGGCCGGCGGCCTGATCTACGATGCGTTCGCCGACTATACGTGGCTCTATGTCGGTGCCTGGGCGCTCGGCATCGGTGCCGTACTGATCGCGACGACCTTCCGGCCCTTCCCGAAGGCGAAGCCCGAGGTGCGGCCAGCGATGATCTGACCGGAACGGAATATCGACGATCCGGGCCGTCATGCCCGGGCGTCCATGCTTTGGCGCACGCTAGAGGAAGCGGCCGCTGTCGAGGATCACGAGCGTGTATTCGCGATAGGTCATGCCGAGTTCCTCGGCCCGCGTCAGACGCCGGAGCGCGATCTCGCGCGGCGGCGTCTTCCAGGCCGCTTCGTGGGCGCGCTTCCAGCAATAGTGGCGCCAGCCGGCGCCCTCGTCTTCCTCGATCGTGGGGCCGTCGTCGAGCGGCGGCCCGCCATTGTGCCCGGCACCCGGTGCGAACGGACTGGTCATGGCGGCAGGATTCCATTAAAGTATCCTTATGTCCAGTATAATGGAAATGCCCGATGCCACCGCCGATCCGCTCGCCCACCCGCTGGGCGCAAGGCTGCGCACCGAACGCGCGGCGCGCGGCTGGTCGATCGAGCAGCTGGCCGAAGCCTCCGGCGTCTCGCGCGCGATGATCAGCAAGGTCGAGCGGGCGGAGGCAAGCCCCACGTCGGCGCTGCTCGGGCGGCTGTCGGGAGCGCTCGGCCTGACGGTGTCCACGCTGCTCGCGCGCGCGGAAGCCGACGCCGGACGCGGGCGGATCGTGCGGGCGCGCGAACGCACCGCGTGGACCGATCCGGCGACGGGCTATGTGCGCCGCGCGCTCACGCCGGCGGGGGCCGATCCCGAACTCGTGCATGTCGAGCTGCCGCCGGGTGCGGTCGTCGAATATCCGGCATCGTCCTATTCGTTCCTGCGCGGCCAGTGCGTGTGGGTCATGGCCGGCAGGCTCACGGTGCGCGAAGGCGGCGAGCAGACCGCACTGGGCAACGGCGACTGCCTTGCCTTCGACCTCGCCGGCCCGCGCGACTGCGCCTTCGTCAATCCCTCGGCGACCCAGCCCGTCCGCTACATCGTGGCGCTCGCGCGACGGTGATCAGCCGCCGACGACCGTCACCTGAGGCCAGCGCTCGGACCAGCGCTTCTTGAGCGCGCGCCGCTCGAACACCGGCCGCTTCGTTCCCTCGAAGGCCGGGGTCGGGCGGACGGTCAGCGAGAAAAGATCGTCGAGGCCGAAGGGTGCGAGGATCTCGATGTGGTCGCCGACAAGCCGCACGGCGACGGCTGTTGCGGTTTCCGGCCAGTGGCGCATGGCATCGTCGGTCGACGAATAGGGCTCGTCGCCATTGCGCAGATGCATCCGGGCTTGATTCTTCACCGACCAATCGACGTCCGGTTCGCAGGCGCGCAGCCGTACCTCGATTTCGTCGTCGAATGCCGGCGTGGCGCGTGCCTTGTCGAACCAGATCACGTCGACGTCTCCGTCGGGAAAGGCCGGCGTGCGTCCGTGCAGGTGATCCCACAGCGGAGTGCGCACGAAGCCCGCACCGATCCAGCAATCGGGGAGAGCGAGGTCGTGCACCAGTTCAAGCACGCGCATGCGTGCGGCATCGGCGGCGATCAGGGAAATCAGAATCTGGCGCTGCGCCTCGCCCGACGAGGGCATGCCGACGGCTAAGTGGCCGTCGTTCCGCCCTTGTATTTGCCGAGCGAATAGACCGACCAGATGGCGGCCGGGATCCAGCCGATGAGCGTCAGCTGGAGGATCAGGCAGATGATCCCGGCGACGGGGCGGCCGATCGTGAAGAACTGCAGCCAGGGCACCAGTATGGCGAGAATGAAGCGAAGCATGTCTGTCCTCCGGTAGGGGGCGTCACACGTCGAGGTCGCGCACCGTCGTCGCATGTTCCTGGATGAAGGCGAGGCGCAGCTCGGGCTTGCGGCCCATCAGGCTTTCGACGAGGGATTCGGTTTCCTCGAAGGCCTCGCGGTGCTCGCGGTCGGGGACGACGACGCGCAGCAGCGTGCGCTTCCTGGGGTCCATCGTCGTTTCCTTGAGCTGGGCGGGCGGCATTTCGCCAAGACCCTTGAAGCGGCTGATCTCCACTTTCCGGTTCTTGAAGCGCGTCTTGATGAGCTCGTCCTTGTGCGCGTCGTCGCGCCCGTAGGCGACCTCGCCGCCGGCCGCGATGCGATAGAGCGGCGGCAAGGCGAGGAACAGGTGCCCGGTCTCGATGAGCTTGGGCATCTCGCGGTAGAAGAACGTGATCAGCAGCGAGGCGATGTGCGC
>CAYQDN010000067.1:0-17707 GCA_964416335.1 uncultured Azospirillum sp.
GCCAATGACCGGGGTGCTGCGTTCGGTGCCGGCGACAACGCACCGGTCCCGGGGCGGCGGCCACGGCACACGCTGGTCGGCATCTTGATGAGCCATCCGGAAGAAGGCGTGTTCGCCTTCGGCACACCCGGCGCCCAGGCTCAGACCCAGACGAACCTCCAGATCGCAGTGGAACTGATGCGCGACTCTTCGGCGCCGGAACGAGCCCTTGCGGCTCCACGCTGGAGCTTCATCGGTGGCGCGCAGGTTTCCATCGAGGCGCGGATGCCGGGTGAAACGCTCGACGCTCTGGCCGCGCGTGGCCACAAGCTGACGCTGCGCCCGCCATCCGACTGGCTGATGGGCTCGGTCGGGCTTGTCGGGGCATCGGGCAGCCTTCGCCTCGCCGTGGCCGATCACCGGCGCGAGGCATTGGCATTGGCGCTTTAGGCGCCGGTTCTCTCCGACAGCAGGTCGCCGAGAAGATCGAAGAACCCGTCGGCGTCGACATCGACGAGGATGTCGGCGTTGGGTTCCTTCCCGGTCGTCGCCCACCAGTCGGCCACGCTCTGGCCGAAGGCGATGCCCTCGGTGCAGCAGATCTCGACATAGGCGCGCCGCACCTTGAAAAGTTCGGGTCGGAGCAGCCAGGCGATGACGGTCGGATCGTGGACCGGCGCACCATGCGACCCGTAGCGGGCCGGGTCCTTTCGGTCGAAGAAGGCGAGCAGGTCGGCGATCGCGGTGGCGATCGGCCCGCCGCGCGCGCGCAGGCGGGCGACACGCGCTGGCGTGGCCATCGCCCGGTGCGTCACGTCGAGCGGTGCGACGACGATCCGTGCACCGCTGGCGAAAACGATCTGTGCCGCATGCGGATCAGCCAGAAAGTTGAACTCCGCCGTCGGGGTCCGGTTGCCGCCTTCGGCAAAGGCCCCGCCCATCAGGATGATCCGCTCGAGCCCGGCGACCAGCGCCGGCTCCTTCGCAAGAACGACTGCCACGTTCGTCAGCGGGCCGATCGCGCAGAGGGTGAGACGGGGTGCGCGATTTTCAATAGCGTCGCGCAGGTGGCGGCAAAGCGCATCGACCGCGTGCTCGGCCTGCACCTCGACGCCGGGCTCGGGCAGGATCAGTGGCCCAAGCCCCTTCAATCCGTGGAACTTGCCGCGCATCGGCGAGCGCAGCAGCGGCTTCGTCGTGCCGGCATGGACCGGAACATCCGTCCGTCCGGCAAACGTCACGATTCGGCGCGCGTTTTCGACGGCCTGCGCAAGCTCCACGTTGCCATGGACGACGCAGATTGCCCGGACGTCGAGCTGCGGGGCCGCCAGTGCCGCCAGGATCGTGACGGCGTCGTCGACACCGGGATCCGTGTCGATGATGATGGGGCGTCGTTCAGCGGGCGGCATTGGTCGCGTTCTCGGCCAGCGTGTATCCGTCGCTCCGGCCCGCGTAGCCGAAGCCGGGGCGCGAGGCCCAGGTGTTGACGAGGAAGAACAGCGGGATCACACCGACTTCGCTGATCCCTATCTCGGTCGCTTCGCGCAGCAGCTTCTCCCGCGCGGCGTTGTCGACCGTCGCCAATGCCCGGTCGAGCAATTCGTCGAATTTCGGGTTCGAATAGCGGCCGCGGTTTCCGGTGCCGGCGCCGCGCGGCGGATCGAACGTCGCCAGGAGCGGTCGTAGCGTGCCGGAGGCTTCGCCCGTCTCGGCCGCGGCGCCGCCCAGGATAAAGCTGAATTCGAGGTTCGATGCGCGGGTGAAGTAGACCGAGGCCGGCATCGCCACGACCTTCGTCTCGATGCCGATGCGCCCGAGCATCGAAGCGATCGCGACAGCGGTCTGCTCGTCGTTCGGGTAGCGGTCGTTGGGTGCATGGAATGTCAGGTGGAAGCCGTTGGGCAGGCCAGCCTGAGAAAGCAGCTTGCGCGCAGCGTCGCGATCGCCGCGCGGTGCCGCGAGGGACGGCACGTGCCCGAAATAGCCTTCGGGTACGAGCTGGCCGGCAGGGATGCCCTCGCCGTCCATGATCCGCGCAACGAGCGCCTGGCGATCGATGCCAAGGCTGATCGCGCGGCGCACGCGCACGTCACGCAGGTGGTTGGGAGCGGTTCCGTCGGCATTGTCGCGCACGAACGGTGACTGCATGCGATCGCTGTCGAGATGGATATACATGATCCTGTTGCTGGCGACCGTCGAAAGCCGGATCTTCCCGTCCTTGCGCAACTGCGCCACGTCGCCGGTCGGTACGTTCTCGACGATGTCGAGATCGCCTGCGCGCAGTGCGGCAATGCGCGGTGCGTCACCCGTGACGATCCGGAACACGACGTTCTGCCAGCGCGGCCGCCCGCCCCAGTATCCGTCGTTGCGCGCAAGTGCGACCCGATCGCCCGGCACGAACGCGGTCAGTCGGTAAGGACCGGTCCCGATGGCGCTGCGTGCCGCATTGAAATCCTCTTGCGGTGCGCCTTCGAGCCGCGCCGGGATGATCGCGATACGGCTCAGCGCCGCCGGCAGGAGCGGGTAGGGGCCGTTCGTCTTGATGCGGATCTTGAGCGGACCAACGGCTTCGATCGCGCTGATCGGGCGGACGAAGGGCAGGAACGAGCTTGGGCTATTCTTGATGTTGGGTATGCGGCGGATCGAGGCGACGACATCTTCGGCTGAGAAGGCGCTACCGTCATGGAACTTGACGCCCTCGCGCAGCACGAATTCCCACGTGACGTCGTCGATCGCGCGCCACGATGTGGCAAGGCCGGGCAGCAACTCCTGCCGGTCTCCCTGGTTGACAAGGCCGTCGAACACGTTGCGTGCAAACGCGCTGTTGCTGCCGATAACCGTGAAATGCGGGTCGGCGGATGTGATCGCCGAGGCGAGCCCAACGCGAACATCCTGTGCGGCAGCAGGTGCCGGAACCGGCAGGATCGCGCCTACCGACAGTGCGAGAACAGCGATGCGGAGCAGTCGGCCGGGCGTCATCATGGTCTCATCCCCATCGCGGCAATTGTTGTGTGCAAGGTGTCCTTGCCAGATCTGTCATGCCGTTGATTGATATAAACTATTCGCTGGATACCCGTCCACGCATCTTTCTTTTCGGATCGATATCGGGGCATTGAGCAAGCGCACGCCCGGTGCAAGAATAGGAGTCGTGGACATCCGGGCTTTCCAGCAATCGCTAACGCTTGCAGTGCCGCCAGCCGGCCTTTCCAGGCCCCTCAAGGCGCTCTGGCATGCCGCGAAGGGCGACTGGAACGGTGCCCACGAACTGGTCCAGCAGGACGAGGGCGAGCCGGTCCACGACTGGGTCCATGCCTATCTCCATCGTGTCGAAGGCGACCTCGGGAACGCCGGCTACTGGTATCGCCGCGCCGGGAAGCCGGTCGCAAAGGGGACGACCGACGCGGAATGGACTGCGATCGTCGAAGCGCTGGTGCGCGACAGGACCGGTACGGCATGAAGGTCGTCATCCTCGGCGGCGGGGTAATCGGCGTGACGTCGGCCTACTACCTCGCCAAGGCCGGGCACGAGGTCGAACTCCTCGACCGCCAGCCTGGGCCCGCCCTCGAGACCAGCTTTGCCAACGCGGGCGAGGTGTCTTTCGGCTATTCCTCCCCTTGGGCCGGCCCGGGCGTGCCCTACAAGGCGATCCGGTGGCTGGCCATGCGGCACGGGCCGCTCGTCGTGCGGCCCAATCTTGATCCGATGATGTGGATCTGGATCGCGCGCATGCTGCGCAACTGCACGAGTGCGCGTTATCGCGTCAACAAGGGCAGGATGGTCGCGATCGCCGAATATGCGCGCACCTGCATCGCGGAACTCCGCGCCGAGACCGGTATCGCCTACGACGAGGCGATGAAAGGTACGCTTCAGCTTTTCCGCACGCAGACGCAACTCGACCATATCGGCAGTGATATCGAGGTTCTCAAGCAGTACGGCATTGCCTACGAGGTTCTCGATCCGGCCGGATGCGTTGTTGCCGAGCCCGCCTTGGCAGCCGTGACGGCGAAGTTCGTCGGCGGTCTCCGGCTGCCCGGCGACGAGACGGGCGACTGCCATATCTTCACGAACCGCCTTGCCGAGATCTGTCGCGCGCGCGGGGTGAAGTTCGGTTTCGGGGCGACGATCGAGGGCATTTCCGTCAATGCCGGCAGAGTCGATGGCGTCGTCACGGGTACGGGAACGGGAACGGTGAAGGCGGACGCCTACGTCGTTGCCCTCGGCAGTCACGCGCCGAAACTGCTCCGCACGGTCGGGCTCTCGGTCCCGGTCTATCCGGTCAAAGGCTATTCGCTGACTTTCCCGGTTGCCGATGCGGCGGCGGCACCGGTCTCGACCATCATGGACGAGAGCTACAAGGTCGCGATCACGCGGCTTGGCGACCGTATCCGCGTTGGCGGAACGGCCGAGCTGTCGGGCTTCGATACGACGCTCTATCCCGCACGCCGCGCCACGCTCGAGCATTCGGTCACCGACCTGTTTCCGGGCAGTGGCGATGCCGCAGCCGCCACGTTCTGGTCGGGCCTGCGCCCGATGACGCCGGACGGCCCGCCGGTCATCGGTCGGACGAAGATCGGCAACCTCTACATCAATGGTGGGCACGGCACGCTCGGTTGGACCATGTCGTGCGGGTCGGGACGGCTTCTGGCCGATATCGTATCGGGCAAGGATCCAGCGATCGATCCGGCACCGCTCAGTCTCGAACGCTACCGGGGGCTTGCCTAGCGGCGGCACTTCGGAAACGAACTCGCGGAGGAAACGAACGTGGAAAAACGCATGCTTGCCGGGCAGGTGGCGCTTGTCACCGGTGCCGGACGCGGTCTTGGCCGGGCCTTCGCCGAACGTCTGGCCGCGCTCGGCTGCGACATCGTCGTCCATGGGATGCGCGAGACCGGGCCGTCGGAATACGGCGGCAGTGAAACGCTGACCGATGTCGCGCGTACGATAGGTGAGCGGCACGGCGTGCGTACGTTGCGTAAGCTTGCCGATCTCACGAAAACGGCAGAGGTCGAACGCACGGTCGCCGAAGCAAGTGCCGAACTCGGGCCGATCGACATCCTCGCGCACAATGCGGGCGGCGACATCGCTGCGCGCGGCGGCAAGCCCGACCCAAACGACGCGGTTTACATCGCCGAGGAAGATGTACGCGCCGTGCTTGACCGCAACCTCCTGACCACCGTGTTCGTCTGCCAGGCGGTCGCGCGCCGGATGATGGAGCGCCGGCGTGGCCGCATCGTCACGTTGGGGTCCATCGCCGCCTTCAAGGGCCGGACGAATGGAGCGATCTACGCGACGGCGAAGGCGGGTGCGTTGCACTTCTCGCGCTGCCTTGCCGAGCAGATGCGGCCCTACGACGTCACCGTCAACGTGATCGCACCCGGCGACACCCGCACCGAGCGCTTCCTAGCCACGCGCGCGGTCGATCCGGTGCGTCTTGTGGAAAAGGGAACGCTTGATCGGATCGGAACGGTCGACGAGGTCGCGCGCGTCGTCGAATTCTTCGCGGGCCCGCTCGGCGCGTTCGTGTCCGGCCAGGTCATCCGCGTGGATGGCGGTGGGCAGACCTGGCCGGGCTAGGTGCGCTGCACGCGCGGATTGCGAGCCGTCGAATGCAATTATTTTCGTCGATTGATGAAAACTTTAGAGCAGTTGCCGCGCATTGACGGATTGATAGGTGCTGGCGTCAACGATATGTATATCGGGCTTCACGCGAACGCTCGAATGCGGATGGTGCCACGCGCGGCGGGCGATACGGACCGAACCTGAACCGACAACCAATCAAAACAAATTATGAGGAGGAGACCATGTTGCGTCGTCATTTGCTGGGTAACATCGCCGCCGCACTGCTTGCTGTGGGGACTGCTGTCGGCGCGCAGGCGCAGGAAGCCGTCCGCGTCGGGCTGATCCTGCCCATGACCGGTCCGTTCGCCTCGACCGGTCGCCAAGTTGAAGCCGCTGCACGGCTCTACATGGCGCAGCACGGCACGACGGTCGCGGGCAAGAAGATCGAACTGATCGTGCGGGACGACACCGGCACGCCGGATGTCACGCGCCGTATCGCGCAGGAAATGCTCGCCAACGAAAAGGTCGCCGTCCTGGCCGGATTCGGCCTGACGCCACTCGCGTTCGCCACGGCACCGCTCGCTACGCAAGCGAAGGTCCCGATGATCGTCATGGCGGCCGCGACCGCCGCAATCACCGACCAGTCGCCCTTCATCGTGCGTGCAAGTTTCACGCTGCCGCAGGCCACACAGCCGATGGCCGACTGGGCCACGCACAACGGCATCAAGCGGGTGGCGACACTCGTCTCCGACTACGCTCCGGGTCTCGATGCCGAAAAGGCGTTCAAGGAACGCTTCGCACGTGACGGGCGCGAGGTGGTTGCCGACGTGCGCGTGCCGCTGCGCAACCCCGATTTCGCACCCTTCCTCCAACGTGTGGCCGACCTCAAGCCTGACGCGCTGTTCGTGTTCGTGCCGTCCGGCGCCGGTGCCCAGTTCATGAAGCAGTTCCAGGAGCGTGGTCTCGACAAGTCGGGCATCAAGCTTATCGGGACGGGCGACTTGACCGACGACGATATCCTCAACGAGATGGGCGATGTGGCGCTCGGCGTCGTCACCACGCATCACTATTCGGCCGCAAACGCGACGCCGGCAAACAAGTCGTTCGTCGCTGCCTACCGCGCCGCCAACAAGGGCGCCCGCCCGAACTTCATGGGCGTGGGCGGCTATGACGGCATGCATCTGGTCTACGAGGCGCTCAAGAAGACCGGCGGATCGACCGACGGCACCCGCATGGTCGATGCGATGAAGGGCATGTCATGGATCTCGCCGCGTGGTCCGGTGCAGATCGACGCAGCGACGCGCGAATTGATCCAGAATATCTATGTCCGTCGCGTCGAGAAGGTAGACGGCCAGCTCTATAACGTCGAATTCGCGACGTTCCAGGCGGTTTCCGACCCGGCAAAGGCCGGCCGCTGACGAAGGGCACGGGGCCGGCGTCCGCCGGCCCCGTTCGCATCGGCACGCAAGCCTCATGCTGACAATCCTGATCGACGGCATCGCCTATGGGATGCTGCTGTTCGTCCTCGCGGTCGGGCTCTCCGTCACGCTCGGGTTGATGAATTTCGTCAATCTCGCGCACGGCGCGTTCGCGATGGCCGGCGGCTACGCGACCGTTGTGCTGATGAACCGATATGGGGTGCCGTTCCTGGCAAGTCTGCCGCTTGCGTTCCTTGCGGCAGCGATACTCGGCCTCGTGCTCGAGCGCACGCTCTATGTGCGCATGTACGCGCGCAGTCATCTCGACCAGGTGCTATTTTCGATCGGCATCGTCTTCGTCGCGGTCGCGGCGACGGACTTCCTGATGGGCTCCCAGCAGCAGATCGTGCAGCTGCCTGGCTGGCTGCGCGGGCGCATCGAATGGTTCGGCGTCGGGATCGGCGCCTATCGTCTCTTTCTTGTCGTCGTATGCGGCGTGCTGGTGCTTGCCCTCCAGTGGGTACTGGCGCGTACGCGCTTCGGCAGCCAGCTGCGCGCGGCCGTCGACGATCCGCGTGTGGCGCGCGGACTTGGAATTCCCGTCAATCTCATCTTCGCGGCGACCTTTGCGGTCGGCTCCGGTCTGGCCGGGCTTGGCGGGGCATTGGGTGCCGAAATCCTCGGTCTGGATCCGACTTTTCCGCTCAAGTTCATGCTCTATTTCCTGATCGTCGTGACGGTCGGCGGGACATCGACCATCAGTGGCCCGTTCCTCGCCGCGATCCTGCTCGGTATCGCCGACGTTGCCGGCAAATACTACATCCCACAGCTCGGTGCGTTCGTGATTTACCTCTTCATGCTCGCGGTCCTTCTATGGCGACCCAACGGTCTGTTCAGCCGCGGCGGCGCGCGATGAGCCCGCTCCACGCCCGCGCCCGTGCCCAGTTCGCAGCAGCCACGCGCTGGCGACCGGTGGAGATCGCGTTCTGGGCGATCGCGTTCACGGCCCTTTTCGTGCTGCCCACGCGCCACCTGCTGCTCAACGAGATCGCGATCCTCGGCCTCTTCGCGCTGTCGATCGACCTGATCCTCGGCTATGCGGGCATCGTGTCGCTCGGCCATGCGGCCTTTTTCGGGATCGGCGCCTATGCCGCGGGCCTCCTTTCCAAGTACGGGCTTGCCGAGCCGGTGACCGGGCTGGTCCTGTCGGGGGCAATTGCCGGTGCGGTCGGCTTCGCTGCGAGCTTCCTGATCCTGCGTGGTAGCGACCTCACGCGCCTCATGGTGACGCTGGGTGTGGCGCTCGTGTTTCTCGAGATCGCGAACCGCTTCGACGGACTGACCGGCGGCGCCGACGGCCTCCTCGGCATCGCGTTGGGCCCGATCCTGGGGCAATTCGAGTTCGATTTCGGCGGCACCGTCGCCTATGCCTACAGCCTTACGACGCTGTTCCTGCTCTTCATCCTCGCGCGTTGGCTCGTCCATACGCCCTTCGGCCTGTCCTTGCGGGCACTCAAGGAGAACCGCACGCGCGCCTCGGCCGTCGGTATCGTCACGGGTCGGCGGATCATTGCGATCTACACGATCGCGGCGGCCTATGCCGGCATTGCCGGAGCACTTCTGGCCCAGACGACGGCGTTCGTTTCGCTCGAAGTGCTCGATTTCGCGCGCTCGGCCGACGGGTTGCTGGTGCTGGTGATCGGCGGCTCGGGCTATCTCTATGGCGGGCCGGTGGGTGCCATTCTGTTCAAGCTGATGAAGGACACACTCTCGTCGATCACGCCCGCCTACTGGCTGTTCTGGATGGGGCTGATCCTGATCGGCCTGGTGCTGGTCGGGCGCGACCGCATCACGGCATCTGCATCCGATGCCATCGACCGCCTATTCGGCAGGCGCAAATGACGGCGGCACTCGAGACGAAGGGCTTGTCGATGAAGTTCGGCGCGTTCGTCGCAACGAACGACGTCTCCCTTTCCATATTGCCGGGTAGCCGGCACGCCCTGATCGGGCCGAACGGGGCCGGCAAGACGACGCTCGTCAACCTGATGACCGGCGTGCTCAAGCCGAGCGCCGGCCGGGTCCTGCTGGGCGGGCGCGACGTGACCGATATGGCGGCGGCCAAGCGCGTCGGTCTCGGCCTCGCGCGGACGTTCCAGATCAACCAGCTCTATCCCACGCTCACGCCGCTCGAGGCGGTCGCTCTCGCGGTCGCCGAGCGGGCGGGGAAGGGGGCTTCCGCGTTGCACGGCTTCAATGGCCTTCCCGAGATCGTCGACGAGGCGGCCGACCTGCTCGAACGCCTGCGCCTTGCCGATGCGATGGACGAACGCAGCGATCGCCTTGCCTACGGCAAGCAGCGCCTTCTCGAACTTGCACTTGCACTGGCCACGCGACCGAAGGTGCTGCTGCTGGATGAACCGGCTGCCGGCGTGCCGGAGGGCGAGCGCCACGAGATACTCGACATCGTCGGCGAATTGCCGCGCGAGGTCAGCGTCGTGTTGATCGAGCACGACATGGATCTGGTCTTTTCCTTTGCCGATCGGATCTCGGTGCTTGTGCAGGGTGCGCTGTTCGTCGAAGGCACGCCCGCCGAGATCGCAGCCGATCCGCGCGTACGCGAGGTCTATCTCGGGGAAACCACGGATGACTGATCTTCTCGTTATCGACCGCATCGTCTCGGGCTACGGCAACGCGGTCGTGCTCAACGGCCTGTCGTTCGTGCTGGCCGAAGGCCGCTCGCTGGCGCTGCTCGGGCGCAACGGAACGGGCAAGACCACGCTGATCGACACGATCATCGGGGTCACGCGCTGGATGGGCGGCTCGATATCGTTCGCCGGGCACGGCATCTCGCGTGCGGTACCGGAGGCGCGCGCGCGTCTGGGCATCGGCTGGGTCCCGCAGGAGCGCAACATCTTCCGCTCGCTGACGGTCGAGGAAAACCTGACGGCGGTCGCGCGGCCCGGCCGGTGGGATCTTGTCGGTGCCTACGCGCTGTTCCCGCGTCTGGCCGAGCGCCGTCGTAATCTCGGCAGCCAGCTTTCCGGCGGCGAGCAGCAGATGCTCGCTGTCGCGCGTGCCTTGATGCTCAATCCGCGTCTCCTACTGCTCGACGAACCACTGGAGGGGCTTGCCCCGATCATCGTCGATGAATTGCTCGCCGCCCTCGTCCGGTTGACGCGCGAGGAAGGCATGTCGGCGATCGTGGTCGAGCAGAAGGCGCGCAAGATCCTGAAAATGACCGACGATGCCGTGATCCTCGACCGCGGTGCCATCGTACACAGGTCGACAAGTTCCGCCCTTCTGGCCGATGATGCTGCCCTCGACAACTATCTGAGCGTGGCCGCAAAGGCCGGTACCGAACGAGCCTGAACATCCAATTGACCCGGAGAACCGCCATGACCGCGACCTCGACCAAGCCCGGCCCCCGCACGCGCCCGCCGTTCCGCGCGGACATGGTCGGTTCGCTGCTGCGCAGTGCGGTGCTGCGCGACGCGCGTGCTAGACGCGAGAAGGGCGAGATCGCCGCCGCGGCGCTGCGCGAGATCGAGGACGCCGAGATCCGCAAGATCGTCAAGCGGCAGGAAGATATCGGCCTGCAGGCGGTGACCGACGGCGAGTACCGCCGCACGTGGTGGCACTACGACTTCCTGTGGAACCTCGACGGGATCGAGCGCAAAAAGCTCGACAAGGGCATCCAGTTCGCGGGCGTCGAAACCAAGGCCGAGGCTCCGCAGGTTGTCGGCAAGATCGGGTTCTCCAACCACCCGCATCTGGAGCATTTCAAGTTCCTGAAGGGGGCGACGAAGGGTGTCGCCAAGATGACGATCCCTTCGCCGTCGATGCTGCACTATCGTGGCGGGCGCAAGATGATCAACGCGGGCCTCTATCCCGACTTCGACGAATACTACGCCGATCTCGCCGACGCTTACGCCAAGGCAGTCAAATCGTTCTACGATGCAGGCTGCCGCTACCTGCAGCTCGACGACACAAGCCTCTCGTATTTCTGCGACGTCGGGCAGCGCAAGATGCTCGCCGACCGCGGCGACGATCCGGACATGCTGATCCGCCGCTACAAGGAAATGATCAACACGGCGACCCGGCAGCGCCCCGCCGACATGACGATCACGACGCACACCTGCCGCGGCAATTTCATGTCCACGCATGTCGCCTCGGGCGGCTACGATCCGGTCGCGAAGTTCATCTTCAACGAGATCGACGTCGACGGCTATTTCATGGAGTGGGATGACGAGCGCTCGGGTGGCTTCGAGCCACTGCGCCATTTGCCCAAGGGCAAGCACGTCGTCCTCGGCCTCGTCACGACCAAGAAGGGCTCGCTGGAGAAGAAGGACGATATAAAGCGCCGGATCGACCAGGCGGCGAAATTCGCTCCGCTCGACCAGCTGTGCCTGTCGCCGCAATGCGGCTTTGCCTCGACCGAGGAAGGGAATATCCTCGCCGAGGAAGAGCAGTGGCGCAAACTCGAGATGATCGTCGAGATCGCCCGCGAAGTCTGGGGCTGAACGGCCGCAGGGCCGGAAAGGGGAGGGACGATGCGCGCCGTCGTGATTCACGCACCCAAGGATCTGCGGATCGACACGCTCGCCGCGGTCGCCCCCGGCAGCGGCGACGTCAAGGTGCGCATCGGTGCCGGCGGCATCTGCGGGTCGGACTTGCACTACTACCATCACGGCGGTTTCGGCACGGTGCGCATCAAGCAGCCGATGACACTGGGTCACGAAGTCTCGGGCACGATCGATGAGGTCGGCGCCAGTGTCGCGCATCTGAAGCCGGGCATGCGCGTGGCGGTCAATCCGAGCCGACCCTGCTTCACGTGCAAATACTGCCAGGAAGGCGCGCATAACCAGTGCCTCGACATGCACTTCTTCGGCAGCGCCATGCGTTTCCCGCATGTTCAGGGCGGGTTCAGCGAAAGCGTGACGATCGACGCGCGCCAGGCGATCCCGATCCCCGACAGCCTCAGCCTCGGCGAAGCGGCGATGGCCGAGCCGTTATCGGTCTGCCTGCATGCCGCCAAGCAGGCTGGCCCGCTGTTCGGCAAGCGCGTGCTCGTCACCGGATGCGGCCCCATCGGAGCGCTCGCCGTGCTGGTCGCCCGCACGGCCGGTGCGGCCGAACTTGTCGCGACCGACGTCGCCACGCGGCCGCTCGAGACCGCGATGAAGTTGGGGGCGACGTGCGCGATCAATCCGATGCAGGAGCCGGAGGCGCTTGCGGCCTACGCGGCCGACAAGGGCCGATTCGACATCGTCTTCGAGGCGTCGGGCAACGAGACGGCGCTGCGCGGGGCCATCGACATGGTCCGGCCGGGCGGCACGATCGTGCAGATCGGCGTGGGCGGCGAAATGAAACTGCCGATGAATGTGCTCGTCGCCAAGGAGATCAACCTGCGCGGAACGTTCCGCTTCCATGCGGAATTTGCCCTTGCCGTCGAAATGATGTCGCAGGGGCTGATCGACGTGAAGCCGGTCATCTCGGCATCGATCCCGTTTGCCGATGCGGTGGTGGCGTTCGAGCTGGCGAGTGACCGCAACAAGGCGATGAAGGTCCAGCTCGTCTTCTGAATCAGCCGATCTCGCCGCGCCGGCGCGCGACGGTCACGCTGCACGGGGCCTGTGCCGCCACGGCGGCGGAGACGCCGCCGAGCAGCGACTTGCGGATGGATTGAGCGCGGGCACCCATCACCACATGGTCGACGCGATTGGCCCGGACATATTCCAGGATTGCGTCGGCCGGCGCCGTCGCCTCGAGTACGTGGAAGGTGACGCGCGCGGGATCGAGGCGCAGCGGTTCCGCCCAGTGCCGCAGCTCGACGAGCCGCTGGACATGCTTGTTGCGGTCTTCCGCGTCGAGCGTCGTATCGACCGCCAGCCGGGCGATTTTCAGCACGTTGAGGCAGGCAAGCCGCGCCTGCGGCATCGTCTGCAGCGTGCGGGCGACCTGTTCGCGCAGCGTTTCGGCGATGGCGACTGCACCTTCTTCGAGATCGACGGCGACCGCGACGATGGGTGCGGTCGCGATCCGCCCCTTGGCCGTCCCGCGCCGCGTCGGCCGACGCTTGGGCGCGGCAATGCGCCGGCGCAGCACGGCCATCAAACCGTCGGCTTCGATGCGGCCGGCGCGCGCAGTCAGCAGGACATGGTCGGAGTGCGAAAAATCGAAGGCAAGCTGGGCGGCCGTCGGATGGCGCGCGTCCGGATCGACCGACAGGCAGCGCAGGATCGTCTCCTGCAGCCAGCCCGGGATGTCGGCGCGCAGCTTTCGCGGCGGGATCGGATCCCGCCAGAGCCGTTGCCGGAGGCCCGCGAGACCTTGCGGATCGCCGAAGGGTCGCGTGCCGGTCGCGAAGAAATAGAGGAGTGCTCCGAGCGAGAACAGGTCGCTGCGCGGGTCGCGTCGTTCGCCCAGCACCTGTTCGGGCGCCATATACGGGGCCGAGCCGTAGGGCAGGCGGAATTCCTCCTCCATCAGGTCCGGCAGGTGCGCATGCGTCGACAGGCCGAAATCGACCAGAACGGCTTCGCCCGTCGGGCGCAACATCGCGTTCGACGGCTTGAGGTCGAGATGCACGACGTGCTGGCGGTGCAGGTCGTCGAGCGCCAGTGCCAGCTTTGCACCAAGAGCGGCGACATCGGCGGAGAGCAGCGGCAGTTTCACCATCATCGGCAGCAGCGAGGTGCCCTCGACATGCTCCATGACGATGTAGGGGAGCACGGCGAAGTCGCCCGCGGCGATGAATTTCGGCACGTGCGGACCGGAAAGGCGCGGCATCACCATCTGTTCCATCTCGAAACTCACGATCGCCGCTGGATCCTCGCCCTCGGAAAGATGCGGCACCTTCATCAGCAACGGCATCGCGTGGTCCGGATGCGTCACCGACCACAGGCTCGCCATGCCGCCGCGATGGACGGGGCGGCCGATCGTGAATCCGTCGAGTATCGATCCGGTTTCGAGCCGCGTGCGCGTCATGCCGGTTTCTAACGGCCCAGCGACAGGCGGGCGGCGAGCGCTTCGGGAAGGCCGGCGGCCCGGATCTTTGTCGCCGCCGCCACGATATCGTAGGGTACACGCACGTTGGTGAACTCGGTCGTCTCCGTGTCGTAGAGCGCGTAGGCCGCCGCCGGATTGCGGTCGCGCGGCTGGCCGACCGAGCCCACGACGGCAAGCCATTGGCGCGGGCGCAGCAGCGGCACGGGTGCCCCATCGACAGGCTGGAAGGCGAGAAATTTCTGTGTCGCCGTGATGCCGTAGAGCATCGGCACGTGCACGTGGCCGACGAACGTCACGCGCTGGCGCGTGGCGGCGAGGCTCGCGGCGGCCATTTCCGCATCCTCGACATAGATCCATTTCTCTGGCGCCGAGGCGTCGGCATGGACATAGAGGCGATCGTCCTCTTCGAACTTCAGCGGCAGGCCCTGGAGGAACGCACGGGCACCGACGCTCAGCCGGTCGCGGGTCCAGCCGATCGCCTGGCTGGCGTTCTCGTTCATGTTGCTGCGCTCGGCGGTGATCGCGCGGTCATGGTTGCCCGCGATGGCGACGGCCCCTTTGGCGACGTGATCCATGAGCGTATCGACGACCCATTCCGGATCGGCCCCGTAGCCGACGAAATCGCCGAGAAAGACGTAGCGTGCGGCATCTGCAGCCGCCGCATGCGCCAAGCATGCGGCGAACGCTTCCCGATTGGCGTGGATATCGCTCATCAGCGCGATGCGCATGGGCTGGATTCTCTCCCGTCCTGCCGTCTCTGGCACAGTGCGGGCGGCGCTTCCGGGCCGTCAAGGCGCGATCATGCCGCAGCCCGCCGTGCTAGAAGATTTCAGGCGGTTACCGATTGAAACAGAACGATTCTCGGGCCACCTTCGATCTCGCGTACAATCCTGCCGCAATACGGTGCTACCGCCGGGTATCGCCGCCGCCGGAATCGGGAGACGACTGAGGAAGATGCGCGCTCGGACTTTGATCTGGACGGCGGGAATCGTGCTCGTTGCCGCGGGCGGCCTGTGGAAGGCGTACGACTGGCCCGTCCCGTTTCCGGGGGCTGCCGCGCCGGCGCCTGCCGCCACCGGCCCGGCCGGGTTCCGCCGGCCGGCGGGCGGTGCGATCGCGCCCGTCGTGCGCGTCGAGGCCGCACGCGCGGGCGAGCTGCCTGTCTACATCGACGCACTGGGGACGGCACAGGCCTACAACTCGGTCGTCGTCGCCAGCCGCGTCGACGGCCAGCTCGTGAAGCTCAATTTCCGCGAAGGGCAGGACGTCAAGGAAGGCGACCTGCTCGCCCAGATCGATCCGCGTACCTATCAGGCGCAGCTCGACCAGGCGATCGCCAAGCGCGCACAGGACCAAGCGCAGCTCGACAATGCCCGACGCGACCTTGAGCGCTACGGCGCGCTGGTCAAGCAGAACTATGCCAGTGCCCAGCAGTACGACACGTCGCGCGCGCAGGTCGCCCAGATCGAGGCGACGCTGAAATCCGACGATGCCGCGATCTCCGCCGCGCGCATCCTGCTTTCCTACACGAACATCCTTGCCCCAATTTCCGGGCGCCTCGGGCTGCGTCAGGTCGACGCCGGCAACATCGTGCGCGCCAACGATACGGTCGGCATCGTCGTCATCACGCAGTTGCAGCCGCTCAATGTCCTGTTCACGCTTCCCCAGCAGCGCCTGTCGGAGATCAGCGGCAAGATGCGCGCGGGCGAAAAGCTGGAAGTACGCGCGATGCGCGCCGACGCGACGGCCCTCGACACCGGGACGGTCGAGTTCGTCGACAACCAGGTCGATCCGACCACGGGCACCATCAAGCTCAAGGCCGTGTTTCCCAATGCGGCCCTGGAACTCTGGCCGGGCAGCTTCGTGAACGTGCGCCTTCGCCTGGGCACTGTGCGCGACGCGATCCTGATCCCGTCCTCGGCGGTCCAGTACGGGCCGGACGGCCCGTTCGCTTTCGTCGTCGGCGCCGACTCAAATGCCGAAGTGCGCCCGATCAAGCCCGTGCAGGCCGAAGGCGATGTCACGGCCGTCGCCGGTGGCCTTGCCGCGGGCGAGCGCGTCGTGCTCGGCGGGCAGGACCGGCTGCGCAACGGGACGGCCGTGACGGTTTCCGGCGACGGCCAGCCCGGTGCTGTCAGACCGGCGGGTGGCGGTGTCCCAGGCGGCAACCGGCGGCCGCCAGCACCCGTACAATGAAGCTCAGCGCCCCCTTCATCGCGCGGCCGATCGCCACGACGCTGCTGACGCTGGCGGCAGTCCTGTCCGGGATTCTCGGCTATCGCGTGCTGCCGGTTTCCTCACTGCCGGAGGTTGATTTCCCGACGATCCAGGTCACGACGCGTCTGCCGGGTGCCGATCCCGACACGATCGCGGCACTGGTGACGGCACCGCTCGAGCGCCAGCTTGGCCAGATCTCCGGCCTTACGACGATGACCTCGACGTCGAGCTACGGGACGAGCGCCATCGCGCTGCAGTTCGTGCTCGGCCGCAATATCGACGATGCCGCGCAGGACGTGCAGGCCGCGATCAACGTCGCGGCCGGCTACCTGCCGCGCACGCTGCCCTATCCGCCGACCTACGCGAAGGTGAATCCGGCCGATCCGCCGATCCTGAGCCTGGCGCTGACCTCCGACACGCTGTCCGTCGTTCGCATCAGCGACGCGGCCGACAGCGTGCTTGCCCAGAAGCTCAGCCAGATATCCGGCGTAGGGCGGGTCAGCGTGCAGGGCGACCAGAAACCGGCCGTGCGCATCCAGGTCGATCCGCGACGGCTCAACGCCTACGGCCTCGGGCTTGAGGACGTGCGCGCCATCCTCGGCCGCGCCAATACCAAGCAATCCAAGGGCAGCTTCGACGGCCCGGCGCAGGCCTTCACGATCACTGCCAACGACCAGATCACCGAACCCGGCCAGTACCGCGACGTGATCGTTTCCTACCGCAACGGCGCACCCCTGCGCCTGCGCGACGTGGCCGAGGTCGTCGACGGGCTCGAGAACAACAAGGTCATGGCGACGGTCGACGGCCGGCCAGCCGTGCTGATCGAGATCCAGCGTCAGCCCGGTGCCAACGTCGTCGAGACGGCCGACCGCATCAAGCGCGCGATCCCCGAACTCGAGCGCGCCATTCCGCCAGGCATCCGCGTCGTCGTCGTGGCCGACCGGACCGTCACGATCCGCGCCAGCGTGGCCGACGTGCAGTTCTCGCTGGCGCTGGCGACTGTGCTGGTCGTGCTGGTGATCTATCTCTTCCTGCGCAGCTGGCGGGCGACCGCGATCCCGGCGGTGGCATTGCCCGTTTCGCTGATCGCGACCTTCGGCGTGATGAAGCTGTGCGGCTTCGGGCTCGACAATCTCTCGCTGATGGCGCTCACCGTCGCGACCGGGTTCGTGGTCGACGACGCGATCGTCATGATCGAGAACGTCGTGCGCCACATCGAGAAGGGCGAAGACCCGCTCGCGGCCGCCTACAAAGGGGCCGAGCAGATCGGCTTCACGATCGTCGGCCTGACCGTGTCGCTGATCGCGGTCTTCATCCCATTGCTGTTCATGACCGGCATCGTCGGCCGGCTGTTCCACGAATTCGCGGTGACACTGTCGATCGCGGTGATCATCTCGGCTTTCGTCTCGCTGACGCTCACGCCGATGCTGTGCGCGCGCCTGCTGAAGCCGGTCGAGGCGACCCGGCCCGGCCCGGTCGCCCGCGTGCTCGAAGCCGCGTTCGACGCCACGCTCGAGGCCTACATG
>CAYQDN010000068.1:0-16235 GCA_964416335.1 uncultured Azospirillum sp.
GCGACGGCGGCCCTCGTGGCCGAGTTCGTCGCGTCCGACCGCGGGCTCGGCTACCTGCTGCTGCAGTACAACGGCAATCTCGACACGCCGATGGTGTTCGCGATCATCGTGGTGCTGAGCGCCATCGGCCTTGCGCTCTATTACGCCGTCGAGCTCATCGAGAAACTGGCGATCCCGTGGCACGTGTCGTAAAGCGGTGCGGGCCCCACACCCACCTGAAAAAAAAGAAACCGACCGGAGGAATCCCCAATGAAAATGCGAAACCTGATCCTCGGACTTGCCGCGGCTTTCGCGGCAATGGCCGGCCCCGCGGGCGCCCAGGACGCCGCGTCGCTGCGGCTCAACTGGTATCTCGGCGGGCTGCACGTGCCCTACTACTACGGCGTCGAGCGCGGCTTCTTCAAGGCCGAGGGCATCGACCTCACGATCAACGAGGGCCGCGGCTCGGCCAACACGGTGCAGGTCGTCGGTGCCGGTTCCGACACGTTCGGCATGGCGGATTCCTCCAGCGTCGTCACCGCGATCACCAAGGGTGTCGAGATCAAGTCGGTCATGTCGCTGCTGAACTCGACCGGCTTCTCGGTCGTGTCGCTCGCCTCGACCGGCATCAGGACGCCCAAGGATCTCGAGGGCAAGTCGCTCGCCGTGTCGCCCGGCGATCCGCTGGGCCAGCTCTTCCGCGCGATGGCCGCGCACAACAAGCTCGACATGGACAAGATCCGCTTCGTCCAGGTCGATCCGGCCGCCAAGGTCGTCACGGTGCTCGAGAAGCGCGCCGACGCCCTGCTCGGCGGTGCCGACGACCAGTACTTCCTGATCAAGTACAAGGGCGTGGAACCCGCGGCCCTGCGCTATGCCGACCACGGTGCGAACATCGTCGGCATGACGATCATGGCGAGCAACGCCACGATCAAGGCGAAGCCCGACATGGTGCGCCGCTTCGTGCGCGCGTCGATCAAGTCGTGGGAAGAGGCGCGCAAGAACCCCGATGCCGCCGTCGACGTGGCGATGAAGGTCAAGCCCGACCTCAACCGCCAGTCGACCAAGGACCAGATGCTGGTCGATTTCGACCTGCTCGACTCGCCCAACAACAAGGGGCGCCTCGGCTTCGGCGTGAAGGCCGACTGGGACCAGACGATCGATCTCCTGAAGAAGTACCGCGAGCTCGAGACCAAGGACGACTGGACCGCGTTCCACACGAACGAGTTCCTGCCGAAGTGATCGACGGCGGAACCGCGACGCCTGCCCCGTCCGCCCCGGCCCGTGCCGGGGCGGCGGACGCGCATATCGAGATCGAGGGCCTGCGCCACGTCTTCCGGCGCGACGGCAAGACGACGCACGCGATCGAGCGCATCGATCTTTCGGTCCGGCACGGCGAGTTCGTCGCCGTCGTGGGCGCCTCGGGTTGCGGCAAGAGCACGATGCTGAAGATCGTCGCGGGCCTGCTCGCGCACAGCGAGGGAAGCGTGCGCTTCGACGGGCGCGACGTGAAGGGCCCGCAGACCAATCTCGGCATCGTCTTCCAGAGCCCGGTCCTGCTGGAATGGCGCAACGTCATCGACAACGTGCTGATCCAGCTGGAACTGCGCGACATCGACCCGAAGCCCTATCGGGCGCGCGCCGAACAGCTGCTGCGCGACGTGGGCCTCGGCGATTTCTTCGACCGGCTGCCGCGCGAATTGTCGGGCGGCATGCGCCAGCGCGCCGCCATCGTGCGCGCGCTCATCCACGACCCGCCGCTGGTGATGATGGACGAGCCGTTCGGCGCACTGGATGCGCTGACGCGCGAGCAGATGCGCATCGACCTCGAGAAGCTGTGGCTCCATCGCCGCCAGACGATGCTGTTCGTCACGCATTCGATCGGCGAGGCGGTCGCACTCGCCGACCGCGTGGTCGTCATGACGCCGCGCCCGGGCCGGATCGACCGCATCGTCGACATCGACCTGCCGCGCCCGCGCGACAAGGAAGCGATCGCGAGCAAGCGCTTCTCGGAATATGTCGAGGAGATCACCGAGCGCTTCATGCGCCACGGCGTGATCCGCTACTGAAGGAAGCCCCCCATGAAGCTCGCCCGCCCCTTCACCGGCGTGATCGCCGCCCCGCTGCTGCCCCTGCACGACGACCAGTCGGTCGACTGGGTAACACTGGAACGCTACATGGACTGGATCGCCGGCCAGAAGCCCGCCGCCATCGCGATGAACATGGACGCCTCGGAGGTGATCTCGCTCGACGAGGAGGAGCAGTTCGAGGTCGTGCGCGTGTGCCGTGCGGGCATCGGGGCCCGCGTGCCGTTCCTGTCGGGCATCGTCGCGGGCTCGACCAAGGCCGCCGCCGCCAAGGCGGTGAAGCTGCGCGAGGCGGGCGTGGACGGCTTCGCGATCTTCCCGCCCTTCCCCACGTTCAGCGGCGCACCCGTGCCCGAAGAGATGATCGTGCGCTATCACCGCGCGATCGCCGAAGCCGCCGGCCTGCCGATCATCTGCTTCCAGTTCCCCAAGGGCTGGGGCCCGGACTATACGCCCGCGATCCTCAAGGCCGTCGCCGAGATCCCCGAGCTCGTCGCGATCAAGGAATCCTCGTTCGACGTGGCACAAACACTGTCCACCATCGACGGCGCGGCGAAGCTCACCCGGCCGATCGGCGTGCTGACGGGCAGCGACACCTTCATCTTCGAGGCGATGGTGATGGGCTGCGACGGCGCCCTCATCGGTTTCGGCGGGACGGCGACCGCCGAACTCGTCGCCATGCACGCGGCCGTGAAACGCGGCGACATCTCGGCCGGCAAGGCGATCTGGGACCGGCTCGGCCCGCTGGCGCGCTGGTGCTGGCGCCCGCCGATCCGCGACTTCCGCCCGCGCATGAAGGAAGCGCTCAAGCTGCAGGGCATCTTCCCGTCGGCCGCATGCCGCGAACCGCAGCTCGGCGTGGACGATGCCGACCGCAAGGAAATCGCCGCAATCCTTCGCGCCGCCGGCATGCTGGGAACGGGCATGCGCAAGACCGCGTGAGTTGACGGACGTTGACCGTCAACAAGCCAACGCGTTGAAAACGGCCCGGAAACCCCGTTGACGTTGACGGAAAACGCGGTCCGTCAAGCAAGTCTTGCGGCGGGAAGATTTACGCGACGGCAGGTGACGCAAGGTTACCGTCACATCGCCATCCCCCTGATTTTCACGGAAAATCCGAGGTGACGGTGACGGATTAAAAATCCGTCGCGCAAATCTTGCGGCGGCAATTCATGCAGGCGAAGGCGGCGCGGCTTCGCTGCGTTGTCGAGTGGACATATTCACGATGTCAAAGAGCACGGCGAACTGCGGGAATTTTAATACGCCCGCTCCGGTTGTCAAGAATATTAGCCTACACATAAAATCGCAAAAGTCGTGGATGCCCGGCATTCGCCGGGCATGACGGTGTTTCAATGACAAACCCCACCCAAACCGTCATGCCCGCGCTTGTCGCGGCGCACCCAGGTCGCGTAGTCCCAAGTGCCGGGGGCGGCGGGCAGCGTGCCGCGGCGGTCATCTCTAATCATTGTCGTCGAGCCAGTCTGCGAACTTGTCTAGATCATGACTCCAAAAGACATCGACCCCTTCGGCGGTTAGCCGATTTACATCAGAAGCTTTATAGACACCTTGCAAGAGAGCGGCGGTCTTCACGAAGCTTCCCCAGTGACTCTTCCACGCTCTTGCTTTTTTCAAAACATCATTGATACGCTTGATGGAATTAGTTCGGTCATTGGAGACTTTGCACTCCATTGCCAAAAGCACTTTGTCCGCAAGGCCACATGCGATATCGACCTCTTGCGGTTCAGTTTTTGTTGCGCACTTCACCTTGTGTGCAAACTCGTTTTTCTTCAGGGTGCCCTGAGACTTGATTTCCCCTGCCGCAACTCGCTTCCACCCCTTAGCAAGCAAGAATTCAATAACCGATCCCTCTTGTGTCGCTGAGCTTTTCGTTCGAGCGGCGGTACCCATTGTCTGCAATGCAAGCAGAGCGATTGTTGCGCAGCGCAGCGCTTCAACTTCTCCTTCTTTTGGTGCACGCTTTTCGTCGAGCCAAATCGTTAGGCTCTTGTCGCGACGTTCGACAATGGAGGCTGCTACGGCGGCGGCAACTTCGGGCTTGAGCGATCGACCTGATTTCTCGGAGCTCTTCGACCAAACTGGGCAATGTAGCTCAAACTGATCTTGACTTAGTGGCGGGCCAAGCATGTATCGGAAGGCTTTTGTGTGAAACCCCGACACTTCAAGCGCTGCTTTCACCTTGGTCAGATTCCTTGAAGCACTCAAAGCACTATCAACAACTATGCCGGCAGCCACCTTAGCATCGCGCCATATCTCCCCCGCAGCGTCTGCGTCGAGGGAATTGCTATAAAGAGAGGCGGCTTTTGCAACTTCCGATTGATGCGGCGACGGTTTCTTCTTTTTGCTGGGCATCACTTAGCGATCCTCGCTTTCCGCTTGGCAGGTGCCGCGCGACGCGACGCACCATTTCGAAGCTCCTCTCGCACAGTGTAGTCAATCGCCGCGCGAAGAGACGGTTGGAGGGGTAACAGTTCTTTATGGCGAGACTGCTTCTCAAGTCTCCAGGCTTGCTGGCGGAAGATATGCTCTCGCAGCGAGGCTGCGACAGCTTTGCCAAGGCCGGGCGGGACCGCGTTACCGATCTGCCGATACTTGGCCCCATCATCCCCGAGAAACTCCCACGCAGGAGGGAAGGACTGGATAGCGGCACACTCTCTCGGGCTAAGGCGTCTTAGTCCGAGTTTAGGGTCACGAATCCAATCTTGCTGACGATTTGCCGTTACGGTCCTCGCGGGCAAACTGGGATCGGCAATGAACGCGCCCTGCTTATAACCCCAATGACCGCCAGGACGTGTCGCTTCGCGCTTGCCAACACTCTTGAGGCCGGATCCCTCAGGCACACTAGCCAGCTGACTCTTGAGAAGTGGATTGGGGCGAAGAATCTCGTCTGAGCTAAGCGGAGATATTTCAGACAGACACTCCCGCAATGTTTTCCAAGGCAGACGTCCATCAGATACCAAATCGACATTTTTGGTATGGGTGGCAATTGGAAAAGTCGGGTGATCGCCCGCACGAAACCCGATCAGAAACAGTCGGACGCGCCGTTGAGCTACACCAAAGTCCGCAGCGTTCAAGAGATTGGCTTCAGTCTGGAAGCCCTTTTGTAGCAACGTCCTGCGAATCAGTTCCAAAGCACCGCCGGGTTCACCTTCAGGCCCACGGGCAGTGAGCAACCCCCGCACATTCTCGAATACGATCCAGCGAACGTCTAACTGATCGGCCAGTCTAGCGAATTCTAGAAAAAGCTGTCCCCTCGGATCTGCGAGCCCAAGCTGATGCCCGGCACTACTCCAAGATTGGCAAGGAGGTCCACCAATCAATGCATCAATATTTCCTTTTTTTAGGCCAGTTCTCTGAAGAATCTTTGCGCCTGACAATTGCTGCACGTCTTCGCAGATGATTTCTGCTCGCTTGAAATGTGCATGGGAAAGCTTTGCGTTGTGGCGCAGAGTTTGAACCGCTTCGGGATCATGGTCCGTTGCGTAAACACACTGCCAACCACCTTCTTCAAATCCGATGTCAAGGCCGCCAGCTCCCGAGAATGCAGATACGAACTTCGGCTTTGCCATGTCGTTCCTCTATTTGCTTCAGCGGTAGCCAGATCAACCCCAAGAATTTCCTCTAGAACCGCAGAAGGTCGCGCCCCGATTCGGGTACCATTTTGTTAAGTTTGTGTCCGCATCCTTAGGAGATTTCAAGCCCCAAGCTGCACTGGGCCACAGCGGCGAATTTTACTTATCAGTCCCGACGGGAGGTGAGGACAAGGAGCATTCCCTAAATAGTTGAATCGGCGTAGGGAAGGAATTGATGTTCAAGTCCTACAAATCAAACTGCCCCGTAAACGGCCGAAAAGTCTGCTGCGGCGCGAGGATCTGCGTCTTGAGCTGTGCGAGGAACGCGCGCTTGTCGCGGCGGACCCAGGTCGCGTAGTCCCACGCTCCGGGTGCGGCGGTCAGCGTGCCGCTGCCGTCGTCGACATAGAGGATCGCGAAAACGGATTTGCCGCCGGCAACCGCCTCGACCTTCAGGCGCCGGTAGCCCGGTCCCTCGTACGCGTCGAGCTTGCGGCCCGCCGCTTGCGTAAGGCCGCGCACCAGCACGCCGTCGATTTCACCCTTCGGATCGGGGCGCGCGAGGGGGAAGGAAACGCCCTTGGCGGAGAACCGGCGCCAGCCGGGCAGCGTCGCCGGCTCGACGGTCGCGGGCGCAAGCCTGCCCAGCACGGCCCGGCGCACGTCCGGGTCGATCAGCGTGCCGTAGAAAAAGAAACGCATCAGTGCCCGGCGGCGGCGTCTTCGGGCAGGGCGACGCCCGACTTGCCAAGCTGGGCTTCGAGATCGTGGCGCAGGCGTGCCAGGGCCGCATCGCTCTTCGCCTCGCAGCGCGCCACGAGCACGTCCTGCGTGTTCGAGGCGCGCAGCAGCCACCAGCCGTCTTCCGTGCTGACGCGCACGCCGTCGACATCGCTGAAATTCGCACCGGCGGCCTTGAGGCGGGCGGCCACCTCCTCCACCACGCCGCGCTTGCGCGTGTCGGCGCACGGGAAGCGCAGCTCGGGCGTGTTGACCACGGCGGGCATGCGGTCGCGGAACTGGGCCAGCGTCGCCGGGCCCGTGGCGAGGATCTTGAGCAGGCGCAGGGCCGCGTACATCGCGTCGTCGAAGCCGTACCAGCCGTCGGCGAAGAAGATGTGGCCCGACATCTCGCCCGCGAGCGGGGCCACCGTCTCGACCATCTTGGTCTTGATGATCGAATGGCCGGTCTTCCACATCAGCGGCTTGCCGCCCATGCGGGCGATCTCGTCGAACAGCACCTGGCTTGCCTTGACGTCGGCGATGATCGTCGAGCCCGGCAGGCGTGCGAGGATCTCGGAGGCGAGCACGGCGATCAGCTGGTCGCCCCACAGGATGCGCGCCTGCCCGTCGATAACGCCGATACGGTCGCCGTCGCCGTCGAACGCGACCCCGAGATCGGCCTTCTCGCGCAGCACCGCGTCCTGCAGCTGGACGAGGTTCTTGGCGACCGTCGGGTCCGGGTGGTGGGCGGGGAACGTGCCGTCGATCTTCTCGTTGAGCAGCACGTGCCGGCCCGGCAATTTCTTGACGACCTCGACCAGCACGTCGCCCATCGAGCCGTTGCCGGCATCCCACACGACCGTCAGTGGCCGCGCATCCCGGGGATAGTCGCGCAGCAGGCGGTCGATATAGGCCGCCACGACATTGATGTCCGCGATCTTGCCCTTGCCGGTGGCGACGTCGCCGTCGGCCGTGCGCTTGCCCATCGCCTGGATGTCGGAACCCCAGAACGAGGCCTTGGCCAGCATCATCTTGAAGCCGTTGTAGTCGGCCGGATTGTGCGAGCCGGTGATCATCACGCCGCCGTCGAGATGGTTCTCGCGCACGGCGTAATAGAGCTGCGGCGTGGGGCCGAGCCCGCTGCGCAGCACGTCGAGCCCGCAATCGGCGAGCCCCGCCGCGACCTTGGCCGCGAGTGCGGGCGACGACAGCCGCCCGTCCCAGCCCACCGCCACGCGCCTGCCGCCCTTGTCGACGAGGGCCGAGCCGAAGCCGCGGCCGATCGCGTAGGCGTCGGCCTCGTTCACCGTCTTGCCCACGATGCCGCGCACGTCGTATTCGCGCAGGATCGTCGGCTCGAAAACGTGGCGGAAGCTCATTCGGCGGTCCCCGAACCCTTCGCGGTGCGCGGCCGGCCGATCGAATGGTAGTCGAACCCGGCGGCCGCCATGTCGGCCGGCGAATAGACGTTGCGCAGGTCGACGATGACCGGCGTCTTCATCAGCTTCTTGACGCGGTCGAGCTGCAGCGAGCGGAACTGGTTCCACTCGGTGACGATGACCAGCGCATCCGCCCCCACCATCGTGGCGTAGGCGTCGGCCGCAAGCTCGACGCCCGGCAGCATCTGCTTGGCCTCGTGCATGCCTTCGGGATCGTAGGCGACGATGCGCGCGCCCTTGGCCTGCAGGGCGGGCAGGATGTCGAGCGACGGGCTGTCGCGCATGTCGTCGGTGTTCGGCTTGAAGGTGAGGCCGAGCACGGCGACCGTCTTGCCCTTGACCGACCCGCCGCACGCGGCGACGACCTTGTCGGCCATGCCCTTCTTGCGCTTGTCGTTGATGTCGACGACCGTCTCGATGATGCGCAAGGGCGCCCCGTAATCCTGCGCGGTCTTGACGAGGGCGAGCGTGTCCTTCGGGAAGCACGAGCCGCCATAGCCGGGGCCGGGATGCAGGAACTTCTTGCCGATGCGCCCGTCGAGCCCGATGCCCTTGGCGACGTCGTGCACGTCGGCACCGACCTTCTCGCACAGATCCGCGATCTCGTTGATGAAGGTGATCTTGGCGGCAAGGAACGTGTTGGCCGCGTACTTGATCAGCTCCGACGTCTCCAGCGACGTGAAGACGATGGGTGTTTCGATGAGGTAGAGCGGGCGGTAGAGCTGGCGCATCACTTCGCGCGCGCGCTCGCTCTCGCAGCCGATGACCACGCGGTCGGGGCGCATGAAATCGCCGATGGCGGCACCTTCGCGCAGGAACTCCGGATTCGACGCGACGTCGAACTTCGCGTCGGGGCGCACCTTGGCGATGCGGCGCGCAACCTCGCGGCCCGTCCCCACGGGCACGGTCGACTTGGTCACGACGACGGCATAGCCGGTGAGTGCGCGGCCGATTTCCTCGGCGGCGGCGTAGACATAGGAGAGATCGGCATGCCCGTCGCCGCGACGCGACGGCGTGCCGACGGCGATGAACACCGCATCCGCACCCGGCACGGCCTCGGCGAGGTTGGTCGTGAAGCTGAGGCGGCCGGCCTTGACGTTGGTCTCGACCAGCTTGTCGAGGCCCGGCTCGAAGATCGGGATGCCGCCCGCCTTCAGGCGCGCGATCTTGGCCTCGTCCTTGTCGACGCACACGACGTCGACGCCGAATTCCGAGAAGCAGGCGCCGGTCACCAGACCCACATAGCCGGTGCCGACCATGACGATACGCATTTTGACGACCCTCGCGACGTTCGCTTGCCCCGCGCGACAACGCCGCGCGCGTGCGACCCATTCCCCAAGGGAAACGGATGCGCCGGGTGGGTACCAAGACAGCGCCCGGAAGTCGAGAGATTCGACGCCCGGAAGCCAACAAGCCTTTGAAATGCCTTAATTCAGGGTCGGACGGAGCCGGCGCTCAGGCGTACCGCTTCACCACGGCCTTGGCGGCGGCACCGAGGTCGGCGCGGTCGAGGGCGAAGGCGATCTGGGCCTCGAAAAAGCCGATCTTGTCGCCGCAGTCGAAGCGCTGGCCGGTGAAGCGGTAGCCGTGGAACGGGCTGGTGCCGATCATCGGGGTCAGCGAGTCCGTCAGCTGGATCTCGCCGCCGGCCCCCTTGGTCTTGCGATCGAGGAAGCCGAACACCGCGGGCTCGAGGATGTAGCGGCCGATGACCGCGAGCGTCGACGGGGCCGCCTCGGGCTTCGGCTTCTCGACGAGGCCCTTCACCTGCACCAGCCGCCCGTCGTCGCTGCCGGGCGACAGGATGCCGTAGCGGGCCGTGTGTTCCTTGGGCACGTCCATGACCGCGACCATGTTGCCGCGCACTTCGGGATAGATGTCGCACATCTGCTTGAGGCACGGCGTCTTGGCGAGGATCAGGTCGTCGGCGAGAAGCACGGCGAACGGCTCGTCGCCGACGAGATCGCGCGCGCACCACACCGCGTGGCCCAGCCCCAGCGGAACCTGCTGGCGCGTATAGGCGACGTCGCCCGCCGGCGGCATCCAGGCGCGCAGCGCTTCGAGCTCGGCGAGCTTGCCGCGGCTTTCCAGCGTGTGCTCGAGCTCGTAGGAATGGTCGAAATGGTCCTCGATCGTCGTCTTGCCGCGGCCGGTGACGAAGATGAATTCCTCGATCCCCGCCGCGCGCGCCTCTTCCACCGCGTACTGGATCAGCGGCTTGTCGACGACGGGCAGCATCTCCTTGGGCATCGCCTTGGTGGCGGGCAGGAAACGGGTGCCGAGGCCGCCGACGGGGAAGATGGCCTTGCGTACGCGTGGCTTCATGGATCGGGTTTCCCGGAAGGGTGTTGGGTCCGCCCGTAGAACGCGCGAACCAAGGGGCTAATGCCATAGCCGGCCCCGGCGGGCAAGTTTACCCCCTATTCGCCCAGCAGCAGCCGCTTGGCCTCGTTGATCTTGGCGGCGAGGTAGTCCGAGCCGCCGTGATCCGGGTGTACCTTCATCATCAGGCGACGGTGGGCGGCCTTCACGGTCTCGGCGTCGGCATCGACGGGCACGCCGAGCAGGCGGGCGGCCTCCGCCCGGTCCATCGGGCCGGCCGACGGTGCCGCCCCGGCCCCGGCCGACGCCTGCCGCCAGTCGGGATGCGTGCGGTCGAGATAGGTCTCCAGCAGCTGGCCCGCATCGGGATCGGCGAGCCGGCATTCGGCCAGCAGGGCCAGCAGCGACGCGGCGTCGAGTTCCGAAAGGCGCCTGCCGCGATAGGTGCCCTCGCGCACCAGCCCGTCCATCGCACCGGTCGCGTGGTCGAGCCGCATGGCAAGCCACGCCGTCTCGACGTCGGAGCCTTCGTCGCCCGGTGCCGCCGCCGCCCGCCGGCCGATGCGCCAGGAATTGAAGGCGCGCAGCAGCTGCGGGGCGAAATACGAGCCGAACGCCAGCACGCCCCAGATCCGCCCCGTGACCATCAGCCACAGGGCACCCAGCGCCCCCAGCCCGGCGCCTGCGACCTTCGCCCCCGCGACGATCTTCCGGGGCGGCACGTCGGCGAGGGCGCGCAGCAGCGACCACAGCACGAAGGCGATGGCGAGACCGGCGATCATGTAGAGGATGAACATGCCTATTTCACCTGGGCGAGCAGGTGGCGCGTCGCAGGGCTACGCAGCTTCGTGAAATCGGCAAGCGCCGTGCGCCCGCCCGCGGCGAACGCGGCGGCGGCGGCGAGCAGTTCCTTGAGCTGGTCCGCGGCCCCCGCATCGAACGGGCTGTAGGCCCCGCCGGAGAGCCGCGCCACCGCCTCGAGCGCCGCACGCGCCACCGGCTCGCCGCCCTCGTGGAAGACGAACACGGGCACGGCGGCGAGGCCGAGCTGGCCGGCAAGGGCGGCAAGCGTATCCGCACTCTCCTCGACCGCGTCGCCGACGAACACGAGCGCGTTCACCTTGCGCCGCTTCGTCTCGGCAAGTGCATGGCGCAGCACGTTGGCGATCTGCGTTTCGCCCGAAGCGCAGCGCACCTGCCCCATGCGCGCGACGAGTTCGGCCGCACTCGAAACCCACGGCGAGGCGACGAAATCGACGAGGCCGCCGTAATGGACGAGCTGGATTTCCAGCCCGCCGAGTTCGCGCGTGGCAAGGAACATCTCGCCCTGGATCTTCGCGGCACGCTCCCAGCTCGGCTCGCGGCTGGCGGTCGCGTCCATCGCGAAGATCAGCCGGCCGCGGCGCGCCGGGGCGGCGGCGGGAACGGGCAGCGACTTCGCCTTCGCAAGGAAGGCCGCGACGTCGCTGCGCGCGGATTTGGCGGGGACCTGCCGGTCGGACATGCCCCTAGAGATAGGCGACCGGCGGGGCGAGCGCTAGGGGCTGGCGGGCAAGGAAGTGGGCACGGCCGCCGGCCGGGGGGCTTCGCGCACGCCGATGGCGGCGAGCAGGCCGCGCACTTCCTGGCGGCCGGCGACGTGGCTCATCGTCAGCGGGGTCTTGATGCCGCGCTCGCGCAGGTCGAGCAGCGTGAGGCCGGAGAGGAACAGCTCGCGGAACACCACGCGGTCGCCCAGCCCCACCGCCTGGCGGAAGCCGAAGCGGCGCGACAGCGCCTCGATCGCGGCCCCCATGTTGCGCTTGTTGCGCGCATCGACCGCATGCAGGCGGTTGCGCACGACGATCCAGTCGATCGACTCGCCGTTGCGCTTGGCGCGCACCTTGCGCTGTTCCCAGACCATGGCGCTGTAGGCCGACGGGCAGATGATCTTGAGCGTCACCGGCTCGACCTTCGCGACGAGGTCGAGATCGACGAAACTGTCGTTCATCGGCGTGACCAGCGTGTCGGCGTACGAGTGCGCCACGCGGCTCAGCGTCTGGTCGGAACCCGGCGTGTCGATGACGATCGCATCGCAGCACGCCGCGAGTTCGCCGATCGCCGCCTCGAGGCGCGCGGTCTCGTCGGCGATGCCGTCCTCGCCCAGCGATTTCGAGCGCGGGACGAGCCGGTGGTCCGGCATCGGCAGCGGCAGCTTGAGCTTCTCCATCGACTGCGCGCGGTTTTCCAGATAGCGCGTCAGCGTGGCCTGGCGGGAGTCGACGTCGATCGAGCCGACAGCGAGCCCCTCGCGCAGCAGGCCGACGACCAGATGCATCGCGACCGTCGATTTGCCCGACCCGCCCTTTTCGTTCCCGAGCACGATCACGCGGGCGCGGCGGCGCGGCGGCGGCGGCGAATCAGCGAAAAAATCCGGCAGGGAACCCGAATCGGCAGTCATACCTCTAGTCTACCGCGTTCGGACGGGTTTAATCTTGCCCGCGTAAATGAGCGATCAAGAACCCACCGCGGGAGGCGCCCCGTCTGCCGGCGCCATGAAGCTGAAATGGCTGGCTGACCGCCACAGCGCCTTCCTGTTCGGCCGGCCCGGCGGCCAGCGCGCCGATTCGCGCAAGCAAAATTTCCGGGGTGCGGTGCTCGAAGGCGGAAACCTCTCGTCGGCCATCCTGTCGGGCTGCATCTTCGCCGAGGCGAGGCTGCTCGACTGCGACCTGTCGATGGCCGACTTGTTCGCCGCCGATTTCTCGGGCTGCGACCTGTCGCGGACATCCTTCCGCAAGGCGGATCTGCGTGCCGCGAGCTTCATCCACGCCAAGCTGCGCGGCTGCGACCTGTCGGGCTGCGACCTCCGGCCCGGCCAGATCGTCGACTGGGCGAGCCTCAATTCCGAGACCAGGGAAGTGACGGCGAGCTTCGAATCCGCCGATCTCGAGAACGCGCGCATGAGTGCTTCCGACCTGTCCTTCGCGAATTTCGAGAACGCGTCGCTGAAGGGAGCACAACTGGCGGGCGCCACATTGTTCGCGGCCAACCTGCGCGGCGCCGACCTGATCGGCGCCAAGTTCGACGGGGCCAAGCTCAAGGGCGCCCAGCTCGTCGGCGCCAAGCTCAACGGTGCATCGTTCCGCAACGCCGATCTCTCGGGCGTGGACCTGCGCGGCGTCGACATGAACAACGTGCAGATGGGCGGGGCCAAGCTCGAAGGCACCATCTACGCCAACCCGCCGCCGGGCGAGAAGCTGCCCGACGACCTCAAGCCCATCGTCAACGCGCACAAGCAGTGGGCCGACACCGGCGGGCGCGAAGGGATCCGCGCCGATTTCGCCGGGCGCGACCTGACGGGAACGGATTTCGGCGGCTGCGACCTTTCCGGGGCGCGCTTCGACGGTGCGGTCCTGAGCCGGGCGCGCTTCGTCGCCGCCTCGCTGCGGCTGGCAAGCCTGCTGTCGGTCCGCGCGGAACGCTGCGACTTCTCCGACGCCGATCTTTCGGGCGCCATGATGCTGGGGGCGCGCCTCGAAGGTGCTTCGCTGGTCGGCGTCATCGCCCGCCCGATGGAAATCCGGCGCGGCGACGGCACGCTCGCCGGCAAGCGCACGCCGACGAGTTTCGCCAACGCCTCGCTCGTCGGCGCCGACCTGCGCGCCGCCGACCTGCGCAGCGCGAACTTCAACGGGGCCGACCTGCGCGGGGCCAACCTCGCCGGCGCCTTCCTTGCCAATGCCGACCTGACCGGGACCCGTCGCTAGACCCGACCCGCAATCGCCGAACAAGCGGAGCCTTGCCCTTGCTGCCGTCGGCCAAGACCTACGAAGAACTGGCGGGACGTTTCGCGTGGCAAGTCCCTGCGCGCTACAACATCGGCGTCGATGTCTGCGACTGCCATGCCGCCGCACGGCCCGACGCCCCCGCTTTGATCTTCGAGGACGAGGACGGCAAGGTCGCGACCTGGAACTTCGGCCAGCTCAAGGCGCAGAGCGGCCGCTTCGCCAATGCGCTGGCCGCCCACGCGATCGTGCCGGGCGACCGCGTCGCCGTCCTGCTGCAGCAGTCGCCCGAAGCGGCCGTCGCCCATATCGGCGCCTACAAGGCCGGGATGATCGCCGTCCCGCTGTTCGTGCTGTTCGGCGAGGACGCGCTCGAATACCGGCTGGCGGACTGTGCGGCTGCCTGCATCGTCACCGATACCGGGCAGCTGTCCAAGCTGCTGGCGATCCGCGCGAAGCTTCCCGCCCTGCGGGCGATCTTCGTCGTCGGCGGGCAAGGACGGGACGGCACGGTCGATTTCGACGCGGCCCTCGGCCGCGCGTCGGACTCGTTCCGCGCGGTCGACACGGCCGCCGACGATCCGGCCGTCATCATCTACACGTCGGGAACCACCGGCAGCCCGAAGGGGGCGCTGCACGCGCATCGCGTGCTGCTCGGCCACTTGCCCGGCGTCGAGCTGCCGCAGGACATGTTCCCGAAGCCAGGCGACCTGTTCTGGACGCCCGCGGACTGGGCGTGGATCGGCGGGCTGTTCGACGTGCTGTTGCCGTCGCTGCACCACGGCGTGCCGGTCCTCGCCCACCGCTTCCGCAAGTTCGAGCCGGACCGCGCCCAGGACCTGATGGCCCGCCACCACGTGCGCAATGTCTTCTTCCCGCCGACGGCGCTGAAGCTGATGCGCCAGTCGGCGATGAAGCCGCACGCGGGCGTGAAGCTGCGCTCGCTCGGCTCGGGCGGGGAGTCGCTGGGCGAGGAACTGCTCGACTGGGGCCGCGCGACCTTCGGCGTGACGATCAACGAGTTCTACGGCCAGACCGAATGCAATCTCGTCGTCGCGAACTGCGCGTCGCTGTTCCCGGTGCGGCCCGGTGCCATGGGACGCGCAGTGCCGGGCCACACGCTGGCGATCCTCGACGACGACGGCAATCCCCTGCCCGACGGCGAGGTCGGCGAGATCGCGGTCAAGCGGCCCGACCCGGTCATGTTCCTGCGCTACTGGAACCGGCCGGCCGACACGGCGGCGAAATTCGCCGGCGACTGGATGCGCACCGGCGACCGCGGCAAGCGCGATCCCGACGGCTATCTGCGCTATGTCGGCCGCGCCGACGACGTGATCACGTCGGCCGGCTACCGGATCGGCCCGGCCGAGATCGAGGAATGCCTGCTGAAGCACAAGGCGGTGGCGATGGCCGCCGTGATCGGCGTGCCCGACGCGCTGCGCACCGAGGCCATCAAGGCCTTCGTCGTGCTGGCGGCCGGGGCCGCCGCGAACGACGCGCTGCGCGCCGAGCTGCAGGCGCACGTGAAGACGCGCCTTGCCGCGCACGAATATCCGCGCGAGATCGAATTCGTGACCGAACTGCCGATGACCGCCACGGGAAAGATCGTGCGCCGCGAGCTGCGGCGACGCGAACTGGAAAAACGCGAGGGGAGAACGCCATGACGAAGACGATCGACTATTATTTCTCGGCGAACAGTCCGTGGATGTATCTCGGGCACGAGCGCTTCTGCGCCATCGCGCGCAAGGCCGGCGCGCATGTCAACGTGAAGCCGATGGATACCGGGCGCGTGTTCCCCGTGTCGGGCGGTCTGCCCCTGCCCCAGCGCCCCAAGCAGCGCCAGGCCTACCGGATGATGGAACTCAAGCGCTGGCGCGCCCATCTCGGCATCCCGATCAATCTCGAACCGAAATTCGCGCGCGTCCCCGTCGAGATGGCCGCGCGCCTGATCATCGCGGCGGACAAGAAGGACCTCAACGCGCTCGCCCTAACCGGCTTCATCGGCAAGGCGGTGTGGGAGGAGGAGCGCGACATTTCCGACGCCGAGACGCTGAAGGCGATCGCCGCCGAGCACGGCCGCAACGCCAAGCTGCTGTGGGACGCCGCCCAGTCGCCCGAGACCAAGGCGACCTACGACGCCTACACCCAGGAAGCCATGGACCGGCAGGTGTTCGGCGCGCCCACCTATGTCTACAAGGACGAACTCTTCTGGGGCCAGGACCGGCTCGACTTCCTCGAGCGGGCGTTGATGGGGTAGGCACCCCTCACCCTAGCCCTCTCCCGCAAGGGGAGAGGGGACTCCAGTCTTGGTGACGCACGCACCCGTGC
>CAYQDN010000069.1:0-16153 GCA_964416335.1 uncultured Azospirillum sp.
TCGCGCGGCGCTTGCGCCGCTATTCCCGGGTCGGGGGATACGATGCGCGCTGCTGTGGACCCACGCACCGCGCCTGATGCCGGTTCCGGCCGCAATGCTCGACGGATTCGCACCTAACTGACTGATCGGGCGGGATAGTTTCTTTGAGGCCGGTGCGCCTTGACCGCGGCCTTGGCGCTTCCTACGTTCAAGGTCCTTCGATTCGCTGTTCTTTCGCGAGGCTTCCATGAGCGCCAACACCACCAAGGTTACCGATGCCAGCTTCCAGGCCGACGTCCTGCAGTCGACGGCCCCCGTGCTGGTCGATTTCTGGGCGGAATGGTGCGGCCCCTGCAAGCAGATCGCTCCGGCCCTCGACGAGCTGGCCGGCTACATGGCCGGTGAGCTGACCGTCGCCAAGATCAACACCGACGAGAACCCGAACACGCCGTCGAAGTACGGCGTGCGCGGCATCCCGACGCTGATGCTGTTCAAGGGCGGCGAAGTTGCCGCCACCAAGATCGGCTCGCTGCCCAAGAGCAAGCTCTACGAATGGGTGCAGCAGAACGTCTGACCGCTTCCCAGTCGCGACTTCGCGAACCCCGCGCCGGCCGCAAGGCCCGCGCGGGGTTCGTCGTTCCGGGGTCAGGAAAGCTGCGCGTCGAGCCAGTCCGAAAGGCGCTGGCCGTAATGCGCCCAGGTGAATTCCTCGGCGCGCGCGCGGGCCGCGACGCCCATGCGGGCACGCAGGTCGGGATCGCGCGCGAGCTGCCGCAGCCGCTCGACCAGCGCATCCACGTCGCGGATGGGTACGAGGAATCCCTCGCGTCCGTCGCGCACGACCGCGCCGGTGTTGGGCGTGCAGACGACCGGCAGGCCCGAGGCAAGCGCTTCGTAGGTCGCGAAGGCCGAGCCTTCGTGCAGCGAGGGATAGGCGAACGCGTCCGCGGTCTGGAACAGCCGGTGCACTTCGTGGAACGGCACGTGGCGCACGTGGCGGAACACGCCGGCATAGGGGGCGAAGGCCGCCGGATCGCCGGCAAGCTTGCCTACGCACACGAGTTCGAGGCCGGGGATATCGGCGCGCCTTGCGGCCTCCAGCAGATACTTGATGCCCTTGCGCTGCGTGAGCGCGCCCACGAACAGCACGCGGAAATTCCCGTCGGCGGCGCGCGGGGCTTCGGGCGGGCGGAAGCGCTGCGTATCGACGCCATAGGGCAGCACGAAGACGCGCGCGGGGTCCGTGCCGTTGGCGACCATCGTGTCGCGCACATAGTCGGACGGCACGATGACGCGGTCGGCCTCGCGCGCCTCGATGCCGCACTGCTCGATCACGCGCGCGGGCGGCAGCGGCAGCGTTTCGGCGAATTCGGGGGCCAGCCGCGCTTCCTCGGCGAACAAGGCAAGCCCGCTGCCTATATGGCCGATCACCTGGTTGAGGATGGCAAGGCCGCCATAGCTCTGCGTGGCGCGCTGTGCGGCAAGGGCCGAACTGTCGTGGCCGATCGTGAAGGTCGGCCGTTCGGCGAGCACGCGCTGGGCGAACTGCGCGTCGAACACGTCGTTGCGCCATGCGATGGCGGCAAGCTGGCGCTCGGCCGACAGCTTCAGGCGCGTCGTGGCGACGTACATCAGTTCGGGCACCGGCTGGAACGAGACGCGCGCGGGATCCACGCCCGCGTGCGAGCGGCGCTTCAGTTCGCGTTCCGCCGTCGCGCGCAGGCGCGACGGCAGCATCGCCGTCAGTTTCGCCAGCAGGCCCGTTCCGGTCCAGAACAGGCCGGTCTCGAATCCGACATCGAAGCCCGACTTCTGCAGGGCCGCCACCAGCTGGTAGGCGAGATGGTTGGACCCCGGATGGCCGACGAGGCCGCGTGCGTGCGCGTGCTTCATATGCCGAGTTTCGCCAGCAGGCGCCGGGCGAGGACCACGTCTTCCGCCGTCGGCCGGAACAGCGGCAGGACGGGCGCGCCGATCTGGCGGTTGAGCGAGCCCGCCATTGCGGCAAGCGCCACGACATTCGCCACGACCAGCGCCCAGGCTGCCCCGTAGATGCCGAGGACGGGAAGCAAGCCGAACAGGGCTGCCGCCGCCGCGAGCAGCCCGGCCGCTTCGGCCCAGCCGATGGCGAGCGACCTGTCGAACGCGTTGAGCGCCTGGATGAACATCAGCTTGGCCGCGAAGAAGGGCAGGCCCAGCAGCATGATCTGGCAGATCGTGGCGCTCTGGACGAACAGCCTGCCGAAGATCAGCGGGACGAGATATTCGGCGAGTACGGCAAGGCCCGCGGCACTCAGGATCGACAGCGCCATCGCGAGACGCAGATAGGCGCCGAAGATGCGCAGCTTCTCCTCGCGGGTCGCCGCCTGGCTGATCTTCGGAAAGGCGACGCCCGCGACCGTGTTGACGAGGATCATCGGCCCGTTGGCGACCGTCAGCGCCACGACATAGAGACCCATGTCGCTCGCCGTCAGGAACAGCGACACCGCCATCTGGTCGACGCGCTGGCGCAGGCTGTTGACCATCTCGCCCAGATGCACGCGTGCGCCATAGGTGACGAGGTCGCGCGCGGTCTGCCAGTCGGGCCGCCAGTCGATCCAGCCCTTGCGCCACAGCCACAGCACGCCGACCAGCGAGGACAGCAGGGTTCCCGCGATGTAGGCGAAGGCGAAATGCTCGACGCTCGTCAATCCGGCGAACCAGAACCCGGCGATGAATCCCAGATAGCCGAGCCCGACCAGCGAGCGGATGACGTTCCACGCGACGATATCGAGATGGCCCTGGAACATCGTCGCGACGAAAAGCGCGAAAAGATAGACCGGGATGTAGGTCGCGATGTACCAGCCCTCGACCCCCCGAACCATCGGCGAATCGTTCGCGACCATGTGCGGGATGATCAGGTAGCCGAGGGCGATCAGCACGACCGACAGGATCGCCCCCAGCAGCATGACGGTCGCGAACAGCTTCTTGGGGCTCGCGGCACGCGTCGCCGCCCGGTAGAGCAGTGCATCCGACATCGCGAGGATGCCGAACTCGATCAGCAGGCCCGGCCACAGCATGATCTCGGCAAGCTCGCCGCGCCCTTCGGGCAGCAGCAGGCGGGCCGCCAGCAGGCCCGTCACGATGTTGACGATCTGGATCAGCAGCGTCGTCAGGAACGAGAAGGAGATGTCTTTCATGGCGCGATCCGCCCGGGGCACACGGCGGCAAGGGCCGCGCGCAGGCCCGCGACGTCTTCGCGGTAGCTCCATTTGCCGACGATCCCGGCCGAGCGCCTTCCCATCTCGGCCAGCCGCGCTTCGTCGCGAATGACGTCGGCGAGTGCGCGCGAAAGGTCGTCGACATCGTCGGTGCGGAAGATCGCCCCGTTCTCGCCCGGCTTCACGAGATCGGGGGCGGCACCGATGCTGTCCGAGCAGATCACGGCCTTGCCGGCGCACATCACCTCGTTGACGACAAGGCCCCAGGCCTCCTGGCCCGAAGGCAGCACGAAGACGTCGGCAAGGTCGTAGCAGGGCGGCAGCTCGTTCTGCTTCCTGAAGCCGAGGAAGCGCACGGCATCGGGGCCGAGTTTCGCCGCGGCGGCCTCGAGTTCGCCGCGCTGCGGTCCGTCGCCGACGAAGGCGAGGACGGGATTGCGCATCGCGGGGTCCGCATGGATGCGCTTGAACGCGTCGAGCAGCAGGCCCGGACGCTTGCGTTCGATGAGCTTGGCGCAGAAGAGGATCACGGGACGCCCCGGCGCGATCCCGAGCTCGCGCTTGAATTCGTCGCGCCGCGCCGAGGCGGCCTGCGCCTGGCCCGCGAAGCGGTCGTTGTCGACCGCATAGGGCACGCTGAAGATCCGCGCCGCCGGCACGCCGTGGTCGAGATAGTACTGCCGGTTGAGCGTGCCGATGGCGAGATACGCGTCCACGCCGAGCTTCAGCGCCTCGAAGAAGGCGCGCTTGGCGAAACGCTTGGCGGGCGAGCGCACGGCCGAGATGGGTGTGGCCTCGTCGCGCAGCAGCACCTTGATGCCGCGCTTCTTCGCCGAGAGGATCGCCGCCCAGTGGCTGAAATGCGCGTAGCCGTGGATCCAGAGGGCGTCGAACTTTCCTTCGTCGAGTGCGCGCGCGAAGCTCACCGACAGCGGCCGCCACAGCGTCAGCGGCTCGATGATCCCGGCCGGCGGCTGCGGGTCGAGGCGTGCCAGCGTGCGGTGCGCATAGCCTTCGACCAGCGGCACGTCCCAGATGATCTGCTGGCCGAAATCGCCGGCGACGAACGGGCGCGTCGTGAAATCGGTGCCGAAGAAGGCGGTGAAGTCGATGTCGGGCTCGGCCGCGACCCTGCGCAGCAGGGGTGCCTGATAGGGGATCGGGTGCGTGACGAGATAGGCAAGGCGCAGCTTGTCCATCGCGCGCCTCACGATTCCACGAAGGCGCGATAGACCTGCTTCGACCAGCCGCGCAGGCCGCGCAGCGCCGCGTCTGGGTGTGCTTCGCCCATCAGCCATTCGCGCACGGGCACGACGAAACCGGTCTTCGGCCGGCCGGTCAGTTCGGCCGGCAGCGGCGGGCGCGGCGTGGCGGCAAGCTTGTGCTTGCCGGGTGCGCCCAGCGAAGGCAGCACGTTCGCCAGGAACACCGGGTCGACGAAGGGCACGCGGATTTCCATCGAGTGGGCCATGCCGGCCCAGTCGGAATCGCGCAGCAGCCGGTCGCGCATGTAGTTGGCGATCTCGAGTGCCGAGACCTTCAGCCGGTCGGACGGGACGCTCGACAGGCCGCGGTCGAGCGTGTCGGGATAGCCGAGCGTGGCAAGTCCCTCCTCGGCCATCGCGCGCGGCAGGAGGCCGGCGATCTCCCACGGCATGTGAAGCGCACGGCGCAGCAGGTAGGCGCCCGGATAGCTCGGCCCGTATTCGAGGAGGCCTGCGTATTTTGGCGACGTGAAATTGCCGATCCAGCCTTGCGTGGCCGCCCGGAACATCGGCCCCAGGAACGCGAAGGGTGCCGTGCGCCGCACGAGCTTCGGGATCTGCGCGAAGCCGGGATATCCGGCGAAGATCTCGTCGCCGCCGAGACCCGACAGCGCCACCTTGAGGCCGACGCGCCGTGCCGCGCGTGCCACGAAATAGGTGTTGATGCCGTCGACGCTGGGCTGGTCCATCGCGGCGAACAGCTTCTCGCGCTCGCCGGCAAACTCGGCGCGGTCGATCCACAGCGTGTGCTGGCGCGTTCCGCGCGCCCGCGCGAACGCTTCGGCCAGCGCCGTCTCGTCGTTTTCCGTGCCGCGATAGGCGTCGAAACCGAGCGTGACCGTGTCGAGCTGGCCTGCATCGGTTTCGGCCGCGATCCCGGCGAGCGTCGTCGAATCGATGCCGGCGGACAGGAACACGCCGACGGGCACGTCGGCGATCATGTGGTGGGCGACCGTATCGCGCACGGCATCGCGCAGCGAAGGTGCGGGCGACGCCGGCGACGCAAGTGCCGCGCACAGATCGAAGAACGGGACCGGCTTGCCGAGACCCCTGGCGTCCACCCACATCGACGTGCCGGCCGGCAGTGCCGCGATGCCGCGATAGAGCGTGTGCGGGTCGGGGATATGGCCCCACAGGAAGAAGCCGGCATGGCCGGCGGGATCGGGCCGCGTGTCGGGCCGGTCGGCGGCGAGCAGTGCCTTCACCTGGCTTGCGAAGCGCAGCGTGCCGCCGTCGTCGGCAAGATACATCGGCTTGATGCCGAAGGGATCGCGCGCCAGGAACATGCCGCCCCTGGCCGGATCGTGGATCGCCAGCGCGTACATGCCGCGCAGGTGGCGCAGCATGCCCGCCCCTTCGCGCGCGTAGAGATGCAGCAGCACCTCGGTATCCGAATTCGTCTCGAAGACGGCCCCCTCGCCGAGCAGGCGCTCGCGCAGGGCCTTGTAGTTGTAGATCTCGCCGTTGAAGACGATGCGGATGTCGGTTCCCGCAAGGCGCATCGGCTGGTCGGCGATGCTGCGCAGGTCGACGATGGCAAGCCGCCGGTGGCCGAAGGCAAGGCGCCCGTCGGCCGAGAAATACTCGCCCGTCCCGTCGGGGCCGCGGGCCGCCATCGCGTCGCGCATCGCGCGAAGTTCGCCCTCGCGCAAACGCGGCGCCCCGTCGGCATAGGCGAAGGCGCCGGCGATGCCGCACATGCTATTTCACCGCCACCGCGAACAGGTTCTGCGTCAGCACGTCGTGCCGGCGCGAACCCGTCTCGACGGCAAGGTAGAAGCGCAGCACGCTCCGGATCGCGCGCCACAGCACCGCGCGCACGAAACTGGCCGGCCCATGCACCGCCGGCGGATCTTCCGAACAGTCGACGCGCGACCAGCCCGAGGCGAGGAAGAGCTGCGTGAGGCTTTCCGGCGTGAACGCCACCTCGTGCGTGAAGTCCGAATAGATCATCAGCGTGCCGAAGGGCGAGGCGCCGTTGGGCACGTGCAGGATCAACCGGCCGCCCTTCTTCAGCACGCGCGCGATCGCGTCGATCGCGTCGATCACCTCGTCGCGCGTCAGATGCTCGAGCACGTCGAACAGAATGACGGCGTCGTAGCTGGCGTCGGGTGCGGCCGCGAGCGCTTCCATCAGCTGGCCTTCGCGGATGCCGCCGATACCCAGACGGCGTGCCGCGGCGACCTGGGCGGGCGAACCGTCCACGCCCTCGATGTTCGCGTAGCCGAGCGTGCGTGCGAAATGGATCAGGGCGCCGTGCCCGCAGCCGAGTTCGAGGATGCGTGCGTTCCGGTCGGCCGGGAAATGCGCCTTCACCATGCGCGTCAGGTGTGCCGCACGCGGGGCGAGTCCGTCGAGCGTATCGGGGGCAAGCGGCGCGCAGGTCGCCGCGGTGTAGTTGGCGTAGATGCGCTGGCGGAAGCGGTTCTCGGTCATGCCGTCCTCAAGCCGCCAGTTTCGCGCGGTCGACGAAGCGCTTCAGCAGGCGCTCCTGCTGCTCGACATAGCGGTCGAACGCGAAAAGCTTCCCGACGGTGCGTATGCCTGCCGCTCCCATGCGCGTGCACAAGGCCGGATCGTCGCGCAGGGCGGCGAGCCGCCCGGCGATGGCATCGACATCGAGCGGACCGAGTGCGAAGCCGCACGGATCGGCATCGTCGATCGCCTCGGGCGAGCCGTCCTCGTTGCCGCACAGGAAGGCCGTGCCGCACGCGGCCGCCTCGATCAGGCCGAGCGGAACCGCCTCGCCCCAGCCGGGTCCGCCGCGCGCGACGAGTGTGGCGACATCGGCGGCGGCATAGAGCAGCGGCAGCTGGACCTGCGGTGCGCGGCCGGTGAAGCGGACCTGTGCTGCGATACCGGCGGCGGCCGCATGGGCTTCCATCGCCTCGCGGTCGGGGCCGGAGCCGACGATGACGTAGAGAATGCGCGGATCCTTGAGCTTCGCGATCGCGTCGATCGTCTGGCGCTGGCCCTTGTTGGGCGGCAGCAGCATCGCGGCGACCGTCGTGACGAGGAAGCGACCGGCGAGATCGTTCCAGCCATAGGCCTTCGCGAGCTCGGCGCGCGCGGCGTCCTTCGCCATCGGCTTGAAGAAGGCCACGTCGACCGGATCGTAGAGCAGCCCGGTCGGCGGCACGAAGTTCCGGTATTTCGGCATCCAGTCGATCGTGTACTGGCAATCGGCGATGACAAGATCGGCCGCCGCGAAGGCCGCTTCGCGAAGTGCGGGCAGCTTCGTCAGGATGTCGATGTTGTAGACATTGACCGTGAAGGGCGTGCCGGACGTTTTCTTCACGAGCCAGCCGAGGCCCGCGAGGAAGACGTGGTTGAGCATCACGAGATCGTAGCGCCCGCGTGCGGCGATGGCTTCCTTCACCAGCGTGGCGACGGCGCGCAGGCGGTTCTCGAACGGCAGCTTGCGGTCGGCAATGCCGGGTGCCAGCGGTGCGCCGTCCTGCTTGTCGATCGACACGGTCTCGACCGCATGCCCCAGCCGCTTCAGGGCTGCGACCTGATGGCGGCTATAGGTGGCGATGCCGCCATAGCCTTCGATGTCGAAGCCAAGGAACAGGATGCGCATGCGTGAGGCGAATTCCCGAGGGGTTTGCGGACGATAACGTTACTTGCGCGCGACTGCCAGAAACGTCTGGCTGAAGATCGCGTCGCCGGCCATCTCGCCTGTCTCGGCCGCCATCGCCAGGCGCAGTCCTGCGCGGACGAGCTTCCACACGGCAAAGCGAGCGGCGCTCTTGAGGCCGTGCACGACCGGCCGGTCCTCGAAGCAGGCGACGTCCTTGAAGTCGCAGACCAGCAGCAGCTGCTCGATCGAGCGGCGCGTGAACGAGCCGGTCGCCATGATGTCCCAATAGCGCACGCGGCCCGAGAACAGCGCCTCGCCGTTGGGCAGGTGCAGGATGAAGCGCCCGCCCGGCTTCAGCACGCGGCGCACCTCGTCGGCCAGGCGCAGCTGCGTGGCCGGATCGAAATAGTGGTAGAGATCGAACAGCACGATTGCGTCGTAGCTGTCGGCGGGCGTGCCGCGCAGCGTGGCCATCAGGTCGCCCTGGCGGATGCCGTCGATCTTCAGCGTGGTCGCCATCGCGACCTGCTCGGGGCTGGCGTCCACGCCCTCGATGTTGCGGTAGCCGAGGCGACGGGCGGCCCAAACGATGGCGCCGTGGCCGCAGCCGAGATCGATGATCTTCGCCTCGCGGTTTTCCGGAAAATGGCCGGCGACCAGCTTCTCGAGAAACGGCCAGCGCCGGTCGAGATTGCCCGCCGCGTCCGAGACGGCGGCGTGGGTCGAGACGTAGCGCGCGAGGAAGCGCTGGCGCCAGTCGGTGGCCGGGTTTTGTTCGATGTCCATGATTTCCGTCCGTTGTAACGGCTCAGCCGCCGAAGCATTCCCGGCGCACGACCAGCCGGTCCGGCTCGCGCAGCATCGCGGCGGCCCCGCCGGCTTCGTCGCTGCCGCGTCCCGGTTCGTTCAGCACCATGACGAACTGGTCGGCATAAGTCTGGACCGTCTTCGATTCTTCGATAAGCCACTGTATCCGAACGATTTTCTTGCGCCGGTCATTCGGATCAGCGTCGATCCCGACAACCCGGGCGAACGGGCCCGCCCCGTCGACCAGGATCGGGTCGACGGCCATCTCGGCCGCCCCGAACGTGCCCGGTTCGAGGTATTTCAGACGCAGGCTCTCGATGCAGTCGAGCACGGGGTCGGGCAGGCGCCAGCCGGCGAGTTCGAGGGCGAGGAAATCGCGCGCCAGATCCATCTCCAGCGCACGCGGATTGCTCTGCGCGGCGGCCGGACCGGACAGGAAAAGGGCCAGAAAACACCAGCTTGGGATCGACCGCATCATGCCCCCGTCGCGCGCGGGGGTTCGTAGCGCGTTCGCCCCCCGGTGGGCAAGGGACCTGTGCGCACTGGCCCCGGCGGGTCTAGAGTAGGGCCGACTCGGCACGCCCTCAAGAAAGCTTCCGTCCGTCATGGCACCCGGCCTCCCGCCCGTCCCGTCCGCCGCCCGATGAAACGCCGGCGCACCGCCGCAGACGCGGCCACCGAATTCAAGAACGCCATGCGCCGGCTCGCCGCCGGCGTGACGATCGTGGCGACCGCCGGACGCAAGGGGCGCGACGGCCTCACCGCGACGGCCGTGTGCTCGCTGTCGGCCGAGCCGCCGCAGCTGCTCGTGTGCGTCAACCGCAACTCGGCACCCAACGCCGCGATCGCGCGCGCCAGGCGCTTCAGCGTCAACATCCTCGCCACGCGCCACAAGGCGCTCGCCCTGCGCTTTGCCGGTGCGACCGGCGTGCAGGGTGACGCGCGCTTCGCGCGCGGCGCGTGGGCGGAGGCGGCGACGGGTGCCCCGGTGCTTGCCGACGCGCTCGCGTGGTTCGACTGCACGCTCGTCGATTCCATGCAGCACGGCACGCATACCGTCTTCATCGGCCGGGTGCGCGCCGCGCACGCGAGCAAGAAGGGCGCGCCGCTTCTCTATGCGGCGGGCGCCTTCCACGCGCTTGCCAAGAAGGCCGCCCGCACGGGCAAGAAGTGAGGGCGTTCGCGCCCCTGAAGAAGCCGATCATCGCCCGGCTGTGGAGCGCCCTCGTCGTGTTCACGATGGGCGACGAGCTCTATCGCGTGGCACTCGTGTGGCTCGCGGTCGGCATCGTCGGCCGGCAGGCGGGCTATCTGGGGGCGGCACAGTCGGGCTGCATGCTGGTCGGTGCCGCACTCGGCGGTACGCTGGTGGCGGGGGCCAACCCGCAGCGCGCGATGTCGATCTTCCTTGCGGCGGGTGCGGCCTGCGTCCTCGTCCCGCCGGTCGCGTGGGGGCTCGGCTATCCGTCCTTCGCGGCCCTGCTCGTACCCGCCATCGCCGTCTCGTTCATGCGCGCCCAGCTCGAGCCGACGATCCAGGGCCATCTGCCCGTGCTGGTTCCCGACCGCGACGAGCTGTTCGCGACCAACGGCCTGATCGACGGCGTGCGGCGCATGGCGCGCATCACCGGCCCGATCTTCGCGGCCGCCCTTGCGGCGGTCATCGCCGTGCACAACCTGTTCGTCGTCTACGCGGCGGCCCTGCTGTTCGCGGCCTATCTGATGCTGCGCGTGGGCGATGCCATTCCCGCGCGCGAGGGCCGCAGCGACGGCGGCTTCGTGCTGGGCCTGCGCATCGTGCGCGAGGAACGCACGCTGCGCGGCCTGCTGCTGCTGAAGAGCCTGACCGATGGCTGCTGGGTCATCGTCATCGGCCATGCGTTTCCGCTGACGGTCGAGCAGTCGGGGGCAAGCTGGCTCGGCATCAGCGGCGTCACGGCCTACGGTGCGGGCCTCGCCGCCTACGGCATCGCCAACATCGTCTCGAACGTCGTCGTGGTGTCGATCGCGCCTTCGCTGTCGCCCGTGCGCATGGTTGCAGGGCTGACGCTGATGGGGTCGGGGCTCGCCGCGATGGGGCTGGCGGCCCTGCTCGCCACGCCCGACATGCTGCTGCCGGCCCTCTATGCCGGGCTTGCGTTCGCCGCGATCGGCGGGCCGGTGTGCGACATCCCGCTTGCCATGCGCATCCAGCTTGCCGGCGGGCCGAACGCGCCGCGCGCGGCGGCGGCGTCGGTCCATCGCGTGCGGATGTTCATGACGTTCGGCGGCATCATGCTGGCGGGCTTCCTGTCGCCCAGCCTGTTCGGCACGTTCGGCGTGGCGCCCACGATGCTGGCGACGGGCCTCGTGTGCGCGTGGGTCAGCCTTGCGGTCTTCCTGCTGATCCGGCGCGAACGCGACGCGGGCCGGCCGGCCGCCTAGCGCGCGTGGATCTCGGCGGCGCGCGGATCGCGCGCCTGCCAGCCGACGCGCTCCAGCTCCGGCGTGTCGTGGTCGGATGCGGGCAGGCCGATGCACAGATAGGCGACCAGCGACCAGGACGCGGGCACGTCGAGCATCGCGTTGACGCAGGCGGGATCGAGGATCGATACCCAGCCCACCCCGACGCCGCGCGCGCGCGCGGCCAGCCACAGCGCGAAGACCGCACCGACCGCCGAATAGCGCAGCGTCTCGGGCATCGTGGCGCGGCCGAGACCGTGGCCGGCATGCGTCGCCTCGTCGCAGAACACCGCGAGGTGTTCGGGTGCGCGGTCGAGACCGGCGAGCTTCAGCGTCGAATAGAGGGCCGCCCGTTCGCCGTCCTGGCCCGCCAGCGCCGCCTTGTTGCAGCGCTCGAACTCGGCGCGCACGGCGGCCCGGCGTGCCGGGTCGGTCACCCGCACGAAGCGCCAGGGCTGGCTGTTGCCGACCGAGGGGGCAAGGGCGGCGCGCGCGACAAGGGCCTCGAGCGTTCCCGCGGCAAGCGGATCGGGGCGGAAATGGCGCACGTCGCGCCGCCAGCGGAGCAGCGAATCCAGCTGATTTCGAAAGGTTTCGTCGAACTCGGGGGCGGATTCGGGGTCCATATGCGTCCTAGAGACGGGGTTGCCGCAAGCCGCCGGACGGGCTATCCAACGGGCATCGAATTTACCGACCGGCATCGGACCGGCCGGATCATCCGGGGAAGGAAGATCGCATATGAAGCTCGCGAGCGTGCGCGTCGGCAAGAAGGAAACCTATGGCGCGGTCGTCGCCGGCGGAATCGTCGATCTCGGCAAGAAGTTCGGCAAGAAGTGGCCGACCCTGCGCCTGGCCCTGCTCGGCGGCGGCCTTTCCAAGCTCAAGGCCTATGCCAAGGGCCGCAAGCCCGACATCAAGGACGGCAAGTTCGCCTGGATGCCGGTCATCCCGGACACGCTGCGCATCTTCTGCGCGGGCGTGAACTACCGCGAACACCGCGCCGAGACCGGCCGCCCGGACACGCAGCACCCGACGATCTTCACGCGCTTCGCCTACACCCAGATCGGCCACGAACAGCCGATGCTGAAGCCCAAGGAAAGCGAGCGCCTCGACTGGGAAGGCGAGCTTGCCATCGTCATCGGCAAGAAGGGCCGCCGGATCGCGCGCGAGCAGGCGATGAGCCACGTCGCGGGCTACGCCTGCTACAACGACGGTTCGGTGCGCGACTTCCAGCGCCACACCTCGCAGTTCACGCCGGGCAAGAATTTCGTGGGCACGGGCGGTTTCGGCCCCTGGATGGTGACGTCCGACGAGATGAAGGACATCACCAAGCAGACGCTGACCACGCGCGTGAACGGCCACATCAAGCAGCAGGCGGGCGTGGACATGCTGATCCACGACATCCCGCAGCTGATCGCCTACATCTCGACCTTCGCGCCGCTCGAGCCGGGCGACGTCATCGTCACCGGCACGCCGGGCGGCGTGGGTGCCGCGCGTACGCCGCCGGAATTCATGTTCCCCGGCGACACGGTCGAGATCGAGATCACGGGCGTGGGCCTGCTGCGCAACCAGATCAAGGCCGGCTGATCCGCGGGCGCGCGGCGACGCTTCAGGCGTTGCCGCGCGCCTCGCGCCACAGGCCGATCTTCTCCTGCACGGGCCGGTCGGAGAAGGCGAACAGCACGGCGTCTTCGCTTGCTTCCAGCCGGCGCCAGTTCCACGACGGCACGACGAACACGTCGCGCGGCCCCCATTCCAGCGTCTCGACCTGCCCGCCGGGCCCGAACACGTGCGTCTTGCCGCGCCCTTCGGTGCAGCAGAACACGGTGCCGTCGGTCGAGCGGTAGGGGGCGGTCGCGAAGCCCTTGGGCAGAAGCTGGATCGACGTGCCGATGGTCGGCATCGCCCAGCCGCCATCGACCGGATTGACGTAGCGCATGTGCAGGCCGTTGCACGAATCCCATTCCTGCGTGCGCCGCAGCTTCTCCAGCGCTTCGCGCGTGCGCGCGTAGGGATAATTGAAGACGGGACTGGTCGGCGAGCGCCGCTCGTATCCCATCGGCATCAGGCCCTCGCCGTAGCGCGCGATCGAATCGCCGTCGGGCCGTGCCAGCGGCTGGGATTCGTCCGGGTAGTCTTCGGCGAACGAGGCATCGAAGAAACTGACGATCGGGATGTCGAGCCCGTCGAGCCAGACCATCGGATCAGGCGAATCGTTGCCGTGGTCGTGCCATGTCCACGACGGCGTGATGATGAAATCGCCCGGCCGCATCACCGTCTTCTCGCCGTCGACGGCGGTATAGGCCCCGCTGCCCTCGACGACGAAGCGCAAGGCCGACTGCGTGTGGCGGTGGGCCGGTGCGATCTCGCCCGGCAGGATCATCTGCAGGCCCGCGAACAGCGTGTTGGTGATCCGCGACTGGCCCTTGAGGCCCGGATTCTCGAGGATCAGCACGCGCCGTGTCGCTTCCCTGGCGGTGATGAGGCTGCCCGCCTCGGTGAGGAAAGGCCGGATCGAATCGTAGCGCCAGAGATGCGGGCGGGCGGCGCTCTTCGGTTCCTTGATGACGAGGCCGCGCAGCACTTCCCACAGCGGGGTCAGGCCCGCATCGACGATGCGCGTATAGAACTCGCGGCGTTCGGGCGTGCTGTCGGGGGCGGTTTCCATGTGTCGTACCTTCAGTCGAGCGCGAAGAACGTGCGGATATGGGCGAGCAGTTCGGCCGCCTGGCTGCGCTTGGCCACGCGCCGCTCGGCCGGCGGCATCGCGCGCAGCGTGGCGTCGTTGGCCAGCTGCCGGTCGAGCACGATCTGCCCCAGCCGCTTGGCGAGACCCGGATCGGACTGCAGGATGGCTCCCAGCGCCTTCTTGTCGATCTCAAGTGCGGTCGTGTCGCAGAGTGCGGTCACGTGCGCGCTGCGCGGGCTTCCGGTCAGCAGCGACATCTCGCCGAAGAAATCGCCCGTCCCCAGCCTTGCCACCGGCACGCGCTGGCCTTGCGATTCGAGGCTCACCTCGAACACGCCGCGCGCGACGATGAACAGCGAACCGTCGGTATCGCCCATGCGCACGACGTCGTCGCCGCAATGGAACTCGACCGGCCGGGCCGCCGCCGCGATGCGCGCGCGCCGGTCGGCCCCCAGCGTGCGGAACAGGTCGACATGCTCGAGCAGCCGCTCGGGCATCGTGCGCTCGGTCTCGACCGGCATGCCGAGCGAGATGCCGGCGGCGTCGAGCGCGTACCACACCGACGTCGTCACCTCGTCGTGCACGCTCGAATCGTCGTTGAACGAGTCGACCCAGTAGCGCACCTCGTAGACGACGGTCGAATACTCGATCGTCTTCGTCTCGACCGTGGGGCCGGGATCGGCGCAAACGCGCATGGCCTTCAATGCCGCCGCGGCGAGCGCTTCCTTGGCGATGCCGGGCGGGACGCGCGCGTCGAGCGGGACCAGCACCGAGGCCCGGTAGCGCGGCACGGGCGAGTCGTAGTTGACGATCTGGGCGGCGGCGAGCTTGGAATTCGGGAGTACCACCGTGTTGCCGTCGGCCGAGCGCAGGCGCGTGGCGCGCCAGTTGATCTCCTGCACCTGGCCCACGAGGTTGCTGTCGATCTGGATCCATTCGCCCACGCGGTAGGGCCGCTCGATGTTGAGTGCGATCCCGCTGAAGAGGTCGGCCAGCGTCGACTGCATGGCAAAGCCGATCACCACGGCGAGCACGCCGGAGGCCGCCAGCACGCCGGTGAAGGACTGGTCGAAGGCCGCCGACACGATGCCGAACAGCGCCACGATCATGACGAGGGCGCGCACCACGTCCTTGAGCAGCTTCGGCACGGCGATCTGGCGCTTGTCGAGGGCGCGCCAGACGAACCGCTCGAGCACGACCAGCGCCATGAAGGCGAGGATCACCCACCACAGCACGCCGAAGACGCGCGCGGCGTCGGCGATCATGCCCTTGAGCGTCGGGGAGTCGAGCTGTTCGGCGATCTTGGGGCCGCCGAGCCAGAAGGCGGTGGCGGTGAGCAGCACCACGCCCATCACCGACAGGCGCCGGCGGATCGGATCGTGCGAACGCAGGCCGGCCGCCGCGAGCCATCCCATCGCGAGGACGATGGCGCCCAGATAGATCCAGTGATGGAGGGGTGTGTCGGTCATGGCGGCCGGAACGGACGCTAGCGCACAATGCGGTCGAGCCGCTAGAGTCCGCGGCAAACGGGGAGGAAACGCATGCGTCTCAAGGACAAGGTCGCCATCGTGACGGGCGGCGGCTCGGGTTTCGGCGAAGGTATCGCGACACGCTTTGCGGCCGAGGGTGCGCGCGTCGTGGTCGCGGACATCGACCTTGCCGGGGCCGCGCGCGTGGCCGACGCGATCGCAAAAGCCGGCGGCAAGGCCAAGGCGATCCGCACGGACGTCGCACTTGCCGACGACACGAAGAAGATGGTCGCTGCCGCGGTCGACGGCTTCGGCCGGCTCGACATCGTCGTCAACAACGCCGGCATCAGCCACGTCAACGGTCCGATGCTGGGCGTGGACGAGGCGATGTTCGACCGCATCTTCGCGGTCAACGTGAAGTCGATCTATCTCGCCGCCAAGGAAGCCGTCCCGGTCTTCCGCAGGCAGGGCGGGGGCGTGTTCCTCAACACCGCGTCGACGGCGGGCTTGCGGCCGCGCCCGGGCCTCGTCTGGTACAACGCCTCGAAGGGGGCGGCGATCACGCTCACCAAGGCGATGGCGGTGGAACTCGCACCCGAGAAGATCCGCGTCAACTGCCTGTGCCCGGTCGCCGGTGACACGCCGCTGCTCGCGACCTTCATGGGCACCGACACGCCGGAAAAGCGCGCGCAGTTCAAGGCCTCGATCCCGCTGGGCCG
>CAYQDN010000070.1:0-16125 GCA_964416335.1 uncultured Azospirillum sp.
CGTCACGCTGACGATGAACTCGCAGTCCTCGGTCAACGCGGCCTTCACGACCTTCGCGGCCTCCTCGGTCACGTCGGCTTCGGCGGCGACCCTGGCACTGACCTCGCTCAACACGTTCTCGCAGGCGGTGGCCACCTCGCTGGGTGCCAACGCGGCGGAAACGCGCACGCTGAAACTGCAGTCGAGCTTCGTCAACTCCATCGTCGACGCGACGACGCAGGGTCTCGGCGCCATCGTCGACGCCGACATCGGCAAGGCCGCCGCTGCGGTGCAGGCGCTGCAGGTCCGCCAGCAGCTCGGCATCCAGTCGCTGTCGATCGCCAACCAGCAGCCTTCGGTCCTCCTCGGCCTCTTCCGCTAACCTTCCGAGGGTTCCGGTACCTAGACGGACGGGGGCGACCGCAAGGTCGCCCCCGTTTCGTTTGCGCGTCCGGTCCTTCCGGTGCTACGCCAGAAGCGGCCACGCAAGGTTCCGGAGATCGCCGCAAAAATGACCCGCCGCCGTCCGCTCGTCATCGTCACGCGCAAGCTGCCCGATCTGATCGAGACGCGGATGATGGAGCTGTTCGACTGCCGGCTCAATCTCGACGACCATCCCTTCACCCAGACCGAACTGATGAAGGCGATGGCCGAGGCCGAGATCCTCGTGCCCACCGTCACTGACGACATCAGCGCCCTGCTGGTCAACAACGCGGGCGAGCAGCTCAAGCTGATCGCCTCGTTCGGCACGGGCGTGAACCACATCGCGCTGGACGCCGCCAAGGCGCGCGGGATCGCGGTCACCAACACGCCGGGCGTGCTGACCGAGGATACCGCCGACATGACGATGGCGCTGATCCTGGCGGTCGCGCGCCGCCTGGGCGAGGGCGAGCGGCTGGTGCGCGCCGGCCGCTGGCAGGGCTGGGCGCCGACCGCGATGCTCGGCATGCGCCTGCAGGAACGCCGGCTGGGCATCGTGGGCATGGGGCGCATCGGGCTTGCGGTCGCCAGGCGCGCGCGCGCCTTCGGCATGTCGATCCACTACCACAACCGGCGCAAGGTCGATCCGGCGGTCGAGGCCGAGGTCGAGGCGACCTGGTGGGAAAGCCTCGACCAGATGCTCGGCCACATCGACGTCCTGTCGATCAACTGCCCGCACACGCCGGCGACCTACCATCTGCTGTCGGCGCGGCGCATCCGCCTGCTGAAGCCGCGCGCCATCGTCGTCAACACCGCGCGGGGTACCGTGATCGAGGAGGAAGCGCTGGCGCGCGCCCTCTATGCGCGCGAGATCGCGGGGGCCGGCCTCGACGTCTACGAGGACGAGCCCAACGTGCATCCGCGCCTGCTCGAGCTCGACAACGTCGTGCTGCTGCCGCATATCGGCTCGGCCACGCATGCCGGGCGCATGGCGATGGGCGAGAAGGTGCTGGTCAACATCAAGAGCTTCGTCGACGGGCACAATCCGCCCGACAAGGTCGTCTACACGATGTTCTGAAACCGGAGGGACGATGCGGACCGTCCGCTTCGCCATATGCCTTGCCCTGACGATCGCGGCCGTACCGGCGCATGCGCAAGAGCAGCGCATCGCCGAAATCCCCGGCCGGCCGGGGATCGCCGTCCGGCTGCTGCTCGTCGAGCCGGCCGTGCCGCCGCACGCCGCCGTCCTGCTCTTCAACGGCGGCCCCGGCATCATCCGCCTGTGGGCGCCGTCGGCCACGCCGCTCGAGGAACGCTACGCGCGCGGCAACTTCCTGCTGCGCAGCCGCGTGAAGTTCGCCGCCCGCGGCCTGCGCGTGGGCGCCATCGACGTGCCCTACGAGATGCGCGATCGCGGCATGTCGGCGATCTTCCGCCGCTCGGCCGACCATGCCGCCGACGTCGCCGCCGCGGTGAAGGCGCTGCGCGGCCCCGAGAACCTGCCGGTCTGGCTCGTGGGTACGAGCATGGGCACGGTCAGTGCCGCCGCCGCCGCCGTGCGGCTGGGCGAGGGGATCGACGGGCTGGTGCTGACGTCGAGCATCACGCGGGCGATCGGGGGCGGCATCAACTGGCTGCCGGAAGCGACCGGCATCATGGCCTTCGACCTCAAGGCCGTGACGGTGCCGGTCTTCGTGCTCGGCCACGAGGACGACGAATGCTACGTGACGCCGCCCGGCGACATCCCGGGCCTCGTGCGCCAGTTCACGCGTTCGCGCCGCGTGGGCTCGCACCTCGTCGAAGGCGGCCTGCCGCCGGAAACCGACGATTGCGAGGCGCTGGCCGCACACGGCTTCTACGGGGCCGAGAAGCAGGCGGTCGACGCGATCGCCGATTTCATCGAGGCGGCGCATTAGGCCGCACCCGCATACCGTTCCGGCCGATCACCGTTCGTTAAGCCCGATATGCCAGTCTGGCGGCATGCCGATGGCTCGACGCATGCCGATGGCAAGACCCAGGACGATGGCTTGCGCGCTGGCGCTGCTGATGGCGCTCGGCTGCGCCGTTCCGGCGGATGCGGCGGACATTGCCGAGCGGCGGCGCGTCCTCTTCCTGTGGGATTCGACGATCGCGCCGCGCTTCCGCGAAGCGCTCTCCTTCACGATGATCGAGAAGCCGCTCAACTGGCTGGGCCTGCTCGCCGAGCCGGTCGATCTCTCCCGCGAGCTGCCCGATCCCGCCACGCTCGGCGACGTGCGCGGCGTCATCGTCTGGCTGCAGTCCGACGGCGTGCGCGATCCCGACCGGCTGGTCGCGTATCTCAACCGGCTTCTCGATGCGGGCCTGCGCTACGTCCATATGGGCGAGATCGCGTTCTACAACGGGGCCGAAGGGACCCAGGCCGCACCCGCCGAAGCGGTGAGCCGACTGTTCGAGCGCATCGGCATGTCGCCGCGCGGCGGCTATGTGCGCCTGCCCTTCGACGCCGAAGTCGTGCGCAAGGACCCCGCCTATGTCGAGTTCGAGCGGCCCTTCAGCGACGTGATCCCGCCCTATACGGTCTGGCGACCGAGCGACGCGCGCGTGCGCTCGCACCTGATCCTGCGCAGCGACCGGTCGGGCGGGGCGCACAGCCATCTCGTGATGACCGGGCCCGGCGGCGGCATGGCGGCGGCCGGCTTTATCCACTACTACAGCCCCGAGCTCCAGCGCGCGCAATGGAAGCTCGACCCGTTCCGCTTCCTTGCCGAGGCGCTCGGCGTCGAGGGCGTGCCCGTTCCCGACGTGACGACGCGCGTCGGGCGGCGGATCTATTTCAGCCATATCGACGGCGACGGCTGGCGCAACGTCACGCTGATCGATCCGTGGCGCAAGATGCGCAAGCTCTCCTCGGCCGTGATCCTCGACGCCATCCTGCGCCGCTATCCCGACATGCCGGTGACGGTCGCCCCCATCGTCGCCGACATCCATCCCGACTGGTGCGGCACGTCCGAGAGCCGCAAGATCGCCTCCGACATGTTCGCCCTGCCGAATGTCGAGATCGGCAACCACACCTGGACCCATCCGCTCGACTGGGGTTTCTTCGACACGCCCGACGCCGCCGAACGCGAGGCGGCCTACGCGCATGTCTATCCCGGCTGCCGCGACGAACCGGCCGTGTGGTCGCAGGTGGTCAACCGCGTGGGCATGCGGCTGGGCATCGGGCAGGCCGTTTCGCAGACGGGCGAGAAGGGCTACGGCACGGCCGCGGGCTATCGCCTGCCGCGCGCCTTCGCGCTGAAGCCGTTCGATCCCGAGCTCGAGGTCGTCAAGTCGACCGAATACATCAACACGCTCGCCCCGCCGGGCAAATCGGTCCGGCTCATCCAATGGTCGGGCAACACGCGCCCGTACGAGCGCATGCTGCGCGACGCGCGGCGCGTCGGCATCCGCAACATGAACGGCGGCGATTCGCGCTACGACGACGAATTCCCGTCCGTCGGCTACGTGTCGCCGATCGGCCGCAAGGTCGGGGCCGAGCGGCAGATCTACGCCGCCGCGTCGAACGAGAACACCTATACCGACCTGTGGACCGACCGCTATTTCGGCTACCGCAAGCTGGTCACGACCTTCGAGAGGACCGAGACGCCGCGCCGCCTGCTGCCGCTCAACGTCTACTATCATGTCTATTCGGGCGAGAAGGAGACGTCGCTCGAGGCTCTGGTGCGCAATCTCGAATATGTCCGCCGGCAGGAGACCGTCGCCCTCTTCGCGTCGGACTATGTCGCCATCGCGGAAGGTTTCTACGGCGCGCGAATCGTGAAGACCGGCGACGGGCGCTGGCGGATCGAGAAGCGCGGCGAGCTGCAGACCGTGCGCATCGACGCCGCCGATCCCAGGGCGCATGTCGACATCGCGCGCGCGCGCGGCGTGCTGGGCTACCGGCACATCAACGGCTCGCTCTACGTGGCGCTCGATCCCGACGAGGAGGCGCCCGAATTCTCGCTCGGCACGTCCGCCCCGCAGCGCCCGACGCTCGTCCAGTCGGCGTGGGATATCCGCACGCTCGTGCCGTTCGACGACGACCTCAGTGCCGGTTTCACGGCACAGGGATTCGGCAAGGGCGACATGACCTGGCGCGTGCGCCCCGGGCGCGACTATGCCGTTGCCGCGGGCAACGCGCCGGCCGTGATCGTGCGTTCGGACGGCGAGGGGATGCTGCGCCTCGACCTGCCCGACGTCGGCAACCGTCCGACGACGGTGCGGATCGAACGGACCGTGCGCTAGACCGCATTCATTTTCCGGTCATGCCCGGCCTCGTGCCGGGCATCCACGTCTTTTGTGGTTTTGCGGCCGCTTGAAGTCGTGGATGCCCGGGACAAGCCCGGGCATGACGGGCTGGAATGCTAGACCGGCGTGCCCGCGACGAGATAGGCGGCGACGAGCACGAGGCGCACCTCGTCGCGCGGGCCGGCCGCCGCATCCGACAGCGGCAGCGACACGCGCTCCCAGGTCTGGTCGAGCTGCCAGCTCTGCCGCCCGTCGGGCGTGCCGAACTCGAACATCGCCGAATAGGTGCGCGTGACGGGTTCGCCGCTGGTGCGCACGTTGTCGTACTCGACCTGCAGCACGCGCGCCTGTTCGGCGGGCAGCTCGTCGATGCCCTTGCCGGTCATCTCGCGCCGGAACGTCTCGACGAAATAGGTGCCGTAGAGCCGGTAGACCCAGCGCCCCTCGACCAGCTCGACCAGCATCAGGTGGCCGAGCCACGGGCGCATGTCGACGGGGTCGAAATCCGCCCGGTCGGGATAGGGCCGGTCGTGCCGGCGCGCCGCCCAGAAATCCCAGAGCGAGGCCAGCTTCGGTTCCTTGAAATCGGGCCGGTCGGTCACGCGCGCACTCCCGGACGCGAATCGGCGCGATTCGCGGCCCGAATTATGGACGCGCGGGCCCCGCTTAACAATGAGGCCGGACCGACATACCGCCCGGCCACTTGCGTTCCACCCTCGAACCGTGTTCTTTCGCGCGAATCTCCTGTCCCCAACGGTCCTGACCGGATTTGTTAAAGAAATTCCTACGCTCCGACCGGGGCCAAAGCCTGATCGCCGGGCTGGCGGCTGCCTATATGTGGTTCGTCCACCGCACGACGCGCTGGACCGTCCTCGGCGAGGACGGGCCGGCCGCCCTCGAGCGCGCGGGCCGCGCATACATCGTGTGTTTCTGGCACCAGCGGATCTTCATGATGGCGCCGATCTGGGCGCGCCGGCAGGCGATCCACATGCTGATCTCGCCGCATCGCGACGGCGTGCTGATCTCCAAGACCGTGGCGCATTACGGCATCGACACGATCGTCGGCTCGACCAATCGCGGGGCGACGGCGGCCCTGCGCGGCATGCTCGATCTGCTGAAGCGCGGCACCAATATCGGCATCACGCCCGACGGGCCGCGCGGGCCCGCGCGCCGGGCCGCACCGGGTGTCGCGGTCGCGTCGCTGATGGGGGCCGCCCCCGTCGTGCTGATGGCCTATTCGACGCGCGGCCGTTTCTTCGGCTCGTGGGACCGTTTCCTCTTCCCCTATCCGTTCGGGCGCGGCGTGATGGTGTGGGACGTGATCGAGCCGCCCGCCGCCAAGGAAGATCTCGACGGCTTCACCAAGCTGGTCGAAACGCGCCTCGACGCGGCCTGCGAAAAGGCCGACCGTCTGGCCGGCATGGCACCGGCATGACGCGCACGCTCTACAGCGCCCTTGCGACATTGGCCGAACCCGCGCTCGGCCTGCTGCTGGCGCGTCGGCGCGCTTCGGGCAAGGAAGATCCGGCACGCCTTGGCGAGCGCAAGGGGATCGCCGGCCGGCCGCGGCCTTCGGGCAGGCTTCTGTGGGTGCATGGTGCGTCGCTGGGCGAGGCGCGCTCGATCCTGCCGGTCGTGGCGCGCCTGCGCGCCGGGCGGCCGGACCTCAACGTGCTCGTGACGACCGGCTCGCGCAGCTCGGCCGACATGCTGGCCGCCCAGCTCGACGGCACGTACGCGTTCCACCAGTTCGTACCTCTCGACGTGCCGCGCTGGATCGCGCGTTTCCTCGACCATTGGCGGCCCGATGCCGTGCTGTGGCTGGAAAGCGAATTATGGCCGAACCTGCTGGGCGAAGTGGCACAGCGGAAGATTCCCGCCGCCCTCGTCAACGCGCGGCTGACCGCGCGCTCGGCCGCGCGCTGGGCGAAGGCCAAGGCCGTGTTCGCACCGCCCTTCGAGGCGTTCTCGGCCGCCCTTGCGCAAAGCGAGGCCGACGCCGGCCGCCTGCGCGCGCTCGGCATGGCCCGCGTCGCCGCGATCGGCAACCTCAAGCACGACGCGCCCGTTCTCGCGGTCGACGAAGCGGCCTTCGCGTCGTTCCAGCTGTCGCTCGGCGGGCGGGCGCGCTGGCTTGCCGCCCAGATCCATCCCGTGGAACTCGCCGCGATCCTCGACGCGCGCGCGATGCTGAAGGCGCAGGGAAATTCCGCCCTGCTCGTCCTCGTCCCGCGCCACGCCGAGCGCGGGGCCGAGATGGCCGACGCCGCGCGCACCAAGGGATTGAGCGTTTCGCGGCGTGCGGCGGGCGAAGCACCGGGCGATGGCGACGTGCACGTCGCCGACACGATGGGCGAACTCGGGCTCTTCTATCGCGCCGCCCCCATCGCGTTCGTCGGCGGCTCGCTCGAGCCGCATGGCGGGCATAACCCGCTTGAACCCGCACGGCTGGGCGCCGCGATCGCGTTCGGCCCGTCGATGGAGAATTTCGCCGAGCTTGCCGCCGACCTGCTCGAAGCCGGGGCCGCCACGCGCGTCGCCGATGCGGCGTCGCTCGCGTCGTGGGCGGCAGGCCGGCTTGCCGATCCCGCCCTCGTCGCGAAGGAGGGAGAAGCCGCCCGTACCTTCGCCGCGCGCGGCGAAGGTACGGTCGAGCGCGTCGTCGCGGCCCTCGGGCCGGTCCTTGCGGGCCTCGGGCCCGAAGCGGTGACGCATGCGCGCCCCTGAATTCTGGACCAGCGGCGGGATCGCGGGCGTGCTGCTGGCCCCGTTGGGTGCCGCGTGCGCGCTGGGCGGTGCGATGCGCCGCGCGGTCGCGACACCGTGGAAGGCGCCGGTCCCCGTCATCTGTATCGGCAACCTCACGCTCGGCGGGGCCGGCAAGACGCCGACGGTCGCGGCGATCGTGGCGCGCCTGATCGCCCGCGGCCGCAGGCCCGCCATCCTCAGCCGCGGTTATGGCGGAAGCGAGCGCGGGCCGTTGCGCGTCGATCCCGCCGCGCACGACGCGGCGCGCGTGGGCGACGAGCCGCTGCTGCTGGCCGCAAGCGCCCCCGTCTATGTCGGCGGCGACCGTGCCGCGAGTGCCAGGCTCGCCGTCGCCGGCGGGGCCGACATCCTCGTGCTGGATGACGGCTTCCAGAATCCCGGACTCTTCAAGGACCGTTCGCTGGTCGTTATCGACGGTGCGGTCGGCTTCGGCAACGGCCGCGTGTTTCCGGCCGGACCCTTGCGCGAACCCGTTTCGTGGGGGGCCGCACGCGCGCAGGCCTGCGCGCTGATCGGCGGGGACCGCCACAATGCCGCCGCCTCGACCGGCCTGCCCGTGTTGCGCGCCGATCTGGTCGCCGACGACGCCGCCCTTGCGGGCCGGCGCGTGCTCGCGTTCGCCGGCATCGGCCGGCCGGGCAAGTTCTTCGACACGCTGGCGCAGGTGGGTGCGATCGTCGCCGCGACGCGCGAATTCGCCGACCACCATCCCTACACGCGCGCCGAGATCGAAAGCCTGATCGCGCAGGCCCTGCACCTGGACGCCATCCCCGTCACGACGGCCAAGGACATGATGCGCATCCCCCCCGATCTCCGCGCGCGCGTCGCAAGCCTCGGCGTCACGCTGCGCTTTGCAGACGCCGCCGCCCTCGACGCGATCCTCGACATCGGAACGAAATGAAATGCTGAGACGACTGCGACACGCGACCGAGGCGGGGCTGATCCTCGTCTGCTACTGGCTGCTCGGCCTGCTCCCGCTCGACGCCGCCTCGGGGCTCGGCGGCTGGCTCGGCCGCACGCTGGGCCCGCGCCTGCGCCTGTCGGACCGCGCCAGTGCGAGCCTGCGCCGCTTCATGCCCGAACTGGGCGAGGCCGGCATCGAACGCACGGTCGTCGAGATGTGGGACAATCTCGGGCGCCTCGCGGCCGAATATCCGCATCTGGACGACATCGCGTGGACCGGCGACAGCCCGCGCGTCGAGATGGTCGGCGGGGAACATGTGCGCGCGGCCGCGGCCGCCGGACGGCGCGTGATCTTCTTCGGGGCACATCTCGCCAACTGGGAACTGGGGGCGATGCTGACGACGCGCTTCGGCGGTCCCGTGCACGCGGTCTATCGCGAGGCCAACAACCGCTATGTCGAGGGGCTGTTCCGCGCGCGGCGCGGCCGTTCGGCCGCGGGCCTGATCCCGAAGGGCAAGAAGGGGGCGCGCATGGCGATGGAGGTGCTGCGCCAGGGCGAATGGCTCGGCATGCTGCTCGACCAGAAGATGAACGACGGCGTGCCCGTCCCGTTCTTCGGCATCGACGCGATGACGGCACCGGCACTGGCGGGGCTCGCGCTCAAATACGATTGCGCCGTGCTGGGTGCGCGCCTGGAGCGGCTGGGTGGGGCGAAATTCCGCATCACGATCAACCCGCCGCTGGAACTGCCCGCGACCGGCGACAAGGCCGCCGACCAGATGGCGGTCATGCGCGCGGTCAATGCCGAGATCGAGCGCTGGGTGCGTTTGCGTCCCGGCCAGTGGCTGTGGCTGCACCGCCGCTGGCCGGACGCCTGAAGTGCCGCATCAGCGTGCCTGCAGCCAGCCGGGCAGGAAGGAATAGGGATCGAGGCCGGCGGCCGTTTCGAATTTGACCGACGCTTCGCCCAGCATCGCCTGCGCCTTTCCCTGCTTCCAGGCGTCGAACAGGTCCGTGCTGCCGCCGACAAACTTTCCGCCGATGAAGATCTGCGGGATTGTCTTCATGCCGGTCTTCGCGATCAGCGCGCGGCGGATGTCGCCGCCGCGGTCGTCCTCCTTGTACGCGACCGAGTCGAGATCGACCGAGCGGTAGGGGACGCCGACGCGCGCGAGCATCTTGCGCGCCGCTCAGCAGAATTCGCACCATTCCAGCGCGAACATGACGACGGGCTGGTGCCTGTCGCCCAGCGCTTCTTCGACGAAGGCGGCCGCATCCTCCTTGATCGGGACCTGCGGCTCGGGTGCGGCGGGCTTGGCGGGTGCGGGGCGCACGTCGAAGCGGTAGTTCGGCGTCGAGCGCGAGATCTCGGTTTCCGCGGCGTCCATGTCGGCCTGCATGTCGGCGAAAAGCGGCGTGCTGAGATAGCGCTCGCCCGTATCGGGCAGCATGCACAGCACGGTACTTCCCGCCGGTGCCGTCGCGCAGATGTCGAGGGCACCGGCCAGCGTGGCCCCGCCGGTGATGCCTGCGAAAATGCCTTCCTTGGTCGCAAGGTCGCGCGTGGCCGCCAGTGCCCGCTTGCCGGGGATCGGCGCGATGCGGTCGACATAGCCGGCCGATACCGCGTCGGCCGCCAGCTTCGAGATGAAGTCCGGGCTCCAGCCTTGCATCAGGTGCGGCCGGAAGGCCGGATGGGCGCCGGCGGGCGCGCCGTCGGCGTCGAGCGGCTGGCCGATGCCGCTGCCCAGCAGCGGGGAATTGTCCGGCTCGCACACGGCGATCTTGGTTTCCGGCCGCTCGGCGCGCAGCACGCGGCCCACGCCCTTGAGCGTGCCGCCGGTGCCGAAGCCGGTCACCCACCAGTCCAGCCGCTCGCCCGCGAAATCGCCGAGGATCTCGCGCGCCGTCGTGCGCGAATGCACGTCGGCGTTGGCCTCGTTCTCGAACTGGCGGGTCAGGAACCAGCCATGCGCCCTGGCGAGTTCGACCGCCTTGGCGAGCATGCCGCTGCCGCGTTCGGCGGCGGGCGTGAGCACCACCCGGGCGCCGAGGAAGCGCATCAGCTTGCGCCGCTCGACGCTGAAATTCTCCGCCATCACGATGACCAGCGGATAGCCGCGCTGCGCGCAGACCATCGCAAGGCCGATGCCGGTATTGCCGCTGGTCGCCTCGATCACGGTCTGGCCCGGTTTCAGCCGGCCGGTGCGTTCGGCGTCCTCGATCGCGGCGAGTGCAAGCCGGTCCTTGACCGAGCCCATCGGGTTGAAGGCCTCGATCTTCGCGTAGAGGGCGACGTGCTTGGGCGCGAGTTTCGACAGGCGCACGACGGGCGTGCGGCCGATGGTCCGCGTGATATCGGTATAGATGGGCATTGGCGTTTCACTCTGTGACTGGAGGGCCGCGGATGGGGCGGCCTTCTTACAGAGTTATGTGCAATTTTACATCATCCTACGATTGTATCAAATGTATGCCGGAACCGCGGCGCGAGGGGCGCGCCGCGGCCGGGGATCCGGAAAACGGATTACTTCGCGTCGGCGGCGACGCTCATCTTGACGATCTTGTCCGGCTTCTTGGGCGGCTCGCCCTTGGCGATGCGGTCCACATGGTCCATGCCGTCGACGACGTGGCCCCACACCGTGTACTGGCCGTTGAGGAAGTGGCCCTCGTCGAACATGATGAAGAACTGGCTGTCGGCCGAGTTCGGGTTCTGCGAGCGGGCGGCCCCGACGACGCCGCGGTCGAACGGTTCCTTCGAGAATTCGGCCTTGAGGTTGCCGCGGTCCGAGCCGCCCATGCCGGTCCCGGTCGGATCGCCGGTCTGCGCCATGAAGCCGTCGATCACGCGGTGGAAGACGATCCCGTCGTAGAAGCCGTCGCGCGCCAGTTCCTTGACGCGGGCGACATGGCCCGGGGCGAGGTCGGCGCGCAGGGCGATCGTCACGCGGCCCCAGTCGAGATCGAGATAGAGGGTGTTTTCGGGATCGGCCGCCATTGTCTGGTCCTTTGCGGGTTTGGATTTTTTAGTTCGGGACATCGGCGGCCACCTGGACGCGGATCATCTTGTCGGGCGTGCGCGGCGGCTCGCCGCGCCGGATGCGGTCGACGAACTCCATGCCGGAGATCACCTGGCCCCACACTGTGTACTGGCCGTCGAGCCCGGCATTGCGCCGGAACATGATGAAGAACTGGCTGTCGGCCGAGTTGGGGTTCTGTGCGCGCGCCGCGCCCACCGTGCCGCGGTCGAAAGGGATGCGGCTGAATTCGGCGCGAAGCTCGCCGCGGCCCGAGCCGCCGGCGCCGCTTCCGGTCGGGTCGCCGGTCTGCGCCATGAAGCCCTCGATGACGCGATGGAAGGTGAGCCCGTCATAGAACTTGGCGCGGGCGAGCTGCTTGACGCGCTCGACATGGCGGGGGGCGAGGTCGGGGCGCAGCTGGATCACGATGCGGCCGTAGTCGACATCGATATAGAGGAGGTTCTCGCGGTCGGCCGGCTGCGCGTTTGCGGCGGCGGGCAGAGCGAGCAGGAAGGCGAGGACGAGGAAGCGGAGGAGGCGCATTGCGGGGGTTTCCGGTGAGGTTCGAAAGGAGGCGGGATTATCGGGGCAGGGCGGGCCCGGTTCAAGCGACGAAGTTCAGGCGGGCGGGCGGATCGAGGGGTGGTCCCCGCACAGCGCGCACGCGGGGTCGCGCGGCACCTTGATGCGGCGGAACTGCGTGTCGAGCGCGTCGTAGATCAGCAGCGCCCCCGCAAGGCTGGTGCCGAGCCCGAGCAGCTCCTTGAGCACCTCGGTCGCCTGCAGCGTGCCGATCACGCCGGCGACGGAGCCAAGGATGCCCGCCTCCTCGCAGCGCGGGATGAGATCGGCGGGCGGCGGCGTGGGGAAGAGGCAGCGGTAGCACGAATATCTGCCGTCGTAGGCCCTGAAGGTCGAGAGCTGCCCCTCGAAGCGCAGCAGCGCACCCGAGACGAGCGGCTTCTTCGCGAAATAGCACGCGTCGTGGACCAGATAGCGCGTGGCGAAATTGTCCGAGCCGTCGACGACCAGATCGTAGCCGCGCACCAGCGCATCGACGTTGCCGGCACCGACGCGCAGATCGTGCGTCTCGACGCGGATCGCAGGATCGAGCCGGCGCAGCGTGGCCGCCGCACTCTCGACCTTGCGCATGCCCACCGATTCCTGCGCGTGCACGATCTGGCGCTGCAGGTTGGTCACGTCCACGCTGTCGAAATCGACGAGGCCGAGCGTGCCCACGCCCGCGGCGGCAAGATAGAGCGCCACGGGCGAACCCAGCCCGCCCGCACCCACGATCAGCACGCGCGACGCCAGCAGCTTCGCCTGGCCCTCTTCGCCGACCTCGTCGAGGATCAGGTGGCGCGCATAGCGCGTGAACTGCGCGTCGCTGAGTTCGCCCAGGGCCGGGGTGTCGGCCATCGGATCAGGTCTCCAGCGCCACGTTGTGCGTCTTGGCGCGCCCGACGAGATCGGCGAGCGTCAGCCCTTCGAGGACCGCCATCTGCCGGTTCTGCAGGTCGTGCCAGATCGGCCGCACGATCTGGTGGCCGAGTGCCGAGGCGGGGGCCCCCACCAGCGGGTCGGGGGCGGCCTCGATCGTGCGCACGATGCGCACGATATCGGCGACCGAGATCTCGGCCGGTTCCTTGGCGAGGCGATAGCCGCCCTTGGGCCCGCGCTGGCCGGCGAGGATGCCTGCGCGCACCAGCGCCTGCAGCACCTGCTCGAGATAGCGCTTGGGGATGCCCTGGCGCTTGGTGATCGAGGCGGCCTGCACGGGCCGCGAGGTCGAGTTGTAGGCGATGTCGAGCACGGCCTCGATGCCGAACAGCAGCTTCTTGGTGAGACGCATCATGGCTTGCTGGTCCTAGCGGCCGGTCGAACCGAACCCGCCGGCGGCGCGGGTCGTGGGGGGAAGGATTTCGCGTTCGGCGAAGGCGGCCTGCGCCACGCGCGCGATCACCATCTGCGCGATGCGCATGCCGCGCTCGATGCGGAAGGGGGCGGTCCCGTGATTGATCACGATGGCGCCCACCTCGCCGCGATAGTCGGCATCGATGGTGCCCGGCGAATTGAGGATCGTGATCCCGTGTTTCAGCGCCAGGCCCGAGCGCGGGCGCACCTGCGCCTCGAAGCCTTCGGGCAACGCGATGGAAATGCCGGTCGGGATCAAGCACCAGGCACCGGGGGCAAGCTCGACCGGCCCGGCGACGGCGGCGAGAAGGTCGAGGCCCGCGGCCCCTTCGGTCGCGTAGGCCGGCAGCGCAAGGTCCTTGGCGTGCGCGAGGCGCACGATGTCGACGACGGGGCGGTCCATGTCAGGCGGCCCCGGCGAGCCGTTCGGCGATGCGCCGGGCCAGGCGGCGCGCGACCTCGTCCTTCTTCATCGGGTCCCACGATTCGGTTCCCGACGCGTCGATCACGTGCACGCGGTTGTCGTCGCCGCCGAAGGTGCCGGTTCCGGCACCCACGTCGTTGGCGACGATCCAGTCGCAGCCCTTGCGCAGGCGCTTGGCCGCGGCGTGCGCCAGCAGGTCGTCCGTCTCGGCCGCGAAACCGACGACGAGTGCCGGGCGCGGCTTGTGGCGCGACAGCGTGGCAAGGATGTCGGGATTCTCGGCAAGGGCGATCTGCGGCGGCGCACCGCCCTCCTGCTTCTTGAGCTTGGCGTTGCCCGGTGCCGCCGGGCGCCAGTCGGCGACGGCGGCGGCACACACGGCGATGTCGGCGGGCAGGGCCGACAGGCTCGCGGCCAGCATCTGCTGGGCGGTCTCCACGCGCAGCACGCGGCAGCCCGGCGGATCGGCAAGGCGCGTGGGCCCGCTCACCAGCGTGGTCTCGGCCCCCAGTGCGGCAAGGGCTGCGGCGATCGCATGGCCCTGCTTGCCCGACGAACGGTTGGCGATATAGCGCACCGGATCGATGGGCTCGTAGGTCGGCCCGCTGGTGACGAGGGCGCGCCTGCCGCGCAAGGGCGCATCGGCGCCCAGAAGATTTTCGAGGGCGGCGACGATGGCCAGCGGCTCGCTCATGCGGCCGGCCCCGATTTCGCCCTCGGCAAGTTCGCCGCTCTCGGGCCCGACGAACGAAACGCCGCGGGTGCGCAAGCTGGCGAGATTGGCGACCGTCGCCGGGTTCGCCCACATGACGAAATTCATCGCCGGGGCCGCGAGGATCGGCCGGTCGGTCGCCAGCAGCACGGTCGTGGCGAGATCGTCGGCGATCCCGTGCGCCATCTTGGCAAGGATGTTGGCCGTGGCGGGGGCGACGAGCACGGCGTCGCAGTCGCGCGCCAGGCGGATATGGCCGATCTCGTGCTCGGCCGTCAGGTCGAACAGGTCGTCATAGACGCGGGCGCGCGACAGCGTGCCGACCGACAGCGGCGTGACGAATTCCTTGGCGGATTTCGTCAGCACGCAGCGCAGCTCGGTCCCGCGCTCGCGCAGGCGGCGGATCAGGTCGAGGCTTTTGTAGGCCGCGATCCCGCCGCTGACGATCAGCAGGACGCGCTTTCCGGCGAGCATGGCTATTTACCCCCAATTTCACCGTACTTTAGCGCGAGACCGCCGGATGGTGCAACAGAGGGGGATATTTATTTTATATAACAATAGCTTGTTCGAAAATCTACGGCGTCGTCCAACGGAAACCGCGCAGCACGCGGCGCAGTGTCGCACGGTCGCGGTTGAAGCGTTCGGGGTCGGTGACGATTTCTGCGCTCAGGACATATTTGCCGACACCGGCGTAAAGATCGTTTCCTTCCGGCGGCACCGGGCTTTGCGAATCGACGGAGATGACAATCCGTCCGTCGTCAAAGACGTACTGACACGCCATGGAACGTTGACCGTCGATCAACCCGAAATATCCGATCGCATTTGCTTTGCCATAACCGCTCTCGCCAGCACAGTAGTGGCGAAAATAACTGTCCAGATCGAGATAGGCCTCGCTGATGTTGTACTCCACGGACATGCGGACCGCGCCGACCTGCAATCTGCCGTTCGGCGGGCATTCGCGCTGCTTGTCGTTGACGAACGTGAAGCCGGTAAATCGCTGCGCGACGAAGCTCATTTCCTTGGTGACGACGCGGTCGCAAACCTTGAGTCGTCGCGGAATGTCGATCTCGAATCCGCGGTCCTCGATCTTCAATATCGGGCCCTTAAATTCAAAGACCTCCTCGAGATCGGAATCGTCCAGCGCGACGGCCGGATTGCCGAAGATCAACCAGGTCACCGCGATGGCTAAGGTGGAGATTTTTCGCTTTGTCATGACGCTCGCCGACTGCGCCAATTGTCTTGGCGCCGAATGATCGTTTCGTATTGCTCGAAGAGCTTTTCGTCGTATCTTTTCTTGGTCCTGGCGTCCGGCGGTTCCGAATTGTATTTGCCCAATCCGTGCGTCGGCGTTTGCAGCTTGGCGACGAACTCTTCCATCGATTTCACGCCCTGTACACTTGGACCGCGCGTACGCTTGAAATGATCGAAGGCATCCTCCAGTTTTTCGAAACGCATCTTTTCGTCATTCTTGACGAATCCAAACGGATTGTTCTTCTCGCGCGACCCCTCGTCGCCCCAGCCGCCTTCGAGAGACATCAACGATAGGATGTATTTTGGATCCGTGTCGAGTTCCTTCGCAAGCTTCTCCGCCAGTTCCGTGTAGTCGTCGAAAAATTTATCAACCTTGGACGTGTTCGGCGGGAAGCGTTTTTCCTGCGCCTCCTGCGGATCGTTCCCCGCGTCGTCGCCGGTGTCGCCTTCGCCCGCATCGTTCGCGG
>CAYQDN010000071.1:0-16022 GCA_964416335.1 uncultured Azospirillum sp.
GTCGTCTTGCCGGCGTCGGGGTGCGAGATGATCGCAAAGGTCCGGCGGGAGGCGGCAGTTTGCGGCAGGGCGGACGACATCGAGCGGAATTGTTCCTGGAAAACGGGTCGCGAGGACATACGCCCGCCACGCGCACGCGGCAAGCGCCAATATCCGGATCGCGAGGGCTGGAATTGGACCGCCCCGGCGGCGATCGCCGGCCGGGGCGGTTTTACCGGCGGCGACATCACCGGATGCGGATCCGCGCGCGTCGCTGCCGACGACCCGAACGGTAGAGATCCCCGGTTAACGGATCGCTAAGCCGCCGTCATCCTACAATGGAAGTCTGATTCGGGCGCGCGCACCGCCCAGCGGCGATTCGTCGATGCGCACGTCGCCGCCGTGCCCGCGTACGACATCGCGCGCGATCGTCAGGCCCAGCCCGACGCCGCCGGTCTCGACATTGCGCGCCGGATCGAGACGGAAAAACGGCTTGAAGACGTCCTCGCGCGATTCCGGCGGAATGCCGGGGCCGTCGTCGTCGATGACGATCTCGATCTCGCCCGATTGCCGTGTGGCGTGAATCTGCACCTGTGCGGCGTGGCGCACGGCATTGGCGATCAGGTTCTCGAGACTGCGCTTGATCGCGTGCGGGCGCAGCGCCATGCGCATGTCGCCGGCGACGGTCAGTGCCACGGAATGCCCGCCGCGCTGGGTCGCCGAGACCAGCTCATCGAGGATTCCGGAAAGGTCGGCCTCCTCGATCTTCTCTTCGCCCTCGCCGCGCACGAAGGCGAGATAGGAGTCGACCATGCGTTCCATGTCGGCGACGTCGGTCTTGAGGCCGGGGGACGATGGATGGTCGCCGAGCATCGCAAGCTCGAGCTTCATGCGCGTGAGCGGGGTGCGCAGGTCGTGGCTGATGCCGGCCAGCATTTCGGTCCGCTGGGCCATGTGCCGGCGGATGCGCTCGCGCATGGTCACGAACGCGGAGGCGGCCTGGCGCACCTCGGATGCGCCGTAGGGGCGGAATTCGGCGTCCTCGCGCCCCTTGCCGAACGCCTCGGCGGCGGCGGCCAGCCGCTTGATCGGGCGAACCTGGTTGTTCATGAAGGCCGAAGCGACGGCGATCAGGATCAGCGACGTGCCGATCATGAACAGGAGGAAGACATAGACGTTCGTCGTGAACACGCGCTGGCGCGACGTCTCGAGCCGCAGCACGCCGTCGGGCAGCTGCACGGCGAGGTGCAGGTCGTCGGGATGGCTCCACACGTCGAGCATGAAGGGGCGGCGCACGCGTTCGTTGAGACCGGCAACCAGATAGTGCTCGAGGATCGTTCTCGGATTGGCCGGGCCCGTCCGTTCGAGGATGGCGCCCGGCTCGAACCGGTAGACCGAGCCGTAGGCGAGTTGCATGGTCACCATCAGCCAGGCGCGTTCGTCGTCCTGTGGATGGCGACCCATGACCTGGACGACGCTGGCGACCTCGCCTGCAAGTGCGTTGGACAAGCGGCGCGACACGGTATCCCAGACGCGGTCGTAGAACACGAAGCCGGCGACGATCTGGACAAGCACCATCGGCGTGACGAGGATGATGAGGGCGCGTGCGAACAGCGAGCGCGGCATCCATCGGCGGGCGAGATTGGTAAGCGTCGTCATCGCCGCCTCAATCCGTCCGCAGCAGATAGCCGGCACCGCGCACGGTCTGCAGGAAGCGCGGATTGCGCGGGTCGTCCTCGATCTTGGGACGCAGGCGCGTGACCGTGACGTCGACGGTGCGCACGTTGCCGGACAGGCGCGAGCGGCGCAGCAGCTCCTCGCGACTGACCGGCGAATTGGCCGAGCTGGCGAGCACCTTCAGCAGTGAGACTTCCGCCGATGTAAGCTTGACATGCGAGGTCCCGCGCGTGAGTTCGTCGCGCGCCAGATCGAAGCGGAACGATCCGAACATCACCTCGTCGGGCGCATCGGACGGCGGCGGGGGTGCGCGCCGCAGGATGTTGCGCACGCGCAGCAGCAGTTCCTCGGGCTCGAAGGGCTTGGGCAGATAGTCGTCGGCACCCGATGACAGACCCGAAATTCGGTCGGCGGTCTCGCCGCGCGCGGTCAACAGCACGATCGGCACGTCGCGCTTGGATGCGCGCAGCCGGCGCGTGAACTCCATGCCGTCCTCGCCGGGCAACATGACGTCGAGGACGACGAGATCGAACGCGATGGCCTCGAGTTGGGATTCGGCCTCCTTGGCGTCGGCTGCCGTCGCCACGCGGTAGCCGCGCTCGGCGAGGAACCGGCGCAGCAATTCGCGGGTCCGCGTATCGTCGTCGACGACAAGTAGGTGGGCTGCCTCATCCATGGGAGAGAATGTAGGGTGCGGCGGACGCACCTGCCAACTGTGGCGTTAGGTCTTCGGCCGGCCCGACCAATATTCCGCCATGATTTCGCCGGCCCAGTCCGGCTCGCGCACCTCGCCGCGCGGGGCGAAACCGGCCATCCAGGGCTTGATATCGACCACCGGTGTACCGTCGATCGCATCGAGGCCCGAAAGATGGAGTGTCAGCCCGTCAACCGCAACTATTCGCGCGACTGTCAGACCCAGCCGGTTGGGCCGGTTCTTGCCGCGCTGGGCGAAGATGCCAACCTTGGGCCAGTCGGTGCGGCCACGCGGATGGCGGGCACCGCGCTCGATTTCGCCTTTGCCGACCTTGTCGAATACGAACAGGATCTCGGCATGGCTGTATCCGTCGAGACCGGCGAGCGCTTCCGGGCCGAATTGCGCCGGGTCGAGTTCGATGCGCGTTGCGACCGAGTCCCAATCATCGTCGATCGCGGCCTTGCGGTCGGCAACGACGCGGCCGATCGGTCGCAGGACGAAGCCGGTCATCGCCGTCCCGCGACGAGCGGCTGCGGCTTGGCGTTGTCACCGGCGACCTTGCCGCGGTCGCGCTCGTCGATCAGGCCGAGCATGACGCGCCGGAAGCCCTCGACCGCGTTCGGACCGGCCGCGCGATAGGCCGCGGCGATCCGCCGGCGCTGGTTTTCGGACAGCTTGCGCTCAAGGGCGGCCCCCTGGTCCGTGAGCTCGAGCCGGCGCTGGCGCCGGTCGACAGCACCGGGGCGTTGCGCGATATAGCCCTTGCGCACGAGTTCGCCGAGCACGCGCGACAGGCTCTGTTTGGTAATCCGCAGGATCGCCAGCAGCTCGCCAACATTGATGCCGGGATAGCGGCCGACGAAATAGATTGCCCGGTGATGCGCGCGGCCCAGCCCGATCTCGTCCAGCATCCGGTCGGGTTCGGCGGTGAAATCACGGTAGGCATAGAAAAGCAGCTCGATGCCGAGGCGCAGGTCCTCGTCGCGCAGATAGAGATGATGGAGGCCGGTCCGCAATTCAGGCATGTGGAAGCTTCATAACCGGAATACGTCAGTGATGTTGACATATATGCCGCAAGAGTGTTTCTTGCTGCAAGCCCAAAACGGGCGAAAGTTGCGCCGGGCTTCGCCCCGGCGAAAGGAACGACCTAGACGAGGGGAACGGCCATGGCTCTGGTGCCTTTTGACGATCGCGACGGCTTTGTGTGGTGGAACGGTTCGCTGGTGGCATGGCGCGATGCCAAGCTGCATGTCCTGAGCCACGGCCTGCACTATGCCTCGGCCGTTTTCGAGGGCGAACGCGCGTACGGCGGCAAGGTCTTCCACCTGCACGCCCATTCGCAGCGCCTGATCGATTCGGCCCGCCTTCTCGGCTTCGAGATTCCCTACACGGTCGAGCAGATCGAGGCGGCGACCAACGAGGTCGTCAAGGCCAACGGCCAGCCCGACTGCTACATCCGCCCGATCGCCTGGCGCGGTTCGGAGATGATGGGCGTGTCGGCCCAGCAGTCGAAGATCAACGTCGCGATCGCGACCTGGGCCTGGGGCAGCTATTTCCAGGACAAGGAAAACGGCATCCGCATGGCCTGGGCCAAGTGGTCGCGCCCGGCGCCGAATACCGCCCCGACCGCGTCCAAGGCCGCCGGCCTCTACATGATCTGCACGATGTCCAAGCACGAGGCGGAGAAGAACGGCTATGCCGACGCCGTGATGCTCGACTGGCGCGGGCAGATCGCCGAGGCGACCGGGGCCAACATCTTCATGGCCATTGACGGCGTGCTGCACACGCCCAAGCCCGACTGCTTCCTCGATGGCATCACGCGCCGCTCGGTGATCGCCATGGCGAAGTCGCGCCAGATCCAGGTCGTCGAACGCGCGATCTGGCCGGACGAGCTGTCGCGCGCGCAGGAAGTATTCCTGACTGGAACCGCCGCCGAAATCACGCCGGTGGGCGAGATCGGCGAGTACAAGTTCAAGCCGGGTGCGATCACCAAGGCGCTGCTCGAGGATTTCGGGCGTGCGACGCGCGGCGAGGCCGAATTCCCGATCCAGTGACCGGCGACGATCTCGTCGCGGCCTACGACGAAGCCCTGTCCCGGCTTGCGGCGCAAACGCCCGAGCCGGGTCCGGCGCGCCGGCTGATCGATCCGTTCCTGCGTCTGTTCGGTGCGGACTCGCGGACTTTTGCGGTCGCCGAAAGGTCGCGGGCACTCGACCATGCCGCCCGCCGGGCCGTTGCCGCAGGCGATCCGGCGGTTTCCCTGGAACTCGATGCAGCTCTCAGGCGTCGGGCTGCGGTGCCGGTTCGGGCGCCGTCATGAATCGTCCGGCGTAGGCCGCAATCAGCGCCAGCCCCAGGCCGTAGCTGCCGTTGATGAAGATGCCGCGCAGCATGTTCGGGATGACGAAGCCGCTGGCGACTGGCTGCCCGCGCAGCGGTGCAAGAACGAACCAGCCGAAGAAGGTCGGGCCGACCACGCCGAAGAGGAAGCCTGCGACCGCGACCGGAAGGGCCGCCGGGATCCGGCCGCGCACGAACGCGTAGACCAGCCCCCACACACCGCCCCAGAAGGCCTGATTGAGGAAGGCCGGCACGCCGAAGGGCGGGATCGGGTTCGTCCGGTAGGGACCGTTCGGGATGAACCCGAGCTGGTTGAGGATCAGGATCGCGCACTGGTGGAAGAGCAGCACGGCGAGAAAGCCGCACGCGAAGTGGATCGCGAGCGCGCGCGGCTGCGTGTACGAGGTATTCATCGTCCTGTCCTCCATTTTTCCGCTGCTGCGTCGTCGTCGGCCTTGGCCTCGACCCAGCGTTCGCCAAGTGGCGTTTCCTCGAGCTTCCAGAACGGCGCCTTGGTCTTCAGCCAGTCGATCAGGAAATGGCAGGCCTCGAACGCGGCCTGCCGGTGGGGCGAGGCCGCCGCGCACAGGACGATCCGGTCACCCGGCTCCAGCCTTCCGTAGCGGTGCACGATCAGCGTGGCCGACAGCTGCCAGCGCGCGTTCGCTTCCCGCTCGACTGCGGCGAGCTGCTTTTCGGTCATGCCCGGATAGTGCTCGAGCGTCATGGCGCCGATATTCTTGCCTTCCCCCATGTCGCGCACGAGGCCCACGAAGCTCGTCAGTGCGCCGATGTCGGTGCGCCCTGCCGTAAGGGCGGCAAGCTCGGCGCCGACGTCGAAATCCTCGCGCTGCACGCGGATCGCCATGCTTAGCCTCCGGTCACGGGCGGAAAGATCGCGACCTCGTCGCCCGGCTTCACCGGATGGTCGTTCTTCACATATTCCTGATTGACCGCGACGCGCACGACCGCGCGCTTGGCCAATGCCTCAGCATGGCCCGGCGAACGCGCGGCCAGCCAGTCGAGCAGCTTGCCGACGGTGTCGATCTCCGGCGGCGGCTCGACCGTTTCGGCGGCCGTGCCTACGCGCGTGCGCAACCAGGCAAACCAGAGGACGTTCACGACGCAAGCTCCGAATAGGGGAGGAAGTCGACCATCGCACCGGCCGGCAGGACTGTCACGTCCTCGGCAAGCTCGATGAGGCCGTCGGATTCGACGAGCGACGTCAGGATGCCGGCCCCGTCGCGCGGGAAACGGTGCGCCAGCGGCATTCCGTCGAGATCGTGCGCCAGGCGCGCGCGCAGCCACTCGCGCCTTCCTTCCTTCTTCTTGATGTCGAAAGCGGTCCGCACCTTGAATTTCAGCGGCTCGATGTCGGCGGCGCCGGCCAGACGCAGCAGGACCGGCCGCGCGAAACGCAGGAAGGTCACCATCATCGCGACCGGATTGCCGGGCAACCCGACGAATGCCTTGCCCGCGATCGTCCCGAAGGCGACCGGCCGTCCGGGCCGGATAGCAAGGCGCCAGAAATGGATCTCGCCGTTCGCCGACACGGCGGCGCGGACATGGTCCTCGTCACCCGTCGACATGCCGCCCGACGTGACGACCGCATCGTGCGTCGCGGCAGCCTTGGCAAGTGCGGCCCCGACCGTATCGCGCCTGTCGGCAAGAATGCCCAGATCGGTGACGCCGCAGCCGAGCTTCTCCAGCAGTGCCATCAGCGCGAAGCGGTTGGCGTCATAGACGGCGCCGGCGGGTGCGGAATCGCCCGGCTCGCGCAGCTCGTCGCCCGTCGAGAAGACGGCCACGCGCAGCTTCCGGCGTACGGCGATCTCGGTGTGCCCGAGCGAGGCGATCAGCCCGACATCCTGCGCGCGCAGGCGCGCGCCCGCGGCAAGTACCGTCTTGCCGGCCTCGATGTCCTCGCCGGTCTTGCGGCGATTGGCACCCCGCTTCTGGCCCGACGGCAGCACGACCTTATCGCCATCGACGCGCACGTCCTCCTGCATGAAGACGGTGTCGGGCCCCGCCGGCATCGGCGCGCCGGTGAAGACGCGTGCGGCGAATCCGTGGGGCAGGGGTTCGGTCATCGGATGGCCGGCCGCGGCGCGTCCGCGGACGACGAGTCGTGTCTCGCCGTCGGCTGCCAGATCCTCGAAACGCACGGCATAGCCATCGACGGCCGCATTGTCGTGCGGCGGTACGTTCCGCGCCGCGACGACCGCTTCGGCGAGGATGCGCCCGGCCGACCGGCGCAGCGCGCAGGGCTCGCTTTCGGCGATCGGCGTCACGCGCGCGGCGAGGACCGACAGCGCCTCGTCGGCCCGCATCAGTTCGCCGCCGAACGCAAAACAGTCGTTCGACAGTTGCGCCATCAGGCCGCTCCCGGCGGCCGGACATGCGTCATCACGAGATCGGCGATGCCACTGATGTCGTCGAGGGACAGTAGGGGAACACGCAGACCCACGACGGGCGCGTCGCTCGCGACCGCGACGATGTGCGGATCGTCTCCGGCAAGCAGCGGCTTGCCGAGCGACGGGCGGTGGATCTCGATCTTGTCGTGCCCGTCACGCTTGAACCCCTCGACGAGCACGAGATCGACAGGAGCAAGGCGCGTCAGCAGCGCGTCGAGTGTCGGTTCGGGCGCACCGCGATGCTCGCGCATCAGCGCGAAACGGTTGGCCGACGCGACGAGTACTTCACTTGCACCCGCGCGACGATGCTCGTAGCTGTCCTTGCCGGGCTGGTCGACGTCGAAGGCGTGATGGGCGTGCTTGATCGTCGAGACGCTGACGCCGCGGCGCACGAGCTCGGGGATGAGCTTGGCGACCAGCGTCGTCTTCCCGCTGCCGCTCCAGCCCGCCAGCCCGAAGACGCGCATCGCCATCAGGCCGAGCGGCGGGTCGCGTCGGCCGGCCGGGGCGGCGGGGGAACAGCGGCCGGGGTGGCGGCCGGCTCATCCTCGTCCACGTGCTTGAGCCCCGTCGCGAGATAGTCGTAGCCGGTATAGAGAGTCAGGGCCGCGGCGATCCACAGGCCAAGTTGGCCGATCAGCGAGACCGGCAGGAACGAGGTGGGCGCCGCGTCGCCGACGATCAGGATGCCGAGTGCCGTCATCTGGATGCCGGTCTTCCATTTCGCGAGCTTGGAGACCGGCAGGCCGACACGTATCTCGGCGAGGAATTCGCGCAGGCCCGAGACGAGCACCTCGCGCAGCAGGATCACGAGCGCCGCCAGCACGGAAAATCCGGCCACCCGGTCGAACGCGACGAGCATCAGGATCGTTGCCGCGACGAGCAGCTTGTCGGCGATCGGGTCGAAGATCCGGCCGAGCTTCGACTGCTGCGCCCATGCGCGCGCAAGATACCCGTCGAGCCAGTCGGTAATCGCGGCGATCGCATAGACCGCGCACGCGACATAGCGCCACTCGTCGCCGTCGAGCCAGAACAACGCGACGATGACGGGGATGGCGACAATGCGGCTGAGCGTGAGCCACATCGGAAGGGAAAAGCCCATTGGGGACCGGCTTCGGTTGGCGAGGAGGATCTGGAGGCGATTCTACCCGTCGCCATGGAAGTGGTCATAGATTTTTTTGGCTGCGGCCTTGCCCACGCCCGCCACGGCCTCGAGATCGGCAAGTCCGGCCCGTTTGACCGACGCGGCGGACCCGAAATGCAGCAAAAGCGCCTTCTTGCGGCGTGGACCGATGCCCGGCACCTCGTCCAGCGCCGAGCGTTCGAGCCCCTTGCTGCGCCGGGCGCGATGGCCGCCGATCGCAAAACGGTGCGCCTCGTCGCGCAGGCGCTGGAGGTAGTACAGGACCGGATCGCGCGGTTCGAGCTGGAACGGCTCGCGGCCGGGCATGAAGAAGCGTTCGCGGCCGGCGTCGCGGTCGGGACCCTTGGCGATCGCGACAATGTTGAGGTCCTCGATGCCGAGTTCGGCCAGCACGCCCAGGACCGAACTGAGCTGGCCCGGCCCGCCATCGACGAGCACGAGGTCGGGCCATGTGCCACCCTCGCGGCCCGCATCCTCGCGCAACGCGCGCGAGAAGCGCCGCTCGAAGACCTCGCGCATCATCGCGTAGTCGTCGCCGCCGGCACCCGTATCGGATTTGCCGGACCCGCGGATGTTGAACTTTCGGTACTGGCCCTTGACGAAGCCCTCCGGCCCCGCGACGACCATGCCGCCGATCGCGTTCGTGCCCTGGATGTGGCTGTTGTCGTAGATCTCGATCCGCTTGGGCGGCGCTTCGAGCCCGAACACGGCCGCGACACCGTCCAGCAGCTTCGCCTGTGCGCCGCTCTCGGCCATGCGCCGGGCGAGGGCTTCACGCGCGTTGGCAAGGGCATGATCGACGGGCTTGCGCTTATCGCCGCGCTCGGGAACGAGGATCCGCACGCGCTTTTCCGCGCGCGTGCCCAACGCCTGCTCCAGCAGCTCGTGCTCGGGCACGTCCTCGGACAGCGCCACGACCGGCGGTGGCGGTTTGTCGGAATAGAACTGCCCAAGGAATGCTGCGAGCACGTCGCCGGTCGAAAGATTTCGGTCGTGGCGCGGGAAATAGGCCCGGTTGCCGTAGTTGCGCCCGCCGCGGAAGAAGAAGACCTGGATGCAGGTCTGGCCGCCTTCGGCGTGGATGGCGACGACGTCGCTGTCGCCGAGCCCTTCGACATTGATGTCCTGCCGGGCCTGCACGGCCGTCAGCGCCCGGATGCGGTCGCGGTACATCGCTGCCGTCTCGAAATCCATTGCGTCGGCGGACGCCTGCATCTTCGCGGCAAGTTCGCCCTGCGCATCGTGCGAGCGCCCTTCGAGGAATTCGACCGCCTCGTCGACGAGCTTGGCGTAGTCCTCTTTCGAGATGCGCCCCACGCACGGAGCCGAGCAGCGCTTGATCTGGTAGAGCAGGCACGGTCGCGTGCGCGCGGCGAAGATCGCGTCCGAGCACGAGCGCAGCAGGAAGGCACGCTGCATGGCGGTCAGCGTCTGGTTGACGGCGCCTGCCGACGCGAAGGGGCCGAAATAGCGGCCCTTGCGGTCGCGGCTGCCGCGGTGCTTGGCGACCTGGACGAAATCGTGGTCCTCGATCAGGGCGATGTAGGGGAACGACTTGTCGTCGCGCAGCAGCACGTTGTAGCGGGGCATCAGCCGCTTGATGAGATTGCTCTCCAGCAGCAGTGCTTCGACTTCGGTGTGCGTTGTGACGATCTCCAGCCGGCGCGTCTCGGATACCATCCGCAGCAGGCGGTTCGGCATCCGGTCGAACTGGAGGTACTGGGCCACGCGTTTTCGCAGAGCGCGCGCCTTGCCGACATAGAGCGCGTCGCCCTTGGCATCGAGCATCCGGTACACGCCGGGCGACAGCGGAAGCGTGGGCAAGGCCGCGCGCAGCACGCCGGCACCCTCCGCCGCCAGTGCGGGCGGCGTCTCGAGATCGAAGTTCTGGTCGTCGCCGGCCGTGCTCATCGCGCAAATTGCGTAAGGCTTCCGGTATGTGGCTGGCAAGAACTACAAGGCGTGCAATACCCCTGTGGCGCTTCTGCCACCCTCATGCCCGACAGGGGGCAATGGCCCAAACGGGCCATTCGTCTATCCACGATTCATGTGGATAACTTTGTGGAGAATGATGCTCGAATCCCGTCGAATCGGGCATTAACCGCATTCTTCGCCAGCTTGCCCGAGAATTAGGCAGACTTCGCTAGTGCATTGATTTTCATATACTTTGATATCTTCTAATGTAACCAGGTCTTCATATTCCCTTAAGAAACCGCGGAATTCCGCCATTTTCGTGACCGTCGCGAGGACGTGTGCACAACTGGCGCAGGTCAGGGACCGGCGCGGCGACGCTCGATTTCCACGCCGACCGCGGCCGCATCCTTGTAGATGTCGAGTTTCTCCACGCGCACACGCACATAGAGGGCGGACGGGACTGCCAGACAGAGGCTTGCCGCGCGTTCGGCCAGCGTCTCGACGAGGTTGACGTGCCCTTCAGCGACAAGGGCACGCAGGCCCGTGACGATCCGGTCGTAGCAGACGATTTCCGCGCGGCGATCCTGGCGCGGCGGCCGGTCGACGACGCCAAGTTCGATGTTGAAGCGCACGCGCTGGCGCTTGCCTTTCTCGCGCCGGAAGACGCCGATCTCGGTCTTCAGGACCAGATCGCCGATCAGGATCTTGCGCACCGGCAGGTCGGCGGGGGCAAGCGGCACGACGGTTCCCACCTGCAGCGGATTCGTCGGCATCTTCACTCCTCGGGCTGGGGCTGGCCGGGTGCACCCCAATTGAGATGCTGGCCACCGTCGAGCGCGATCATCTGGCCGGTCAGTGCCTGCGCCGACAGGATATAGCTGAGTGCGGCGACGAGCTCGTCGAGCGAGGGTCCGCGCTTCAGCGGCACGCTGGCGACCTGCCGGGCGAATTGTGCCGGATCCTGGCGCACGCTGGCGAGCGTCGGGCCGGGCCCGATCGCGTTGACGCGGATGCGCGGGGCAAGTGCCATCGCCATCGTCTGCGTCAGCGTCCACAGACCCGCCTTCGCGACGGTATAGCTGGTGAAATGCGGCGTGAGGTTCCACACCCGCTGATCGATGATGTTGACGATGACGCCTTCCGCGCCGGCCGGCAGGCCACGTGCCAATGCCTGCGACAGCACGAAGGGTGCACGCAGGTTCGCCTCGATATGCGCATCCCAGCTCGCGCGCGTCGTACTCGCGAATTCGTCGCGCTCGAAGACCGATGCGTTGTTGACCAGCACGCCGAGCGGGCCGAATGCGGCGTGCGCAGCCGCGGCGAGTTCGACGACCGACGCCTCGATCGCGAGATCGGCCTGCAGGGCGACGGCCCGCCCGCCCGCCGCCGCGATCTCCGCAGCGAGTGCTGCGGCTTCCGTGCGGCTCTCGCGATAGTGGATCGCGACCGCGAAGCCGTCGGCCGCCAATGCGCGCACGAACGCGGCACCAAGGCGCCGGGCGCCGCCGGTGACGAGGGCCGTGCGGGGGAGTTTCGGGGACGGCTTCATCGCCCGGATATGCCCGCTCGCGCGGTGCCGCGCAACAACGCGATTCCGACAAGCCCCGGCAGGGCCGCGACGCACAGATAGGCGGCCGAAAAACTGTCGGACGCGAGCACGATCGTCGCGAAGATGCTGGGCATGACGGCAACCCCGCCGAACGTGAACAGGCCGGTTGCACCGGTCGCCTCGGCCTCGCGACCCGGTGCGGCGAGCCGTGCCACCTCGGCGAGATAGACGCCGTTCCACGCCATCGCCGTACCGCCGAAGCACGTGCAGGCGACGATCAGCAGTACATAGGGAAGCTGGGGCGCGCCGAGTGCCACGAATGTCGCGAAGCCGGCCATCGCAAGGCCGAGCGAGGCGAACACGATATCCGGACGGCCGAGCCGGTCGGCGACGATCCCCCAGACGATGCGCCCTGCGACACCCGCACTCTGCGCGAATGCGAGCACTGTGGCCGCCGCGACGAGCCCGACCGACGTATCATGCAACAGGAACACGATCATGAAGCCGGCGAGCGAGCCCTGCAGGCCGGAATAGGCGAAAGACGCCATCGCGATGTTGCGCAGCTCGACATTGCGCCAGACGCGCAGCAGTGGCTCGACGAGCTGGGCGCGCGGGGAAAATCGGATGGCGGCCGGGGCGACATGCTCGAAGCGGTTTTTGAGCAGCGACACGCCGGCTGCCGCGACGGCGAGGGCTCCGGCAACCGCGACGCACGCCCCGCGCCAGCCGAATGCAAGCCCGAGCTGCGGCAGCGTCAATGCGGCCAGCGTGAAGCCGGCCGGCACGCCTGTCTGCTTGACCGAAAACACGAGGTTGCGGTTCGACGTGTCGGTCGAGCGCGACAGGATCGCCGAGGAGGCGGGCGTCGTCGGGCCGAGGCTGAGCCCGCCGAACACCGCCGCGAGAATTGCGAAGGGGATCGTCGCCTGGGCGAGCGACAGGACGCTCAGCGCGCCGAATACCAGGCCGCTCTGCATCGTGCGCAGCGGCCCGAATCGCGCGATGATGCCGCCGCTCGCCACGCCCGAAAGTGCAGCACTGGCGTAGAGCATCGCCACGTAATAGCCGACCGATGACGCCGGGACGCCGAAATCGGCGCTGGCGAGCGGGGCAAGCACGGCGAGCGTCAGGCTGGCGCCGCTGGCAAGAATCTGGACCGTCAACGTCGTCGCCAGCGGCAGAAGGATCGATCTCACTTGCGCGCACCGCCCCGCTGCGGCCGGCGCGCACGCCCCTTGCGCGAATTGACGGCACCGCCGGTCGAGCGCGGGCGGGCGGCACCCTCGGGCGGGTTGTAGCCACCCTTGCCGTTGGGCGCACCGGGCAGTTCCATTTCCATCGCCTCGAGCCGCTTTATCTCGTCGCGTAGGCGCGCGGCTTCTTCGAATTCGAGGTTTGCGGCCGCTTCGCGCATGCGGCCCTCGAGGTCGGCGATGTGGGCGCGCAGGTTGTGGCCCACCAGATGCGGCGTGTCGTCGTCGCCGGTGCTGACCGTCACCCGGTCACGTTCGTAGACGCTGCCGAGGATGTCGCCGATCCCCTTGCGGATCGATTCCGGCGTGATGCCATGTTCCTTGTTGTAGGCGACCTGCTTGGTCCGCCGCCGGTCGGTCTCGGCGAGGGCTGCTTTCAGCGAGTCCGTCATCGTGTCGGCATAGAGGATGACCCGGCCGTCGATGTTGCGCGCCGCGCGCCCGATCGTCTGGATCAGCGACGTGCGCGAGCGCAGATAGCCCTCCTTGTCGGCGTCGAGGATGGCGACGAGCGCGCATTCCGGGATGTCGAGCCCTTCGCGCAGCAGGTTGATGCCGATCAGCGCGTCGAACGCACCCAGCCGCAGGTCGCGGATGATTTCGATGCGCTCCAGCGTCTCGACGTCGGAATGCATGTAGCGCACGCGCACGCCGTTCTCGTGCAAGTATTCGGTCAGGTCCTCGGCCATGCGCTTGGTCAGCGTCGTGACGAGGGCGCGCATGCCCTTCTTGGCGATCGTCCGGAGCTCGCCCAGCAGGTCGTCGACCTGCTTCTCGGTCGGGCGGATCTCGCACGGCGGATCGACGAGGCCGGTCGGGCGGATGACCTGCTCGACGAACACGCCCTTGGTGCGTTCCATCTCCCAGGTGCCCGGTGTCGCCGACACGAACACGGTCTGCGGGCGCATGGCGTCCCACTCCTCGAACTTGAGCGGACGGTTGTCGATGCAGGAGGGCAGGCGGAAGCCGTATTCCGACAGGGTCGACTTGCGCATGTAGTCGCCCTTGTACATGCCGCCGATCTGCGGAACCATCACGTGGCTTTCGTCGCAGATCAGCACGGCGTTCTTGGGCAGGTATTCGAACAGCGTGGGCGGCGGCTCGCCCGGTTTGCGGCCCGTGAGATAGCGCGAATAGTTCTCGATCCCGGCGCATGCACCCGTCGCCGTCATCATCTCGATGTCGAACGTGGTGCGCTGCTCCAGCCGCTGGGCCTCCAGCAGCTTGCCCGCGTCATTGAGCTCGGCGAGTCGCAGCTTGAGATCGATCTTGATCTGCGAGATCGCCTGCTCGAGCGTGGGCTGCGGCGTGACGTAGTGCGAATTGGCGTAGAGCTTTGCCTCGGCAAGCGTGGCCTTCTTCTCGCCGGTCAGCGGGTCGAACTCCCAGATCGCCTCGATCTCGTCGCCGAACAGCGAAACGCGCCAGGCGCGGTCCTCGCAGTGGGCCGGGAAGATCTCGACCGCGTCGCCGCGCGCACGGAAGGTGCCGCGCTGGAAGGCGGCTTCGTTGCGCTTGTACTGGAGCTTGACCAGTTCGCGTAAGAGCGCGTTGCGGTCCATGCGCTGGCCGGTCTTCAGCTTCAGCGTCATCGACGAATAGGTCTCGACCGAACCGATGCCGTAGATGCAGCTCACCGACGCAACGATGATCGTGTCCTGCCGTTCCAGCAGGGCGCGTGTCGCCGAATGGCGCATGCGATCGATCTGCTCGTTGATCGAGCTTTCCTTCTCGATATACGTGTCCGAGCGGGGTACGTACGCCTCGGGCTGGTAGTAGTCGTAGTAGCTGACGAAATATTCGACCGCGTTGTTCGGGAAGAACGATTTCATTTCGCCGTAGAGTTGGGCGGCGAGCGTCTTGTTGGGGGCGAGAATCAGGGCCGGGCGCTGCAGGTTCTGGATCGCATGCGCCATCGTGAAGGTCTTGCCCGAGCCCGTGACGCCGAGCAGGACCTGGTCTTTTTCGCCGCGCAGCAGGCCTTCGGTGATCTCCTTGATCGCGGTCGGCTGGTCGCCGGCCGGCTTGTAATCCGAGACGACCTCGAGCCGCTGCGGCGGGGCGGCGTCGGGATCGGCGCTCAGCGGCGGAGCGGGATTGACGTGCGCGTCCGAAAGGGTCGCGGAAATGCGGGGGAGGGCCATGACGGGGCCACCTTAGCCCGCGCCCGCGGTCCGCTCAACGCGTGTCGTCAGATATCGAGGACGACATTGCCCGCAAGCTTGCCGCTTTCGACGGCGGCGTGTGCTGCGGCGATTTCGCCGAGCGGAAAGCGCGCGGCGATGCGGGTCTTCAATTGACCCATGGCAAGGCGAGAATTGACCCAGCTTGCGCCCTCGCGGCGCTGGGCGGGGGTGAGTTCGTAGACGATGAAAAACGCCGCGGTGACGTTCTTCACGATCATCGGCGTGAATGCCAGCGTGAAATCCGGCTTGTTCGAACCGTAGACGGCAAGCGTGCCGCCCGGCTTCAGCGCGTCGATGCTGGACTTGGCGTTGCCGGCGATGTCGAGTTCGATCACCCGGTCCACGCCCTCGCCGCCGGTGAGCTCGCGCACGCGCGCACCTACATCCTCGGTGCGGTAGTCGATCGTGGCTTCCGCACCTGCCTCGCGCGCGATAGCCGCTTTTTCGGGCGACGAGACGGTCGCGAAGACCTTTGCGCCCTCGTGGCGGGCCATCTGGATCGCGTAGTGGCCGACGGCACCCGCCCCGCCGGTGACGAGCACCGAGCGGCGTGCGACCCCGCCATTCATCGTGACGCCACGCCATGCGGTGAGCGCGGGAATGCCGAGGCACGCGCCGACCGCGAAATCGACATTTGCAGGCAACGCCACTGCAAATTCGATGGGCACGCAGACATATTCGGCCGCTGTCCCGTCGGCACGCTTCCATTGCGCGTTGAACACCCATACGCGCGCACCTACGCGCCCGGCATCGACGCCTTCGCCGACCGCATCGATCGTGCCGGCCCCGTCCGAATGGGGGATGATCCGCTTGTAGACCGCGTTGCGCGTGGCGACCGCGCGCGACTTCACGTCCGACGGGTTGACGCCCGA
>CAYQDN010000072.1:0-15910 GCA_964416335.1 uncultured Azospirillum sp.
GAAGCTGACATCGTCGGGGAGCTTCACGGGCAGGTCGGCGGCCTTGACGGGCACCGTGCCGCACGAATCGCAATGCACGATCGGGATCGGGCAGCCCCAGTAGCGCTGCCGGCTGATCAGCCAGTCGCGCAGGCGCCAGATCGTCGTGGATTCGCCGTTGCCGTCGGCTTTCAGCCGCGCGCCGACCTTCTTTTTGGCCTCTTCGACCTCAAGCCCGTCGAGGAAGCCCGAATTGACGATCCGGCCGGGGCCGACATAGGGCTCGGCCCCCACCTTGAACGACGCGTCGCCGTCCGGCGCCACGACCGTGCGGATCGGCAGTGCATATTTCGTGGCGAAATCGAAGTCGCGCTGGTCGTGCGCCGGGCAACCGAAGATCGCACCCGTGCCGTAGTCGATGAGCACGAAATTGGCGACCCACACCGGCAGCTCGACATCCGGCAGGAACGGGTGCCGGGCCTTGAGGCCGGTGTCGAAACCCTTCTTCTCGAGCTGCTCGATCACGGCGGCCGACGTGCCCGCGTGCTGGCATTCGGCGACGAACGCGGCGAGGGCCGGATCGGCCTTCGCGACCTCGGCCGTCAGCGGATGGTCGGGCGACAAAGCAAGGAACGAGGCGCCGAACAGCGTGTCGGGTCGCGTGGTGAAAACTTCGACACGCTCGGCGCGATCCTTGAGGGCAAACCGCACATAGGCGCCCGCCGACTTGCCGATCCAGTGATCCTGCATCAGCCGGACCTTCTCCGGCCAGCGGTCGAGCGTGCCGAGCGCTTCGAGCAGCGGCTCGGCATACTCGGTGATCTTGAAGAACCACTGCGAGAGCTTCTTCTTCTCGACCGGGGCGCCGGAGCGCCAGCCCTTGCCGTCGATGACCTGCTCGTTGGCGAGCACGGTCTGGTCGACCGGGTCCCAGTTGACGAAGGCTTCCTTGCGGTGGACGAGGCCGGCATCGAAGAAATCGAGGAACAGCTTCTGCTGGGCCGCGTAGTAGCCCGGATGGCAGGTCGCCAGCTCCTTGCTCCAGTCGATCGACAGGCCCATGCGCTTGAGTTCGCCGCGCATCGTCGCGATGTTGTCGTAGGTCCACTTGGCCGGGTGGATCTTCATGTCGCGCGCGGCGTTCTCCGCCGGCAGCCCGAACGCGTCCCAGCCCATCGGATGCAGCACGTTGTAGCCCAGTGCGCGGCGATGGCGCGCCACCACGTCGCCCAGCGTGTAGTTGCGCACGTGGCCCATGTGGATGCGCCCCGAGGGATAGGGAAACATCTCGAGCACGTAGTATTTCGGGCGCTTGGGATCGACATGCGCCTCGAACGCGCGCGCGTCCTCCCAGCGCTTCTGCCAGACGGTTTCGGTTTCGCGGAAATTGTAGCGTGCCATGGGCGTCGACGGACCTTCAGGAAAGGGCCGCCATGAATAGGCGAAGCGAAAGAGTCTGTGAAGGGCGCTTTCGCGCCGCGGTTACTTGCTCGCGGACTGCCGGATCTGGCGCGCGCGCGTCAGGATGGCGTTCTCGACGTCGATCGACGTGCGCGCCTCGACCGCCGCATCCGCCCAGCCGCCGGCCGTATCGCGGCGCTGGCGGAAGACCGCGACCTTGATGCCGTCGGCCCGCAGGTCGCGGCCGAGGATGTAAATATTCATCTTGAAACGCTCGTTCGGCGTCTCGGCCGGCGCAAACCAGTCGGTGATGATGACGCCGCCGAACGGATCGGCCGAAACGACCGGCATGAAATTGATCGTATCGAGCGAGGCGCGCCACAGCAGCGCGTTGACGCCGATGCCGCCGCTGCCGCCCTCGTCGCTCTTCTTCTTGCCGCCGAACGAGAAAAGCCCGTCGTCGCCGAAGATGCCCTGGTTGTTGACCTGGTCGCGCGGCGCGTACTGCCGGTCCGTGCCGGGCACGTTGACAGGATAGTTGTCCTCGACCTTGAGGCCGTTGCCGCAGGCGGCAAGCGAAAGCCCGATCAGGGTCAGGACCAGAACGTGCGGGGAAGCGCGCATCTCGCGTTGCCTTTGGCGCCGCCGGGGCGGTAGGTTTGGATGGAATATTCGGTATTTAGTGGATTTCGACCCCGGGTGCAACGGGGCATGGCTAAATAGTTGATTTCAAGCCTGTTTTTGTAGCATGCCCCGGCGAACCCGCGATAACGGCCTGAGGCGATTGTGACATTCACGCCACAGGGGGGTACCGAAACCTTTGCAGCGCCGTCATTGCGGTTGACCATGCCCGCTGCCATGGGCGAAAACGCTCAACAGCGGGCGGGTAACGACCGCGCGGCCGTTATCTGGCCTCAACATGGAGAAAAAAGTATGAAGAAGATTCTTCTCGGAACCTCGGCTCTCGTCGTCGCCGCACTCGCGACGCCGGCGTTCGCCCAGGCGCCGGCGAGCGGCTTCGCCACGTCGACCGGCATTGCCGTGACGATCGGTGGCTACGCCCGCCAGTTCCTGCAGTACACCGGTCAGACCAACGTTGCGGGCCAGGTCCGCAGCCACGGCGTCGACCAGGCTTCGGACAACCGCCTCATCCTGAACTTCCGTACGGCTCTGCCGTCCGGCATGTCGGCGGGTGCCGTGTGGCAGATCAACCCGAACGCCAACACGGCGACGGGCAACTCGATCACGCGCCGCATGTGGTCCTTCATCGAAGGCAGCTTCGGTCAGGTCCAGTTGGGCGGTCCGGATAACGTCGCAGCTCAGGCTGCGGTCGGCTCGTTCGAAGCGTTCACCGGCGGCTTCGTCGTCGGCGACCAGAACTCGCTCGCCTTCGCCACGAACCGCGTCGGCGTCGCTGCGCAGTCGTCGCAGGCCAGCAACTCGTCGACCGGTATGGATATCGACGGCATCTCGAACAAGATCGTGTACTACACGCCTCGCATCGAGGGCTTCCAGCTCGGCGTCAACTACACGCCGGAGATGAACTATCGTCAGGGCCTCGCCACGACGAACACCCAGTACATCAACGGCTGGGCTGCCAACGTCAACTACACCAACACGTTCGGTGGCGTTGCCATCCGCGCGGCCGCTGGTTACATCACCTTCGAGAAGCCGTCGGGTTACGCCAACTCGCAGGCGATCCAGAACTCGATGAAGAACCCGAACTCCTGGCAGGCCGGCGCTGGCGTCCAGTACATGGGCATCGACTTCGGCGGTTCGTACCAGAAGGTCAACGACTGGAACAACATCGCGGTCGGCACGACGACGACGGCTCCGACGGCTCTCGCCGACGGCTTCCGTCGCTTCAACGGCTACTCGTGGGAAGCTGGCCTTGGCTACATCTTCGGCCAGGCCGCCGTCTCTCTGAACTACACGACCTCGCAGAACGACAACTCGACCGTCACGAACGGCGTCGTCGTCCAGCAGGCCGGTGGCAAGGACAAGATGGAGATCTGGGGCATCAGCGGTCGTTACACGCTGGCTCCCGGCGTGAACGCCAACCTCGGCTTCTTCACGGCGAAGTACACGGAAGGCACGCTCAACACGAACGCGGCTCAGAACACCTCGTTCTTCACCTCTGGCCAGCAGTCGTCGCGCGCCAACGGTGTGGTGTCGGGTCTGACCCTCACGTTCTGATCGACCTAAAAATCGATCGGCGGGGAAAGGGGCAGCGAAAGCTGCCCCTTTTTCTTTTCGGGCACATGCATTAAGTCCAAGCGGACATGATCGCCGCTTCGCTCGACCAGATCCGCTTGCGCATCGCCGCCGCCGCGACAGGCACCGGCCGCACGCCGCAATCCGTGACGCTTGTTGCCGTCGCGAAGACCTATCCGACCGCAGATGTCGAAGCCGCGATCGCCGCAGGCCAGCGCGTGTTCGGCGAGAACCGCGTGCAGGAAGCGATGGCGAAATATGCGCCGCTGCGCGCCGCCGGCACCGTTCTCGAGCTGCACCTGATCGGACCGCTGCAGTCGAACAAGGTGCGCGAGGCCGTCGCGACCTTCGACGTCATCCAGACGCTCGACCGGCCGAAGCTGGCGGCCGCCCTTGCCGCCGAGTTCGCGCGCTCGGGCCGCCGCGTGCGCCTGTTCGTGCAGGTCAATACCGGTGCCGAGCCGCAGAAGGCGGGTATCGCCCCCGAAGAAACCGACGCGTTCGTCGCGCACTGCCGCGACGTGCACGGCCTCGCCGTCGAAGGACTGATGTGCATCCCGCCCGCGGACGAGCCGGCGGCACCGCACTTCGCACTGCTTCGCGAGATCGCCAGGCGCAACGATCTTGCCGGACTGTCGATGGGGATGAGTGCCGATTTCGAGACGGCGGTCGCACTCGGCGCCACGCATGTGCGCGTGGGCAGCGCCATCTTCGGCGCGCGCGCCTAGATCAGATTCCGCGCTTCGAAGCTTCGTCGCGCTGCTGCTGGAGCTGGCGATAGCGGTCGAGGCCGCGCGCCACCGATGCACCGAAGAAGGCCTGTGCCGAATCGCCGGCGTTCTCGTAGGTCTGCTGCGCCTGCAGGGCCGCGGGCAGCGGGCTTGCGCCGGGCGGGGCGCGATAGGCCGCAAGGGCGCGCGTCGCTTCGCCGCGCTGGGCAAGACCGAGCGAATCGTTGATCGCAGGCGAACGTGCGGTGAGGCCCGGATTGGCAAGCGCGCGCGCGCGATAGGCGTCGAGCGGCATCGCGCGCGTCTCGAGCGAGGCGATCGGCGTCGATGTCGCGTCGGACGGACGCGCCGGCATTTCGAGCTGTGCGACGGCGGTCGCGGTCTGGGTGGGGGCGGCCGGCGGCTGGAGTTCGGCAGAGCGGATCTCGGTCCGCGGCAATACCGGGGCGGGCGCTTCGGGTGCGCGGGGCGCACCGGCGGCGATCCAGGTGGCCAGCAGGCCGTTGCGTTCGACGGGGCCGGCGGCGGCACTCGTCGCGCCGAAACTGGCGAGCTGGAATCCGCCGGCGGCTTCCGGTGCAAGCGGACTGCCGGTCGCCGGCAGGGCGGGCGGGGCAGGGGGCGCGTTCTTGTCGGGTGCGACCATCGCGATCATCCGGTCGCCGATATCCTTGCCGCTCAGGCTTTCGACGATGGCGTTGGCGACGGCCGACAGACCGCCGCCCAGGCCGCCGAACAGGATCCCGCCGACGACGCGGGCGGCGGGCTCGATCGTGGCACCGGTCACGGCGCGGTAGATCGACCCGATGACCGGAAGCTGCTGGAGCGGGTTGATCGCCTGGAGCGCATCGCTGAAGGAAAGGGGCTTGGCGTCGAGATCGACATAGACCGGCGCCGCCTCGGTATCGCCGGGGCGCAGCGGGTTGGGGCGCATCTCGAAGCGCGGACTGGCAATCGGCGGCGGGGTGATCGAATCGCTCATCGCGGGTCGACCTTGCAAGCGTCAAACCAAATCAATTCCTATGTTTATCAATGGCTTGAGAAGGGCAAAAAGACCGCTCCGGCAGATTCTGCCGGGTCAGGTTTGCCTCGACGGGCTAACGCTGCTGGGAGCCGCTGCCGCGGGCCTGATTGGGATCGACGAAGGTGAAGCGCGCCGGGTCGATCGGCTGGCCCAGATTGGCGTCGAGCAGCGAGAGCCGGGTTGTCAGCCCCTGCGAATCGACGAACGACCAGCTGGCCAGCGAAAACGGCCGTTCGGCGAAGATCAGCACCAGCCGCCCGGCGCGCGGGTCCTGCGCCTGGACGACCGCGATGCGCAAGACCGCCGGCCCGCGTTCCACCGCGACGACGCGGACATCGCCGGACAGGCGGATGCGCTCGCGCACGAGCAGGCCCGCCGGCGTCGAGTCGATCGGCAGATAGGCGATGGTCTGCAGATGGCGGTCGATATGGACGAAGGCGCGGCCGTCGGCGACGAGGAGATTGGGATTGGGCGCGTCGTAGTCCAGCCGCAGTTTGCCGGGTCGCGAAAGATAGAAGCTGCCTTCCGCGACCGAGCCGTCGGGCCCGATCTGCAGGAAGCGCGATTCCAGCGTGCGGATCGAATCGAGATAGCTCTCGGCGCGCGCGATGTCGGTACGGTCGGCGTCCGACGGCGGTGCGGCAGCACTTTGCGCCCGCGCGCCCGACTGCGCTACAAACAGCGCCAGCGCGCCGCCGACGAAAGCGCGGCGCGGGATCTTGGGATCGATTTCCACACGCGGTTCATGCCGCAGAATTAGGGCCCGAACAAGGCACATGCGCAACACCCACACGCCGTACAGCTATCCCGCCGACCAGGCCGCACTCGACGCGCTGTTCAACAACCGCTTGCGCTGGCCCGACTTCGAAACGCACGTCGCCGGCTGGACGAAGGCCGGTGCGGCGGCACTTGCACAGCCGGGCTGGCGGCGCGACATCGCGTACGGCCCCGGACCGCGCCAGACGCTCGACCTTCTCGTGCCCGCGAAGACCGGCGTGCGCCGCGCGCCGCTGTTCGTCTTCATCCATGGCGGCTACTGGCAGTCGCTCGACAAGGGCCATGTGCGCGGGCTTGCACCCGCCTTCGCCGCGCGCGGCATCGCCTATGCCACGATCGAATACGCGCTGTGCCCGGACGTGCGCGTCGAGGCGATCGTGCGCCAGATCAAGGACGCGTTCGCGTTCCTGTGGCGCGAGGCGCCGCGCCTGGGCTGCGATCCCGCGCGCATCCATGTCGGCGGCCATTCGGCCGGCGGCCAGCTTGCCACCATGCTGTGCACGATGCCCGACCTGCCGGTCCGGCCGGCGGGCTGCTTCTCGGTTTCCGGCGTCTACGACCTTGCACCGCTGAAGCGCAGCTACCAGCAGCCGGTGCTGAACCTGACGGCGCGCGAGGTCGCGGCCTGTTCGCCGATCTCGCTTCGCCCGCTGGCCGACACGCGTCTGTGGGTGACGGTCGGCGGGGACGAGCTTGGCGGCTTTCTTGGCCAGCAGGCCGACCTGGTCGCCAACTGGCGCGCCGCCGGGGCGCAGGTCGAAGTCGTGCCGGGGCCCGGGCTCAACCATTTCTCCATCGTCGAGAAGGTCGCCGATTTCCGCCATCCGATCGGCCGGGCAGCCCTGAAAATGATCGAAGGCGGTTGACAGCTTCCAGCTGTCGCCAATCTGCAACACAGTCGGTGATTCACATTTGTATGGCCGAGTAGTTTCCCGAATCGGTCGCGAATCGCCGACTCTGGAACGCGGATTGCTGCGGTAACCTGAAACTTGTCAAAACGAGGGCTAAAATGCTTCAAGTGTCTAGAATTGCGACATATTTCGGTGCAATTGCCGCCCTTTTCAGCATCGCTGCAGCCAGCGCCCCCGCGCAGGCGCAGATCGAGACGCCGATCGGCACTTTCGCGCCGTCCGTGACCGCCACCAGCAACTACATCTTCCGCGGCCTCTCCCAGTCGCGCAAGAAGCCGGCCCTGCAGGCGAACCTCGAATACACCTACGAGATCGGCGATTTCACGCCGTATCTGGGCATGTTCGCCTCGACGACGCGCTTCCCGTCGAACAACACCCCGGCCGGCTCGACCGAAATCCGCCAGCCCCGCGAACTCGATCTGTTCGGCGGCCTGCGCTACAAGACGCCGCTCGACGGCCTGTCGGTCGATCTCGGCTTCATCAGCTACACCTACCCGTACAACACGGCCGACCGGAACATCAACGGCGGCCCGAACGCCTACGGCAACCCGCAGTGGAACGAGGTCTACGGCAAGTTCGCCTATGACTTCAAACTCGCGACGGCCGTCGGCTCGGTCTATTACGCCAAGGACTTCTCCTACGGTTCCGGGAAGGCCTGGTACTACGAAGGCGGCTTCGACGTGCCGCTGCCGTTCGACTTCCTCGGTTCGGCGCGCATCGGCCGCCAGAACATCGACGTCAACGCGACCTTCGGTGCCCCGGACTACACGACCTGGAACGTCGGCCTGTCGCGCGACATGGAATGGCCGATTGCCTACACCGCGTCGCTGGTCTACTCGGACACGAACATCAAGCGCAACGCCTCGCTCGGCCCCGACAAGGTCGCCGGCGGCGTGGGTACGCTGCAGCCGGACTCGTACGAGCAGACCAAGGGCCAGATCTCGTTCTCGCTGACCAAGAAGTTCTGATCTCAGGTAAATTCCGACATCTGGGCCGCCGGATTCCCTCCGGCGGCCCATTTTGTTTTTGCCGGGCGAGTTGCTAGACTCGGCCCGCATGAGCGGGATCCGCGTCCTCCTACTGGCCGACATGGCGCTGGGTCCCGCACTGGGCGGCGCCTTGCGCGCGCACGGTTTCGGGGTCGAGACGACCTCGGCCGTCGATGCCGCACTGGCGCTCGCCAGCGGCATCGGCTTCGACGTCGCGGTGATCGACCGTTCCATCCTCGGCACGCGCGCCACGGCCGTCATGGCCCGGCTGCGGCGGGTCCTGGACGCCCCCTTGTGCCTGCTGATCGCCGGGAAATTGCCGGGCCGCCTGGCTGCCGATGCCGTCGTGGCCAAGCCCGTGCGGGTCCCGGTCCTCGCCGGGATCGTGCGCGAGCTCACCGGCGGCGGCGGCAAGATCCGGATCGGCCGCTTCGAATTCCGGCCCGCGACCCGCGGCCTCTATGACCCTACGAAAAAAGTGGAAATACGCCTGACCGAGACCGAAACCGGCCTGCTGGGCAGCCTCCACAAGGCGGCCGGCCGGGCGATTTCGCGCGAAGACTTGCTCCGGGCCGTCTGGGGCTATAATTCGGAGGTATCGACCCGCACGCTGGAGACACACGTCTACCGCCTGCGCCAGAAGATCGAGCGCGACCCGGCCCGCGCACGTCTGTTACTGACGGTGCCGGGGGGGTATCGCTTGGTGCCGCGCGGAAAGGAAAAGTTCCGGTGACGTCCGAACGCCTGTCGGTCACCTTCTGGGGCGTGCGCGGCTCGATCCCGTGCCCCGGCCCGACGACCGTGCGCTACGGCGGCAACACGCCGTGCCTGGAAGTGCGCGCCGCCGACCGGCTGATGATCTTCGATGCCGGTACGGGCCTGCTGCCGCTGGGCCGCGCGCTCGCCGCACCGGACCGGCCGATCGAGGCCGACTGGTATTTCACGCACACGCATTTCGACCACATCCAGGGCCTGCCGTTCTTCAGCCCGCTCTACGACAAGCGCAACCGCTTCCGCCTGTGGGCCGCACATCTGGCACCCGAGCTGACGCTCAAGGACGTGCTGTCGAACATGATGCAGGCGCCGCTCTTCCCGATCCCGATCGAGATCTTCGGCGCCGACGTCACCTACACCGACTTCCCGCTCGGCAGCACGCTGACCCCGGCACCGGGCGTGACGCTGAAGACGGCACCGCTCAACCATCCCAACCGCGCCACCGGCTATCGCGTCGAGGTCGCCGGCAAGTCGCTCTGCTACATCACCGACACCGAGCATCTGCCCGGCAAGCCCGACGCCAACATCCTCGGCCTGATCGCGGGTGCCGATCTCGTCATCTACGACAGCACCTACACGGACACGGAATTTCCCGGCCATGTCGGCTGGGGCCATTCGACGTGGCAGGAAGGCCTGCGCCTCGTCACGCAGGCCGGTGCGAAACGGCTGGCGATCTTCCACCACGACCCGTCGCACGACGATTCGTTCATGGACAAGATCGCGGCCGAAGCCGCCGCCATCCGGCCCGGCACGATCGTCGCCAGGGAAGGCGAGACGATCGCGCTGTGAGCCTGGCGCGGCGCCTGCTGTTCGAGGCGGCCACGCTCTTCGGCCGGACCCGCGGCTTCTTCATCCCCTATCGCCATGCGGCCGCGGTGCGTGCCCCGGATTCGTACCCGGCCCTCGCGCGGAAGTTCGATGCCGCACGGCCGGCCTTCGCCGCCGGGCTCGACGCGATCGCAGCCCACCGCGACACGCTGCTGGCGTTCGGCACCGGAAAGCCGCCGGCCCCGCGCTGGTCGCAGGACTGGTTCCCCGGTCTCGATGCCGCTTTCGCCTATGCGCTGGTGCGCGACCGCAGGCCGCGGCGCATCGTCGAGATCGGCTCGGGCCATTCGACACGCTTCATGGCGCGCGCGGTCGCCGACGGAAATCTCGCCACGCTGCTCACCTGCATCGATCCCGAACCGCGTGCCGCGCTCGAGGGGCTCGCCGTGACGTGGCACCGCAAGCGGCTGGAAGAGACCGACTGCGCCATCGACAGGCTCGAGGCGGGCGACGTACTGTTCGTCGACTCCTCGCACATCCTGATGCCGGGTACCGACGTCGACCACGTGCTCGGCCGCATCCTGCCGGTTCTCCCGGCCGGCGCGCTCGTGCATTTCCACGACATCTTCCTGCCCGATCCCTATCCCGCGGACTGGGCGTGGCGCGGCTACAACGAGCAGAACGCGGTCGCCGGCCTGATCGCCGGCGGCGGGTTCGAGCTCATCTGGGGTTCGGCGTGGATCGCGCGAAACATGGCGGTCGAGATCGCCGCCCGCGGTCTCGACGCGATCCCGATGAAGGCGGGCGCGCATCCCGCCAGCCTCTGGCTCATCAAGCGCTGACTATTTGTAAGGATCGGCCGCGTCGCGCAGCCCGTCGCCGAGGAAGTTGAACGCCAGCACCGTCAGGATGACCGGTGCGACCGGCAGCAGCAGCCACGGATAGAGGGCGACGACGTTGATGTTCTGCGCCTCGGTCAGCAGCACGCCCCACGACGTGATCGGCGGCCTGAGGCCGAGCCCGAGGAACGAGAGCGCCGTCTCGCCCAGGATCATCGTCGGGATCGCCAGCGTGGCCGAGGCGATCAGGTGGCTCATGAAGCTCGGGATCAGGTGGCGGAAGATGATGCGGCGCGGGCTTGCCCCCATCAGGTTCGCCGCCGTGCAGAAATCCTCCTCGCGCAGGCTGAGGAGTTTCGAGCGCACGGCGCGGCCCAGCCCCGTCCAGCCGATCAGGCCGAGGATGAGCGTGATGCCGAAATAGATGTAGAGCGGGCTCCACGACACCGGCAGGGCCGCCGACAGCGCCATCCACAGCGGCAGTTCGGGGAACGAGCGGATGATCTCGATCACACGCTGGATCGTCATGTCGACCCAGCCGCCGTAATAGCCCGCCATGCCGCCCAGCACGATGCCGAGCACGAACTTGATCGTCACGCCGATGAGCCCGATCGTGAGCGAGATCCGCGTGCCGTAGGCGAGCCGGCTGAACATGTCGCGCCCCAGCCTGTCGGTCCCCAGCAGGAACAGCGTGCCGCCCTCGGCGGGGCAGGCCAGATGCAGGCTGCCGGATACCAGCCCCATCCATTCGTACGTCTCGCCGCGGCAGAAGAAACGGATCGGCTGGACCTTGCCGGGATTGGCCGCGTAGTTGCGCTTGAGCGTGTCCATGTCGAGCGAATAGTCGAAGCCGTAGACGAACGGCCCGACGAAACCGCCCTCGTGCCAGAGATGCACGACCTGCGGCGGCGCATAGATGAAGTCGGTGTTGCGCGAGCCCAGCGCATAGGGCGCGATCAGCTCGCTCACCAGGATCGAGGCGTACATGAAGACGAGGAACAGGCCCGACCAGACCGCGAGCTTGTGGCGCTTGAGCTTCCACCACATCAGCCGCCACTGGGTGGCCATGTAGTAGTTCTCGAGGGCGGGATCCGTCTTCTCGCCGTCGTAGGCGTCGAACGGTTCGCGGCGCACATAGTGCGCGAGCCTGTCGCTGCTGGCCGGCATGTCGGTCATTTCGTCGCTCCGCCGTGCAGACGGATGCGCGGGTCGAGGGCCGCGAGTGCCAGATCCGACAGGAACACGCCCACGACGATCAGCACGGCCTCGATCATCAGGAACGAGCCGGCGAGGTACATGTCCTGGCTGCGCAGGGCGGCCAGCAGCATCGGCCCGTTGGTCGGCAGCGACATGACGACCGACACGATGGCCGCACCCGAGATCATGTGCGGCAGCAGGTCGCCGATGTCGGAGATGAACGGGTTGAGCGACATGCGCAGCGGATACTTAAGCAGCGCCTTGCGCGGCGGCAGGCCCTTGGCGCGCGCCGTGACGACGTACTGCTTCTGCAGCTCGTCGAGCAGGTTGGCGCGCAGGCGCCGGATCATCGCGGCGGTGCCCGACGTGCCGATGACGATGACGGGGATCCACAGATGCGCGAGCACCGACAGGAGCTTGCCCCAGGTGAAGGGCTGGTCGATGTATTCGGGATCCATCAGGCCGCCGATCGACGTGCCGAACCACGCGTTCGCCAGATAGAGCATGACGAGGGCAAGCAGGAACGACGGCGTGGCGAGGCCCAGGAAGCCCAGCAGCGTCAGCCCGTAGTCGCCCCACGAATACTGGTGCGTGGCCGAATAGATGCCGATCGGGAAGGCGACCGCGTAGGTGAAGATCACCGTCACGAACGCGACGAGGAACGACAGCAGCAGGCGGTCGCCGATGACGAGCGAGACCGGCAGGTTGTACTCGAACGACCAGCCGAGGTCGCCGTGCAGCAGCCCGAACAGCCAGTGGAAATACTGTTCGACCGGCGTGCGGTCGAGCCCGTACTGCTGGCGCAGGAACTCGATGCGTTCGAGGCTCGCCCCTTCGCCCTGCGCCTGCAGCTCGGCGATCAGCGTCGACAGGTAGTCGCCCGGCGGCAGCTGGATGATCGTGAACACGATGGCGCTGATGGCGAGCAGGGTCGGCACCATGACGAGGACGCGGCGGACGAGATAGGCGAACATGCTGCTTGCTGTCTCCGTCTTCCCGTCAGCGCGGCTGGGCCGCGGCGGTGCGCGGCGGCTGCGATTCGTCGAACCAGAACGTGTCCATGTTGTGGATGCCGAAGAAGGCGCCCGGATCCCAGTTCCACACCGCCTGCTGCGGCACGTTGCGCAGGCGCTTCGAGATGACGACCGGTTGGCGCACGTTCGCCACGATGCCGATCGAGAACACGTTCTCGGCATGGATCGCCAGCATCTTGGCCCAGATGCCGGCGCGCTCGGCGGCATTGCCGCTGGTGCGCCAGGCGTCGTTGAGCGCCATCAGCGCCTTGCCCGGCGCCATGTCGATCGCCTCGCCCGACTTGCCGCCGGTCTCGAAGAACTGGCCCCATTTGGGCCACTGCAGGCCCTGCTGGGAGACGGGTGCGAGCTCCTCGGGCGAGAAATCCGGGGTCGCCAGCGCGTTCTCCAGGCCGAACCACACGCTCATCTTCGTCTCGCCCGCGAAGATGCGATTGCGGAAGATCTCGCGCTGCTGGGGCCGCGAGAAGAGCTTCACGCCCGCCTGCATCCACGAATCGTGGATGAGTTCGAGCACGTCGACCTGCTCGGTGTCCTCGCCCGCGGTCTCGACGACGATCTCGAGCGGGCGGCCGTCCGGCATCAGGCGCACGCCGCGCGCGTCGCGCCTGGTGAGGCCCAGCTCGTCGAGCAGGCGGTTGGCCTCGTGCAGGTCGAAGCGGTGCCACGCGTTGCGGTAGCCCGCCTGGTAGAGCGGGCTTGCGGGCAGCAGCGTGTTGGCGCCCTCGACCGCCAGGCCGAAATAGACGACCTGGTTCACTTCCTTGCGGTTGATCGCCAGCGACAGCGCGCGGCGGAAGCGCACGTCGCGCATCAGTTCGCGCCATATCGGGTCGTTGACGTTGAGGTTGGGGTAGAGGGCGATCTGCGCGCCCTTGGCCGTGTCCCACAGCACGGTGTCGAAGTCGTTGCGCTTGCCGGCCTGGCGCAGGAACGTGTAGTTCGCGAAGGTGAGGCCGCGCGCCTGCAGGTCGGCTTCGCCCGAACCCGTCTTGGCCGACATGATCTTGCCGTCGGCGATGCCCATGACGACGCGGTCGATATAGGGAAGCTGCCGGCCTTGGGCATCCACGCGGTGGTAATAGGCGTTGCGCTCGAAGACGAAGCGTTCGGACGGTGCGCGCGTGCGCACGACCCACGGGTCGAGCGTGGGCAGATCCGGATTGTCGTTGCGGTTCAGGTTGTCGAGCCGGTTGTGGAGCTGCGCCCAGTTGCGCGCGTTGGCGCGGCGTGCGGCGGCGGCGAGCGCCTCCTTCTCGGCATAGCGCGCGTGGAAATTCTTGAGATAGTGCGCCGGGCGATAGAGCACCAGCGGTGCCGGGCCCGCGAGTGCGGAAAGGAAGCCGGGATTGGGGGCCGCCCACGCGTAGCGCACGGTGCGCGCGTCGGGGAAGGTGACCTCCGGCGGCTTCTCGTCGACCAGCAGCGTCTTCGCCACACCGATGGGCGAAAGCTCCTTGTTGTTGGCGACGTCTTCCCAGAAATAGCGGAAATCCTCGGCCGTGAAGGGCCGTCCGTCGGACCAGCGGTGGCCGGCGCGCAGATGCATCGTGAAGACGCGGTCGCCGTCGATGTCGATCGATTCGAGGATGTCGGGGCGCAGCTTGAGATCGGCATCGAAGCCCACGAGCCGCGAATAGCCGAAAACCGACATCATCCGCACGTCCTGCGCGCGCCCCGACAGCATGCGCAGTTCCCCGCCATGCTTGCCCGGCGTCCAGTCGGCGCGCTTGGGTGCGACGACCAGCGGGACCGACGGCAGCCGCTTCTCGACCGGCGGGAAGCGCCCGGCGGCGACGTCGGCGGCGAGCCACGGCGTTTCCTGGTAGTTCGCGGCAAGCGCGCTGCCGCCGGTGCAGGCGAGCAGCAGGACGGCGAGCAGTCGGACGGGTGCGATCATGCGATCTCCCTTGGCCGCGCGAAGGCGCGAAGTGCGGACGGTGCGGTGCCGATCGCGGCGCGCACATAGTGGCCCTGCCCCAGATCGATGAAGCCGACATCGGCCGCCTCGTCGATCGTGAAGGGGGCGGGCCAGGCGCGCGGCTGCGAGGCGCGGCCTTCCATGAGGGCCGTCAGGTCGAGCGGCCGCTCGATGTCGGGCTCGGGCACGGCGGCGAGCAGGGCCTGCGTATAGGGATGGATCGGCGCCTTGAAGAGCGCTGCGCGGGGTGCCACCTCGACCAGCCGGCCCGCGCACATCACCGCGATGCGGTCGGCCATGTAGTCGACGACCGCGAGATTGTGGCTGACGAACACGTAGGTGAGGCCGAGCGCCTTCTTGAGGTCCTTGAGCAGGTTCAGCACCTGCGCCTGGATCGACACGTCGAGGGCCGACACCGGCTCGTCGAGCAGCAGCAGTTCGGGCCCGAGGGCGAGGGCCCGCGCGATCCCGATGCGCTGGCGCTGCCCGCCGGAGAACGAGTGCGGATAGCGGTTGAGCGCACGGTCGTCGAGCCCGACGACGCGCATCAGCTCGCTGACCGTGGCGCGGCGCGAGGCGGCGTCGCCGATCTCGTGGATGACCAGCGGCTCGGAGACGATGTCGAACACCGTCATGCGCGGGTTGAGCGAGCCGAACGGATCCTGGAACACGAACTGGACCTGCCGGCGGTATTCGAACAGGTCGTCGCCGGCCAGCGTGTGCACGTCGCGCCCCTCGAACACGACCTTGCCGGAATCCGGCGTGAGGGCGCGCATCACCATCTTCGAGACGGTCGTCTTGCCGCAGCCGGACTCGCCGACCAGGCCGAGGCACTCGCCGCGGAACACGTCGAAGCTGATGTCGTCGACCGCCAGCACCGATTGCGGCTTGCCGGCACCCAGGAAGCCCGACTTGCGGATCGCGTAGGTCTTGCGCAGGTTGCGCACCGACAGCACGGGCGCACGCCGGTCGGCAGCGCCGGGGGCGGGGCCCTTGTTGGCCATGCGCGCGTTGGGCTCGGGCGTGCCCTTGCGCATCATCGTGCCGAGGTCGGTCTTGATCTCGCGCAAGGGGACCAGTTTCTCGCCCGGCTTCATGTCGAAGCGCGGGACGGCGTGCAGCAGCGCCTTCAGGTAGGGATGCTCGGGCTTGCGGAAGATGTCCTCGCGCGTGCCCGATTCCATGACGCGGCCGCGATACATGACGACGACCTCGTCGGCCATGTTGGCGACCACGCCCAGATCGTGCGTGATCAGCAAGATCGCCATGCCGAGATCCTGCTGCAGGTCCTTCAAGAGCTTCAGGATCTGCGCCTGGATCGTCACGTCGAGCGCCGTCGTCGGCTCGTCGG
>CAYQDN010000073.1:0-15723 GCA_964416335.1 uncultured Azospirillum sp.
CGGAGACGTCCTTCACGCGCACGGGGCCGAGCTGTTCCATGTCGTCGCGCATCAGCCTTCCCGCGCGTTCGGACATGTTGGAGAGGAACAGGTCGCGCACGAGGTCGGGCGCACCTTTGAGGGCCAGCGCCAGCCTGCCCTTGTCGACCGCGCGCAGGAGTGTTTGCACGCCGGCGGGGTCGAGGCGCTGGAGATCCTCGAACTTGAACATGCTCTCGCGCACCTTCTGGGCCGCTTCCGGATTGCGGTCCTCGAGCGCCGACAGGAAGCGCTTTTCCGCCGCCGGCTCCAGCGCGTTGAAGATCTCGGCGATCGATTCGTGGCGGTCCTTGCGCGGCGTTTTGGCGACGTTCGACATGAATTCGCTGCGCAGGATCGTCTCGACCTCGTCGAGCACTTCCTTGGGCACCGTCTCCAGCCGCAGCATGCGCGTGATGACTTCCATCGCGAAGCCGTCGGGCAGCTGGGCCAGCACCTTGGCGGCGTGTGCGGGCGACACCTTGGCGAGCACCACGGCGGCCGTCTGCGGATATTCGTTCTTGAGGTAGCTCGCGAGCATCTGCTCGGGCACGAAGCCGAGCTTGTCCCAGATCGTGCGGCCGCGGGGGCCGCGGATGTCGTCGAGGATGCCGTCCGCGCGCTTGCCCAGCACCTTGCCCAGGAACCGCTCGGTGCCCTCCATCGTGCCGGCAAGCGAGCTCGACTGGCCCATCTGCTCGGCGAACTCGACGATCAGCTGCTCGATGACGTTGGCGTTGACCGTGCCCAGGCCCGCCATGACGAGGGAGAGTTCCTTGATCTCCTCGTCGTCCATCATGGCGAAGACCTTGGACGCACTCTCCTCGCCCACGGCAAGCAGCAGGATCGCCGCCTTCTCCGAGCCGGTGAGCTGCCTGTAGTCGTCGAGGTGCCTTGGTGCCGCCATGGATTCGATTCTATGCTGATTTGCGCGCGCCGCGAAGTGCGCGCCGGATTTCCGGGCCGGGCGTCGGTTGCCCTGCCTGAAAATCTGTGACATTTTCGTTACATCCCTGCCCGCTTCCCATCCGCCCGCTTCCCATCCGGAGGACCGAAAAATCGGCGCGACATCGATCCTGATCCACCTCGTCGGCGGGGTGGCCCTGCTTCTCTGGGGCCTGCGCATGGTGCGCACCGGCATCATGCGCGCCTTCGGCGGCGACCTGCGCGCGGCCATCGGGTCGGCGTTGGGCAACCGGTTCTACGCGTTCGGCTGCGGCCTTGGCGTGACCGCCCTGCTGCAGAGCTCGACCGCGACCGCGCTGATGACCGCATCCTTTGCCGCACGCGGCTTCGTCGGTACGGCCATGGCGCTTGCCGTGATGCTGGGCGCCGACGTGGGCACGTCGCTGGTCGCCCAGCTCGTCTCGTTCAATCTTGCCGTCCTGTCGCCGGTCCTGATCACGCTGGGCGTGGCGGCCTTCTCTTCCACGCTCGCCACGCGCTGGCGCGACCTCGGCCGCGCCTGCGTGGGTCTCGGCGTGATGCTGCTGGCCCTCAAGCTCATCGTCGCGGCCACGCATCCCTTGCGCGATTCGCTCGTCATGCACGAGGTGCTCGCCGCCCTTGCCGACGAGCGCCTGCTGGTCGTGCTGATCGCCGCGTGCCTCACCTGGATCGTCCATTCGAGCCTCGCGATGGTGCTGCTGTCGGTGTCGCTTGCCGATACGGGCCTGCTGCCGATCCCACTGGCGCTGACGGTGGTGCTCGGCGCCAATCTCGGCGGCGCCCTGCCCGCCCTGATCGCGACCTGGGCGTCCGAGGCGGGGGCGCGGCGCGTGACCATGGGCAACGCCGCCTTCCGCGTCATCGGCGTGATCGCCGCCCTGCCGCTGGTCGGTCTCGCGGTCCAGCACCTGCCGGCGTTCGAGCCCGAGATCGGCCGCCAGATCGCCAATTTCCACACCGGCTTCAACCTCGCGCTGGCGCTGGTCTTCATGCCGCTCGTCGGCGTGGCGGGCGCGATCCTCGACAAGCTGGTCGTGCCGCGCGAGGACCCGACCAACCCGGCCATCGCGCGCTATCTCGACGAATCGGCGCTGGAATCGCCGAGCCTGGCGCTGGCCGCGGCCGCGCGCGAAGTGCTGCGCATGGGCGACGCGCTCGAATCGATGCTGCGCGACAGCATCACCGTGTTCCGCACCGACGACCGCAAGCTCGCCGACGAGATCATCAAGCGCGACGACGTGGTCGACCGGCTGTGCGAGGACGTGAAGCACTACCTGCTGCGCATCTCGACCGACGCGATGGGCGAGAAGGACCAGAGCCGCGCGATGGAGATCCTGCAGTTCGCCACCAACCTCGAGCACGCGGGCGACATCGTCGAGAAGAACCTGATCGAGCTTGCGATCAAGAAGATGAAGAACCGCCTGCGCTTCTCGGACGAGGGCATGGGCGAGATCGAGGCGCTGCACGTGATGCTGCTCGACACGCTGCGCCTGGCGCTGGCGGTGTTCATCCAGGGCGACGCCAAGATGGCCCGCCAGATGCTCGCCGAGAAGGTCGAGTTCCGCGAGCGCGAGCGCCATGCGGCCGACATGCACATCGCCCGCCTGCGCGGGCGCAACCCCGACACGATCGAGACCAGCTCGCTGCATCTCGACGTGCTGCGGGACCTGAAGCGCATCCATTCGCACCTCGTCTCGGTCGCCTACCCGCTGCTCGAGGCGTCGGGCGACCTGCGCGAGAGCCGGCTGGCGCCCGAGCGCGCGGCCCGCAAGACGCGCGCCAAGCCCGCCGAAGGCACTTTCTGAGGAAATGCACGGCGACGGCATCGATCCTCCACCGGAAGGTCATTCAGCGCGGGTCCGGCCGGCATGAATTTTCGAATTCACCGACGCTTCGCTTGGCTTGTCCTGCCGGTCGTCATCTTGTGCGGTTGCGCAGCCACGGCACCCATCCCGCGCGAACCGGCTTCGGCAGGCAAGCCGTCCATACTTCCGATCTCCGATTTCCTTCCGATCTCGTACGAACCGTCGTGGCGGGCCGGGACGGTGGACGCGAACGGACGGCGGGTGAACGGAACCGAGCTGATGCGGCTGATGCCCTATAAGGGAAGGCTGTTTGCGTCCAATTCGCTATGGACCGAGAGCGATCGATCGATCCCCAAGGCCTCGCAGCTCCTCGTGCTCGATGCGCCCGACGCGCGCTGGAAGGTTCTCCACCAGTTCACGACCCGAAATCTGCGGCTCACGAGCCTGCAGAAAGTCACGTTCTCGACCGACGCAAGCGGCAAGCCGATCGAGCCCGTCGAGATGCTTCTTGTCGCACCAGATCAGGTCGGGCCCGGCGACGTGCAAGTCTTCAGTCTTGACGATGCCGGCGACGCGTTGGTGCCGACGACGCTCGGACGGACAAGCAGGCCCTATTCCGACATCCGGGCCATCGGCCAGCATCGCGACCGGGTTACCGGTGTCGATCATGTTTTTGCCGGCAGCGCCACTCTGGGGATCGTCCGGGGCGTCTATGATCCGCGGGTACGCGGGCGGATCGGGTGGCAGTCCCCGGAGCATTCGCTGTCGGAAGGCGTCGATTGGCAGGCGAGCGAACGGGCGATGGGCTTTGCCGACTGCAATGGCGTTCTCTATGCGGCGACAACGACGAAGATCATTCGGCGCACCGACGGACCTTCGCCGACTTGGACGGTCGTCAAAGAGTACCCGAACGAAATCTCGGCCTCCGGAGTCCGCGGGCTCTCGGCGGTTCCAAATCCGACCGGTCCCGGCGAAGTCCTGCTGTTCAATGCCCGGGGCAGCGACTACCAGACGCGGGTATACCGGATCGATCCCGGGGCAGACGATGCCGAGACGGTCGAGCTGAACATCAACGCGGATATGGCACGTCGCCTCCAGACGCCGGTTCCCTACATCCTCAGTGCGTACAACGACTACCTCCCTTTCAGGAATCCGGACAGCGGCGAGAACGTGTGGATCATCGGATTCGAGATGCAATACACGGAAGCCGCAGCCCGGCAACGTCCCGACTGGCGCGTCCTGAAGGTGGAAGCCGCCAATACGCTGAACAAGCGCCGCGATCAGTACTACGCCGCCGAAGGCCGCTTCTACGTGCGTCGTGTGGCAGGCGGAACCGTCCATTGGGAACTGAAAGAAGTGCTGGATCCCGCCCAGCCGACCCTGGTTTCCGTCCGGACGATCGCCGTTTCGCCGTTCGCGTCCGATCGCGGAAGGGTCCTCTATTTCGGGGGCTACGACGCGAACTTCCAGCCGTCGCACGATCGCGCATGGATCTATCGCGGGACAGTCGGCGCCAGACAGGATCGGGTGAATTGAGCGAGCGGCCCGGAATCCGGAGGCAATTCCGCTCTGTATGAAGATTCAGTGGACCTGATGGAGCCCGACCAAGGTTCCAGGCTGTATCCACCGCGGCACGGCCCCTCTGTAACCGGCCGGTTACGTGAACGCCTTGCTTTTGCCGTGATTTTCCCTAAATGAAGGGCGCCCGGTCGAACCGGGCCAATCCGGCGAACAGGGAACAATCCGGCGATGTCGGCAATGATCGAAATCAGGGGCCTGAAGAAGCATTTCGGCCCGATCCGCGCGGTCGAGGACGTGTCCTTCAATGTCGTGCGCGGCGAGGTCCTCGGGTTCCTCGGGCCCAACGGGGCCGGCAAGTCCACGACGATGAAGATGATCACCGGGTTCCTTGCCCCCACGGCCGGGTCCGCTTCGGTCTGCGGCTTCGACGTCGAGCGCGACCCGATCGAGGCCAAGCGCCGGATCGGCTACCTGCCCGAGGGGGCACCCGCCTATCCCGACATGACGGCCGCCGCCTTCCTCGATTTCGTCGGCGCCATCCGCGGCTTCGACGGGGCCTCGCGCGCCAAGCGCGTCGCCGAGGCGGTCGAGCGCACGCAGCTCGCCGACATCCTCAACCAGCCGATCGACACGCTGTCGAAGGGCTTCAAGCGCCGCGTGGGCCTCGCCCAGGCGCTGCTGCACGATCCCGAGGTGCTGATCCTCGACGAGCCGACCGACGGCCTCGATCCCAACCAGAAGCACGAGGTGCGCGGCCTGATCCGCTCGATGGCCGCCGACAAGGCCATCGTCATCTCGACCCACATCCTCGAGGAGGTCGACGCGATCTGTTCGCGCGCGGTCGTCATCGCGCGCGGCCGCGTGCTCGCCGACGGCACGCCCGAGGCGCTGGAGAAGCGCTCGCGCTGGCACTACGCGGTCTCGTTCGTGGCGCCCGCCGCGGACCTGGACCGGCTGCGCGCGGCACTTGCGGCACATCCCGGCGTGGCCGGGTTCGAGCGCGTCGACGGCGAGGACGGGCTTGCCATGCTGACCGCCTTCCCCAAGGCCGGCCGGCCGATGCTGGCCGATCTCGGCGCGCTGGCGCGCGGGACCGGCATCCGCATCGACGAGATCCGCGAGGAGCGCGGCCGCCTCGACGAGGTGTTCCGCGCCATCACGACCGGCACGAAAGTCTGAGGAACGCGTCCATGCGGAACATCTGGTTCATCTTCAAGCGCGAGCTCGGCGGCTATTTCGCCACCCCGGTCGCCTATGTCTTCCTCGTGATCTTCCTGGTGCTCGCGAGCACCTTCACCTTCTATCTCGGCAATTTCTTCGAGCGCGGGCAGGCCGACCTGCAGGCCTTCTTCTCGTTCCATCCGTGGCTCTATCTGTTCCTGATCCCGGCCCTCGCCATGCGTCTGTGGTCGGAGGAACGCCGGGCGGGAACGATCGAGCTTTTCCTGACGCTGCCGATCTCGATCGGCGAGGCGGTGACGGCGAAGTTCCTCGCCGCCTGGGCGTTCGTGGCCATCGCGCTGGCGCTGACCTTCCCGATCTGGATCACCGTCAACCTGCTGGGCCAGCCCGACAACGGCATCATCCTCGCCAGCTACGTGGGCTCGCTGCTGATGAGTGCGGGCTACCTTGCCATCGGCGCCTGCATCTCGGCGCTCACCAAGAGCCAGGTCGTCGCCTTCGTCGTGGCGGCGGCGGCGTGCTTCGTCTTCACGGTTTCCGGCACGTCGCTGGTGCTGGCGTTCTTCGCGGGCTGGGCGCCTTCCGGCATGGTCGAGACGATCGCGGGCTTCAGTTTCCTCACCCATTTCAACGCGATCACGCGCGGCGTCATCGACCTGCGCGACATCGTCTATTTCGCGAGCCTCGTGGCGGCGTTCCTGTTCGCCAACGCGGCCATCGTGGAAATGAAGAAGGCGGGCTAGGCCATGGCAAGCAAGACCGCGACGCGCTCCGCCCTCACCGGCCTCGGCATCGTCCTCGCCGCCGTGCTGTTCGTGGCCGTCAACCTGATGGCGGGCACGCTCTTCCAGGGCGCGCGCCTCGACCTCACGTCCGACCGGCTGTTCACGCTGAGCCAGGGGACGCGCGCGATCCTCGCGAAGATCGAAGAGCCCATCGTGCTGCGCTACTATTATTCCGAGCGGCTGGGGCGCGAGATCCCGAACTACGGCGTCTATGCCCAGCGCGTGCGCGAGATGCTGGAAGAATACCGCGACGCGGCCCACGGCAGGCTGCGCCTCGACGTGATCGACCCGCCCGCCTTCTCCGACGAGGAGGACCGCGCGGTCGCCTTCGGGCTGCAGGCCGTCCCGCTCAACCAGCAGGGCGAGACCGTCTATTTCGGCCTTGCCGGCACCAACGGGGCGGACCGCGAAGAATCGATCCCGTTCTTCCAGCCCGACCGCGAACGCTTCCTCGAATACGACCTCACGAAGATCGTCTACAACCTGTCGGTCACCAAGAAGCCGCAGGTGGGCGTGCTTTCCGCACTGCCGATGGAAGGCGAGTTCCGCGGCCGCGGCCAGCCTTCGCCGCCCTGGGCGGTCTATACCCAGCTCGGCCAGTTCTTCGACCTCAGGCCCGTGGCGCGCGATGCCGTCGAGATCCCCGCCGAGATCGGCGTGCTGATGGTCGTGCACCCGAAGGACCTGCCGGAAACCACGCTCTACGCGATCGACCAGTTCGTGCTGCGCGGCGGGCGCGCCCTCGTGTTCGTCGATCCGCTCGCCGAGAGCGAGATGGCGCGCGGCGGGCAGGCCGCGATGGGCATGCCGGCCAACTCGAACCTGACGAAACTGTTCGACGCCTGGGGCCTGACGATGGCCGACGACCGGCTGGCGGGCGACCGCGTGGCCGCCCGGCGCGTCAATGCCGGCGGCCAGGGCCGCGTGCAGGCGGTCGACTACGTGCTGTGGCTCACGCTGCGCGACACGAATTTCGACCGCAGCGACGTGCTGCTGACCGAAGCCAACATCATCCAGATGGCCACGGCCGGGATCCTCAAGCCCAAGGACGGTGCGACGACGAAGTTCTCGCCGCTGATCCGCACCTCGCCGCAGTCGCAGGAGATCGTCGCCGACGAGGTGCGCTTCCAGCCCGACCCGGCGAAACTGCTTGCCGACTTCAAGCCGTCGGGCGAGGCGCTGACGGTTGCCGCGCGCATCAGCGGCCCGGTCAAGTCGGCCTTCGACAAGGCGCCCGAACCCGCCAAGCCCGCCGAGGGCCAGCCCGCCCCGCCGGCACCGAGCGCGCCTTTCAAGGCGCAGTCGGACGGGCCGATCAACGTCATCGTCGTCGCCGACACCGACATGCTGGAAGACCGCTTCTGGGTGCAGGTGCAGGAATTCTTCGGCCAGCGCGTGGCCACGCCGGGTGCCTACAACGGCGACTTCGTCGTCAACGCGGTCGACAACCTGCTGGGCTCGTCCGACCTGATCGGCCTGCGCGGGCGCGGCCTGTCGCAGCGCCCCTTCACGCTGCTGGCCGACATCCAGCGCGAGGCCGAGCTGCGCTTCCGCGCCAAGGAGCGCGAACTCACCGACAAGCTGAAGGATGCCGAGAAGCGCCTGGCCGATCTGCAGGGCCGCGGCGCTGCGGCGACCGACGCCAACCGTTCGATCCTGACGGCCGAGCAGCAGGCGGAGATCGAGAAGTTCCGCGCCGAGATGCTGGTCGTGCGGCGCGAGCTGCGCGACGTGCAGCAGGACCTGCGCCGCGACATCGAGGGCGTGCAGACCACGGCCAAGATCGCCAATATCGGCGCCATCCCCGCGATCGTCGCCGTCGTCGCGATCGTGCTGGGCTGGCTGCGCGTGCGCCGGCGCCGGCCGCGCGCGGCCTGAACGGAGGGCATTTCGATGAAGACCCGGACCCTCGCCATCCTTGCCGCCGCGATCCTCGCCAGCGGTGCCGCCACCTTCGCGATGCGCGAACACGGCCGGCCGGCCGTCGCCGACCATTCGGGCGAGCTCGTCTTCCCGAACCTGCCCGCGCGAATCGACGGCGTGGCGAAGATCGCGGTCGAGCGCGCCGGCGAAACGTTCGAGATCGTCCGCACGGCCGACGGCGCATGGACGATGCCGTCCAAGGCCGGCTATCCGGTCGATTTCGCGCAGGTGCGCAAGCTGGCGCTGGAAGTCGCCAACCTGCGCGTCATCGAGGCGCGCACCGCCAACAAGGCACTGCATGCCGAGATCGACGTCGACGGTTCGGGCAAGGACCAGAAGGGCGTGCGCGTAATGCTGTCCGGGCCGCAGGGCGAGGAGTATGCGAGCCTGCTCGTCGGGCGCGCGCGCTTCGGCCGGCAGGGCAATGCCGGCGACGGCACGTTCGTGCGCCGCGCCAACGAGGACCAGGTGTGGTTCGTGCAGGGCCGCGTGAGCGTCGAGCGCGAGCCCGCCAAGTGGCTGGAGAAGCGCATCGCCGACGTGGCGCGCGAGCGCATCGCGCACGCAAGCGTGGTCGCCGGGGGGCAGCGCCTCGACGTGGATCGCGCGAAGCCCGACCAGAAGGATTTCGACCTCAAGCCGATCCCCGACGGCAAGAAGGTGAAATCCGAGTTCGACGTCAATCTCGTGGCGAGCGCCCTCGAGGGGCTCGATCTCGAGGACGTGCGCAAGGAAGACGGCCTCACCTTCGCGCCCGGGCGCGACTATGCCGAATACACGACGTTCGACGGCCTGACGCTGCGCGTCGAGCTCGCGACCGCGGGTGCCGACACGTGGGTGCGCCTGCGCGCCCGCTATGCCGCACCGGCAACACCCGCCGAGGGCGAGAAATTCAAGAAGCCCGAGGACGTCGCCAAGGAAGCCGACGACATCGAGAAGCGCCTGCACGGCTGGGCCTACCGGCTGCCGGCCTACAAGGTCGAGTACCTGACCCGCAAGATCGCCGACCTCGTCGAGGACAAGGGCGCTTGAGCGCCTAGCCGACGATCTTCCCGCGCACGTATTTGCGGATGATCGTCTCGTCGCCCGGATACTGGTCGGGCTGCACGCCGGTGATCTGGGCCTGGATGCATTTCCAGCCGCCGTTCTCGCGTACATAGGCGTCGGTATAGAGCGACATGCCGCTCGTCTCCTTGCCGTCCTTCGCCACGATCCACTTGTTGACCGAGCAGACGAGGGCCGCGTCGCCGAACACATCGATGCGCTCGTCGCGGATGTCCCAGTAGACGAGCACGTCGGGATCGAAGCCGGTCGCCCAGCGCGCCAGATACGCCGTGCGGTCCTGGCGCGCGCCGTTCGAGCCGATATAGCGGAAGCGTTCGTGCAGGATCGCGTCGTGCGACGGCACGTCGTTGGTGACGAAGTTGTGGATGAACTTCGCGTTGAGCGCGCGCAGCGCGGGAAGCGGATCGTCGTTCATTTTATTACCTCGACCGGACGGGACCGCATCGTTATCCGGACGGGCGGCGGGCAGCAAGGGGACGTACTGTGGGTATTGGGGATAAGTCGAAAGCCCGTTGACCCACAACATCTTGTGGGTGAAACGCTTGTGGAAACATATCGAGAACGAACAATTGCCGGACCGGCGGCCGGGGCATAAACTCGCCCCCGCACCCGAGCCTTTTTCCTCGCCCCGAAAGCCGTCCGAAGATGCGTCCGATCGCCGCGATTTCCCAGCAGATCTGGGACATGAAATACCGTTTCAAGGCCGCCGACGGCACGCCGGTCGACCGCTCGATCGAGGATACGTGGACGCGCGTCGCGACCGCCCTTGCATCCGTCGAGAAGGAACCGGACGTCTGGGCGAAACGCTTCTACGAAGCGCTCGACGGCTTCAAGTTCATCCCCGCCGGCCGCATCGTCGCGGGTGCCGGAACCGCGCGGCACGTGACGCTCTTCAACTGCTTCGTCATGGGCACCGTCCCCGACGACATGGGCGGCATCTTCAGCCATCTGCGCGAGGCGGCCCTGACGATGCAGCAGGGTGGCGGCATCGGCTACGATTTCTCGACGCTGCGCCCCAAGGGGGCAGCCGTGAAGGGCGTGGGGGCCGACGCATCCGGCCCGCTGACGTTCATGGATGTGTGGGACGCGATGTGCCGCACCATCATGTCGGCCGGCCACCGGCGCGGCGCCATGATGGCGACGATGCGCTGCGACCATCCCGACATCGAGGCCTTCGTCGAGGCCAAGCGCGAGCCCGGCCGCCTGCGCATGTTCAACCTCTCGGTCCTCGTCACCGACGGTTTCATGACGGCGGTGAAGGAAGACGCCCCCTGGCAGCTCGTCTTCGGCGGTACGCACTACAAGACGCTGCGCGCGCGCGAGCTGTGGGACAAGATCATGCGCGCGACGTTCGCCTATGCCGAACCGGGCGTGATCTTCATCGACCGCATCAACCGCACGAATAACCTGTGGTACGCCGAGAACATCTGCGCCACGAACCCGTGCGGCGAGCAGCCTTTGCCGCCTTATGGCGCATGCCTGCTCGGCTCGATCAATCTCGCCGCTCTCGTCAAGGACCCGTTCGGCGCCGACGCCGCCCTCGACGAGGCGGAGCTGGACCGGCTCGTCCCGCTCGCCGTGCGGATGATGGACAATGTCACCGACGTGTCGCGCTTCCCGCTCCCGGAGCAGGAACACGAGGCGCGCGCCAAGCGGCGCATCGGCCTTGGCGTGACCGGCCTCGCCGACGCGCTGATGATGTGCAAGTCGCGCTACGGCTCGGAAGGTGCGGTGGCGCTGACCGAACGCTGGATGATGCTGATCCGCCGGATCGCCTACCGCGCGTCGGTCGATCTCGCGAAGGAAAAGGGCGCCTTCCCGCTGTTCGACCGCGAGAAGTTCCTGCAGGGGCCCGCCATCGAGGCACTCGACGAAGAGACGCGCGAAGGCATCGCCGCACACGGTATTCGCAACGCGCTGCTCACCTCGATCGCCCCCACGGGTACGATCTCGCTGATGGCCGACAACGTGTCGTCGGGGCTCGAGCCCGTCTTCTCGTTCAGCTACACGCGCAACGTCCTGATGCCGGACGGGACGCGCCGCGAAGAGGAAGTGTCCGACCACGCCTACCGCCTCTACAAGCGGATGTTCGGCGACAACGCGCAGCTCCCCGACTATTTCGTCGACGCCCAGCGCCTCACGCCGGCCGAGCATGTCGTCATGCAGGCGGCGGTGCAGAAATACATCGACGCGTCGATCTCCAAGACGATCAACTGCCCGGAGGACATGTCCTTCGACGCGTTCAAGGACATCTACCTGCAGGCCTATGCGCTGGGCTGCAAGGGCTGCACGACCTACCGGCCCAACGACATCACCGGCTCGGTCCTGCAGGTGAAGAAGGACGACCGGAAGGCCCCCGTCCAGCAGTCGCTGCCGCTCGGCAAAGCGCCCGCGCGCCACGCCGACCAGTTCGAGAGCGGCGGTGTCGTCTACATGACGCGCCCGCTCGACCGGCCCGAAGCCCTGCCCGGCCAGACCTACAAGATCAAGTGGGCGGAAGCCGAACACGCGCTCTACATCACGCTCAACGACATCATCACCGACGGGCGCCGCCGGCCGTTCGAAGTGTTCATCAACTCCAAGAACATGGAGCACTACGCCTGGACCGTGGCGCTGACGCGCATGATCTCGGCCGTGTTCCGGCGCGGCGGCGACGTGTCGTTCGTGGTGGAAGAGCTCAAGGCCGTGTTCGACCCGCGCGGCGGCCAGTGGATGAACGGGCGCTATGTCCCTTCGCTGCTCGCCGCGATCGGCGAAGTGATCGAACGCCACATGATCCAGATCGGTTTCCTGCGCGCCGGCGAAGCGCTCGCCGCCGACCCCGCCGCCGAGATCCTGCCGATGGCGATGCTGGGCGGTTCTGGTGCCGTGCACGCCGAGCCCTCGTCGTCGTCGAGTGTCGCCGCCCTCTTCACCGACCAGCCAGCCGACGGCCCCCGCCCGCGCGTGGCCGGTGCACGCACCTGCCCCAAATGCCAGGCGCCGACGCTGCTCAAGATGGAAGGCTGCGACACCTGCACGAACTGCGACTATTCGAAGTGCGGGTGAGGTTCGTCTGATTGCGTCATGCCCGCGCTCGTCGCGGGCATCCACGACTTTTGAGTTGTAGGTGTTATGCCAAATATTAGCGGGCAGTGTATCTGGATTTTATTGCTGCGGTAGGCAGAGGCACATGCGCACCAAGTTACGCGGCATCTGCATTTTTTGCTCTGGCGGTGCAATTCCGGGGAATCCGATCAGCAAAGAGCATCTATGGCCAAAATGGATGACTACATCTGGCCTTTTGCCAAAAGCCGGAAACTACGATGAACACAGCATCACGTTTCGTGGAAAAACTCGCGACATTGTCGCTCAAGTCAGACGAATGCGTCAGGGAGCCGCCAACACAAGAACGTTCAAAGTAGTCTGTAAAAGGTGCAACGAAACATGGATGGAGAAGGTTGAGAGCGGCGCACGCGAGGTTCTGACGCCACTAATAAAATACGAACCGCTAATTCTCGATGATGTTAAGCGCCGCATTCTGAGAGAATGGATAGCCCTTAAGATTCTTGTGGCTGAAAATAACTCGTTTCAAAGTGTTCCAGAGAGTCCAATTTACGATCAGGCGGTCAGGAATAAGTTTAAAGAAGACCGGAGCATTCCATTCGGCATGAGAATCTGGATCGCCGCTCGTGCCGATACTCCGAAGTGGCGAAATAGTTTCCAGCGGCATTCGATTGGTCTCGCTGACCCATCGACATGGCCGCCTCCGATTCCTCACAATCCGCTAGCCAAGAACTCGCAAACGATTACGTGGGGCATTGGTCGTCTACTCATATATGCAAACGCCACCACGGACCCTCTCGTCTATACCAAGTTCGATTTGGTCAACGCAGATGGAGCGCTTCATCGTCTTTGGCCACTTGGAGATTCCGATATCATTTGGCTGCCGCGCTTCTTTCTTGGGGACAACATTGTTGAGGATCTCGCGGCGGCTTTAAGCAATCTCATTGCTTCCCCAAACGTACTGATGGCTCCTCCCTAGATGTTTTATTGTCGAGCAGCTGTCAGGGCGATGGGTAGAATTACAGGCTGCGGGTATTAGAAATGCGGGGGTAGATGCCTCACCCTAGCCCGCTCCCGCAAGGGGAGAGGGAATTACACCGTTGATATAGAAGCACGGGCGCATACATCACCAAGACTGGAGTCCCCTCTCCCCTTGCGGGAGAGGGTTAGGGTGAGGGGTGCCGCCTCGCCGATCCCCCCAATTTCCCTAGATTTTTAGCCATCCGGCGGCAACCCGGCATTAACGATGTAGTATATTTTGTGTTGTATCCCGGGAGCATTCGCACCCCCCGGGAGACGGCGCCATGTTTTCGAATTCGGTCAAGAACCTCATCTTCGCGATCTTCGGCTGCCTGCTGGTCGCGGCGGTCGGCATCTCGGGCCTCAGTGCGTGGAACGCGATCGGCGACCATCGCCAGGCGATCCGCACCGAGCTGCTCGCCCGTCTCGACCGCGAGCTGTTCAACAGCACCGTCAGCGTGCGCAACCAGCGCGGCAACGCGCAGAGCGCACTGCTCGGCCAGGACGACGCGAAGCGTGCCGTCGACGACGTCAAGGCCTTCATGGAGAAGGAAAGTGCCGGTGCCGCGAAGGCCGTGCAGGGCGTCGAGCTAGCCAACCCCGCCCTTGCCGCCAATCTCGCGACTTCGTTCGCCGGGATCGCCCCGCATTTCGCGGCCCTCTATGCCGAGGCCGCCAAGCCGCGCAGTGCCCGCGCGCTGCCGCCCACGCAAGCCTGGTACGACGCGACGACCAAGTATATCGACGCGCTGATCGCGATCTCCGCCTCGGTATCGAACGAGGTGTGGATGGGCGATCCCGCCATCGCCGAGCTCGTGCAGGTGCGCCGCTTCGCCTGGACGATCCGCGACCGCTACGGCATCCAGTGCTCGCTGGTGCGCGGCAACATCAACGATTCGACGCCGCTCACCGCCCGCCAGGTCACCCAGATGACCGAGATCGGCGGCATCCTGCGCACCTCGTGGAGCATGACCGACGAGATCATCGCGCGCCCCGGTGCGCCGCGCGTCGTGGTCGACGCGGTCAAGACCGCGCGCGGCCAGGTCGACGGCGCGCTTGCGCGCATCGAAGAGGCCATCAAGAAGATGGATGGCAGCGGCAAGCCGATCCTGACGCCGCCCGAATGGAACCAGCTCTGCCAGGGGCCGTTCCCGGCGATCCTTGCGGTCGCCAACGCCGCACTCGACGGTGCCATCGCGCGCGCCGAGGAAATCCGCGCCGAAGCGCTGCGCACGCTCGCCATCGCCGGCATCGTGCTCGCCGCGATGGCGGCCTTGTGCGTCTTCGGCGTGATCGCGATCCGCCGCCGCTTCGCAAGCCCCGTGGCACAGCTGCTCGAGGTCATCGCGCGCCTGGGCGACCGCGACTACGCCTCGCCGGTTCCCGCGATGGGCCCCGACGAATTCGGCACGATGGCGGCAGCCCTCGACCAGCTTCGCGCGGGTGCGGCCGAAGGCGAACGGCTTGCCAAGGCCGAAGCCGAGGCGCGCCAGAAGCAGGTCGAGCGCGCGAGCGCCCTCGACAAACGCTGCCGCAGCTTCGAGGGCGACGCCGACCGCACGCTGGGCGAGCTTCGCGGCTCGACCGAGACGCTGCGCAGCGTGGCCGACACGATGCGCACGCTCGCCGCGGATTCCAGGGGCCAGGCCGAGATCGTCTCGCGCGCCGCCCGCGACGCGACCGAGAGCGTGAACACCGTCGCGGCCGCGACCGAGGAGCTGTCGAGCTCGATCCAGGAGATTTCGCGCCAGGTGCAGGTCTCTTCCGACAACGCCAAGGAAGCGGTCGAGCACGTCGCCAACACCAACCGCGTGGTCGAAGCGCTCAACACCGCCGCCCAGAAGATCGGCGACGTCGTCAAGCTGATCGCGCAGATCGCCAGCCAGACCAACCTGCTCGCCCTCAACGCCACGATCGAGGCGGCGCGCGCGGGCGAGGCCGGCAAGGGCTTCGCCGTCGTCGCCTCGGAAGTGAAGGGTCTCGCCACGCAGACCGGCAAGGCGACCGAGGACATCAGCAAGCAGGTCTCCGAGATCCAGGCCGCGACGATGGAAGCGGTCATGGCGATCAGCAAGGTCAACAAGGCCATCGTCGGCATCGACCAGAACGTCTCGGCGATCGCCGCGGCCGTCGAAGAGCAGGGTGCGGCCACCCGGGAAATCTCGCAGAACGTCCAGCAAGTCGCGACGGGGACGCGCGAGGTCACCGACACGATCCAGCGCGTGGCTGCCGCCAGCGGCAAGACCGGCGAAGCCGCCGAGACCGTCTCGGCCGCCGTCGACCAGGTCAACGCAGGCGCCAAGGCGCTGGACGGTTCGGTCGAGACGTTCCTTGCGGACGTGAAGGCGGCGTAGACCCCTCACCCTAACCCTCTCCCGCAAGGGGAGAGGGGACTCCAGTCTTGGTGACGC
>CAYQDN010000074.1:0-9651 GCA_964416335.1 uncultured Azospirillum sp.
CGTCACGCTGACGATGAACTCGCAGTCCTCGGTCAACGCGGCCTTCACGACCTTCAACGCTTCGTCGGTCACGTCGGCTTCGGCGGCGGTGCTTGCCCTGACGTCGCTCAACACGTTCTCGCAGGCGGTCGCCACCTCGCTGGGCGCGAACGCGGCGGAAACGCGGACGCTGCAGCTGCAGTCGAGCTTCGTCAACGCGATCGTCGACGCCACCACGACGGGTCTCGGCGCCATCGTCGACGCCGACATCGGCAAGGCCTCGGCCTCGGTGCAGGCGCTGCAGGTCCGCCAGCAGCTCGGCATCCAGTCGCTGTCCATCGCCAACCAGCAGCCTTCGGTCCTGCTGGGCCTGTTCCGCTAACTTCGCGGTACGGCACTCCGACAAGGACGGGGGCGGCCCACGGGCCGCCCCCGTTTTCGTTTGGTCCTGCTTCAGTTGTAGCGCCTGCGGGTACCGGGCGGCGCCGTATGTCGCGGCTTTCTTTTGCGCGCATCGGCCGACTCGGCTATTAATATCAAACGAGAAGCGGGCTCCTGCCCGATTCGCCGGTCCCAGGAGGAATCGTGACGAAATCGAACCCAACGGCGCCTGGCGCCACCGAATCCGAACGCGAGCGGGAATACCGCCTCCTGGCCCTCGTCACCAAGAAGCTGACCGACGCCAAGGCGGTGGTCACGCAGCTCGACCCGCAGTCGGTCGGCCAGGTGTGCGACGCGATCTTCCACAATCGCGATGTCTGGAACGCCTTCGTGACCGACGTCGCCGACGAGCACAACAAGCTCCCCAAGGAGCTCAAGGTCCTGCTCATCAATCTCGCGGCGTACGTCAACAAGAACTCCGACATGATCGTCAACAGCCACCCGGACGGCGATCTCGACATGCTGGTCGCGATCAACCGCCACGTCATGGACGGTCTGCGCGGCGCCACCGCTGGCTGACCGCTCCGCCGGAACCCTCCGGCCTGACTTCGCCGGCGCGCATGGACCGGGTCTGATGACCGGCCTGCGCGCCGGTTCCGTTTCGGGGGGCCGGAATCTCCGATGAAGCCGCGCCCCCCTCCCCCGGTTCTCACCCGCAACAATCCCGACGCGCTCGTCGCCGCCGGATTCGAACGCCACCGGCGCGGCGACGTCGCCGGGGCTGCACCGCTCTATGCGCAGGCCCTCAAGCTCAAGCCCGACCACCCCGATGCACTTCACCTGTCGGGTCTCGTCGCGCGCGCGTACGGCCGGCACGACGAGGCGCTGGCCAAGATCGTGCGCGCCTGCGCGCTGGTTCCCGGCAACGCGCATTTCGAGGCGAACCTCGCCGCGGCCCTGATCACGGTCGGCCGGCCCGACGAGGCGCTCGCCGCCGCCGACCGGGCGATCGCCGCCCTGCCCGGCCATGCGGCAGCACACGCAAACCGTGCCGCGGCGCTTGCGGCACTCGAACGGCCCGACGACGCCGCCACATCGTATCGCCGCGCCATCGAGCTCGACCCGGCAAGCGTGGACGCGTTCAACAACCTCGCCAATCTCGAGCAGCGGCGCGGCAATCTCGACGTGGCGCTCGATCTCTATGTGCGTGCGCTTGCCGCCGCACCGGACCATCCGCACGTCCATTCGAACTACGGAACCGCGATCTATGCGCTGCACGTCGCCGGCCGGAAGGCCGAGGCGGCCGAACGCGCGGCGGCGTGGCGTGCCGCCCATCCCGACAGTCCGACGGCGCGCCACTGGGCGGCGGCGCTCGCCGGACAGGCTGCCCCGTCCCGCGCCGAGGACGGTTATGTGCGCGGCGCCTTCGACCTGTTCGCCGCGACGTTCGACCAGACACTCGCATCGGTCGGCTACAGCGCGCCCGAAGGGATCCGCGCGATGCTCGAGACGCAGTGGGGCACGCCGTCGCCGCGCTTCGTCACGCTCGATGCGGGCTGCGGCACGGGCCTGGCCGGCCTCGTCCTGCGGCCATGGTCGACGCGTCTGGAAGGCGTGGACCTGTCGCACGGCATGCTGGCGCGCGCGCAGGACCGCGCGATCTACGACGAACTGCGCGCAGGCGAACTCGTGGCCGATCTGGACGCGCATCGGCGCAGCTACGACGTGATCGTGGCGGCCGACGTGTTCTGCTATTTCGGGATCATCGACGAAGCGCTGGCCGCGGCGCGAAGAGCGCTCAAGGCCGGCGGACATATCGTCTTCTCGACCGAGACGATGCTGCCCGACGAACAGGGTGACTGGAAGGTGCGCCCGTCCGGGCGCTATGCGCACGCGCGCGCATATATCGAGAAGGCGGTGGCCGCGGCCGGTTTCACGCCGCTGCAGTGGCGCGTCGAATCCCCGCGCGCCGAAGACGGCAAGCCGATACCGGGGCTTATCGTGATGGCGGCGGGCTGACCCCGCCGCCGCCGTCAGCCGAAATCGCCCGCCGTGACGCGCGGCGCCATGTCGGAAACCAGCGAGTGCACCGCCTCGCGGCCGTAGACATCGACCATCATCTGCAGGACGACCGTGAAGCAGGCGACGGTCAAGGCGTCGCGGTGCAGCCCCTGGCGCATGCCTTCTTCCATCGCGTCGGCGATGACGCGCATGGCTGCGAGGCGCTCCTGGTCGGTGCTGGCGCCGCTAAATTTGGATTCGTCCAACGGATCGTTCGGCATCTTGTTTTCCGTCCTCAAAGTGCGCAGGCGCGAATCGTCCTGCCAGCCGGGAGCAATCTAACATGCCCGTCAGCGGAAGTTAAAACCCGCGCGTCCCAAACCCCTGCAACAGGTTGAGGATACCGCTCATGTCGGAACCGCCCGGACTGACCAGCTGGAGCAGACCACCATACATTCCACCGCCCGTCCCATTCGCGTTGGCGGTTTCCTGGTCTTTCTGGGTCAGATAGCGTTGGATGAACGTGTCGACGAAGCGCTTGTCCTTGAACTTCGTGATGTCGACCTTGCTCTGCAGATAGGTCGCCTGCGTCTCGACACCCTGGAGCGCCATTTCCTTGGGGATCCCGAGAGTCGACGTGACGACCTCGCGCAGCACCTTGTCGCCGAGGATCGCCCACGGGCTGTTGATCTTCGAGGCGTTTTCCTTGAAGTACATCGCCTCGCGCAGACCGGGGCTGGCGTTGCCCTGGGCCTTCTCGAACTCGTTCTTGATGTAGCGCGCAGCCAGCCCGTCCATGACCCCGGGCAGCTTCACGCCGTCGACCCCGAAATCCTTCATGCGAAGCGTGCTCGCCATGTCCTTGTAGCGCGCGTCGTTCATGCGGTTGGCGAGCGAATCGATATTGGTCAGGTCCGACATCAGGACCTTCTTCAGCAGGCCCTTCTTGTCGACCTCGCTCTCGAGGCTGAACGCGGACAACGCGAATTCCATGAACTTACGGTCGTTCAAAAGATCGTCGACCGTTTTGGCCTTCGCGACAGCATTCTGCGCGTAGGTGATTTTTGCTTGGACGCTTGCCTGCTTCGACCACTTATCCTGCGCGGCGTCGCCCGACTTCTCGAGCTGCTTCCACGCAACGATGGCCGGCAGACCGCTTGCGATCGATCCCGCCATGACACTCTCCTTAACGCCGTTCTCGGCATCGTAATAGTGTATCTACATGTAACTATGCCACGTCGCGGCCGAGGCGACAAGATAAATGTAAACTTACGTAAATTTTCGGCTAAAATAGTTAAAATTATATCAATATGTGACGATCAATCGACTTCGCTCTCTTCCGGAACCGGTTCGCCGACCTTGGCGCGCTTCTTCGGGCCATCATTCCCGAGCAGGAGCTGACGGGCTCTTTCCGTCGTTGTTCCAATAAGATCCCACTCGAACTTGATAAGTCGCTTTGCGTCTTTCAGGCCAGGATAGAGCTCGCCCTTGTCGAGCCGGGCGCGCAACCCGTCGATGATCGCCTTGGAGGTCGGGGCAGCCAGTTCGAAGTCGGTCAGGAATTGCCGGAGCGCGTCCGAATAGACCTTCGCCTCATCCGGGAACAGATAGACGCATTGCAGCGTGTAATAGACGCGCATGGCCGGCGTGGCAGCCTCTTCCAGCTGCAGAATATCCTTCTGCCGCAAGATGTTGCCGCGGTTGCGGATGGCGAGCATCGCCAGGCCGCCGGTGTTTTCGATGACCACCCCGTTGATGATGATCTTTTCGCCGGGATTGAGTCGTAGGACGAGAGGCATCGAGATTCCTTGTCGGACGGAAACTGGTCTGGAGAGCGTCGATTATACCATCGCGGGCGGAGAAACAACCTGCCGCCACAAGCGACGGTAAAGTGCCTCGAACGCGCGGGCTAGGCGCATTCCGTCGCACAGCGGCGATGCCGCCATGCGCGCACGCAAGCCCGCACGAATTCCTGCAAGCCGAAGCGGGTCGGCGACGAGTCCGGTCGCGATGGTGGCGAACGCGTCGGCGTCGCGCGCGACCCAGTCCCCGGCCCCGAGCTGCGCCAGCAGCGAAGCGCCGACGCGGGCGGCGTGCCGGTCGCCGGCAAGCGCCACGACCGGCACGCCCATCCACAGCGCCTCGCAGGTCGTCGTCGTCCCGTTGTAGGGGCTCGTGTCGAGAGCCACGTCGATCGCGGCATAGCGCGCGACATGGTCCTGGACGGCCCCGATGAAACCAAGGGTCTCGACCCGCCCGGGCGCCACGCCGCGCGCGGCAAATCCGGCGCGCAAGCCGGCCTGCAGGTCGGGCTCGTCGAGCCCGCGCGCCTTGACGATCATGCGTGCCGCCGGCACGGCACGCAGTGCTCCGGCCCACAGGTCGAGCGTGCGCGCCGTGATTTTCGGCAGATTGTTGAACGAGCCGAAGGTCGGCCGGCCGGCGGACGCAAGCGGCAGCGGCCCGACCGGCGGCGCGAACGGCGGCGGCATGTAGGCAAGGAACCCGCCCGCGATGCGCGCAAGCGGCTCGCTTGCCGCCCCGTCGGCCGTTTGCGGCGGATCGCTGGCCGGATCGACGATACGCGCATCGAACGCGTCGAGCCCGGTCGTATCCGGATAGCCGAGCCACGTCGCCTGCACGGCGGCCGGCCGCCGCGCGAAGACGGCAAGCCGGTTACCCTGCGTGTGACCGGCGCAGTCAACCAGGATGTCGATCCGGTCGGCGCGCACCTGTGCTGCGAACGCCGCGTCGTCGCGCCCGGCCATGTCGCGCCAGTTGGGGATCAGGCCCTTGAAGGCGGCGGTCAGCCCGTCGGGCACCGCGACGTCGCTGTAGGCAAATACGTCGACCGAATTGCGGTCGTGCCCGGCGATCAGCGGGACGAGAAAATAGCTGCAGGAGTGGTTGCAGAAATCCGGCGAAACATAGCCCACGCGAAGGCGGCGATCGGGCTGGGGATCGTGCGGTTCCGGCCGGGCGACACCGCGGGCACCCGGCCAGCTGCGCGCGCGCGCCAGTCCGTCGGCCGGCGGGCCGGGCGGATCGTACTGCGCGCACATCAGCGCGTTGGACGCGAACACCGTATCGGCCGGCGCAAGTTCGCGCACACGCGCGAACTCGGCAAGTGCCGCGCCGATCCGTCCCTGCCCCTGCAGCGCCAACGCCATATTGTTGCGCCGTGCCGCCGTCGCCGGCGCAAGCTCGAGCGCGCGGGCGAACGCGGCCGCCGCCCGTGCCGGCAGGCCTGCGGCCAGTGCGGCCTCGCCCGAAACGGAATGCGCGTCGGCCGAATCCGGAAATACCGCGAGCGCCTCGTCGGCGGACAGCATAGCTGCCGCGAAATCGCGCCTGGAAAGAAGCGTGGCGGCGAGATTGACGCGCGCTGCCAAGAGGCGCGGCGCGCGCGCGATCACGGCGCGATAGCGCTCGATCGCCTCGTCGGCACGGCCGGCGAGGGCCGCCTTGTTGGCGGCGGCAAGCATTGCGGCAGAATCGGTCGAGGCTGTAGACATGACGATACGGGCCGGAGTGTATCGCGCCCGCGGGGAATACGGCATGGAAGAAAACTCGACCGACCTGATCCGGACACTCGAATGCCGCGCCTTCAATTCCTGGCCGGCCCTGCAGACGCTCGTCCATGACGGCTGGCTGCTGCGTTTCGCGCGCGGCCACACCAAGCGCGCCAACTCGGTCAACGCGCTGTGGCCCGGGAAACTGCCGCTCGCAGCGCGGATCGCGCATGCCGAAGCGCTCTATCGCCGGCACGGGCTGGCGCCGACATTCCGCCTGACGCCGCTGTCCGAACCGGATCTCGACGCGGCCCTTGCCGCGCGCGGCTATGCGCGCGTCGATCCGACCCACGTGATGCGCCGGCCGATCGGATCTGCCGCCGGCAAGGGACACGACGTGCAGCTCGCCGCGTCGCCCCTGCCCGGCTGGCTCGGCGCGTTCGGCAAGGCAGCCGGCGCTTCGGATGCCAACCTCGCGATCCTCGGCCAGATGCTCGGCCAGATCGTCCCGCCGGCGGCCTATGCGCGCATCGACGGACCCGGTGGCGCGCCGCATGCCTTCGGGATGGGGGTGGTGGATGCCGGCGCACTGGGAATCTTCGAGATGCTGACGGTGCCCGAAGCGCGCCGCAGGGGGCATGCGGCGCGCGTGATCGACGCACTGTCGGACTGGGGCCGCACCCAGGGGGCCGGGTTCGTCTATCTCCAGGTGGTGGCGGACAACGCGCCGGCGCGCGCACTCTACGAGCGCCTGGGCTTCGAGCCGGTCTACGCCTACCACTACCGACGTGCCGAATGAAAAAATGGCCAGCGGCGCTTTCGCGCCGCCGGCCCTCGAGTTTGCGGAACCGAAGAGTGGTCGACGATCAACGCTTGAGGTTCACGACTTCCTGCAGCATTTCGTCGGCCGTCGTGATCATGCGGGCATTGGCCGAGTAGGAGCGCTGCGCCACGATCATCTTCGTGAACTCGGCGCCGATGTCGACGTTCGAGTTCTCGATGCTGTTCGGGTTGACGCCACCGGCGCCGCCCTGCTGCGAGGCATTGAAGCCGATGAAACCGGCCGCCGGATCGTCGAGGAATGCCTCGCCGTTCTGGCGCACCAGGCCTTTCGGGTTGTTGAACGTGCCGAGCGCGATCTGGTACTGGTTCAGGCGCTGACCGTTCGTGTAGGTCGTGTAGATGTTGCCAGCCGTGTCGATGCCCGTGCCGTTGTAGGTACCGGCCGCGTAGCCGTCGGCCGAGATGGCCGAGATCGAGATCGACGTGCCGCCGAACTGCGACGTGCCGCCTGCGGTGGACAGGGTCGACGCCGTGGTCGGGCTTGCCGTGTTGGGCGTGCCGAACTCGGTGTTGATCGTCTGCACGGGGGCCGCGGCGAGGCCCGGGGCGCTGTAGCTCAGCACCAGCCGGCCGGAGACCGGGGCGGTGTTGGCGGCACTGAACGTTGCGGCGTTCGTCGAGCCGGACACCGTCATGCCCGTCAGCAAGCCGGCATTGGTGCCGACCGTCGTGCCGAAGGAATAGTCGACGACGATGCTCTCCGGGCCGTTGGCCGAACTGGTCGGGATCGTGATCACGGCGCGCCACTGCGGCACCGTACCGGCCGCCGAGGCGGCAACACCGGCCGTGCCGGTCGTGGCGCTCGCGGCGACTGCCGGCAGCACGCCGCCGGCGGTCGTGCGATTGTACCAGGTCACCGAAGCCGGCTGGGCCGCACCGTTGGCGTCCGTGATCGTGATCGTGCCGCCGTTGTAGGTGGTGCCGGCGGCTGCGTTGGCCGGGATGTTCGCGGCATAGATGGCGGTCGCCGTCTGCAGGGCCGGCAGCTGGCTCTGGTTGATCTGCACGGCGGTCAGCGGGCCCTGGTTGGGCGACGGGTTGGGGACGGCGGTCGTCGGGCGCGGCACCGAGCGGGCGAACAGGAACTTGCCCGAGCCGTTGACCATGAAGCTGTTCTTGTCGAGCGCGAAGTCGCCGCGGCGCGTGAACTGGGTCACGCTGTTGCCGGTGAGGCCGCCGGACGTCGACGTGCCGTCCTGCACGGGCAGCCAGCCGGCCCCCGCGATGGCGATCGACGTCGGCGAGGCGTCCTGCAGGATGGTGCCCTGCAGGTCGTTGACGAAGGTCGGGCGCGCGGTGACGCCGCCGGGATTGAAGAAGCGCTGCGACGACGTCGAGACGAAGCTCGAGAAGTTCGCGTCGATGCGCTTGAATCCGGCCGTCTGCGAGTTGGCGACGTTGTCGGAGATGTAGTTGATCGCGGTCTGGAACGAATTCAGGCCGCTGATCGCCGAGTTCATTGCTACGGTAGCCATGGTTGCCGGACTCCCTCTAATGCCGTTGAATGAAATGCGTCGTGTTGAAATGAATGCCTGTTGGCTGATGTACAGTGATGAGCAATGCGGGTGCCAAACAGGAAAACTCAAAAAATACACATGATTACAACCGGATAAAATCCGTTAATAAAAATAAACCATGTCGCTAGGCAAAATGTTCGCTGCAGGACCGGCAGCAAATTCCTCCACCCGGCAGAAGCTGCTTTGCGGCCGGATCTCGACGCGAAGCTTGCGGCGTGCGGCGGCCGCCTCGGCAGATGTCCGGTCTTTCGAGCCCGCCCTGCCCCCTGCGGCTCGGCGCGCCTGACGCCATCCCCGTACGGAACGGAAAAAGGCCGGCGGCGCTTTCGCGCCGCCGGCCCTCGAGTTTGCGGAGCCGGAGAGTGGTCGATGGTCAGCGCTTGAGGTTCACGATCTCCTGCAGCATTTCGTCGGCCGTCGTGATGATGCGGGCATTGGCCGAGTAGGCGCGCTGCGCCACGATCATCTTCGTGAACTCGGCGCCGATGTCGACGTTCGAGTTCTCGATGCTGTTCGGGTTGACGCCACCGGCGCCGCCCTGCTGCGAGGCATTGAAGCCGATGAAACCGGCCGCCGGATCGTCGAGGAATGCCTCGCCGTTCTGGCGCACCAGGCCTTTCGGGTTGTTGAACGTGCCGAGCGCGATCTGGTACTGGTTCAGGCGCTGACCGTTCGTGTAGGTCGTGTAGATGTTGCCAGCCGTGTCGATGCCCGTGCCGTTGTAGGTACCGGCCGCGTAGCCGTCGGCCGAGATGGCCGAGATCGAGATCGACGTGCCGCCGAACTGCGACGTGCCGCCTGCGGTGGACAGGGTCGACGCCGTGGTCGGGCTTGCCGTGTTGGGCGTGCCGAACTCGGTGTTGATCGTCTGCACGGGGGCCGCGGCGAGGCCCGGGGCGCTGTAGCTCAGCACCAGCCGGCCGGAGACCGGGGCGGTGTTGGCGGCACTGAACGTTGCGGCGTTCGTCGAGCCGGACACCGTCATGCCCGTCAGCAAGCCGGCATTGGTGCCGACCGTCGTGCCGAAGGAATAGTCGACGACGATGCTCTCCGGGCCGTTGGCCGAACTGGTCGGGATCGTGATCACGGCGCGCCACTGCGGCACCGTAGCGGCCGCCGAGGCGGGGATAGCGGCCGTACCGGTCGTGGCGCTGGCGGCGACCCCGGGCAACACGCCGCCGGCCGTCGTGCGGTTGTACCAAGTTATCGAGGCCGGCTGGGCCGAACCGTTGGCGTCCGTGATCGTGATCGTGCCGCCGTTGTAGACCGTACCGGCCGCGGCATTCGCCGGGATGTTCGCGGCATAGACGGCAGTCGAGGTCGCCAGGGCCGGCAACTGGCTCTGGTTGATCTGCACGGCCGACAGCGGGCCCTGGTTGGGCGACGGGTTGGGGACGGCGGTCGTCGGGCGCGGCACC
>CAYQDN010000074.1:9751-15384 GCA_964416335.1 uncultured Azospirillum sp.
CAGCGGGCCCTGGTTGGGCGACGGGTTGGGGACGGCGGTCGTCGGGCGCGGCACCGAGCGGGCGAACAGGAACTTGCCCGAGCCGTTGACCATGAAGCTGTTCTTGTCGAGCGCGAAGTCGCCGCGGCGCGTGAACTGGGTCACGCTGTTGCCGGTGAGGCCGCCGGACGTCGACGTGCCGTCCTGCACGGGCAGCCAGCCGGCCCCCGCGATGGCGATCGACGTCGGCGAGGCGTCCTGCAGGATGGTGCCCTGCAGGTCGTTGACGAAGGTCGGGCGCGCGGTGACGCCGCCGGGATTGAAGAAGCGCTGCGACGACGTCGAGACGAAGCTCGAGAAGTTCGCGTCGATGCGCTTGAATCCGGCCGTCTGCGAGTTGGCGACGTTGTCGGAAATATAGTTGATCGCGCTCTGGAACGAGATCAGGCCGCTGACTGCGGAGTTCATTGCGACGGTAGCCATGGTTTCGGTACTCCTTCTATTGGTCTGCCCTGAACATTCTTGTTCAAAAAGTGTGTGGTTTTTTATATTTGCAGTTGTATCTCCAGGTACGGTTCTAGGCGTCGGGCTTGCTTTTTCTCAAAACCGCTCTTGTTTAAAATGTGTGTATTTTTTGTATTTCTAGTTGTATTCTCAGATGCAAGAATTGGCGCCGAACTTATCCTAGCTCGGCGCCTTTGCTTGATCAGCGCAGATAGTTGACGAGCGAAAGCTCGAGAATCTGCTTGGTGGTGATGTAGCTGGCCTCGAGCGAGGTCTGGAGACCCTTGATGCGGGTCGAGACCTCGCCGATGTCGACGGATTCGATCTTCGTGGCGCCGACGTCCGAGATGTTGACCACGTCCTGGTGCTTGGCTTTGATCTGGACGAGCTGTGCCTGCCGGCCGCCATTGACGCCCTGCAGGCTCGAGACGTCGAGCAGCGCCTTGTTGATCTGCCCCTCGGCCTCGTCGAGATAGGGTACGGCCGCCGAGACCGCGGAGATGTCCTGGAGTGTGGCCGGCGGGACGATGGCGGCGTTGGAGTTGATCGCCTGGCCGAGCGCGATCTTGTAGTTGCGCAGGCCGTTGATCAGGTTCTGGAACGCCGAGTCCGACGCCGTGATGCCGTAGTTGAGCTTGAGCTGGTCGTCGATGAAGACCCCTGGCTTGGCGCCGATCGATTCGCCAGACGCCGTGATCATCGTCGTGCGCAGCGACGCGGCGATATAGCCCGGCGCCACGTCGGTGGCGAGGGTGGCGCTGTCCGACTTGAACTGGGTCGCGACCGGCAGCGCGCTCGTCGTCTGCACCGCCATGAACGGAACGGCGAAGGTGTCGGCGGCAGCCGTCGCGGCCGGGGCGGCCGGGGCGAAGGTCAGCGTGCCCGCCGGCAGGACCGACGTGATCTGCGCCTGGAAATTGACGTTGGCACCGCTGGTGAAGCGGATGGTCTGGCCCACGGCCGCGGCCGGGAACGTCGTCGCCGAGGTCAGCGTCGTCGTGGTGCCGGCGGCGGTCGACGAGAACGCGCCGCGCGGCGGACCGTTGCCCGGAGCGCCCGTGAACGGGTTGAAGGACGGCAGTGCCGTCGGCGGCGAAGCGTCGAGGCTGTTGAGGCTGATCACCGGCTGCGTCGTATAGGCCGTGCCGGCGAACAGGCTGCGCTGGCCGTCCGTCTGGTTGAGGATCGACTGGATGCGGTCAAGGGCGCCGGTCACGAGGCCGTACTGGGCCGCATAGGCCTGCGGCCCGAGACTCTTGGTCTTGATCAGCTCCGACTTCATGTCGGATGCGATCTGGTTGAGACCGTCGAGCGACTTGGCGTAGAGGTCGGTGCGGTACGTCGCGGTGTCGATCGCGCGCAGGTAGATCGTCGACTGGACTGATGTCTGCTTGTACTGCTGGAGGCGGATGGCGTCCGAAGCCAGGCCCTGCTGCTGCAGACCGACCGCGGCGATGCCGACCAGGCCGTCGCGGCGACGGCCGGTCGAGAGCTCCTTCTGCAGGCCCGCGAGTTCGTTCTGCTGACCGGCCAGCGAACGCTGGATGTCGAGCAGCTGGGCATAGTTGGTGACGGTCGTGATGGAACCGGCCATGGCTTAGTTCCTTCCAAGATTGATGAGCGTGTCAAACATCGTCCGCACTGTCTGGAGGACCTGCGCCGAGGCCTGATAGGCGTTCTGGATGACGACGAGCTGCGACATTTCCGTATCGACCGAGACGCCGACCGCGTTGCGGTAGGTCTGGTCGGTCTGGTGGCGCAGCGTCTCGCTGTCGGTGGTATTCTTGTTCGCCGTCGCGACGCCCTGCGCCGAGTACGAGATCACCGAAGCGACCGTGTTGGCGATCGTCAGGGTGCCCGAGATGATGCCGGTGTTGTAGAGCGACGAGGCCGAAGCGGCCGGAAGCGGGATCGGATCGAACGCGCCGTTGACGGTCAGGCTCAGCGCCTGGTCGACGTCCGACGCCGACGCACGCTTCACGTTCGTCGTGCCGCCGGTGAGGCTGGGATTGACCTGCAGCATCGAGGCCGCCGTCGGCAGGTTGCCGAGTGCGGGTTCGATGACGTAGACGCTGCCGACGCCGGGCGCGGTCGAGAAGCCGGGGCTCAGCGTCAGCGTGTTGGCCGTATTGGTCGTGATGCGGCCGATCTGGCCCGCACCCGTGCCCGAGATGATGCGCACCTGATAGGCGACGCCCGCGGCCGTCGGCGAGAACTGGTTGACGCTCCAGGTGTTGCTGGCGTCGGTCAGGGTCGTCGTCGTCGTGGCGGTCGATGCACCGGTCATCAGTGGTCCCGTGACCGACTGGATCGAATACTGGCTGGTCGAGTCCGTCGCGGCGAGACCCGGGGCGGTGATCGTCGTCGCCGTGTTGGCGGTGATGATCGCCGAGGAACCCACACCCTGCCCGGCCGTGATCGAGACGCGGTAGTACAGCGCCGGCGTGGGCGTCAGCGCGCCGAACGCGGCGGCGGCATCGGTCAGGCTGCCGCCGATCGACGTCGCCGAGGCCGTGCCCGTCGTGATCTGGGTCGCCACCGTGTTCGCCGGCGGCAGAGCCAGCGTCGAATAGGTGAAGAAGTTGGACGCCAGCTCGGTGCCGTATGAGTTGCTGGTGTTGTAGGCGGTGTTGACGACCGAAGCGACCTGATTGGCGATGTCGTCGATCTGGTTGACGAACTTGCGCAGCGCGCCGTCGCCGGGATCCGACGACGTCATGATGGTCTGCGAGAAGACCGTGTTGTCGGCATAGCCGGCACGCAGTTTCAGCAGCGCGTCGATCTGGCCGGACTGGAACGCCGTCGACTGCACCGGCGAGGTCACGCCGTTGATCGAGATCTGCACCTGGTTGGTGTTCGAGTTGAAGCTGAAGCTCGGCGGCACGTTGCCCGCGACGAGCGTCTGCCCGCCCGACGTGATGATCTGGACGGCGGCCGTGCCGGTGCCGAGGACCTGGACCTTCGTGAGCTTCGCCATCTGGCGAACCACCGAGTCCATCTGGTCCTGCAGGTCGCCGATCGGCTGGCCGGTCGACGACTGATTGATCAGCTGCGTGTTCAGCGAATACGCCTGCTGCACGAGGCCGTTGAGCGTCGTCAGGTTCGAGCCGATGTCGGTCAGGACCTGGGTGTCGATCTGGGGCGGCGAAGACGAGAGCTGGTTGATCGCGACCGCGAGCTGCTGGCCCTGGATGACGATGTTGCGCGCGAGGTTGCCGTTTTCCGGGCTCGCTTCGAAATCGGTCCACGCCTGCTGGAATGCCTGGATCTGCTGGGTGAGCGCCGGCTTTTCCTTGTCCGTGTCGAGCAGCGTCGAGATCCGGTCGAGATAGTTCGCCTTCACCGCGGCCGCGGCCGAGTCAGACGTACGGCTGAGAAGATCGTTCTGGAGTGCCGAGTTCACCGTGCGCACGATCGACTGGATGCTCACACCCGTCGGCAGGCCTTGAACTGCGGGCGTCGTCAGGTTGGCGTATTTGCGCGTGTAGTCCGGCGTCTGCGCGTTCGCGACGTTCGTCGAAACCAGGCGCGACTGCTGCTGCAGGACCTGCAACGAGCTGAGCGACGACTGAAGTGCGGCGGACAGTGACATCTGGATGGCTCCGGTTCGGGACCGATACGGTTCGGCCCCTTTCCGGATGACATTCGCAACCGCCGTGCCACCGGCGAAAAACGGACAAGACTATGATTTTGTTATATTAAGCAAGAATCTCGAAAGCGGCGTTCTTGCCGACCGGGGCCTTCCCGGCACGTTCGACCCGGCAGGAATTGCCGGTACCCTGAAACGAAAGGGCCGCCGGTGCGGATGCAGCGGCGGCCCTTCGGATCGGGATTTGGCGGGAAGATCAGCCCGAGACGGACAGCCCCGAACCGACCGGACGTGCGCCAGGTGCAGCCGGTGCCGCAGCGGCCGGCGCCGGACGGGCCGTGCCGGCGGCCGGCGGCGCCAGACCTTCCATGATCGTGCGGTTGACGTTGATCAGAGAGTCGATGTCGCCGTTCCCGTCGAGGACCTGGATGGTTTCCCGGCCGACCCACAGGCCGAGCCCGATGATCTGCGCGCGCAGTTCCTTGGGGAGCTGGTTGCCTTCGCTGGACAGGTCGATGATGAACGCGTCCCAGACCTTCTTGTTCCACAGCAGCGCATCGACGAATTCGGAGGTGCCGCGCTTGCCGTCGCGTGCCCGCGTCAGCGCGCCGCACACCTGTGCCAGCAACCTGTACTCCGTGGATCGCGGGCTTTCCGTGGTGTTCTGCGCCCGCCCGTACGCCTGATAACCGCTCATTGTCGCTCCCTCGGGAGATTTCTGTCCCTGACCGGCACGCTCCGGCCCCGCCCGGTGTGCGAATCGAGACCTATCCACTATGCGCCAAAATCTTAACGATTAGTTTAATCGAGTCCGCCCCGGCTTGCACGCCGCAATTCGAGATCGCAGGGCCGGAACTGTAAGCTTGCGCCGGACATGGTCGATTCCCCTCTCTCGCTTGCCCTAGCGCACCATCAGGCCGGCCGCCTCGAAACGGCCGCAGCGGCCTATCTGGCGCATCTGGCCGGCCATCCGGCGGACAGCGAGGCAAAGCACCTTCTGGGCGTTCTCCGGCACCAGCAGGGCCGGCCCGCTGCAGGGCGCGAGCTTGTCGAAGCCGCAATTTTGCTCGCACCGGATGTTGCCGCCTATCATGCCAATCTCGGCTTGATCCTGTCGGCCGTCGGCGACGCCGCGGCAGCCGTCGCGGCATACGATCGTGCCACGACGCTCGATCCGGCACTGGCGGCGCCGCTTCGCACACCCCTCGCCCAGGCACTGCTTGCCGGCGCACAGTTCGCGCGCGCCATGTCGGTCTATCTCGAAATCGCGTCGAACGAACCGGCAAACGCCGAGGCCTGGCGCGGTGCAGCGCTGTCGTGCCATTCGCTGGGCGACGCCGCCGGCGCCATCCCGGCCTATCGCCGCGCGGTCGCATTGGCGCCGGACGACATCGTCGCACGGAACGGGTTGGGTGCGGCCCTGCTCGATACCGGTGCCGCGGACGAAGCGCTCGCCGTGCTCGAGCTTGCGGCCAAACAGTCATCGCGGCCGTTCGGCCCGCTGCTTGCCAATCTCGGCAACGCCCGGCGCGCCAACGGCGATACCAAAGGTGCGATCGCC
>CAYQDN010000075.1:0-14794 GCA_964416335.1 uncultured Azospirillum sp.
TGACGATGGCCGACCGCATCGTCGTCATGCATGACGGCATCGTCGAGCAGATCGGCACGCCCCTCGAGCTCTACGACAATCCGGCCAACGTGTTCGTCGCCGGCTTCATCGGTTCGCCGGCGATGAACTTCCTCGACGGCAAGATCGGTTCGGGCGGCATGGTCGAGCTGCCGGGCGGGGTCAAGCTCGCCGCGGCGACCAAGGCGACGGCGGGTACGGCCGTGCGCGTCGGCATCCGGCCCGAGCATCTCGATCTCGTCACCGGCGGCCAGGGCCTGCCGGCGACCGTCAAGGTGATCGAGCCGACCGGTGCCGAAACGCTCGTGCTGGTCGATATCGGCGGCGTCGAGGCGACGGCGGTGTTCACCGACCGGCACGACTTCAAGCCGGGCTCGAAGATCTTGCTCGCCCCGAAGGCCGGGCTGCTGCACGTGTTCGACCAGGCGTCGGGCAAGCGCGTCTGATCCGACCCCGTTACCGACGATTCTCCCGGGCCGCCGCCGTGCGCCCGGGAGAAATGTCCGCCCGATCAGCGGTTTGAATCGCCGCCGCCGGAAGTCCGACAAATGGACGCGGAACGGGTGTACTATTCCCTTCAAGACCTGGGAAAACGGGCTTCCGCATCTGGATGCCGATACGCCGCGCCTTCGCCGGTCGTTGACGCCTACGCCGCCTTTATACGATCGAACGTCGATACGGCCTGTCGGACTTTCCCAGCGCGCTTTCGTCGAGGGAGGGACATCGCATGGCATCGCCAACAACGCTCAGCGTCCACCGCGAATGGGAAGACTGGGCCGGCATCGGTCTCGGGGTCGCGATCACGCTGTCGCCCTGGATCGCGCGCCAGGACGGCGACACGAGCGTCGTCCTCACGACGGTCTGCATCGGGATCCTCGTGCTGCTGCTGGCCGAGATCGGGCTCGTCGGCCTGATCCGCCCGATCGAGATCGGCGAACTCGTCTGCGGACTGGCGCTGGCCGTCTGGCCCTTCGCACTCGGCTATGCCGACGCGGGCGAGCTGCGCTACTGGCACTTCTCGCTCGGCGGATTCGTCACGCTGCTGGCGGCCTTCGAGCTCTGGCAGGACTGGTCGGGGGGCTACTCGCAACTGACGGCGCATGCCGATTCTTAACCCGCGCACCAAGCTTGCCGCAGCGCCCGCCGGCTCGGCCGCGGAGGACAAGGGCGTCATCGTCCAGCTGATCACGGTCACGCTGGTCTTCATCTCGATCATGGGCGTGATCGGCTATGTCGTGACGCGCTTTCCCGAACTGCTGACCAGCGACAGCATCGCCGTGGTCGACGGCGTGGCCGTCAGCGTGCCCGACGAGCGCAATGCCGGCGAGCCGCAGACCTACCGCTGCCGGGTCAGCAAGGACTTCGTCATGGAGCCGAATTCCTCGCGCGTCGCCACCACCGTCCAGCGCACGGCCTGCGGCTACGAGAACACGAGCGGGAAGCCGTAATCGGGAAAGCCCGCGGATGCCTTAAGCGCCTGATCCGCAAAGGCGCCTTGCCGCCGCCGTACCGAAGCCGCATTCGCGTGTAGAATCCGCGACATGACGAGTCGCCCGACAGGTCCGCGCGCGCGTCGCGAACCGCGCTTCGAACGCGCGGACGGCGACGACGACGCGCAAGGCGAAACGCTGCGCGCCGATCCCGACGCGCGCGCGCGCGCCTCCGCGCGTCCGCCCAAGGCCGCCAAGACGCCGAAAAAGGCCAAGCAGCACCGCGGGCCGGGCCTCGCGCGCAGGGCGTTCGGCTTCGTCTTCAAATGGGGCCTCGTCGCCGGCATCTGGGGCGGCATCGCCGGTGCGGCGGTGCTCGCCCTCTTCTGGATCACGCTGCCGCCGATCGACGCGATCAACAAGTTCGAGCGCCGGCCGAGCCTCACCTTCGTCGGCGGGTCGGGCGAGACGGTCGCGACCTACGGCGATCTCTATGGCGGCCTCGTGCGTCTCGACGAGATGCCGCCCTGGCTGCCGATGGCGGTGCTCGCGACCGAGGACAGGCGCTTCTACACGCATTTCGGCATCGATCCGCAGGGGCTGGCGCGCGCGGCCATCGCCAATTTCCGGGCCGGCCGCGTCGTGCAGGGCGGCTCGACGATCACCCAGCAGCTTGCCAAGAACGTCTTCCTGTCGAGCGACCGCAGCGCCAAGCGCAAGATCCAGGAAATGCTGCTCGCCTTCCGGCTCGAGCGCGCCTTCACCAAGGACGAGATCCTGACGATCTATCTCAACCGCGTCTATCTGGGGGCGGGCACCTATGGCGTGGAAGCCGCGGCCCGCCGCTATTTCGGCAAGTCGGCGCGCGAGGTGAACGCGCACGAGGCCGCGATCATCGCGGGCCTGCTGAAGGCCCCTTCGCGCCTTGCCCCCACGGCCAGCGTCGAGCGCGCGCGCGCCCGTGCCTCCGACGTGCTCGACAACATGGTCGAGGCGGGCTTCCTCACGCCCGCCCAGCGCGAGGCGGCCGCACGCCTGCCCATCGCCAGTGCCGGTGCCACCGTGGCGCAGCGCGGCAGCCGCTATTTCACCGACTGGCTCGCCGAGCAGGTGCAGGGGTTCGTGGGCTACCAGGCGCAGGATCTCGTCGTCGTCACGACGATGGACGGGCGCCTGCAGCGCGTGGCCGAGGCGGCCCTGGAAGACATCCTCGCGCGCGACGGCCCCAAGGTGGACGTGGAGCAGGGGGCCTTCGTGCTGATGCGGCCCGACGGTGCCGTGCAGGCGATGGTCGGCGGGCGCGACTACGCCAAGAGCGCTTTCAACCGTGCCACCGACGCGCGCCGCCAGCCGGGCTCGGCCTTCAAGGCGTTCGTCTATCTCGCGGCCGCCGAGCAGGGCCTGCGGCCCGACGAGAGCATCGCCGACACGCCGGTCCAGATCGCCACGTGGCGGCCGCGCAATTTCGACAACCGCGTCTATGGCGAGATCTCGATCCGCGACGCCTTCGCGCGTTCGGTCAACACCGCGGCCGTGCGCGTGGCCCAGCGCGTCGGCGTGGACAACATCATCCGCGAGGCGCGCAGCCTCGGCATCGCTTCGCCGATCCAGCGCAATCTTTCGATCGCGCTGGGCACGTCGGAAGTGAGCCTGATCGAACTGACCGGCGCCTATGCCGCCTTCGCCAACGGCGGCGACGGCGTGCTGCCCTACGCGATCGTGGAAATCCGCGACGCGTCGGGCAAGCAGCTCTACCGGCGCACGGGCTCGGGCCTCGGGCCGGTGATGACGCCGGCGGCCCTCGCGACGATGACGGACCTCCTGCAGGCGGTGGTCGCACAAGGCTCGGGCCGTGCGGCGTCGCTGGGCGACCGGCAGGTCGGCGGCAAGACGGGGACGACCAACGACTATCGCGACGCGTGGTTCGTCGGCTTCACGTCCGACTATGTCGCGGGCGCGTGGTTCGGCAACGACAACGGCGACGAGATGGAGCGCACGACCGGCGGTTCGCTGCCCGCCCGCCTGTGGAAGGCCGTCATGCTCGAGGCGCACAAGGGCCTGCCGGCGCGGCCCCTGCCCGGCACCGTCGTGCCCGAGGCGCCGGGCTGGTTCGCGCGCCTGATCGGCAGCTTCCCGGCAGGGGCGCCCGCACCGGCACCGGCCGCAGTCCCGGCGCCGGCCCCCGCGACGGGCACCTACGATTTCGCCAACGACCCGATCCTGCTGCGCAACCAGAACAGCCGCTAGGCGACGCCCGGATCGCCGTCGCTCAGATCGTCCGCGCCGCCATCGGCGGCAGGTACTTGTCGGTCCACAGTTCGGAAACCGCCGGCTTGCGCGGCAGCTCCATCGCCGTCGCGACCTGGTCGATGCCGCGCGCGAAGCGGGCGGTGTCGAGCATGCCGATCCCCAGCTTCTTGCTCTGCTCGGTGACGATCTGGTGGTCGAGCAGCCATTTCAGCCGTTCGACCTCCAGCGGCTTGTCGACCAGACCGTCGGCCGAGCCGAGTGCCTCCACCGTCGCCGCGGGATTGGCGATCGTCTCGCGCCATGCCTTGATGAACGCGCCGACGATTCCGGGGATGAGCTTCTCGTTCTCCTTGATGAACTTGCGCGAGACGATGAGGCCGTTCGAATAGAAGTCGAGGTCGTAGTCCGAGAAATAGAGGAACTTCACGTCCTCCTTCTTGATGCCCACGCGCATCAGGTTGAACAGCGTGGTCGAATCGAACCCGGTCACGGCATCCACACGGCCCTGCGCCAGGGCCGCCTCGCGCAGCGTCAGGTCGATCGCGTCGATCTGGATCTTCGAGCGGTCGATGCCGGTCGCCTGCACGAAGGCGGGCAGCAGCAGGAAGCCCGCGTCCGTCGGCGGGGCGCCCAGCCGCTTGCCTTCGAGGTCCTTGGGCTTGGCGATGCCCGTCTTGGCAAGGCTGATGATCGAGATGGGCGAGCGCGTGTAGAGGGCCGCGACCGCGATGGGGGCGAGCTCGGGATTGCGCGCGGCGAACTGGACCAGCACGGTGAAGTCGCTGAAGCCGAAATCGTAGGTCTCGCTCGCCACGCGCTGGATCGAATCGCCGGCCCCGCGCGAGGGGTCGAGCGTGGCTTCCACGCCGGCTTCGGCGAAATAGCCCTTGGCGGCGGCGAGGAAAAAGGCGGCATTCGAGCCGTCGCGCGGGGCGTTGAGCGTGATGCGGATCGGCAGCTTGGCCTGCGCGCGCAGGGCCGGGCTTGCCAGCATCGTCGCACCCGCAGCCCCGGCGGCCAGCAGAATGCGGCGGCGCGACAGGGGCTTGGCGGTTACCGGGTGCTTGGCTATCGTCATCGGAACTTCCTCCAGTCGTGTGTGCCGTCGGTCCCGCGTGCGGGCCGGTCGGCGAGGTTCTGCAAATTCCATGACAATCCACGCCCGCGTTGCCGGTGTCCGTTGCCTGCCCTTGCCGCGGGTCGACGATCTTGCCGCACTCGACGCGGCCTTGCGGGCCCGCCGGCCCGCCGCGCGCGACGTCGTGGCGCTGCTGGCCAAGACGCAGGGCGACGGCGGTCCGGCCGACCGCTCGCGCGCGATCTTCGTCGCCGCAGCGCGCAGATGTCTTGCCCGCCATCTCGGCATCGGCGCGGCGCAAGTCGATGCGCGCGTGGCCTTCGTCGTGTCCGGTGGCATCGAAGCTTCCGCCGCCCCGCACATGATCGTGCTGTCGCGTCGCGAGGTCGCGGGAGCCGTCAAGGGCAAGGCGCTGGCGATCGGCCGGCACGTGTCGGCACCGCTCGGCGCGACGTCGGTCGCGCGTGCCGGCCAGATCGAGGCTGCTGCCGCGTCCGTGCGTGCGGCCTTGCGCGACGGCGGCATGAAGCCGGCGGACGCGCATCTCGTGCTGATCAAGGGGCCGGCGGGCGACGGGGCGGCCGGGATCGCGCGCGCCCGTGCGGCGACCGCCCTGGGTGCAAGCGTGGCGCTGGGCGAGCTGGGCCTTGCCGCCGCGCGCACGGCGTGGCGCCGGCGCGATCTTGCAACCTGGAGTGCCCGTGTCGCGGTCTCGTCGGCCGCGGAATTCCCGTGCGACGAGGTCGTCGTGCTCGGCCATGCGGCGGGCTGGGGCGGGGCCTTGCGCATCGCCCACCGCGCGATGGCGGACCTGATCGATCTCAAATCCGTCGTCGCGGCCTTGGCCGAACTCGGGCTCGCCGCGGCCCCGCAGCTTTCGCGGCACGCGCGCGCCCGTCTCGTCGCGTCGATCGCCAAGGGCGGGCCGCCGCCGGATGAAATGCTGCGCGGCGTGCCGATGGGGCTGGCCTCGGACGCTTCGCAGCCCGCTTTCCGCCGCGTGCGCGGGGCGCTTGCCGGCACGATCGTCGCTGCGACGGGCGTGCCTTTCGCGTTCGTCTCGGGCGGGGCCGAGCATCAGGGCCCGCCGGGCGGCGGCCTCGTCGCGTTCGTGGCGAGGAAGAAACCCTCACCCTGACCCCCTCCCGCTTGCGGAAGGGGGGCCGCGCCAGTGCCTGCTATCTCATCCGGCTCTTATCTCAAATTGCGACACACAAATTCAAGATTCTTTGGCACGTGGCGCTCGTCACCTTACCAAGTGCTGAGTTTGGCGTTTTGCTCGATTGCCGTTTCCAGCATGTCAAGGAAACTGGGGTCGTAACTCTCGTCCACATGCCGCTGGTTCCATAGGCCGGAGCGCCGGACTTTATCCCGGCTTGAGCTGTGGCCAAGCCACGATGGCGAAGGCAGATCGATGATAGGTCCAAACGAGCCACTAGCGAGCGCGATCGCGTTCCGCTCGATAAACCCGCGTAGGGATTCCGGTCCCGGCGCGTCCGCAATCGGAAAGCATAAGAATGGCAATTGACCCAGATAGGTGGATACGGCGGCCTCTATCTGCGCCTCTGCGACTTTATTGATGCCGCCTTTCGCTCCCCAAGATGGGCATTGTTCGCCGCCGCGAACGATCAGTGCATCGCCGATGAGAAGTCTGAAGATCGATCCACGATGATTTCCGCCGAAACCGGACGAGTTTCCCGCATGCTGCCGCAGACGCTGGTATAACGTAGAACGGGCTCCGACTTTCAACGCATGCGTGCCAATCCGGACAAGCCGCAGACCGTGCCCGCTACCGGTGCGAACCTCCCCTGGTTCAAAAAAGAAATAGACGCCTCTCCGCGGCCAATCATTGGAAGGCCCAATTTGAGCAAGCAACCTTTTACCGTTCGAAGCAGCCTCCAACGCATCGAAGATCCGATACAGGCGGATAAGATCTTTTGTTCGGCTCATGATTGCGCGGCCAGCCATGCCAATTGCTCGCCGATGCGCAGATTTGACATCGGCACATCCACTTCACAGCCATCATTCCGCAGCGCTGGCTCAAGAAACTCGCGGTAGCGTTTCCCCGCAAATATCACAATACGCGGCCGACTTGTCAGGCGCGAAGCCAACTGCCTGTGGACATTTCCGGCCCAAATGCGGCGTTCGGCCTGACTAGCGGTATTGAGGGTTTTATCATATGGCGCGATACAGGCGTCAGGTGCGACGACACCATAAAGTGCGGACAGAATTAGCCAGTCGGCGCTTCGGGTGTCGACCAGCATTCGAACCTTGATGAACCATGCTGATTGGTAGAGCAGTCGGGCCGGGGCAGGCTCGGCAAGTTTCCGCCCTACACATGAAACCAGAACGAGTGCGTCTGAAAGATTCATTGGCGCCTCATTCTGAGCAGCCTTTGAGACTGCGACACGGGTACCATCGACTTTCAAATTAGAATATATCCTTCACGCATAACGGTGACATGCGATTTGCGTACGGAGCGTTCACTTAGAAAGGCGGCCTCTATAGCTTCCATCGGATCCAAAGATATTTCCGTTATTATCGATCCGGCCTTGATACGAACCATTGCCGCCATAAAGATTTCCACTATTGTCAATTCGACCTTGATATGCGCCATTTCCACCAAAGAAGTTTCCATTATTGTCGGAGCGCCCCGTATACGCTCCGTTGCTACCGAAGCTGCTTCCTTGACTATCGATTCGGCCCGAATACGAACCATTTCCGCCGAACATATTGCCGTTTTGGTCCAATCGGCCTCGATATGAGCCATTTGGGCCATATAGGTTTTGTGCGTCAGCAATAGAAGCAACAGACAAGAAAGCCGCGACTATGCAAATGACCGCACGCATCCTGTGTCTCCCGTAAATATCAAATCGGACGTCAGCAATTGACGGATGAAATTCTACCAGAACTTTTATTGGTAGACTAGTTGCGCGGCGCCCCGATGGGACTTGCGGCCGCCGAAGTCGTGGATGCCCGGGACAAGCCCGGGCATGACGGAGAAGAAAAGAGAGCCGTCAGGCCTGCGCTAGCGCCTGGCGAAGGGCCGCACGAGGAAGACGAGGCTTGCGGTCACTGCCAGCGCGCAGAACAGCACGAGTGCGGCGAGCACGACCGGCGTGCCGCCATGCAGCCGCCCGAACGCGATACCCACGAGGGCCGCGCACGCCATCTGCAGGAACCCCATCAGCGCCGAGGCCGATCCCGCCATGTGCGGATAGGGGCCCAGCGCCCCGCCTTGCGCGTTGGGCATGTTGATGCCCATGCCGATCATGTAGACCGCCATCGGCCCGACGACGAAGGCCGCCCCCGTCACGCCCGGCACGGTGAGGCCCGCGAGCGTCACCGCCAGCATCGTCCCGCCGCCGACGAGATTGATCGCGGCCCCCAGGACCAGCATGCGGTTGATGCCCATGCGCAGCGTGAAGTGTGCGGCCGTCTGGGCGCCGGTGAAGAAGCCGACGACCATCACGACGAAGAACCAGCTGTAGACGTCGGGGGCGAGGCCCAGATCGTCGATCAGCACGAACGACGAGCCCGACAGGAACGCGAACAGCCCGCCATAGCCGAACGAGACGCACAGCGCGTAGCCGAGATAGCGCCGGTCGCGCAGAAGCGTGGCGTAGTTGCGCAGCATGCGCACCGGATCGAGGGCGGACGCGTCGCGCAGCCGGTTGGTCTCGACCAGCCGCGTGGCGACCATCGCCAGCAGCGCCACCGCGAAGACGACGAGCACGGCGAAGTTCCACCGCCAGCCGAAATTGACCTCGACGATGCCGCCGAGCACCGGGCCGATGGCCGGGGCGAACGCCATCACCGAGCCCACCAGGGCGAGCATGCGCGCGGCCCCCTCGCGCCCGTAGACGTCGCGCACCACGGCACGCCCGAGCACGACGCCGGCGCACGCACCGGCCGCCTGCAGCGCACGCGCCGCGACGAGCTGGTCGATGGTCGCGGCGAAGGCGCACGCGGCCGTCGCCGCGACATAGAGCGTCATGCCGCCGATGATGACCGGCCGCCGGCCGAAGCGGTCGGACAGCGGTCCGTGGACCAGCTGGGCGACCGCGAAGGCCGCCATGTAGATCGACATCGTCAGCTGCGTGCCGGCGACGCCGGTCGCAAGGTCGCGCCCGATCGAGGGCAGCGAGGGAAGATAGAGGTCGGTCGACAGCGGCCCGATCGCGACAAGCGCGATGACGAGGAAGAACAGCGTGCGGGTGGCGGCAACCGGCGGCGGGACGTTCATGCGTGTCTTTCGGCGGGGCGCGCGAGGACGAAGAAACCGAAGGCCGCCAGCACGCCGCCCGCACTCACGCCGAGGGCGGTGGACAGCGGCGTGCCGTCCGACAAGGCCGCCACGCCGACCGTGCCGAGGGCCGCGACCGTCATCTGCAGGAAACCCTGCAGGGCGGCCGCCGAACCCGCGATGCGCGGGAAGGGCTGGAGGGCGTGGGCCATCGCGTTGGGCGTGAGGATGCCGAAACCGGCCATGAAGACGACCATCGGGGCCACGACCGTGAACGGGTTCGCATGGCCGGCAATCACCACCGCGACGAAGGCGGCACCCGCGACAAGGCAGATCGCCGATCCGGCGGCGACGAGATTGGCGCCGTAACCGCGCGGGGCAAGCCGGCTCGCCACGACCGAGCCCGCGACATAGCCCATCACCGTGAAGGTCGGCACGAAGCCGAACATCGCGGGCGATATGCCGAACTGGTCGATGAAGACGAACGGGATGCCGGTCGTGTAGGCCATCAGGCCGGTGAAGGCGCCCGCGATCGCCAGCGAGTAGCCGACATAGACGCGGTTGGCGAGCAGCGTGGTGACGCTGCCGGCAAGCCGCGTCGGCGACAGCGCCTGCGGATCGGGGTGGCGGTTGGTCTCGTCGAGCCGACGCCAGGTCGCGATGCCGACGCACGTCCCGAAGACCGAGAGGGCGAGGAACGCCGCGCGCCAGCCGAACAGGGTCTGGAGCTGCCCGCCGAGGATGGGGGCGAGGGCCGGGCCCACCGCCATCGCGATGCCGATATAGGCAAGCGTGCGCGCCGCCTCGTCGCGTTCGAACCGGTCGCGCGTGACGGCGCGCGCCACGGTCGAGCCGACGCACGCACCGATCCCCTGCAGCCCGCGCGCGAGGATCAGCGTGCCGATGCCCGGTGCGAACGCGCAGGCGAGCGTGCCCGCGAGATAGACGGCGATGCCGGCGAACAGGATCGGGCGGCGGCCGAACCGGTCCGACAGCGGCCCCCAGACGAGCTGCGAGACCGCGAAGCACGCGAGATAGAGCGTCATCGTCAGCTTGACGTGCTCGGGCGGCGCCGCGAGCGTTTCGGCAAGCGACGGCAGCGACGGGATATAGAGCGAGATCGACATCTGCCCGAGCATGACCATCGAGGTCAGCAGCACGATGGTCCCCGGCGTGGCGCGGACGGACGGCGTTTCAGCCATGGCGCAGCAGCTTGGCCCCGTTGGCCGCGAGCCAGGCGCGCGGGGCCGTCACGTCGCCCGCAAGTTCGCCGACCAGCGCCCAGAAATGGGCGCCGTGATTCATGTGGCGCAGATGGGCGACCTCGTGCGCCACGACATAGTCGAGCACCTCGGGCGGGGAAAGCACGAGGCGCCACGAGAAGGCGAGCGTGCCGTCGGAAGCCGCACTGCCCCAGCGCGTGCGCGGATCGGCGATGCGCACGGCCTTGACCTTGCGCCCGACGCGGGCGGCAAGCGCATGCGCCTTGGCGGTCAGCAGCGTGCGGGCCTCGCGCTTGAGCCAGTCGCGCACGCGGCGCGCCACGAACTCGGGCGCCCCGCCGACCAGCAGCACGTCGCCTTCGCGCTTGGTCAGGCGGCCGGCGGCACGGCGTACGGTCAGCCGGGCACCGAGGAATTCGAAGGCAGCCCCGTCGGCGAATTCGATGCGCGCGGGCACGGCCGCCAGGCGCGCGCGCAGCCAGTCGCCCTGCCGGCGGGCGAAGCGCAGGCCCTCCTCGACCGGCGTGTGCCAGGGCACGGTCAAGGCGACGGTTCCGTCGGCGGCATCGACGCGCACGCTGATGCGGCGCGCGCGCGGGTTGCGGCGCACGCGCACGTCGGTCGTCTCGCCGGGGACGAGCAGGCCCTCGACGGCGACCGTCTTGTCGCGGCCGTCCTTGTCGCGTGCGTCGGACGGGCGCCGGCCGCGTGTTTTCGGGAACAGGATTCCGAGGAGACCCACAGGACCGTTTTTAGGGGCTTGATCGTGACCGGCGCAAGCGCCGATGATGCGGGCAAAGGGAGAAACGCGAATGCTCAAGCCAAACCAGCTCAAGCGCCGGCTCGCCGGCGGTCGCAAGGCCTTCGGTGCCTGGCTGCACACCGCAAGCCCGATGGCCGTCGAAGTGCTGTCCGGCGTGGGCTACGACGCGCTGATCATCGACAACGAGCACGGGCCCGCCAGCCTCCAGGCCACGCACGCCATGCTGCAGGCGAGCGTCCCCTACGACGTGGGCATCGGCGTGCGCGTGCCGATCGGCGATCCGGTCTATTTCAAGCAGCTGCTCGACATGGGTGCGGACAGCGTCATGGTGCCGATGATCCACACGGTCGACGACGCGCGCGCGGTCGTCGATGCCTGCCGCTATCCGCCCAAGGGTTCGCGCGGCATCGGGCCGTGGCGCGCCATGGCCAACGGCGTGTCGATCGACGACTACCGGGCCCACATGGCGGAGAACCTCTTCGTCATGGTCCAGATCGAATCGACGACGGCGATGGCGAATGCCGAGGCGATCGCGCGCGTCGACGGCGTCGACCTTCTCGTCGTCGGCCCCAACGACCTGTCGGGTTCGATGGGCATCGTCGGCCAGTTCGACCATCCCGACCACCGCAAGGCGATGGACGGCATCCTTGCCGCCGCGACCCGGGCCGGCAAGCCGTGCTGCACGGTTCCGCACGGCAGGCACGACACGGCCTCGCTGTTCGCGCGCGGCTTCTCGTTCATCCTCGCCTCGACCGAATATTCGCTGATGCGCCGGGCGGCCCTGGCCGAGGTCGCCGAGGCGAAGAAGGCGATGGGGTAGAAGCTAGCGCCGCGGGACGCGGGCCTTCTTCGGCTTGGTGAAGGTCGCGACCAGTTCGAGGTGGCCCGTCCACAGGAACTGGTCGACGGGGACGATCCGCGCCAGCGTATAGCCGCCGTCGATCAGCACGCGCGCGTCGCGCGCGAAGCTCGCCGGGTTGCACGACACCGCGACGACGACGGGGATCGACGAGGCGGCAAGGTGCACCGCCTGCTCGCGCGCGCCCTCGCGCGGCGGATCGAAGATCGCGGCATCGTATTCGTCGAGTTCTTCGGCCAGCAGCGGGCGACGCTCGAGATCGCGCGCCTCGCACGTCACGCGGCCTGCACGGAACCCGGCGCGCGCGCCCGCCTGCATGGCGGCACTGGCCGCAGCGTCGCCCTCGACCGCGTGCACGCGGCCGGTGAGCGGGAACGAGAACGTGCCGAGTCCGGCATAGAGATCGACGATGCGCTTGGCGCGGCCGACCGAGGCGGCGATCTCCGAGGCGATGGCGAGTTCGGCGGGCCGTGCCGCCTGCAGGAAGGCGCCGGGCGGCAGGACGACTTCGACCGTGCCGAAGGAAACGCGCGGGCTTTCGTGCAGTGCGACGATCTCGGCAAGTTCGCCCGCCTCGCGCCGCCAGGCGATGCGCACGATGCCGTTGGCCGACGCGAAATCGGCGAGCGAGGCGCGCTTGCGCGCGTCGGGGCTGCGCCCCGTCAGCAGCAGGTCGATACCGTTGTCGGCCGCCGTCACGTGGATGTCGAAGCGCTCGGCGGGGCGCAGGAAATCGGCGAGGAACGCGCGCAAGGCCGGCAGCAACGCGACGATCTTCGGCAGCAGGACGAGGCAGCTGTCGATGTCGACAAGCTCGCTTGTCCCTTCCGCATGGAAGCCGAGCGACACGCCTGCTGGCGTGCGCAGCGCCTCGAACTCGGCGCGCCGGCGCGTGGCAGGTGCGATGCGCAGCATCGGTGCCGGCACGATGTCGATCCCGCGCGCGGCGAGGGCGGATGTCAGCAGCCCTGCCTTCCACGCGACGTACGATGCTTCCGCGACATGCTGGACCGCACAGCCGCCGCATGCGGTGAAATGCGGGCAGGGTGGTACGATGCGATCGGCGGCGCGCGTCAGGATCTCGAGCGTGCGCGCGCGGTCCTTGCCGTAGCGTTGTGCACGCACGCGCTCGCCGGGCAGGGCGCCGGCCACGAAAATCGGGCCGTCGGCGATGCCGTCGCCGCTGGCCCCGAGTTTGCGGATGTCGAGTTCGACCGTTTCGTCCATGGGGGGCGAGGTGTAGCCCGCCCGGCGGATATCGGCGAAGCAAAACCTCGGGGGCCCGAAGTCTTGACAGGTTTTGGACCCTGCCCCACGCGCTCTTGTCGCGGCAATCGGGCGGGTGCGCCCGAGTCCGGATTATCCAATGAAATCAATGGCCGACGCGATCAGGCGATTCCGGCGAATCGGCCCGCGACGCGGCGGCCGAATCTGTCGCCAAAACGACCAAGTCATTGATTTTACGATAGTAACGTAAAAATCCTAAAATCCGATTGGCGGGGGGGAGGGGGCGTGTTACGCAAATTTCGTCAGGAAAGCGAAGACTTCGATGCCTTCGCGCCGTGTTGTCCGGGCGGGACATCAGGCTCCGACGTGCCGATGGGGTGCCGGCGGTTCTCGCAAGGGGGCCGTCGGCACCACCTCCGCCCTGATCATCAAAAATTGGGTAGCTGAAAATAGAAGAGGCGCCAGGGGCGATCTTGCGATCGGCCGTTGTCCGGGCGGGACAAAGGGCTCCCTGACGCCTCGCGAGGACCGTCGGACCGGGCGTGCACGCCGCGCTCCGACACCACCGACACCCCGCTTTCGCGAGCCGCCGGCCGCCTCATGGCAGCCTAAAACTCGGGTTTTCCCCCGGTGGACCTTCTTCGCACGTCCGGTCGGGCCCTGGTCCGCCCGATTCCGTCCGCGTTCCACCGACGAGGGTTCCGATGGCCACGCGCGGCCCTTCGCAACCCGACCCCGAGACGTCCGACCCTTGCCAGCCGGCACGGTTCCAGACCTGACCCGGGTCCCGCGCGAGCCTCGCCCGACGGCGCTTGCGCACCTGCCTTGCGTCCCTCGCAACCGGCCCGTCGATCGCGGGTACCTAGGCCCCTGAGGCCCGCCCCGCCGTCATCGCCGGACCTGTCGGTTCCTTGCGGAACCTTCGTGACCCCGACCGTCGGCCTGGATCCCCGCACCCGCGCGGATCCGTCGACGCCGTCCCCCCGCACTGCACCGGCGTTTCCCCCAGGGGATCCCGCCAGCCGCCACGAAGGGCCTGGAGTTGCCGCCACCCGCCCGATTTGCACCGGACTTCCGGCGACCGCTCCGGAGAAACGCCGCATCCCCGTCCTTCCCGCGCCGTCGCCCTTTCGGGAACGGCTCCTGCCAGTGGATCGCATCCTAGCTATGGGACACGCTGGAGAAGGATCGTGACTGCCTTGTCGTCTCCTCGCTTTCGCTTACCGAGGTGAAGGGTCTCAAAAGGGCCGATGCCCAACAATCCCAATCGGCGCGCGGCCACCAGAATCTTGTGGATGAAGATCGCGCTTGATCACAATCGGCGCACAGGTCGTCCACAGCTCTGTCCACAGATTGCGCAACGCGCTTTCTTAGCAGTTGCGGTAAGCGCTTCGCGGCCCTGCGCAAACCCTTCAATTGACGATTCCGGGTGCAGGGTCTAAATCCTTAAGCCTGCCGGATAGGGACGCGACGGCCGGAATACCGGCCGCGCGATCAGGAACGCCGAGGGGCCATGGCCGCAGAATCCAAAGCTACCGTCCAACCGCATCCGCGGCCGCTGTCGCCGCACCTGCAGGTCTACCGCCCGCAGATCACCTCGATGCTGTCGATCCTGCACCGCATCCCGGGCGGGGCGCTCGCCGTCGGCACGCTGCGGGTGGTGTGCGGGCGGGGCGCCGCGGCGCCCGGGCCCGACGCCT
>CAYQDN010000076.1:0-14709 GCA_964416335.1 uncultured Azospirillum sp.
TGCTCGACGGCAAGCCCTTGCGCGTCTCGCCCGACGGGCAGTTCGTCGTCGGCTTCGCGCGCGACCAGCGCGTGGCGCACCTGGAGATTTCCGCCGGCGGGGCGTCGCACAAGATCGATCTTGCCGTCGCCGCGCGGAAGTTCGACATCCAGCGCATCGACGGCCTGCCCGAAGCGCAGGTCACGCCCGATCCCGCGGCACTGGCGCGCATCGAGATGGAGAACGTCAAGCTCGTCGCGGCAAGGCGGCGCGACACGGCCGAAGCGCTGTTCGCGCACGGCTTCGACTGGCCGGTGACGGGCCGCATCAGCGGCGTCTATGGCAGCCAGCGCATCCTCAACGGCCAGCCGCGCGCCCCGCATCTGGGCGTCGACGTGGCGCGCCCCGTCGGCACGCCGGTCCTCGCCTCGGCCGACGGGATCGTGTCGCTGGCCGAGCCCGACCTGTTCTTCACCGGCGGGACGCTGATGATCGACCACGGCCACGGGCTCTCGTCGATCTACGCGCATCTTTCGCGCATCGACGTTGCCGTCGGCCGGCGCGTGCGCAAGGGCGAGCCGGTCGCGGCGCTGGGGGCGACGGGCCGCGTCACGGGCCCGCATCTGCACTGGGGCATGACCTGGTTCGACGTGCGGCTCGATCCCGCCCTCGTGGTCCCGCCGATGCCGGCGGACTGAAATGGCGCTGTCGTTCCGCCCGGCGAGTGCCGCCGATGCCGACACGGTGCGCGCCATCACGCGCGCGGCCTATGCCAAATGGGTTCCGCTGATCGGGCGCGAGCCGCTGCCCATGCGCGCCGATCCGCTGGCGGCGATCCGCAACCACCGCGTCGAGCTGGCCTGCGAGGGCGCCGATCCCGTGGCGGTCGTCGAGATGGTGCCGGAACCCGGCTGCCTGCTGGTCGAGAACGTCGCCGTGCGGCCGGATCGGCAGAAGCTCGGCTACGGCGACGCGATCCTCGGACGCATCGAGCAGGTGGCGCGTTCGCTGCGCCTGCCGGCGGTGCGGCTCTACACCAACAAGCGCTTCGAGACGAACGTCGCATGGTACGCGCGGCGCGGCTTCGCGGTGACGCGCGAAGAGGAATTCGCCAGCGGCGGCATCGCCGTCCACATGCGCTGGACGCTGCCGGTCGAGATCGCCTAGGGCAACGCGCGCGTATCCGCCACGACGCGCACGGCGAGCGTGCCCTGCCTTCCGCGGATGTCGGTCGTGTGCTCGGGGAAGGCCGAAAGATCGAGCCCGCTTGCCGCGACTGCGTCGGCCGAGACGAGGAGTTCGGCCTTGAACTGCTTGGTCAGCGCCTCGAGCCGGCTTGCCGTGTTGACCGTGTCGCCGATGGCGGTGAACTGGCGCGCCTGCGCATAACCCATCTCGCCGACGATCGCGGGCCCCGTATGGATGCCGATGCCGATGCGCAACGGGGCCGGCAGGTCGTGCGCCAGCGCCTCGTTCAAGGCCACGAGCCGTTCGATCATCGCCTTGGCCCCGGCGATCGCCTCGCGGGTGCCCTGGCGCGGGCCGCTTTCCACGCCGAACAGGGCGACGATCCCGTCGCCGACGAACTTGTCGAGCCGCCCGCCCGATTTCTCGATGGCCGCCCCCATCTCGGCGAAATAGCGGTTGAGCAGGAAGACGACGTCGAAGGGCAGCTTCGATTCCGACAATGTCGTGAAGCCGCGCAGGTCGGCGAACATGACGGCGATGGTCTTCTCGGCCCCGGCCGAATCGCGCTCGCTGCGCCGGGCCGCCTGCGGGCCGGCATTGGCGGGCAGCAGCGGCAGGACCGCGATGTCGCCGGTGGGCCGCGTCTGGCAGGCAAGCCGCACGCCCGGCGGGGCACCGACGCGCGCGAGCACGGCAAGTTCGGCGGCGGCCGCCGGCGGCACGTTCTCGGCCCCGCGCTCGATGCGCACGCGGCAGGTCGAGCAGCGCCCGCGCCCGCCGCACACCGAGGCATGCGGAATGTGGCCGGCCCGGCTGACATCGAGGATCGTCGCGCCCAGCGGCTGCACGACGACCTGCCCGTCGGGATAAGCGACCGCGAAGCGGCCGGCACGATGCTCGACCCAGTGGCGCACCCGGCGTGCGGCAAGCGCACCCGCCACGCACAGCGCCCAGAAGGCGTAGATCCCGGCCTTGATCGAATCGAGCAGCGCCTGCCCGGCGGCGTCGGCCATGCGGTAGTTCCGCGCCATCGCATCGCGCCACGCCGGATCGGCATAGAGCCCGGCCGCCTCGCGCGCCCCGGCGAGATAGCCGCCGAGGGCAAGGACGAGCAGCGCCACCGCAAGCCCGAACAGCACGAGGCGGTACCGCGGATAGGACGGCTTCAGCCGCAGCCAGAAATGCATGCCGATGCAGCCATGCGTCCACGCGAGCACGAGGCCAGAGAGGATCATGACCCCGCCCAGCGGATCGAACTGCGTGCCGTAGAGCACGACGAGCGTGTGGAACGGCGTGGTGTCGAGCAGGGCCGGCCCGAGGCGCGAGGGCACGGCATGCCCCGCGAGCAGCGGCACGATCAGCAGCCCCGCGACCAGCTGCAGCGTTTCGCCGCGCGACATCGCGGTGAGGTCGCGCCGCGAATAGAGGGCGTAGATCGCAAGTGCAAAATGCGTGGCGAGTGCGCCGTAGAGCACGAGCTGGACGGGCGGCAGGCGCACGAAGGCGAACATCACGCTCGCGTACGCTTCCGCCGCGGCCAGCGAGATCGCCATCGCCGCATGGTTGGCCAGATGGAACCCGACATAGGCGAACAGCACGAGCCCGCTTGCCAGCCGCGACTGGCGCACGGTGAGCTTCACCGCGTCGCCTCGGCTTCGAGGCGCGTGCTGGCCGCTTCGATCTTCTGCTCGAGTTCGCGCATGAAGGCCGCGCGCGGCAGGCCCGGCGGGATCGGGTCGAGCACCTCGACCACGATGGTGCCCGGCCGCTTCTCGAAACTGCGCCGGCCCCAGAACGCGCCGGAATTGAGGGCGACGGGCACGCAACTCACGCCGAGCTTGCCGTAGAGCGCCGCGACACCGGGATGGTAGGGCCAGTCGGCGGTCGAAGCGCCCGGCGACACGCGCGTCCCTTGCGGGAAGATGACGATCTGGCGGTTCTCGTCGAGGGCGGCCTGCGAGGTCGCCACCATCTGCTTGAGGGCCGAGGCCCCGCCCTTGCGGTCGACCGGGATGTTGCCCTGCCGGTAGGCGAGCCAGCCGTAGAACGGGATCAGCAGCACTTCCTTCTTCATCACGTAGGCGGGATCGGGGCTCAGCGTGTGGAAGATCATCGTGTCCCACGCCGACTGGTGCTTGACCGCGAACAGGCCGGGCTGGCGCAGCAGCTCGACGCGCCCGCGCAGCTCGTGGCGCAGCCCGCAGATGACGCGCATGCCCCAGCTGACGCCGCGCATCCATACCTTGCCGGTCAGGCACGACCAGTAGCGCGGCATGACGTGCGTGGGCAGCGAGATGAAGAGCATCACGGCCGTCAGCACGTAGAACCAGATGTTGAAGAGAAGCGAACGCGCGAACGTCACGGCAGGTCTCCCGGGGCGCCGACCGGATCGGCGCCGTTGAGCGGTGCATAGGGCCGCACCAGGGCGACAAGATATTTGTGATATTCGGCCTGCACCAGCGCGTAGGTGCCCGGCCAGCGCCACCACGCGTCGATGCGGAACGTGTCGGGGAAGACCGGGTGGGCCACGATCTCGGTCTCCGGCATCGCGCGGCGGAATTCCAGCAGCGAGCGGCGCATGTGGTAATTGGCGGTGACGAGGCGCAGGCTCGCGAACTTCTCGCGCGCCATCCAGGCGGCGGTCTCGATCGCGTTGCCGAGCGTGGAATCGGCCGCATAGCCGAGCTCGACGCAGCATTCGACCGATTCCGGCACCTGGCGCGCGACGCGCAGCAGTTCCTGCACGTCCACGCCGCGATACACACCCGACACGAGCAGCTTCCGGCCGCGGCCGTCGGCAAGCAGGCGCAGGCCCTCGCGAAGGCGCATCGGCCCGCCGGTCAGCACGACGATGGCGTCGGTCGCGCGCGTCTCGTCGGCCGCCGCGCGCGGGATCGTCTGCGCGAACCAGGCAAGCCCGCCGAAATAGAGCGCCACCAGGCCCGCGAGCATCAGGGCCACCCACGCGACCTGGCGGCGCTGCGGCCGCTTCATCGCCGCCCTGCCGACAGAAGTGCTTCGACCGCGTCGGCCAGCGTCTCGTGGATCGCGACGGGCAGCGTTTCGGGCGGCAGGCCCGCACTTTGCGTGCGTGCACCATGACCCGTGCGCACCAGATGGCGCGGGCAGCCGATGGCGGCGGCCGCCAGCATGTCGGTGACGTTGTCGCCGATGAAGGGGGTCTCGCGCGCCGAGGCGCCGAAGCGCTGCAACGCGTCGGTCAGCATGCCGGGGGCGGGCTTGCGGCAGCGCGACGGGCGGCCGGGGGCGTCGGGGCAATGGAAGATCGCGTCGAGCCGCGCCCTGTCGCGCGCCAGTTCGCCACGCAGCTTGTCGTGGATGCGCGCCAGCATCGCCTCGTCGAAGATGCCGCGCCCGATCGGCGACTGGTTGGTGCACACCGCGACGAGGAGGCCCGCTTCGTTGAGGCGCGCCACGGCGGCACCCGCACCGGGGAGCATCACGAGCTCGCCCGGGTTCTTCACGTAGTCGGCGCGGTCCTCGTTGAGGACGCCGTCGCGGTCGATCAGGACGAGCTTCATCGTCCGCCGTTCTACAGGATGCGGCCGAGGTTGCGCATCACCGTCACGTAGGCGGCCCCGGCGGCCACCGCCGTCGCCGCAAGCGGGACAAGGGCAAGTGCCAGCCAGTCCGTCGCCGTCAAGGCCGGCAGCGGGAAGGCAAGCGTGGCCGCGGAGCTGGCGATCGAGTGCGCGAGGGCGAGCACGGCCGCCCCGCCCAGCGCCCCGGACGCCGCGCCCACGAAGGCAAGGCGCATGGCGGCACTGGCGAACTGGCCGGCGATGTAGCCGTCCTCGGCCCCGACCAGATGCAGGAGGTCGACCGCCTCGCGATGCATGGCAAGGCCGGCGCGCGTGGCGAAGGCAACACAGCTTGCCGCGGCGAGCCCGACCGCGACGACGACGATCGAGGCGACGATGAGGGCGGCACGCGCGAGCGCCAGGAACCCGCCCAGCCAGCGCCCGTGATCGTCGACCTGCGTGCCCGGGACGAGGGCGGCAAGACGCGCTTCGAGGGCGCGCACGTCGATGAAGGCGCCGTCGCGCAGCTTGACGTCGACCAGCCCCGGGATCGGCAGGTCGGCGACGTTGCCGGCCCCCAGCCACGGGGCGAGCAGCGCTTCGGCCTTGCGCCGGTCGATGGGCTCGACGCGCGCGATCGCGGATTCGGCGCGCAGGGCGCGCAGCACCGATGCGTTGTCGGCCCCGGCCGGCAGCTCGACCGTCAGCGTGCCCTGGAAACTCGCCTGCCAGCGCCCGGCCGTACCCGCAAGTGCAAGCGCCAGCCCCAATGCAAGCGTGGCGAGAAACGCCAGCGCGCCCACCACCGCCGCGATCCAGCGCCGCTCGCGGTCGCGTTCGAGGGCAAGTTCGCCGCCCAGGCCCAGCCGGAAACCGATCATGCGGCCGCCGCCTTGGCATGCCGGGTCAGCGTCCCGGCATCGAGGCGCAGCTCGGGATGGCGGGATTCCTCGACCAGCTGCAGGTTGTGCGTGGCGATGACGATGGTGGTGCCCAGCCGGTTCAGCTCCTCGAACAGGCGCATCAGGCGGATGGCGATGCGGTCGTCGACGTTGCCGGTGGGTTCGTCGGCGATCAGCAGCTGCGGCCGGCCGATGATCGCGCGCGCGATCGCCACGCGCTGCTTCTGCCCGCCCGACAGCGTGGGCGGCAGGGCGCCCAGATGGTCGCCGAGGCCGACCCAGGCCAGCAGTTCGGCCGCATGCTCGCGCACCTGGCGCTCGTCGGTCCCCTGCACGCGCAGCGGCAGGGCCACGTTGTCGACCACCGAGAGATGGTCGAGCAGGCGGAAATCCTGGAAGACCGTGCCGATCCGCCGGCGGTAGCCGGGCAGTTCGGCGCGCGCGACGCGCGACACGTCGCGCCCGAACAGGTGGACCGTCCCGCGCGAGGGGATGCGGGCAAGATAGAGGAGCGAGAGCAGCGAGGACTTGCCCGCCCCCGAAGCGCCGGTCAGGAAATGGAAGCTGCCGGGGGCCAGCTCGAACGTGACGTCGCGCAGGACCTCCGGCCCGAGGCCGTAGCGCAATCCCACCTGCTGGAAAATCACCATTTCGAACGTCCCCGACCGTCGCCGGGATCGTCGCACGCGCCGGACGGCACCCGCAAGCTTGCCCCCATGCGCCGCGCCGACCTATAAAAGCATTTGGCGTCCATAACTTCGTCCAACAGAGCCGCACGCAACCGGATCATGATCCTCGCCTGCCCAAGATGCGCCACGCGCTTTCGCGTGCCCGACGAGGCGATGGGCGATGCGGGGCGCAGCGTGCGCTGCGGTTCGTGCGGCAACAGCTGGGTGCAGCGTCCGCGCCAGGCGATCCTCGAGGTAAACCCGCGCTTCCCGAAGACCGCCAAGCGCATGCGTGCCGGTGCCGACGACGGCATGGAAATGCCGGCCGCCCCGCGCGGCCGGACGATGGCCGAGCCGACCTACGCCCCCCCGCCCCCGCCACCCCCGCCGCCGCCGATGCCGCCCACCCCGCCGCCCCGGCCCCGGCCGCCGATGCCCGAACCGGAGATGCCGGACCCGGAAGCCGAGCTGCCGACGAAAAGTTTTGCCGAATCGATGCAGGCGGCCCTCGCCGCCGCCGACGAGGCCGTTCCCTCGAAGCCGGCATCCGACAAGGAGGGGACCGAGCACCGGCCGCACCGCTCGATCGCGGCGGTCATCGGCTGGCTGCTGTTCGCACTGACCACGACGCTGATCGGCGTGGCGGTCTTCGCGCAGGGCGAGATCATGGCGCGCTTCCCCGAGGCGCGGCCGATCTACCAGGCGCTGCATTTCCCGATCCCGCAGCCCGGCGAAGGGCTGGAAGTCGTCCAGCCCACGCCCGCGCGCATCGTCGTCGACGGCACGCCCACGCTGGCGATCAGCGGCAAGATCCGCAACGTCGGCGACCTGGCGCGCGCGGTTCCCACGCTGCGTGCCTCGCTGCGCGACGGCGAGGGCAAGGAAGTCGCGGGCTGGGAATTCCAGGCCGAAGCTCAGCGCCTGGAGCCAGGCTCGGAATCCGAATTCCGCACCACGCTTGCCAACCCGCCGGCGGGGGCAAGCCAGTTGCAGATCCTGTTCCTCGAAGCCTACTGATCAGGTCCTGGCGGTTGCAGGGCGGACGATGCGCAAGGCGCGCAGCATCTTCCGTGCGGCCGGCGAATCCCACGCGGCCGCCCCTTCGAGCCGGCCGAACTCGCGCCCGTCCGGGTCGATGACGACCGTCGTGGGCAGGCCGCGCACCGAAAAGGCGCGCGCGGACGCACCCACCGGGTCGAGATAGACCGGCAGGTGCAGGTCGTGCGTGGTGAAGAACGGTGCCACCTGCCGCAGCCCTCCGCGATCGAGCGAGATCGCCACGACCTCGACCTGGTCGGCCGACTGGGCGGCATGCAGCCGGTCGAGGGCGGGCATCTCCTCGACGCACGGCGCACACCAGGTCGCCCAGAAATTGACGGCGAGCACGCGGCCGCGGAAATCGGCAAGCGTCAGCTCGCGCCCGCCGGCATCGCGAAAGGCGATCTCGGGCGCCATGACGGGTTCGGGCAGGCGGCGGAACGGGCCCATGGACCCGCGGAATTCCGGGTCCTGGGCCGCGGCCCCGCCCCCGAAAATCCTTGATCCGCCCGCGCCAAGCGCTAGGGTCGCGCCCGCGCCGAGCGCCAGAAAGCCACGCCGGTTCGCATCCATAGCCGCAATATAGGTCGTCATGGCCCGCCGTACCAAGTCCGCCGCCCCGAAAAAGTCCGCCGCCCCCGCCAACCCGATGTGGGGCGGGCGTTTCGGCGTCGCACCGGACGCGATCATGCAGAAGATCAACGCGTCGATCGACGTCGACCGGCGCCTCTATGCCGAGGACATCGCCGGGTCGACCGCGCACGCGCGCATGCTCGGCCGCCGGAAGATCCTCTCGGGCCGCGACGTCGCCGCCATCGTCAAGGGGCTGGACGGCGTGCGCCGCGAGATCGAGAGCGGCAAGTTCGTCTTCCGCACCGAGCTTGAAGACATCCACATGAACGTCGAGGCGCGGCTGGCCGAGCTGATCGGCGAGCCCGCCAAGCGCCTGCATGTGGCGCGCTCGCGCAACGACCAGGTCGCGGTCGATTTCAAGCTGTGGGTGCGCGGGGCGTGCGACCGCGCGGACGCGGCCTTGCGCGAATTCCAGCGCGCCCTGATCGACAGGGCGGAGAAGCACGCCGGCACCGTCATGCCCGGCTTCACGCATCTGCAGCCCGCCCAGCCCGTGACGTTCGGCCATCACCTGATGGCCTATGTCGAGATGGCCGGGCGCGACCGCGGCCGCTTCGCCGACGCGCGCACGCGCCTCAACGAATGCCCGCTGGGGGCGGCCGCACTTGCCGGCACCTCGTTCCCGATCGACCGGCATTCGACCGCGACCGAACTGGGGTTCGCGGGCCCGACGGCCAACTCGCTCGACAGCGTGTCGGACCGCGACTTCGCGCTCGAGTTCCTCGCCGCGGCGGCCATCGCCGCGATCCATCTCTCGCGCCTGGCCGAGGAGATGGTGATCTGGACGGGCCCGCAATTCGGCTTCGTGCGCCTGTCGGACGCGTGGACGACCGGCTCGTCGATCATGCCGCAGAAGCGCAATCCCGACGCCGCCGAACTCGTGCGCGCGACGACCGGGCGCATGTTCGGCTCGCTGATCGGGCTTGCCACCGTGATGAAGGGCCTGCCGCTCGCCTATTCCAAGGACATGCAGGAAGACAAGGCGCGCACCTTCGCCGCCGCCGATGCACTGATGCTCGCCGTCGCCGCGATGACCGGCATGGTCGACGATCTTGCCGTCGACGAAGCGCGCATGGAAGCGGCGGCCGGTGCCGGCTTCACCACCGCGACCGACCTTGCCGACTGGCTGGTGCGCGAGCTTTCCATGCCGTTCCGCGAGGCGCACCATGTCACGGGCCGCATCGTGCGGCGTGCCGAGGAGCTGGGCGTGGACATCTCGGGCCTGCCGCTTGCCGACATGCGCGCGATCGAGGCGCGCATCGACAAGTCGGTCTTCGCCGTCCTCGGCGTGCGCAATTCGGTCGCCAGCCGCACCAGCTTCGGCGGGACGGCCCCCGCCAACGTGCGGCGCGCGGTACGCGCCGCGCGCAAGAAGTTCCTCTAGGGAGACGCCCGCCCATGCAGCCGCGCAAGTTGATCCTGCTGGCGTTTGTCCTCGCCCTCGCCGCCCCGCTGGCGGCGTGCGGCCGCAAGGGCCCGCCCGAAGCGCCTCCGGGTGCCGACGAGAAATATCCGCGCAGCTATCCGTCCGGAGCCACGCCCACCCAATGACCAAGGGATTCCACCGCCGCAACGGCGCCCTCCACTGCGACGGCGTGCCGCTTGCCCGCATCGCGCGCGACCACGGCACGCCCGCCTGGGTCTACAGCCAGTCGGTGCTCGAGGCGCGCTACCGCCTGTTCGCCGGTTCGGTCGCCGACCTCAAGCCGACGATCTGCTACGCGCTGAAGGCCAACTCGAACCAGGCGGTGATCGCCACGTTCGCGCGCCTGGGTTCCGGGGCCGACATCGTCTCGGGCGGCGAACTGGCGCGCGCCCTTGCCGCCGGCGTGCCGGCGGGCAAGATCGTCTTCGCCGGCGTGGGCAAGACCGAAGCCGAGATGGCCGTCGCACTCGAAGCCGGCATCCTGCAGTTCAACGTCGAATCCGCACCCGAGCTTGCGCGCCTGTCGGCGGTGGCGCAGGCGATGGGGGCAAGCGCGTCCGTCGCCATCCGCGTCAACCCGAACGTCGACGCCAAGACCCACCGGAAGATCACGACCGGCAAGAGCGAGAACAAGTTCGGCGTCGAACTCGCCGAGGCGCGCGACCTCGCCTTGGGTGCGCGCAGGCTCAAGGGCGTGCGCATCGAGGCGCTGTCCACGCATATCGGCAGCCAGATCACCGACGTCACCCCCTATCGCGCGGCGTTCCGGCGCGTGGCCGATCTTGCCAAGACGCTGCGCGCCGACGGCGTGCCGCTGACGCGGCTGGATTTCGGCGGCGGGCTGGGTGTGGTCTATCGCGACGAAACACCGCTCGACCTCGAGGCCTATGCCGACGCCGTGCGCGCGGCGATGAAGGGGACGGGCTTCGGCCTCGTGCTCGAGCCGGGGCGCTGGCTCGTCGCCGACGCCGGCGTGCTGCTGGCGCGCGTCGAATACGTCAAGCAGGGCAGTGCCAAGCGCTTCGCCATCCTCGACGCGGCGATGAACGACCTCCTGCGCCCCACACTCTACGAGGCGTGGATGCCGATCGAGCCGGTCGCCAAGCCCCGAGCCGGCAGGAAGCACGTCTACGACGTGGTCGGGCCGGTGTGCGAATCGGGCGACTATCTGGCCCTCGGGCGGACCCTGCCGGCCCTGGCCGAGGGCGACATCGTCGCCATCCGGCAGGCCGGCGCCTACGGATCGGTGATGTCGTCCACCTACAACGCCCGGCCGCTGGCCCCGGAATTGCTGGTCAAAGGCAGCAAGATCGCCGTCATCCGGGAACGCCAGTCCGTCGAGGAACTTATCGGCCTCGACCGGCTCGCCGACTGGCAGGACGGCAAATAACTGGGCCGCCGGCCGCCGGTCGCGTTACACTGGCCGGACTGGTTTACCGCCTGCCGGGGTGAGGATGACCGACGCGTCGCCGGACCACCGCACGAATCTGCCGAAGGCCGGGACATCGGCTGCCCCGGACCTGACCGGCCGTCTGTGGCTCGCCCGCCTGTCGATCGGCTGGGAGCGGGTCTGGCCCGCGGTCTGGCCGGCCCTGACGGTCGCCGGGCTTTTCTGCATCGTCGCCCTGCTCGACCTGCTGCCCCGCCTGCATTTCGCCCTGCATGCCGCCGCGCTCGCCCTGTTCGCGGGCGCGCTCGGCACCGCGCTCTGGAAGGTGCGGCACGTCTTCGCCCTGCCCGGCCACGCCGAAGGCCGCCGCCGGCTCGAGGTCGCCAGCGGCTTCACCCATCGCCCGCTCGCCGCCCTCGAGGACGAGATGGCCGGCGCCACACCGGATCCCGCGACGCGCGTCCTGTGGGAAACGCACCGGCGCCGGCTGATCGCGCGGCTTGCCCAGGTGCGCATCGGCCCGCCGCATCCCGGCATGCCGACCCGCGACCCGCGCGCGATCCGCGCCGTGCTGGTGCTCGGCCTTGCCGTCGCCTTCGGCGTGGGCGGCGACAGAGCGGGCCACAATTTCGCGCGCGCCTTCACGCCGGGCGTGGATGTCGCCGCGGCCCCGCCGGGCACGCTCGATCTGTGGATCACGCCGCCGGCCTATACCGGCCTGCCGCCGGTCCTGCCGCGCGCCGAGATCGCGTCGATCGCCGTTCCCGTCGGCAGCCAGCTGATCGCGCAGGTCTCCGGCGGCTCGGCCTCGCCGCGCCTGACGCTCGACGGCATGCCCGTTCCCTTCGCCCCCATCGATCTTGCCGCAGCCCCGGCCGCAGGCGCGTCGGGTGCGGCACCGGGGCCCAGGCTGCAGAGCTGGCGCGTGGCTAGCGAGCTTACGACCGGCCATCGCCTGACGGTCGAGCAGGGCGAGCGTGCGCTGGGGGCATGGGACCTCACGCTCATTCCAGACGCACCCCCGACGGTCGAGTTCGTCCAGCCGCCGCAGGCAAGCCAGCGCGCCACGCTGCGCCTCGAATACCGCGCGAAGGACGATTACGGCCTGGCCGGGATCGTCGCCGAGATCCGCCGCGACGCGCCCGACGACACGACCGGTGCCGGAGCACCCATCGATCTCGCCTTGCCGCTCTCGGCGCCGCGCGCGAAGGATTCGACCGCGGCCAATTTCTACGATCTGACCGCACATCCGTGGGCCGGCCTGCCGGTGACGGTGACGCTGCGCGCGACCGACGTCGCCGGGCAGACAGGTGCCTCCGAGCCCGTCCGCACGATCCTGCCCGAGCGCGTCTTCCAGCATCCGGTGGCGCGTGCGCTGGTCGAGCAGCGCAAGCTGCTGATCACCCAGCCCGCCTTGCGCAACGTCGTGTCGCGGGCGCTCGCCGCCATCGCGTCGAACCCGGTCCAGTTCGCCGACGACGCGGTCGTGCTGCTGGCCCTGCGCGTGGGCTCGCTGCGCCTGTCGAAGTCGATCGAGACGAGCGTCATCGACGACATCCAGGGCCTCTTGTGGGACACGGCCCTGCGCATCGAGGACGGACAGCTGTCGGCCGCCGAGCGCGAGCTGCGCGCGATCCAGCAGAAACTGCAGGACGCGCTCGCCAACAACGCGCCGAATTCCGAGATCGAGAAGCTGATGGCCGAGCTCCAGCAGGCCATCGACAAGTACCTGCAGTCGCTCGTCGAGCAGGCGATGCGCAATCCCGACCAGCCGCGCGCCCCGCCCGACCGCAACGCGCGCCGCATGGACCGCAACGACCTGCAGAAGCTGCTCGACCAGGCCCGCCAGCTGGCGCGCACGGGCGCGCGCGAAGCGGCCAAGGACCTGCTCGCGCGCCTGCAGGAGATGCTCGAGAACCTGCGCGGCGCGCAGGCCAACCGCGACGGCCAGCAGCGCGGCCAGCCCGGCGACGGCCAGGCGCAGGAGATGATGAAGAGCCTGCAGGAGCTGATGCAGCGCCAGCAGAGCCTGATCGACAAGACCTTCCGCCGCTCGCAGCAGAACCGGCCCGGCCAGTTCCGCCCCGGCCAGCCCGGGCAGCAGGGCCAGCGCGGCCAGCAGGGTCAACAGGGCCAGCAAGGCGAAGGCGAGGGTGAAGGCGAAGGCGAGGGCGACGATGCCGGCGAACAGGACGCGCTGGCCGGTGCACTCGGCGACATGATGCGCCAGCTCGAGGAGATGATGGGCAGCGCACCCGACGGCTTCGGCCGCTCGGAACGCTCGATGCGCGATTCGGGCGAGCAGCTGCGCCGCGGCGCCCCCGGCCGCGCGCTGCGCCCGCAGATGGACGCGCTCGACCAGCTGCGCGCGGGTGCGCGCGAGGCGATGCGCCAGATGATGCAGCGCTTCGGCCAGGCCCAGCAGGGCGAAGGGGCCGCCGACGAGGCGTTCAACGACCAGAGCCAGCAGGACCAGCGCGACCCGCTGGGCCGCCCGCCCGAAGGCGACGGCTCGGCGATGACCGATCTCGGCCAGCGCATCCCGGGCATCGGCGAAGGCCAGCTGCTGCGCTCGCAGGAAATCCTCGACGAGCTGATCCGCCGCCTCGGCGAACGCTCGCGCACGACGATCGAGCGCGACTATCTGGAACGGCTGCTGAGAAGGTTCTGATCTAGATCGTCATGCCCGAGCCCAATGGGGAGGGTCGGCGGGTCACGCCGTATCGGCAGGGAGCTCGTAGCGGACACAGTCGATTTCGTCGCCCGCCAGCGTCATTTCGAGAACCCGGTTCACAAGGTCCCCATCGGCGGCAAGTTGGTCGAGAGCGGCATCGAAGAGGTCGGTCTGCGCGTCGATATCCATTCCGTCGGGTGCGTTGAGGCAAACCAAGCCCGCATGAAGAGCAATGTCGGCATACTGCCCTTTCTTGCCCGGTGCGTCGGCGGGACCGCGAAAGTCGATCGAATTTGCCGTCACGAATGTCCAGTCGTGATCGACGATCAACTGTTTCAGCTCCCAGTCCTTCTTGCCCTGCCAGCCCAACCAAACGACGTGCGAAGATTGCCCGTATCCTCTGGCGATGGCGCGTTTGGCGAGTTCCGGGCTCAGGCACTCGTCGATCAGAAATTTCATCATGCAGGTCGGCGACGCGGGACCCGACCTTCCGAGACGATCTTTGCGCCGACGGGAAGCCTGTCGCGCAGGCGCGGACGGCCCCGCACGGGATAGGCACTGGCATAGATCGCCGCAAGCCCGACCTTCTCGGCATCCAGCAACGGGTAGGCGGCGAGGATGCGCGCCATCGGCACGCCCTTCGCGACCGATGCGGCGACGTCGTGGACCGGGATGCGCGTACCGCGGATGATCGGTGCACCGCCGAGGATTTCGCGATCGTGGACGACCATTTCTCTGGCGGCGATCAGGCGCGCGTTGCGCTCGACGGTGCTCTTGGCAAAGGGCGCCAGATCGATCGTCAGGAATCCATCGCGAACAATGCATTCCTCGCGCGACAGCGTCTCGAAGGTCAGGCCGCGCAGATTCCCCAATCGGGCCCCGACTTCCCGGATGGCAGACAGCCGCCTTTCTGCCGTCAACGAACTCGCGCTCGAAAAATAGAACGACGCGAACACGCATGCGGCCACCGAAAAGCCTCGCGGTTCAGTCGCGACGAACTCGCGGGGGAAAATCCGCTCGTCGATGACCCGATTGACGTCGCGAATGTCGATATGCGCCACAATCGCAGCCTCGGCCGGTTTCAACATTTCCATGGGCATGGCTTTGACCAAAAATTATTCCGATGAGCCGGAATATATAACATATTTGCGTCGAATGTCAATTTCCGCCGCCTCGGCGAACGCTCGCGCACGACGATCTGGAACGGCTGCTGAGAAGGTTCTGATTTGATCCAGCTTCAGCCGTCATGCCCGGGCTTGTCCCGGGCAT
>CAYQDN010000077.1:0-14413 GCA_964416335.1 uncultured Azospirillum sp.
GCCGGCAACGCGCCCATCGACGTGCAGGCCGGCACCTTGCGCGGGGCACGCGACGCGAATGCCGCCTTCGTCTACTGGCTGCAGGACATCGTCGGGATCGCGATGCGCCGCATCCTCGGCCAGAAACTGTCGTTGCCCGGCACGCTCGTCGGCATGGCCTACGAATGGCGCGAGAAGCGCTTGCTGCGCGCATCCGACGCCGTCGTGGCGATCACCGCCGATTTCGAACCGATGCTCGCCGCGTGGGGAGTCGATCCCGCATGCACCCATGTGATCGAGAACTGGGCCGCGCGCGAGGATCTCGCCATCGCGCCGCGCGACAACGCGTGGGCGCGCGAACACGGCCTCACGGACAAGCACGTCTTCCTCTATTCGGGCACGCTGGGCCTCAAGCACGATCCGAGCCTGCTGCTCGATCTCGCCAGCGCAAATCCCGGCAGCATCGTCGTCGTCAATTCCGAAGGGCGCGGGGCCGACTGGCTGCGCGCCAACGGGACGGTCGCCGCAAACCTGCGCGTCCTGCCTTTCCAGCCCTTTGCCCGGATGGGCGAGGTGCTGGCGAGTGCCGACATCCTCGTCGCCGTGCTCGAACCCGATGCCGGCATCTTCTCGGTGCCGTCCAAGGTGCTCACCTATCTGTGCGCCGGCCGGCCGCTGCTGCTGGCCGTGCCGCCCGCCAATCTCGCGGCCCGGATCGTCACGCGTGCCGGTGCCGGCCTTGCCGCCGATCCGGGCGACCGGGCGGGCTTCCTTGCCGCCGCCGCCCGGCTTGCCGGTGACCCCACGCTGGGCGCCGCGATGGGTGCCAAGGCGCTGGACTACGCGGCAAAGACCTTCGATATTGCCGCCATCGCCGCGCGATTCGAGACGATCCTGCACGACGCGGCGATGCGGGGAAATCGATGACCAGACAGTTCGACACCGACAGTTTCTTCGAGTCCGAGTTCGTCGAGCACCGCGCGGTCGCCGAAGCCACGCACCGCGCGATGAAGAAGGAATTCGCGAAGCTGCTGGCACAGGCGATCGCGACGATCCGCAGCGGCGGCAAGATCATGTTCTTCGGCAATGGCGGCTCGGCGTCCGACGCCCAGCATCTCGCGACCGAGCTGACGGTGCGCTACGTCAAGAACCGCCCGGCACTCGCGGCACTGGCGCTGACGACCGATACCTCCGCACTCACCGCCATCCCCAACGACATCGGCTTCCACCGCGCGTTCTCGCGCCAGATCGAAGCGCTGGGCAAGCCGGGCGACATGGTCGTGGGCATCACGACGTCGGGCGAATCGCCCAACGTGCTCGAGGCCTTCAAGGTCGCCAAGAAGATGGGCATCGCGGTCGCCTGCCTCACCGGCAAGTCCGGCGGCAAGGCCAAGGATCTCGCCGAGATCTGCCTGATCGTGCCGTCGAACACGACCGCGCGCATCCAGGAGATGCACATCACGCTCGGCCAGATGCTGTGCGGCGGGCTGGAGCTGGCACTCGGCATCGCCGACGGCCCGGATCCGTTCGAAGCATGACGATCTACGCCGATCTCGCGGCCCTGGTGCCCAAGCTGAAGGGCGCGCGCGTCGTGTGCGTGGGCGACCTGATGCTCGACCGTTTCGTCTACGGCTCGGCCGACCGCATCTCGCCCGAAGCGCCGATCCCGGTCGTGCGCATCGAGCGCGAGGAATCGATGCTCGGCGGTGCCGGCAACGTCGTGCGCAACATCGTCGGGCTCGGCGGCAACGTCGAGTTCGTGTCGGTCGTCGGCCAGGACCAGGCCGGACGCGAGGTGATGGGCCTGGTGGGCGAGCTCGAAGGCGTCGAGCCGCACCTGCTGGTCGAGCGCAGCCGCGCCACGACGATCAAGACGCGCTATGTCGTCGGCCACCAGCAGCTGCTGCGCGCCGACCGCGAGACCGACGAGCCGGTCGCCGACCCGATCGCCGAGGATTCCGCCCGGCTGGTCTGCCAGGCGATGAAGGATTGCGCCGTCGTCGCGATCTCGGATTATGCCAAGGGCCTGCTGATCCCGCGCGAAATCGCCACGATCATCCACGCGGCCAAGGCCGCCAAGCGCATCGTCATCGTCGATCCCAAGGGGCGCGACTATGCGCGCTACAAGGGGGCGACGATCCTGACGCCCAACCAGCGCGAACTCGCCGATGCAGCCCAGATGCCGGCCGACGACGACCACGGGGTCGAACGGGCCGCCAAGAAGCTTCTCAAGATCACCGAGGCGCAGGCGATCGTCGTCACGCGCGGGGCCGACGGGATGAGCGTCGTGCCCGCCAAGGGCAAGGCGCTGCACCTGCCCGCCCTGGCGCGCGAGGTCTTCGACGTTTCGGGGGCCGGCGACACGGTCGTCGCCACGCTGGCCACGGCCCTTGCCGGCGGCCTGACGCTCGAACAGGCGGCACGGCTTGCCTCGGTCGCCGCCAGCGTCGTCGTCGCCAAGGTGGGCACGGCCGTCGCCTATTCGGCCGACCTGCTGCGGGCCCTGCGCCACGACGACATCGCCACGGGCGAGCACAAGGTCGTCACGCTCGAACAGGCGATCGACGAGGTCGGCCGCTGGCGCCGCCAGGGCCTGAAGATCGGCTTCACCAACGGCGTGTTCGACCTCCTGCATCCGGGCCATGTCTCGCTCGTCGGCCAGGCGCGCGCGGCGTGCGACCGGCTGGTCGTCGGCCTCAATTCCGACGCGTCGGTCAAGCGCCTCAAGGGCCCGACGCGGCCCGTGCAGGGCGAGGCGGCGCGCGCCTCGGTGCTGGGCTCGCTCGGCCATGTCGATCTGGTCGTGATCTTCGCCGAGGACACGCCGATGAACGTGATCTCGGCGCTGAAGCCCGAGATCCTCGTCAAGGGCGCGGACTACACCAAGGACAAGGTCGTGGGCGCCAAGGAAGTGGAAAGCTGGGGCGGGCGCGTCGTGCTCGCCAAGCTCGTCGCCGGCCAGAGCACGACGTCGATCATCGCCAAGTCGACGCGCTAGCGCGTCAGGACGATTGGCTACACACGCGCTTCGCAAGCGTCAGCGCCGCAAATGCGCATAGCAATATGATGCCCCATATACGCAGCATCAGGTCGGCGGGCAGCGAGAATAGCGTTGGCGCAATATACACGATCACGCCGACACCCCCGGATAGCGCATTCAGATTGGATCGAACCCGGCCGAGAACATCGTTCTCGCAGATCACAATGAACTGGCTGTCGGAAATGACCTTCGCGATCGAGAAGAAGACTCCTAGAATCGCGCACGAGATGAATATCCCGATCGATTCCGACGCGTACGATAGCGCGATTGTCGCCAAGCCGAGACCGCCGAGACCGGTGATGCTTGATATCCCCGGCGGTTTTGCCTGTCGGAATCGATGCGCGAGCCACAGAGCCGTCGTAAACGCGCCGACCGACCAAAGTGCATCACCAATGCCATAGGCGGCCGAGTCGAAGCCGAGTTGCTTGACGAATCCTGCAAGGCTCGCATTCACAACCTGCCCTGCCGACCAGCTCGCGACGATCACGGCTCCCGTCAGGAAGATGTCGCGCCGCCGTAGGAGCGCAATGCCGTCGAACAACGACGAGAAATAGGGTTGCCGCCCCTTAGGCGTGGGCCGGTGTGGTGGCAATCCAAGCCGAACCACGACTCCGCCCAGAATCGAAATAACGATGGCAATACCGAATACGAATTGCGGGCCACTTGCGGCTATTGCGATGCCTGAAATCCCGGCACCTCCGACAAGTCCCAATTGTCGAAGCAGATTTCTAGCTGCGGCAAACTGGGGCAGATTTTCCGCTGGCGTGATCCGTTGGAGAAGCGATTCGAGGGCGGGGCCCTGCGCGCCGCCACCGATGCTGCATAGAAGCGCGACGACATAGAATACGGCCGGGTTCGGCGGGCCGAGAATCGGAAGAGCGAGCGCTGTCCCCGAGAGACATGCGCCCAAGAGAAACGCAGAGCGTCTTTCGAAGCGATCGATCAGTACGCCGACAAACGGTCCGATCAGCAGGTTGGTGAGATTCCCGACCAGAAAGACAATGCCAACCGACTCGTAGGTTCCGCTGACCTCCAGAATTGTCCACGCAAGAGCGACGATTGTCGATCCGGCGACATAATTCTGAGCGAGCGCCCCAATAGCGAACGCAAGCGTATCACGATCTATTTTCATGAATCTTCATGCTCGCTAACGCTCTGGCAGAAGCGGTGCTCATTCGACACAACCAGCACAGCCGGAACTCCAATCTTGCCTCGCCGAAAATAGATCTCGGTCTATAGGTCGATTGGCTGTGTCCGTAAACCCATACAAATCTATGTATGAATTGCCGCGCCTAGATGCACGATGGGTTCTTGAAAGCCGGTCAGCCGGCCAGAGCACGACCGCGACGATCGGGAAGATGTCGAAATAGCCTAGCGCGTCAGGACGCGCTTGGGAACCGGTGCCGGAACCGGCTGGCGCGGCAGCCAGCGCGCCATCAGGCGCTCGACATTCTCCAGCCCGTCGAGCAGGCCCGGAATCACCGCCGCCGAAGGCGGGCTCTGGTCGGCGAGATTCTGCAGGGCTTCGACCATCTTGCCCGTGTCGCGCACGCCGTCGTCGGGCAGCATGCGCGTCAGGCCCACGCTTTCGGCGCGCTCGGCGCGGATGAACTGCTCGAGGCGCGGGGCGATGCGCGGCACGATGACCGCCGGCTTGTCGAAGGACAGGATCTCGCAGAACGTGTTGTAGCCGCCCATCGCCACGACGCCCGCCGCGCGCGTGATCAGCTGCTCGAGATGGGCGTCGAACGTGATCGCCTCGACCCGGCGCCCGAGGCGTGCGGCCCGCTCGATGAATTCCGACTGCTTCTCGGACTGCATGAACGGCCCGAGCACCAGCAGCGCGCGGTGCGGCAGGGCCGCGTCGCTCTCGTAGGCGCGCAAGACCCAGTCGATCAGCGCGTCGCCGTCGCCGCCGCCGCCGGTCGTCACCAGCACGTAGGGCTGCTCGCGCGCCTGCGCGTGCTCGACGGTCGAGCGCGGGTTGCCCTGCGGGATCACGCGCTTGAGATAGCCGGTGTAGCTGATCTTCTTGCGCACCGAGGCCGGGATCGCGAGGCCGGCGAGCGGATCGCAGATCTGCGGCAGGCCGTAGACCCAGATGTCGTCGTAGAGTTCGCGCAAGGCCGGCAGCGCCTTCTTGCGCCGCCATTCGGGCTCCAGCAGGGCCGGATCGTCCATCACGTCGCGCAGGCCGAGCACCAGCGGCACGCCGCGCCGCTTGAGGAAATGCAGCGTCTCGGCGACCTCGCCGCGCAGGCCCAGCGGCTCCTTGTCGACGATGAACAGGTCCGGGTCGAACGCCTCGGCCGTGTGGCGGATGATCGAGGCGCGGATCGCCAGCGTCTGCGCGATGTCGATATGCAGGTTGAGCGACGTGTACTCGCCGTTGCGCAGCTTGATGACGCCGGGAATGCGCACGAAATCGACGCGCGCCTTGAAATCGAACGAGCCGATGATCGGCGAGCCCGACAGGATCAGGACCGAGACGTCCTTGTCCGCCTCGACCAGCGCATGCGCGATCGTGCGGCAGCGCCGCAGATGCCCGAGACCCATCGTGTCGTGGCTGTAGATCAGCACACGCCGGTCGGTGCGGAGCGCCCGCTTGGCGCCGTTGCGACCCCCGATTTCCACCACCGGACTCCGTTTTAGCGGCTTGTTCAGCCCCCTGATTCCCGACGAACACTAGGGGGACTTGGGGGGCCAAGCCAAGTGGCGTTTGAAATGGGGGAAAACATCAGATCAATCAATAGATAAGTGAATGATCCCAGCCCCTAGGGATTGACGGACTATGCGTATTTTTTAAGCGAATTCCGCAAATTGCACCGGGACCGGACGGCTTGCCCGCCCATCGGACGGGCAGCTACTCTCGGCCGCGAATCCGAACGGCATGCGGCAGCGGGGGAAATCGGCGAAGTGGCGTCTGGGGCGGACAACGGGCTCGACCGGTCGATCTTCCGGTACGTGATCCGGTTCTCGATCAAGGACACGCTGACGATCTGCGGCCTCGTCGCCGCGGCGCAGCTTTTCTATTACATCACGCTCGACCTGCCCAAGAACATCATGAACCAGGGCATCCAGGGCAAGAACGTGAAGTTCCCCGTGGATATCGCCGGCCTCGGCTGGTTCAGCGCCGACCAGCTCGGCTACCTGATGTGGCTGTGCCTGCTGTTCTTCGTGGCGATCCTGATCAACGGGGCCCTCAAGCAGTACGTCAACTCGCTCAAGGGCAAGCTCGGCGAGCGGCTGCTGCGCCGGCTGCGCTTCCAGCTGATGGCGCGCATCCTGCGCTTCCCGGTCCCGCATTTCCGCAAGACCTCGTCGGGCGAGCTGATCCCGATGCTGACCGCCGAGGTCGAGCAGATCGGCGGCTTCATGGGCGACGCGTTCGTCCAGCCGCTGATGCAGTTCGGCATGCTGCTGACGATCGCGATCTTCCTGTTCGTGCAGAATCCGCTGATGGGACTTGCGGCCATCTCGCTGTTCCCGCTGCAGGCCTACATCGTGCCCAAGCTGCAGAAGCGCGTGAAGGCGCTGGGCAAGGAACGCGTCAAGGCCGTGCGCAAGATCTCCGAGCGCATCGGCGAGACGGTCGGCGGCATCCAGGAAGTGCGTACGCTGGGCACGGCCGCGTGGGAGCGCGCCGACTATACCGAGCGCTTCGGCCTCGTCTACCGCATCCGCTTCGACATCTACCAGCGCAAGTCGCTGGTGAAGTTCATCAACAACACGCTCAACCAGTGCGCGCCCCTGCTGTTCTACGGGATCGGCGGCTATCTCGTGATCCAGGGCAGCCTGACGCTGGGCGCCCTGGTGGCGGCCCTCGCCGCGCACAAGGACATGACGGCCCCGTGGAAGGAGCTGCTGGACTATTACCAGCAGGCCCAGGACGCGCAGCAGAAATACGAGCAGGTGATCGAGCAGTTCCAGCCCGAGAACATGCTGCCCGAAGGCCTGCATGCGCCCGCCAACGCCGAAGCCCCCCGCCTCGACGGGCCGATGGCGGTGACGGCGCTGACCGTGCAGGAGGACGCGCAGACCAAGCTGCTCGAAGGCGTGACCTTCGCGGTTTCGCCGGGCGAGCATATCGCCGTCGTCGGCCCGCCGGCGGGCGGGCGCGAAGCGATCGCGATGACGCTGGCACGCCTCTATCTGCCGACCGGCGGCAGCATCCGGATCGGCGGCGTCGATCTGGCCGCGATCGCGGACGCCGATCTGGGCGTGCGCATGGGCTATGTCGGCCCGAACGCCTACATCTTCTCGGCCAGCGTGCGCGAGAACCTGCTCTACGGCCTGCGCCAGCGCGTGCTGTCGCCGACCGAGGATGCCGCACGCCGCGCGATGCTGGTCGAGGCCGAGAAATCCGGCAACCTCGCGCTCGACATCGAGGCGCAGTGGGTCGACTACGCGCAGGCCGGCGCCAAGGATGCCGCCGATTTCGACCGCGTGGCGGCCGAGCTGCTGACGCGCGTCGATCTTGCCGAGGACGTGTTCCAGCTCGGCCTGCGCGGGCGCATCGATCCCAAGAAGAAGAAATCGGTCGCCGAGGCGATCCTCGCCGCGCGCGCGGCCTTCCGCCAGCGCCTGTCGGGCGCCCAGGCGGATCCGGCCCTGAAGGGCCTCGTCGAGACGTTCGATCCCGACCGCTACAACGACAACGCCACGCTGGGCGAGAACCTGCTGTTCGGCACGCCGCTCGACCCCAGCTTCGACGGCGACGCGCTTTCCACGCAGCCCGATTTCCTCGCGGTGCTGCGCGCCAACGCGCTCGACACCGAGCTCGTCGCGATGGGCCGCAACCTCGCCGAGACGATGATCGAGCTGTTCGCCGGCCTGCCGGCGGGCCACGAATTCTTCGACCGCTTCAGCTTCATCGCCGCCGACGACCTGCCGGTCTACCAGGCGATCCTGTCGCGCACGGTGCCGCTGCCTGACGGCACGCTGCCCGGCATGGATGCCGACGACCGCGCGCGGCTGCTGAGCCTGCCGCTCAAGCTCGTCGATGCGCGCCACCGCCTCGGCCTGATCGACAAGGAATTCAAGGCCCGGGCCCTTGCGACCCGCAAGGCGCTGCAGGCGGGGCTGCCGGCAGCGGCGCGCGCCAAGATCGCGTTCTTCGACCCCGAGCGCTACAACGCCGCCGCGTCGATCCAGGACAACATCCTGTTCGGCCGCGTCGCCTACGGCCAGGCCAAGGCGCAGGCGACGGTCGGCCAGTCGATCCGCGAGGTGCTCGACACGCTGGCGCTGCGCGAACGCGTGTTCGAGATCGGCCTCGATTTCCAGACCGGTGTCGCCGGTGCGCGCCTCTCGGCCCCGCAGCGCCAGAAGCTGGCGATCGCGCGGGCGCTGGCCAAGCGGCCCGACCTGCTGGTGATGAACGACGCGATCGCCGCCCTCGACCGTTCGGCGCAGGCGCGCGTGCTCGACGCCGTGCTCGCCGCCTCGCGCGGCACTACGCTTGTCTGGGCCACGCAGGATGCCGCCGCCGTCCCCCATTTCGCGCGCGCCCTCGTCTTTGCCGAAGGCCGCCTGATCCAGGACGGGCCGGTCGAGGACCTGAAGGCCCGCGAGGGAATGCTCAAGGAAATGCTCGCCGCCGAGTAGCAGCGAAGGAAGAGGCCGATGTCGCTCAAGGAAGAAACCGAAGCGCTCAAGCGCATCCCGCTCTTCGCCAATCTCGATCCGGCGAAGCTCAAGCTGCTCGCCTTCATGAGCCAGCGCCTGACCTTCGAGCCGGGCCATCCCGTGTTCCAGCAGGGCGACGCGGGCGATGCCGCCTATATCGTGCTCGAAGGCGAGGCGGTCATCTCGCTCGACACGCCCAAGGGCCGCATCGACATCGCCCGCATGGGCCGCAACGAGATCCTCGGCGAGATCGCGATCCTGTGCGACGTGCCGCGCACCGCGCACGTGACGGCGGCGGTCGAATCGCCGCTGGTCTGCCTGAAGATCGAGAAGAACGACTTCCTCGGCCTGATGAACGAGTTCCCGAGCATGGCGATCGAGATCATGCGCGAACTGGCGCGCCGCATCGTCAACACGAACCAGCAGCTGCGCCAGGCCGTCGCCGGGAAAAGCTAGAGCGCCAGATCGACCGCGACGGGCACGTGGTCGGAGGGCTGCGTCCAGTCGCGCGCCCCGCGCAGGATGTGGAAGCCCTTGACCTTGCCGGCGAGGTCGGGCGTCACCCAGACATGGTCGAGACGCCGCCCGCGGTCGGACTTGCGCCAGTCGGAGTTGCGGTAGCTCCACCACGTATAGAGCCGCTGCGGCTCGGGATATCGCTGGCGCGCGACGTCGACCCAGTCGTGCGACGCGCGCATCTTCGCCAGCCCCTCGACCTCGACCGGCGTGTGGCTGACGACGTCGAGCAGCTGCTTGTGGCTCCACACGTCGGCCTCGAAGGGCGCGATGTTGAGGTCGCCCACGAGGATCGCCGGTTGGCCCTTCTTGCGCTTGCGCCACATCGCGGTCTGCGAGGCGACGAAATCGAGCTTGTGGCGGAATTTCGGATTGGCCACCGGGTCCGGCTCGTCGCCGCCGGCGGGAATGTAGACGTCGTTGAGCTCGATCCCGCCGGGCAGCTCGACGCGCAGGTGCCGGCAATCCTCGTTCCCGCAATGGTGCTGCGGGGCGGGTTTGGCGAGCGGGACGCGGCTCAGCACGGCAACGCCGTTGTAGCTCTTCATGCCGTGGAAAGCCTGATGGGCGAAGCCCAGCGCCTTCAGCGCCTCGCCCGGGAACGCCTCGTCCGGGCACTTGGTTTCCTGCAGGCACAGCACGTCGGGCCGGGCGAGACCGACGAGCTTCTCGATCAACGGCAGGCGCAGGCGCACCGAATTGATGTTCCACGTGACGAGGCGCAAGGCACCGCGCGGCGCCTTGGGCAGCGGATCGGTGTCGAAATACGGGGCGGCTTGGGTCATCGTCGTCCTAACTCTCGATTGCCTGGGCAAAGCTGCGGAAGATCGAGCGCGCGAATTCGTCGCTGCGCACGTGCCATTCGGGATGCCACTGCACGCCGAGCGCGAAGCCCGGCCCCTTCGTCCAGCGCACCGCCTCGATCGTGCCGTCCTCGTGCGTCGCCTCGACGACGAGCCCGTCGGCCAGCCGGTCGATCGCCTGGTTGTGCAGCGAATTGACCCAGGCGCGCTCGGCGCCCGCGAGCGTGCGCAGGAGCCCGCCCGGTGCCAGATTCACCCAGTGGCGCTGGGCGTAGCGCTCGTCCATCGTGCCCGTGCTCGACGCCTGATGCTCGATGCGGCCGGGCAGTTCCTCGACATGCTGGTGGAGGCTGCCGCCCAGCGCCACGTTGAGTTCCTGATGCCCGCGGCAGAGGGCGAGGACCGGCAGGCCGCGCGCAAGGGCCGCGCGGATCAGCGGCAGGGTCGTGGCGTCGCGCGCGGGATCGTGCAGCGTCTCGGGCCGGCCGGCCGCGCCATAGAGCGACGGCTCGACATTGGAGGGGCTGCCCGTCAGCAGCAGCCCGTCGAGCCGGTCGAGGACGGCTTCGGCGTTCTGGCGCGCGCCCACCGCGGGCAGCAGCAGCGGCACGCCGCCCAGCCCGTCGAGCACGGCATCGACATACTGGATGCGGACGATGTGCTGGAGGGAACGCGGGCCCGGCTGCAGGCAGGCCGAAACGCCGATCACGGGGGGATTCTTCATGTCGTGCAAGCCCTAGCATGCCGGCCGGTCCGGCTTCAAACCCGTTTGATCCAGCGCAATCCGGAATGCCGCCGGAAATGGGATAAGATCGCCCAAGCAACTCCCGCACAAGGAACAGGCCGCCATGAACCATTTCCACGCCGTCGTCTGGCTCGACCACGCGAGCGCCAGGATCTTCCATTTCGACGCGCACGCCTTCGAGGGCAAGACGATCCATTCGGCCCATGCCGGCGAGCATATCCACCACAAGGCCGGTGCGATCGGGGCGGGCCATGCCGCCGAGGACCCCAGGTATTTCGCCGCCGTCGCGGCCGGGCTGAAGGACGTCCAGGAAATCCTCGTGACCGGGCCCGGCCACACCAAGACCGCGTTCGCCAAGCACCTTGCGGCGTACAACCCGCAGATCTCGAAGAAGGTCATGGCGGTCGAGAATGCCGACCACCCGACCGACGGCGAGATCGTCGATCATGCGCGCAAGCACTTCAAGGTCATCGACAAGATGACGCCGCAGCGCGCCTGAACGCCTATTCGACGAAGGCCTCGTCGCGCGCCTTGCGCACCGAAGGTGCGAGGACCGCGACGAGCAGCGCCACGGCCAGCACCAGCAGGGCAAGGCTGATCGGCCGCTCGACGAAGATCGACGGGTCGCCGCGCGACAGGCGCATCGCGCGGCGGAGATTCTCCTCCATCATCGGTCCGAGGATGAAGCCGAGCAGCAGCGGGGCGGGTTCGCAGCCGAGCTTGACGAACGCGTAGCCCAGTGCGCCGAAGAGCAGCGTCAGCCCGACCTCGAACGACGAGTTGTTGAGCCCGTAGACGCCGATGCAGCAGAACACGAGGATCGCCGGATAGAGCAGCCGGTAGGGGACGCGCAGCAGGCTCACCCACAGGCCGATCAGCGGCAGGTTGATGACGACCAGCATCAGGTTGCCGATCCACATGCTGGCGATCAGGCCCCAGAACAGTTCGGGCTCGCGCGTCATCACCTGCGGGCCCGGCACGATCCCGTGGATCGACATGGCGCCGATCATCAGGGCCATCACCGCGTTGGGGGGGATCCCGAGCGTCAGCATCGGGATGAACGAGGTCTGGGCACCTGCGTTGTTCGCCGATTCCGGGGCCGCCACGCCCGCGACCGCCCCCTTGCCGAAGCGCGAAGGGTCGCGCGCGAACTTCTTTTCGATCGTATAGGCCGCGAAACTCGACAGCAGCGCGCCGCCGCCGGGCAGCACGCCGAGGACCGACCCGATCAGCGTGCCGCGGATCGCCGCGGGGATCGCCTCGCGGAATTCTTCGCGCGTCGGCCACAGGCTTTCGATCTTCGCACTCTCGCCGCGCACGAAATGCCGCTCGAGCTGCACGGCGATCTCGGCGATCGCGAACAGGCCCATCGCCAGCGGCACGAAGCCGATCCCGTCGGAAAGCTCGGGCACGCCGAAGGTGAAACGCTGGTGGCCGGAATTGACGTCGGTGCCGACGAGGCCGAGGACGAGCCCCAGGAACGTCATCGCCACCGCCTTGGCGACCGAGCCGTGCGCCAGCACGATCGCCGCGACGAGGCCGAAGGCCATCAGCGAGAAATACTCGGGCGCCTGGAAGAGCTGGGCGAAGCGCACCATGACGGGGCTCGCGACCGCGACGACGAGCGTGGAAAAGCAGCCCGCGAAGAACGAGCCGAGGGCGGCGATGGCAAGCGCCGAGCCCGCGCGCCCGCGCCGCGCCATCGCGTGCCCGTCGAGGCACGTGACGACCGACGAGGATTCGCCGGGCATGTTGACGAGGATCGCCGTCGTCGAGCCGCCATACTGGGCACCGTAATAGATGCCCGCGAGCATGATGAGGGCCCCCACCGGCTGCAGCGTGAAGGTGATCGGCAGCAGCATCGCGATCGTCGCGACCGGGCCGATGCCCGGCAGCACGCCGATCAGCGTGCCCAGCAGCGCGCCGACCAGGCACCAGAAGAGATTGGCCGGCGAAAGCGCCACGCCGAAGCCGAGCAGCAGCGGATCGAAAAGATCGGTCATCGTCCGAACAGCGGGATCGGCAGGCCGAGACCGAGCACGAAGATCCCCGCCCCGAGTGCGGCAAGGAACGCGGCGAGGGCGAGCGTCTCGACCGGCCTATAGGGCCGCTCGGCAAGGCGCGCCACGCCCACGCAAGCGAAGATCGCCGCGACGAGGCCGAAATGTTCGAGGAGAAGTGCGAACGCAGCCACGCCGAGCAGCAGCCACGTCAGCGGCCGCGTGTCGCGCTCGGGCATCGCGGCACCCGCGCGCGCGAAGAACCCGGCGGCACCGATACCGCCGCCGAGCACGACCAGCGCCCAGCCGAGCGCGCTCGGGACCCAGCCCGGCCCCATGCGGCGCATGTCGCCCATCGGATAGTCCCACGCGAGTGCGACGGCCAGGGCACCGCACAAGACGAAGAGACCGCCCGCAAGCGTCTCGGCCCGCAGCAGGCGGCTTCCCACTCAGTCGATCCTTGCGCCCGAAAGCCGCACGATCTCGCGGTATTTCTCGTGCTCGGCGCGCACGAAGGCCGTGAACTCGGCCGGCGTGTTGCCCACGGGCACCACCGCCAGGCGCGCCAGCCGCTCGACCGTCGCGGGCTCCTTGAGGGCCGCAATACTCGCGTCGGCAAGCTTCTGCACGATGTCGGGCGGCGTGCCGGCGGGGGCGAAGATGCCGAACCACGTGCTGATGTCGAAGCCGGGAATGCCGGCCTCGGCCATCGTCGGCACGTTGGGGACCTGGGCGTTGCGCCTGGGCGTGGTCACCGCCAGCGGCTTGAGCTTGCCCGCCTCGATCTGCGGATAGGCGTTGGCGAGATTGTCGAACGTCATCTGCGTCTCGCCCGACAGAAGTGCATTGAGCTGCGGGGCACCGCCCTGATAGGGGATGTGCTCGATCGCCACGCCGATGCGGTCGGCGAACAGGGCGCCGGCCAGATGCCCGCCGCTGCCGTTGCCGCCCGAGCCGTAGTTGAAACCCTTGGGATTCGCCTTGATGAGGGCGACGAGCTCGGCGACGGTGTTGGCCTTCACCGACGGGCCGATGACGAGGATGTTGGGCACGTCGCCGATCTGCGTGATCGCGACCGTGTCCTTCAGCGGATCGAACGGCATCTTGGCGTAGAGATGCGGGTTGACCGCGTGGGTGGACAGCGCCCCCATGACGATCGTGTGCCCGTCGGGGGCGGATTTGGCGACGAGATCCACACCGACATTGCCGCCCGCACCGGGGCGGTTCTCGACGACGACGGGCTGGCCGAGCAGCACCGTCATGCGGTCGGCGACCGCGCGCGCCGACACGTCGAGCGAACCGCCCGGCGGGAACGGCACGACGAAGCGGATCGGACGGCTGGGGAAGCCCTGTGCCTGCACGGCTCCCGGCAGCAGGGCGGCGGCACCGGCGGCGGCGACGAAATGGCGACGGGATAGCATCGAAGGGCGGTCTCCTCGGGGGGGATTACGGGCGCGGCATTCGCCGTCGCCCGGACAAGCCGAACTTAGCCCAACCGCCGCGCGCCGTCAGCCCGTTTCAATTCGCCCGACGCTCAATTGGAATAGTCGCCCTTGGGTGCCAGCACTTCGCGTTTGCCGACATGGTTGGCCGAGCCGACCACGCCTTCGGACTCCATCCGCTCGACGATGCGCGCCGCGCGGTTGTAGCCGATCTGCAGATGGCGCTGGATGAAGCTGGTCGAGCATTTGCGCTCGCGCGC
>CAYQDN010000078.1:0-14311 GCA_964416335.1 uncultured Azospirillum sp.
AAATCGCCCGCTACCGGCAGGACGGCTACGTCGTCCCGTCGCTGCGCCTGGCACCGGCACGCGTCGCGGCCCTGCGCGGCACGCTCGACCGGATCATCGCCGACAATCCGGGCGTGCGGCCCGAGCGGCTGGTAAGCGCGCATCTGGAAGGAAAGAACGCCGAGGGCATCCGCGGCAGCGTCGATTTTCTCGAACTCGCGCGCGATCCCGCGATCGTCGCGGCGGCCGCCCAGCTGATCGGGCCCGACGTGATCCTGTGGGGCTGCCAGATCTTCTGCAAGCCGGGCGGCGACGGCATGGAAGTGCCGTGGCACCAGGACGGGCACTACTGGCCGATCCGGCCGCTGGCGACCTGCACGGTGTGGATCGCCCTCGACGAATCGAAGATCGGGAACGGCTGCCTGCGCGTGATCCCGGGTTCGCACCGGGCGCGCGAGCTGCTCGACCACATGCGCGAGGACCGCACCGACCTCGTGCTGAACCAGCGCGCCATTCCCGGCTCGTTCGACGAGGATGCCGCCGCCGACATCGAGCTGGAGCCCGGCCAGATGTCGATGCACGACGTCTACCTGATCCACGGCTCGAACCCGAACCGTTCGCCCAAGCGGCGCGCGGGCGTGGCGATCCGCTACATGCCGGGCACGTCGCTGTTCGACCGGTCGCTGATCAAGACCGGGTCTGCCAGCGGCTACCGCGTCGATTTCGCCACGCGCCCGCTGTGGCTGCTGTCGGGCAGCGACCGCACCGGCCGCAATGATTTCAAGATCGGCCACGCGCGCGCCGACGCGTCCTAGGATTTCCCGCATTCGGGACGGGCGGCCCGTACCGGCCCCTCGCGCCGGGCACCGCACTCGACTAATCTTTGGCGCATGAAGCCGGCGCGCACCAGACAAGGCCCGATCCGGGCGGGCTCCCTGATCGTCACGATCTTCGGCGATGTCGTCGCGCCGCGCGGCGGCGAGGTCGCCTATGCCGGGCTCGCCCGCATCCTTGCCCCTCTCGGCATCAACGACAGCCAGGCCCGTACCGCACTTTCGCGGCTGGTCGCCGAGGACTGGCTCGTCTCGACGCGCATCGGGCGAAGCGCTTTCTATGCGCTGTCGAAATCCGGGCTCAACCGCACGCGCGAGGCGGAGGCGCGCATCTACGCCGCCGCGGCCGGCCGGTGGGACGGCAGATGGTGCGTGGCGCTGCTGCCCGAGCTCGACGCGCGGCACCGCGACGCCGTGCGCCGGCCGCTCTCGTGGCTGGGCTTCGGGGCGATCGGCCCGCAGACGCTGCTGCATCCCTGCCCCGACCATGCGGCACTCGCCTCGCTGCTCGCCGATCTCGAACCGCCCCTGCGGCCGCTGCTTGTCGAAGGGCCGGGCACGCGGGCCGATGCGGCGCACGCGCTGGTCCGGCAGGGCTGGGACCTCGACGCGCTGGGCCGCGGCTATCGCGAGTTCATGGGCAGTTTCGCGGACCTCGCGCGCGCCGTGCGCAAGGGGCCGACACCGGCCGCCGCACTCGAAGGGCGCGTGCGGCTGGTCCATTCGTTTCGGCGCCTCGCCCTGCGCGATCCGGGCCTGCCGGCCGAACTGCTGCCGCGCGACTGGGTCGGCGGTGCCGCACGGCGCTTCGCGGGCGATCTCTACCGGCAGCTGCGCGCACCGTCCGAGGCGTGGATCGACGCCAATCTCGTGAATCCGAAGGGCAAACTGCCGCCCGCCTCGCCCGCCTCGCGGCGGCGCTTTGCCGGCGACATGTCACGAAATCGGCTTACAAAAAGATAGATTCTGTGACATATTCGATGCGTCCGACGGGAGGAACGAAGCGATGTACACGCAAGGTCTCGACCAGCGTTCCGACGCGCACGGCACCAAGCAGGCCGCCGACGATCCGGCTGCACTCGCCGCGTTCCAGGCGCGAATCGACCGCGAAGAGAAGATCGAACCCAACGACTGGATGCCGCAGGGCTACCGGCGCACGCTGGTGCGCCAGATATCGCAGCACGCGCACTCCGAAATCGTCGGCATGCTGCCCGAGGGCAACTGGATCACGCGGGCGCCCAGCCTGCGGCGCAAGATGATCCTGCTCGCCAAGGTGCAGGACGAAGGCGGGCACGGTCTCTATCTCTATTCGGCCGCCGAGACGCTCGGCGTGTCGCGCGGCGAACTGGTCGGCCAGCTGCTCGCCGGCAAGGCCAAGTATTCGTCGATCTTCAACTACCCCACGCTCACCTGGGCCGATATCGGCGCCATCGGCTGGCTGGTCGACGGGGCGGCGATCATGAACCAGGTGCCGCTGTGCCGCTGCTCGTACGGCCCCTATGCGCGCGCAATGATCCGCATCTGCCGCGAGGAAAGCTTCCACCAGCGCCAGGGCTATGAGCTGATGCTGAAGCTGGCGCAAGGCTCGACCGAGCAGAAGCGCATGGCGCAGTCCGCACTGGACCGCTGGTGGTGGCCCTCGCTGATGATGTTCGGGCCGTCCGACAAGGATTCGATCCACTCCTCGCAGAACGCCGCATGGAAGATCAAGCGTGTGTCGAACGACGAGCTGCGCCAGAAATTCGTCGACGTCACGGTGCCGCAGGGCCATTTCCTCGGCCTCACCTTCCCCGATCCCGAACTGAAATTCGACGAGGGCAGCGGCCACTGGAATCACGGGCCGATCGACTGGGTCGAGTTCAACCGCGTCGTCGCCGGCGACGGCCCGTGCAACCGCGACCGGCTTGCCGCAAGGCGCAAGGCGCACGACGAGGGGGCCTGGGTGCGCGATGCGGCGACGGCCCATGCGGCCAAACGCGCGGCACGCCAACCCGCACGCGCGGCGGAGTGAAGAGATGACGACGGAAAACAAGGCCGACTGGCCGCTCTACGAGGTGTTCGTGCGTTCGCGCAACGGGCTTGCCCACCGCCATGTCGGCTCGCTGCACGCGATCGACGGGGCGATGGCGGTCGATCTGGCGCGCGACGTCTATTGCCGGCGGGCCGAGGGCGTGAGCGTGTGGGTCGTTCCCTCGCGCGACATCGTCGCCTCGGATCCGGCACAGAAGGACAGCCTGTTCGAACCGATGGTCTCGAAGGTCTACCGCCATCCGACCTTCTACGAGATCCCGTCCGACGTGAAGAACATCTGACATGGATCGCGACGCGCTGTTCGAGTACCTGCTGCGGCTCGGGGATTCCTGCCTCGTGCTGGGCCACCGCGTGTCGGAATGGTGCGGGCATGCGCCCGAACTGGAGAGCGACGTCGCGCTTGCCAACGTCGCCCTCGACCTGACCGGGCAGGCCGACGCACTGCTCGGCCATGCCGGCCGGATCGAAGGCAAGGGCCGCGATGCCGACGCGCTCGCCTTCCTGCGCGACGCGCTGGATTTCCGCAACCTGCTGCTCTGCGAGCGCGAGAACGGCGATTTCGCGCACACGATCCTGCGCCAGTTCCTGTTCGATGCCTGGCAGGTCGAACTCTACGCGGCCCTCGCGGACTCGGCCGACGCGGCGCTTGCGGGCATAGCCGGCAAGGGCGTCAAGGAGGCGAGCTACCATCTGCGCCATTCGGGCGAATGGGTCGTGCGGCTGGGCGACGGTACGGACGAAAGCCATGCGCGCGCGCAGGCCGCCCTCGACGCCTTCTGGCCCTTCACCGGCGAGATGTTCGAGACGGATGAAGCCACGCAGAAACTCGTCGCCGCGCGCATCGCGCCCGACATGGCGCCGATCCGGGCCGCCTGGACGAAGACCGTCGACGGCGTGCTCGCCGAAGCCACGCTCGCCCGGCCGGAATCCGGCTGGATGCAGATGGGCGGGTTCAAGGGCAATCACGGCGAGGAACTCGGCCATCTGCTGGCGACGATGCAGTTCCTGCCGCGCGCCTATCCGGGGGCCAAATGGTGAGCCCCGTCCCCGCCACCGAGGATCCGCGCATCGTACGGGCCTGGGCCGTGCTCGCGACGGTCATGGATCCGGAAGTCCCGGTCCTGTCGGTCGTCGATCTCGGCATCGTGCGCGCGGTGCGCACCGATGCGCTTGGCCTTTCCATCGACCTTACGCCCACCTACACGGGCTGCCCGGCCACGGCCGCGATCCGGCTCGATGTCGAGACCGCGATCGAGGCAGCCGGGCTCGGCCGGCCGCGCATCGCGCTGGTGAATTCGCCGGCCTGGACGACCGACTGGATCGGTGCGGCCGCGCGCGAGCGCCTGCGCGAATACGGGATCGCACCGCCGTCCGGCAAGGCGTCGGCCGTGCGCGCGAAGCTGTTCGCACCCGACCCGGCGGTTCCCTGCCCGCGCTGCGCGTCGGCCGACACGCGCAAGACCAGCGAATTCGGGTCGACCGCCTGCAAGGCGCTCTATGCCTGCAACGCGTGCGCCGAACCTTTCGAATATTTCAAGTGCATCTGAGATGAGCTTCCACACGCTCGAGATCGAGGATATCCGGCGCGAAACGCAAGACTGCGTATCGGTCGCCTTCCATGTGCCGGCCGGCCTTGCCGCCGCCTATCGCTTCGCACCCGGCCAGCATCTGACGCTGAAGGCGCACATCGACGGGCAGGAACAGCGCCGCTCCTATTCGATCTGCACGGCCCCGCACGAGGGCGCGCTGCGCGTGGCGATCAAGCGCGTGCCGGGCGGCGTCTTCTCGGGCTTCGCCAACGACCGGCTGAAGGCCGGCGACCGGCTCGAGGTCGGCACGCCGGAAGGGCATTTCGGCCTTGTCCCCGACCCGTCCGCCGCCCGCGACATCGTGCTTGTCGCGGCCGGCAGCGGCATCACCCCGGTGATCGCGATCGCCAAGGCGGTGCTGGCGCAGGAGCCGGCGTCGCGCGTGGTCCTGGTCTATGCGAACCGCACGATCGATTCGATCGTGTTCCGCGAGGAGATCGAGGATCTCAAGAACCGCTACATGACGCGGCTGTCGCTCGTCCACGTGCTGAGCCGCGAACGGCAGGACACGGCCCTGCTCGACGGGCGGATCGACGCGGCGAAGATCGAAGCGCTCGCCAAGGCCCTGTTCGACCCGGCGACGGCGGCCGGATTCTATCTCTGCGGCCCGTACGCGATGGTCGAGGCAGTCAAGGCGGCCCTCGCCGGGCTGGGCGTGCCGGCCGACCGCATCCACAGCGAACTGTTCCTGGCACCGGATATCCCGACGGTGGCGGCAAAGCCGGCGCCTGCGCATCGCGGCGGCGCCGCGCGCGTCACGATCGTGCGCGACGGTATCCGGCAGGTCGTCGACGTGCCCTTCGACGGCCCCAGCATCCTCGATGCCGGGATCGCCGGCGGGCTCGACCTGCCGTTCAGCTGCAAGGGCGGCGTGTGCTCGACCTGCCGCTGCCTCAAGCGCGCGGGCGACGTCGCCATGGCGGCGAACTATTCGCTCGAGCAATGGGAGCTGGAAAAGGGCTTCGTGCTGGCCTGCCAGTCGCGCCCGACGAGCGACGAGGTCGTGCTGGATTTCGACGAAGCCTGACGCGGGGGGCGCCTAGCGGATCGCCGCGGCGTGCGGCAGCGCCGACGCGATCGTGCGCGCGAGCAGGCTGGCGATGCAGTAGTAGCTTGCGTCCGTCATGTGCAGCCGGTCGGCGGCGATGGCGTCCTTGGCGACGATCTGGCCCGACGCCTGCCAGTAGTTCATGACGCGGAAGCGCGGGAAGATCGGCACTTCCTTCGTCCGGCTGATGAGGACCAGGCTGTCGGAATATTCGCGGCGATGCGGCGCGTTCACGTAGCGCGGCGCGTTCTGCGGGCCCAGCAGCATCACGTCGATGCCGTGCGCCTTCACCTTGTCGACGCCGGCCAGCATCGTCTGGGTGAACTCGTCGATCGGGGAATCCTTGATCGCTGCATTGACGCCGGCCTGCCAGATCATCAGGTCGGGCTCGGCCGCGATCACGTCGCGGTCGATGCGCGCGGACATCGCCGCCGCTTCCTCGCCGCTGACGCCGCGGTTGAGGACCGCGATGTTCATGTGCGGGAACAGCGCATAGAGCTCGGCCTCGAGACGGGCCGGATAGGTAAGGGCCCGGCTGGAGGCGCCGTCGCCTTGCGTCGAGGACGATCCGAGCGTGACGATCGTCAGCGTCTTTCCTTCCATCAACCGGCGCGCGACGCGCGGCAGCGGGAAGCGCAGGCGCAGCATCTCGGCCGGCACATCGCAGCGCGGCGCCACGCTCTCGGTGGAGGCCCCCATCGCGGGCACGGGATGGACCGGCCCGCCGACCGAACTGCCCTGGGCAAAGGCCCCGGGTGCCGCCAAAACCAGCCAGAACGCGGTGAAAAGCCGAACTCGCAAAGCCAATTCCAAGCCTGTTAAACTCGCTTAACTTAGCGGGCGGCGGCGGTGCGTGCCAGTTGAGGCGCCAAGGGACGGAAAACGCATGGGAATCTATCTTTGGATCGCGGTCGGAAGCGCGCTCGGCGGCATGGGACGCCACGCGGTGTCGGAAGCGATCCTGGCGCAGGTCGATCCGCAGGGCATCCCCTGGTGGACGATCCTGGTCAACATCACCGGCAGCTTCGCGATCGGCTTCGTCGCGGCGATGACCCCGCCGAACCCGGATTTGCGCCTGTTCCTGATGACCGGCGTGCTCGGCGGCTACACGACGTTCTCGGCCTTCTCGCTGCAGACGCTCGATCTTGCCCAACGCGGCGAGTGGGCGGCGGCGGGCCTGAACGTCATGCTGTCGGTCGTGCTGTGCCTTGCCGCGGTCTATCTCGGCTTCAAGGCCGGCGCATGAGCGACGATCTCGGGACGTACGACTATATCGTCGTGGGTGCCGGGTCGGCGGGCTGCGTGCTCGCCAACCGGCTGTCGGCCGATCCGACGAACAGGGTGCTGCTGCTCGAAGCCGGCGGCAAGGACGACTATTTCTGGATCCACGTGCCGATCGGCTATCTCTACACGCACGGCAATCCGCGCGTGGACTGGTGCTTCCGGACCGAGAACGAGCCGGGCCTCGGCAACCGGTCGCTCGGCTATCCGCGCGGCAAGGTGCTGGGCGGGTGCACGGCGATCAACGGCATGATCTACATGCGCGGCCAGGCGGCCGACTACGACCATTGGCGCCAGCTCGGCCTGACGGGATGGGCGTGGGACGACGTACTTCCCCATTTCCGCAGATCCGAAGACAACGTGCGCTTCGCCGGCGATGCGCTGCACGGCACGGGCGGGGAGTTCCGCGTCGAGGAGATGCGCCTGTCGTGGGAGATCCTCGACGCGTTCCGCGAGGCGGCGGCCGAGACCGGCATCCCGAAGATCGACGACTTCAACCGCGGCGACAACCATGGCTGCGCCTATTTCCAGGTGAACCAGAACAGGGGCGTGCGCTGGACGACGGCCAAGGGCTTCCTCAAGCCCGCGATGGGCCGGGCGAACCTGCGCGTGCTCACGCATGCGCAGGCAAGCCGCCTGACGGTCGCGGATGGCCGCGTGACCGGTCTCGAATTCACGCTGAAGGGGCGGCCGGCGGTCGCCCGCGCCGCGCGCGAAGTCGTGCTGGCGGCGGGGGCGATCGGCTCGCCGCAGATCCTGCAGCTTTCCGGGATCGGCGACCCGGCGCTGCTGGGCGCGCACGGCATCGGTGTTGCGCACGCACTCCCCGGCGTGGGCGAGAACCTGCAGGACCATCTGCAGATCCGCTGCGCCTACAAGGTCAGCGGGACGAAGACGCTCAACGAGCGCGTCCATACCTGGACGGGCAAGATCGGCATGGCGCTGGAATACGCGCTGTTCCGGCGCGGGCCCCTGACGATGGCGCCCTCGCAGCTCGGCGCCTTCGCGAAGTCCGATCCGGCGAAGGCCACACCCGATCTCGAGTACCACGTGCAGCCGCTGAGCCTCGACAGGTTCGGCGAGCCGCTGCACCCGTTCCCGGCCTTCACCGCGTCGGTCTGCAATCTGCGGCCCACGAGCCGCGGTCATGTGCGCATCAAATCCGCCGATGCGGGTGCCGCCCCCGCCATCCAGCCCAACTATCTCTCGACCGACGCCGACCGGCGGGTCGCGGCCGAGGCGATCAAGCTCACGCGGCGGATCGTCGCGGCCCCCGCCCTGCAGCGCTTCCGGCCCGAGGAGTTCCGCCCCGGCCCCGGGATCGTCGGCGATGCCGCCTTGTCCGAAGCGGCCGGCCGGATCGGCACGACGATCTTCCATCCGGTCGGGACCTGCCGGATGGGGACGGATGCGGATGCCGTGGTGGATGCGCGGCTTGCCTTGCGGGGGCTCGCCGGCTGCCGGGTGGCGGACGCGTCGGTCATGCCGACGATCACGTCGGGCAACACCAACGCGCCGACGATCATGATCGCCGAGAAGGCCGCCGCGATGATCCTCGAGGATTCGCGGGCCTGAACGCGAAAATAGCTCCGATTTGGACGAAATAACGCAAGCCCCCGGCTCCGTTCTTGCGTAAAAACTGGGCGACAAGCCCAATGAAAATCACGCCTCTCCATCTCGCGATTCTCGCCGGCTTCGCGATCAGCGCCTTCGTCGTCGACCTTGGCGGGTACGGGATCCTCGACAACAACGAGGGTCTCTACGCGTCGATCGCGGCGGAGATGCGCGCCGGCGGCGACTGGATCATCCCGCATCTCGACGCCATCGCCTATATCGAGAAGCCGCCGATGCTGTTCTGGCTGACGGGTGCGAGCTTCGCGCTGTTCGGCCCGACCGAAGCCGCGGCGCGCGCGGCCCCCGCACTCGCGAGCCTCGCGGTCGTCGCGACGGCACTCTGGCTCGGCTGGCGCACCGGGCGGGCGGCCGCGGGCTGGGTCGCCGGCCTGATCATCGCGACGAGCATCGTGACGATCGGCATCGGCCGCACGCTCTATTTCGACATGCTCCACACCGCGTTCGTGTCGGCGGCGCTGGCACTCGCCTTCGTGGGCCTGCGCGACCGGCGGACCGGGCCGATCCGCATCGCGGCCGCGCTGCTCGCACTTGCCGTGCTGACCAAGGGCTTCCTCGGCTTCGGCCTGTGCGGCATCGTGCTGGCCGCGTTCCTGCTGGCCACGCGCGCCCCGCTCGGCGACTGGCGGCGCCTGCTCGATCCGGTCGCGATCCTCGTCTTCCTCGCGATCGCGGCCCCCTGGCACGTCGCAGCATTGCTGCGCCACGAGGCGTTCGGCTGGTTCTATTTCGTCAACGAGCATGTCGGAAGGCTGCTGGGAACGCGCGAGCCGGCGGACTTCTATCGCGGCTCGTTCTGGTACTACCTGCCGCGCCTGTTCGCCTATGCGGCCCCGTGGACGCTGCTGCTGCCGGTCGTCGCGTTGCGCCGCGCGCGCAGCTCGACGGAGGAACCCGCCGACCGCCTGCCGGCGTTCCTGTGGTCGTGGCTGCTGGGGGCGCTGTTCCTGTTCTCGGTCGCGGGCAACAAGGCCAACTACTACATGATCGCCGCGATCGTGCCGCTCGCCCTGCTGCTCGGCCGGCACGTCGCCGTGTGGCTCGAGGTCGGCCGCTCGCGCCATCTCTGGGGGATCGCGGGCGCCATGCTCGTGCTGTCGATCTCCGCCCTCGTCATCGTCGACACCGAATGCGGACCGCGGCTGGGCCAGCTCTATCCGTTCTGCGAGGACCTCGTGCCCGCCGCGTACATCCCGTTCGGCGTCGTGATCCTGCTGTCGGCCGGGATCGGGTTCGCGGTGCGCGCGCGGACATGGCGGCCGATCATCCCGCTGCTCGCGATCGCGTCCTTCGCGGTGCCGATGCGCGGGCTCGTCGTCGAGGCCCTGCGCCACAACGAGGCGGCCGTCTCGCAGCGCGGTCTCGTCCGGCAGTTCGCCGAGCGCGACGACGGCAGGCCGATCTACGTCTTCGGCAAGCTCTCCGACATCTCGTCCTTCGGCTTCTATGTCGGGCGGCCGTTCGACATGCTCGAGAGCGTGGATCCCGAATTCCATTTCCCGCGCCGGCGGCCCGAGGCGGCCGGCCGCTTCCTTTCCTTCCGGCAGCTCGACGACCGCGCGCGGCGCGAGCCGGTCTACGTGATCTCGGAGAACTGGCGCGTCCCCGCGGTCCAGCCCGACCGGACCTTCCTGCCCTATTGCGTGATGCTGCGCACGCGGAACGTCTCGGTGCTGTCCAACATACAATCGGATTGCCCGAAGCCCTGATTCGGCAGATCGGTCATCTCTTTCGGCCGGGCGGTCATTCAGACGGAAATCCTTCCGCCCTATAGACCTTTCCGGACCCGCACCGGAGAGACGTACCGATGTCTGCGACGAAAAGGATTCTCGACAACCACATCGCCGCGTTCGGCCGCGGCGATCTCGACGCGATCCTTGCCGACTATGCGCCGGACGCCGTGCTGTTCACCTCCGGCGGCGCGCTCCATGGCGCGGCGATGATCCGACCGGTTTTCCAGAAGCTGATCGCCGAGTTCGCCAAGCCCGGGGCGAGCTTCACGCTCGACCACGAAGCGGTGGCGGGCGAGCACGCCTTCATCCTGTGGCACGCGCGCACGGCCGACAACATCTACGAGCTGGCGACCGACACGTTCTTCATGCCGCGCGGGCGGATCGCCGTGCAGTCCTTCGCGGGCTTCGTGGTGCCGCGCAAGGACTAGGCCGCGAGATCGCCGGCGAAGCCGTGATTGACGTCGCGGTGGTGCGCCTCGTCGTCGCGCACGAGGAGCACGACGTCGCGCAGCGTGGCCCCCTCGGCCATCTTCCAGTAGGCGCGGGCGACCGGCGGGGCCGGCACGTTGGCCGCCCGGCCCTCGTCGATCTCGCGAAGGTAAAGCGTGTAGCTGATCACCGCCTCCTCCTCGAAATAGCCGACGAGGCGGTGGGCGGTCTTGGCACTCACGAGATAGAGCGCGAAGAACGCGAGATAGAAGATCCACTGGGCGGCGAGGATGACGATGCGCTCGAACAGCGTGGGCTTCGCGATGGCGACGAACGTCATCAGATGCATGCGCTCGTTCTCGGCCTCGTCGAGCAGGATGCGGATCCAGCCCTTGTCGTCGCTCATGTTGCGAAGGCAGCGCAGATGCGTGAGCGTGGCCGCCACCATGCCGGGGACGGCGGCCACCGTCTCGAGCACGATGGCGCGGTGGCCGTAGCGCTTGGCGAAGAACGTGTCGGCGCAGAAGCGCAGGAACTTCGTGATCGCCAGCGCCACGTTGTCGGAAAATCCGGACGGCGGGTAATGGACATCAAGCGCGGGGTTGGTCATGGCACCCATACTACCCGTCATGCCCGGGCTTGTCCCGGGTATCCACGACTTTTGCGACTTCGTTCGCCGTGGCCCAAGTCGTGGATGCCCGGCACGAGGCCGGGCATGACGGCCTTTTACCCGGCACCTTCGTGAAGCGCCGAGATGGGTGCGAGGAACTCGATGCCGCCGGTGATGGGTACCAGCGCCCCGGTGACGAACGCGGCCGCATCCGACAGGAGGAACGCGACGACTTCGGCCACGTCCTGCGGCTGGCCGATGCGGCGCAAGGGTGTGCGCGCCGACGCCCCGGCCACCAGCGCGTTGAAGTTCGCCTCGAACGCCCCGCGCACCAGCGGCGTATCGATCACGCCCGGCGCCACCGCATTGACGCGGATGCCGTGCGGCCCGAGCTGTGCCGCCATGCCGTAGGTGAGCGTGGCGACCGCCCCCTTCGCCGCGCCGTAGGCGAGATTGGCGCCGCCATTGGCGTGCGAGATCGACGAGATGTGCACGATTGCACCACCCTGCGCTTGCGCCAGCATCGCGCGCACGACCGCCCGCGAGATGCGCGCGACCGACGAGAGATTGATGTCGAGGAGCCGGTCCCACTCCTCGTCGTCCATGTCGACGAAGGCGACCGGGCGCGACGTGCCCGCCCCGCTCACCAGACAGTCGATGCGCCCGAACCTGGCCGTCGCCGCGGCACGCAGCGTTTCGGGCAGCGAGCGGTCGCGCACGTCGCCGGGAACCGCGAGGGCGGGCAGCCGCAGGGAAGCCAGCCGCCGCACATGGGCGTCGAGCTTTTCGGGATCGAGGCCGTTGAGCACCAGCCGGTGCCCGGCAGCCGCCAGCCGCTCGACGATGGCAGACCCGATCCCGCCGCACGCACCGGTGACGATCGTGACGGGGCCTTGGCTGGGGGCATTCATGCGGGCGATTCTCCTCGATCGGGCGGGGCCAGGAATGTAGGACAATATGTTACCGTAACCTATTTATCCCCTTGGAATCGCCCGCATGTTACTGCAACAGCCCTTTTGCGTTACCGACCGCGAATCCCGGCCCTTCGCCAAGCCATATCAGGCCCTTGGCCGTTGCAGCCGGTGATGTTCCCGATGCAACGACGTAGGATGGATATTCACTTGTCAAAGAGCACGTCCGAACCGACCGGAACATAGATCGGCACGCCTGGATTGTCAAGAAAATAAACCCATAAATCTTGCGGGAGAACGCCCCTGCCCACCCTCTTCCTCACCGGCATCGCCATGCTCGCCTTCGCCGCCAACTCGCTGCTGGCACGTGCCGCACTGGCCGACGGCGGCATCGATGCCGCGAGCTTCACGGCGATCCGCATCGTGTCGGGTGCGGTCGCACTCGCCCTGCTGCTGGCCGCCCAACGGCGCGGCGACATCGTGCGCGCCCGGCCGGGAAGCTGGGCCTCGGCGATCGCGATCCTTGCCTACGCGCTGGCCTTCTCGCTCGCCTACCGGCGGCTCGGGGCCGCGACCGGGGCCGTGATCCTGTTCGCGGCAGTACAAGGCACGATGGTGCTGTGGGGCATCGTGCGCGCCGACCGGCCCACGCCGGCCGAACTCGCCGGCCTTGCCGTCGCGTTCGCCGCGTTCGTCTGGCTGCTGCTGCCGGGGCTCGACACGCCGGACCTTGCCGGCAGCGTGCTGATGATCGCGGCCGGGATCGCGTGGGGCATCTATTCGCTGCGCGGCCGCGGGGCCGGCAACCCGCTCGACGCGACGGCGGGAAACTTCGTGCGCGCCGCCATCCTGTGCCTGCCCTTCGTCGGCACGCCCTTCATGGGCGGCCACGCGAGCCTGCACGGCCTGACGCTCGCGATCTTCTCCGGTGCGATCACCTCGGGCCTCGGCTACGTGATCTGGTATCGCGCCTTGCCCGGCCTCACGACGACGCAGGGGGCCACGGTCCAGCTCACCGTGCCGATGCTCGCCGCCTTCGGCGGGATCGTGCTGCTCGGCGAGACGATGACGCTAAGGCTGGCGGTGGCGAGTGCTTGCATCCTGGGCGGGGTAGCGCTGGCGATTGCGGCGAAAGCGCCGGGGACCGGATCGGGCGGGCGCCGCGATTAGTTAGCAATTCGACGAAGCGATCTTGACTTCCGCCGCCGCATGCATTTAGTTAGTCATATGACTAACAAACAGGAAGTCCTCGACCTTGCTTTCGCGGCCCTCTCCGACCCGACGCGCAGGGCCATCGTCATGCGCCTGAGCCGGGAACCTGCCTCGGTCAGCGAGCTTTCCAGACCGTTCGCGATGGCGATGCCGACCCTGCTGCAGCACGTCCGCGTCCTGGAGACGAGCGGGCTCATCGAGACCGAGAAGATCGGCCGGGTCAGGACATGCTCGCTCCGGGCGGAAGTCATGGCCCGGACCGAGCAGTGGCTGGCAATGCAGCGGGCCGTCTGGGAACAGCGCCTCGACCGCATGGAATCCTATGTCGAAGAACTGCACGCGACGGAGACGAAGAATGCCAAACGCAAACGGAAAAGCGGGCGATGATCGGACCGCGTGGGCCCTCGATCGCGAAATCGTCCTGTCGCGCGTCGTCGCCGCACCGCGAAATCTCGTGTTCAAGGCGTGGACCGATCCGCAGCATCTGCCGCTCTGGTTCGGTCCCGCGGGGTTCAAGGTCGAGACGCGGGAAATCGACATTCGCGTGGGCGGCCGCTGGCGCTTCCTCTTCATCGCCCCGGACGGAACCCGCTACGACAATCGAATGGTGTTCCTGAAGATCGAAGCGCCGCGTCTGCTGGAGATGGATCACGGCACCGACAAGGACGACGATCCGGGCCGGTTCCGGGTGACCGTCACGTTCGACGAGCAGAGCAACGGGAAAACCGTCGTCACGTTGCGACAGCTTCACCCGACCCGGGCCCAGCGCGACGCAGGCATCGGTTTCGGTGCCGTCGAGTTCGGCTATCAGACGCTCGACAAGCTCGCACTGCATGCCGCCGCGATGACGTGAGGGAAATGCCGGGCGGGGGTGATGCTGGCGATCGCGGCGAAGCGGCACCCCTCACCCTAACCCTCTCCCGCAAGGGGAGAGGGAATCACACCGTTGATGCGGACGCACGATGCGTGCGTCACCAAGACTGGAGTCCCCTCTCCCCTTGCGGGAGAGGGTTAGGGTGAGGG
>CAYQDN010000079.1:0-14258 GCA_964416335.1 uncultured Azospirillum sp.
AGCCTTGCACTCGGGTGCACGAGCGGCTTGTAGCCGGCGCGCAGCACCTCGACGGTACCTTCCGGCGTCAATGCCGCGACATTGCCTTCGGGAATGCCGGCGGGGCTGTAGCCCGCATGGCTCCAGCGCCACGCCTTGCCGTTCCATTTGAGGAACGCCGCCTCGTCGCGCGCGTACATCGCGCCATCGGGCAGTTCGGCGAAGGTCGCGGGCCACGGGCGGCGGCGGTCGCTCGCCAGCGCGTTATCGAGCTTGGTCGCGTCCGCCTTCCGGCCCGGCCACAGCTTCAGGAAACTGTCATAGGCCGCGCGCCGACATTCGGCACATGGGCGATGGCCCGCGGCCAGGGCCGTCGCCTCGTCGAGAAAGAACAGCTCGGTGTAGTGGCCGGGATGCATGATGCGCCGCTGGCGGCCCTTGAAATTCAGGAGGCAGATCAGCCAGCGCTTCTCGCGCGTCGTCTCGACTTCGAGATTGCGGTGTTCGCCGTGCAGGCAGCCGCGATTGCCCATGAACAGGCCGCGCGCGGGGTCTGCCTCGATCGTCGAGAAGGGCGTCACGCGGTTCTGCAGCGTCATTTGGGTCCCATGCGGATGGCCCCGTCGAGACGCACCGTCTCGCCGTTGAGCATCGCGTTCGCAAGGAAGTGCATTACGAGCGAGGCGTATTCGTCCGGCCGGCCGAAGCGCGAGGGGAACGGCACCTGCGAAGCGAGGCTGTCCTGCACCGGCTGCGGCATGGCCAGCAGCATCGGCGTGCCGAACAGGCCGGGGGCGATCGTCATCACGCGGATGCCCGATTTGGCGAACTCGCGCGCCGCCGGCAGCGTGAGTGCGGCGACCCCGCCCTTGGAGGCGGCGTAGCCCGCCTGGCCGATCTGGCCCTCGAACGCGGCGACCGAGGCGGTCATCACGACGAGGCCGCGTTCGCCCGCGTCGTTGGCGGGCAGCGCCTGCATGTCCGCGGCGGCAAGGCGCATCATGTTGAAGGTGCCGATCAGGTTGATCTCGATCGTGCGGCGAAAAGCGTCGAGCGCCATCGGCCCGTCCTTGCCGACGATGCGCGCGGCGGGTGCAATCCCGGCACAATTGACCAGCACGCGCGCGGCCCCGTGCGCCTCGCGCGCGGCCTTCACGCACGCGACGGCCGCATCCGACGACGACACGTCGCACGCCAGCGCCAGCCCGCCGATCTCGGCCGCCACGCGTTTGGCCGCGTCGAGATTGACGTCGACGACGGCGACCTTCGCACCGGCCTTGGCCAGCGCGCGCGCCGTGCCTTCGCCGAGACCCGAGCCGCCGCCCGTCACGATCGCCGCTTCGCCCTTGATTTCCATGGCTTGATTCCTTGCCGGTCGCGGTCCAGTTTCCAGGAAGCATTCCTCTAGCGGATTCCCCGGGGGCCGCCAATGACCGCATTTCCGCTCGCCGGCGTCCCGTCGGCGGCCCGCTGGCTGGGCCTTGCCGGGCTGGTGCCGTTCTACGGTGCCGTCGCCGTCCTGTGGGCCGGCAAGGGCGACGGGGCGGCCCTGTCGGCGCTGCTTTCCTATTCGGCCGTGATCCTGTCGTTCCTCGGGGCCGTCCACTGGGGCCGCGCACTCGCCAGTCCCGAGCTGCAGGACTGGCCCGTGCTGGGCTGGAGCGTGGCGCCCGCCCTCATCGGCTGGCTGGCGGCCGAATGGATGGAGGCCACACCCGCCATCCTGCTGCTGATCGTCGCCTTCTGGGCGTCGTTCGTCGTCGACCGGCGGGCGGTTGCCGACGGGCGCTTTCCGCGCTGGTACCTCGCCTTGCGCAAGCTGCTGTCCGCACTCGTCGTGCTCGCCCTCGGCCTCAGCCTGCTGGCGGTATGGGCGTGACGCCGAGGACGGCCCCGCGCCTTGCGATATAGAGCGTGCTTGCCGTGATGATCAGCGCACCCGCGACCGTATAGATATCCGGCAGCTCGCCGAACACGAACAGCCCGAAGACGGCGGCCATCACCATCCGCCCGTAATCGACGGGATCGACGGCGGTGGCTTCCGCGATGCGGTAGGCGCGCATGATCGTGTACTGGCCAAGCGCCCCCAGCACGCCGAGCCCGGCGACCGCGAACCACTGCCAGCCGTCCGGCCAGCGCCACACCATGAGGGCCGGTCCGAACGACAGCAGCGTGGAAAAGGCGCCGAACCAGAAGACGGTCGTCTCCGCCCGCTCGGTCTCGCTGAGGCGCTTGAGCGCCACCGTCACGCACGCGACGAGGAAGCCGCCCAGCAGCGCCACCAGCGCATAGGGATCGAAGGCGCCCGCACCCGGGCGCACCATCACGACCACGCCCAGGAACCCCACGGCCGTCGCCGTCCAGCGCCGCCAGCGCACCGTCTCGCCCAGCAGCAGGACTGCGAGCACGACGAGGAACAGCGGGCGCACATAGCCGAGCGCCACCGCGTCGGCGATGGGCATGTTGGCGATCGACACGAACCCGCAGGTCATCGCCGAATAGCCCAGCATGGTACGGAAGAAATGCGCGCCGATGCGCCGCGTGGCGACGCGCGCGAACCCGCCCATCGCCAGCACGATGGGGGCCGTGAACGCGAAGCCGAACAGGCAGCGGAAGAAGGCGAGCTGCAGGGGATGCATCGTCGAGCCCATCGACTTGATCGCGGCATCCACGCAGCCGAACGCCGCCATCGAGCCGAAGGCCCACAGGCAGCCGCGCGTGTTCGCCGGGAGCGCTAGGGCCCACGCGCGCAGGAGTGCCGCCATCAGACTTCGCCGACCTTTGGCGTCTTGCCCAGGCGGATCTCGCGGTAGGCGATGTAGAGCGTGGCGCCGATCAGGATCGCCGAGCCCAGCAGCGTCCAGCGGTCCGGGATCTCGGCGAAGAACGCCCAGCCGTAGAAGATCGCGAAGAGAAGGCGCATGTAGTCGAACGGCACGACGGCCGAGGCTTCCGCCGCCCGGAACGCCTTGAGGCCCATCCACTGGCCCACTGTCGCCGTCACGCCGATGCCGACCAGCAGGGCGAACTCGGGCAGCGTGGGCGTGATCCATACGACGATGGCGGGGCCCGCACTGGCGATCGACGTGACGATGCCGAAATAGGCCATGATCGTCGCGTTCTGCTCGCTGCCCTGCAGCTTCTTCACCAGCACGATCACGTCGGCGATCAGGAAGGCGCCGAGCAGGGCCGCCACGTGCGCGAAATCGAACATCTGCGAGCCCGGCCGCACGATGACCAGCACGCCGACGAAGCCCGCGGCCGTCGCCGACCAGCGCCGCCAGCCCACATGCTCGCCAAGGAACGTCGCGGCCAGCACGACCGCGAACAGCGGCTTGGCGAACGAGATGGCGGTCGCGTCGGCGAGTGCAAGGTGCGTGATCGCGTACATGCCGCAGAACATGCCCGACACGCCGACGAGCGCGCGCACCACGTGCAGCCCCGGCCGGCCGGTGAGGAAAAGCCCGGCACCGCCGCGCAGCACGAAGGGAAGGACGACGGCGAGGCCGAAGAAGCAGCGGAAGAACGCGATCTCGAAGGAGTCGATGCGTATGCCGAGCTGCTTGACGATGACGCCCTGGAACGAGAACACGACCCCCGATGCGACCATCCACAAAGCACCTTCGAGATTGCGCTTTGCCCCTTCGCTCATGCCGGCGGGCCGGGCTTGGGCAGGGGCGGTTCGCGTCCCAGCTGGACGGCATTGCGCGCGATGTGCGCCTCGCGCCGCACGATGTAGAAGGTCGAGGCGAAGATGATCGCACCGCCCACGGCCGTCCAGATGTCGGGCTGCTCGCCGAACGCGAAATACGCGATCACCGCCGACATCGGCAGGCGCGAGAAATCGAACGGCAGCACGTAGGAGGCTTCGCATGCGGCGAGTGCGCGCGTATAGCACTGGTGGCTGATCGTCGCGAAGATGCCGAGTGTCGCGATCAGCGCGATCGCGTGCGGCGAGGGCCACTGCCACACGAACAGTGCAGGCACCAGCGCACAGGGCAGCATGTAGAGCGACATGTAGACGATGATCGCGTTCGGGTTGTCCGTGCGCGTGAGCTGCTTGACCGTGATCGCGTTCCAGCCGCCGAGGGCCGACGATGCGAGGACGAGCATGTGGGCGAAGCTGAATTCCTGGAAGCCCGGCCGGATCACGACCATGGCGCCGATGAGGCCGACGATCGTCGCCGTCCAGCGCCGCGCGCGCACGACCTCGCCCAGCAGCAGGGCGGCGGCGGCGGTGGCGAAGATCGGCGAGGTGAAGGAGAGGGCCGTCACTTCCGCGATCTCGAGATAGGCAAGGCTCGTGAAGGTGCACAGCATCGCCACGTAGCCGACGAGCGACCGGCTCAGATAGAGCTTGTGGCTGGCGGTGGCGAGGCCGCCGAGCCCCACGCGCAGCAGCCACGGCATCATGAAGACGAGGCCGATCAGGACGCGGAAGAACGAGATCTGGAACGGGTGCAGCTCGAAGGTCAGCGCGCGGATCAGGACGTTCATGCCCGCGAAGCCGAAGGCGGCGACGGTCATCAGGATGGCACCCTGGACCGGCCCGGACAGGGCCTGGAACCGGCTGCGGGAGACCTCGAACATGCGGGCGAATTCCTCTCGAAAGCGAGGTTAGCCCAGCACCGCGGAGCCTGCGCAACTTTTTGCGGGCATTGCAGGCTTGTCCGTCGCGCAGGGTCTCGCGCGACAGCAGATGCAACAATTTGAAACAGGCGCCGGCGGGTCGCGCGTTCGGCCTGCTAGGCGACGAGCTTGGCCTCGGTCGCCTTGCGGAATTCGGCTTCGGTCACGCCATCGGCCAGTTCGATCAGCTTCAGCCCGCCGGGGACCACATCCATCACGCCGAGATTCGTGATGATCCGGTTGACCACGGCCTTGCCGGTGAGCGGCAGCGTGCACGACTTGAGGACCTTTGATTCGCCGGCCTTGTTGGTGTGGTCCATCACCACGACCACGCGGCCGACGCCGGCGACGAGGTCCATGGCCCCGCCCATGCCCTTCACGAGCTTGCCCGGGATCATCCAGTTGGCGAGGTCGCCGGCCTCCGACACTTCCATGGCGCCGAGGATGGCCATGGCGATCTTGCCGCCGCGGATCATCGCGAAGCTCTGTGCTGAATCGAAGAAGGACGTCTGCGGCAGCTCGGTGATCGTCTGCTTGCCGGCGTTGATGAGGTCGGGGTCCTCCTCGCCCTCGAACGGGAACGGTCCCATGCCGAGCATGCCGTTCTCCGACTGCAGCGTGACTTCCACGCCTTCGGGGATGTAGTTGGACACCAGCGTCGGGATGCCGATCCCGAGATTGACGTACCAGCCGTCCTGCAGTTCCTTGGCGGCGCGTGCGGCCATCTGATCGCGGTTCCAGGGCATTGGCTGTCTCCTCAGGCTGCGCGCTTGCGGGTGGTGCGCTGTTCGATGCGCTTCTCGTGCGCGCCCTGCACGATGCGATGGACGTAGATCCCGGGCAGGTGGATATGGTCGGGATCGAGCGAACCCAGCGGCACGATCTCCTCCACTTCCGCCACGCAGACCTTGCCGCAGGTGGCGGCCGGCGGGTTGAAATTGCGCGCGGCCTTGCGGAACACGAGATTGCCCGACGGATCGGCCTTCCATGCCTTGACGATCGAAAGGTCGGCGACGAAGGCGCGTTCGAGGATGTAGGTCTTGCCGTCGAATTCCTTGTGCTCCTTGCCGTCCGCGATCACGGTGCCCACACCGGTGCGCGTGTAGAAGCCGGGAATGCCCGCACCGCCCGCGCGCATGCGCTCGGCGAGCGTTCCCTGCGGGTTGAATTCGAGCTCGAGTTCGCCGGAGAGATACTGGCGCATGAATTCCGCGTTCTCGCCGACATAGGACGAGACCATCTTCTTGATCTGGCGCGTGCCGAGGAGAATGCCGAGGCCGAAGCCGTCCACGCCGGCATTGTTGGACGCGACCGTCAGGTTCTTCGTGCCGGCATCCCGGATCGCCGCGATCAGCAGCTCGGGAATGCCGCAAAGACCGAAGCCGCCCGCGGCGATCTTCATCCCGTCGAACAGCAGGCCATCGAGCGCCTGCGCTGCGGATTTATGTACTTTTTTCATGGGCTCCTCGATGCGCTTGGTTCAGCGGATGCGCGGTTTGATCGAGTACAACAAGACCGGCGGCCGGAATCAAGGCCCGCAATTCTTCTGCCAAATGTAGGCCTTAAGGCGAGACGGGCGTGGGCGCCGGCAGCGTCTTGCCCTTGGCCGCCAGCACGTCGCGCAGGCGGTCCGGGTAGTCGCTGATGAGCCCGTCCACGCCCAGATCGACGAGGCGGGCCATGTCGGCGGGCTCGTTGACGGTCCACGGGATCACGGTCAGGCCCAGCGTGCGGGCTTCGGCATAGGCTTCGTCGGTCATGTCGCGGAAGAAGGGCGACCAGATGGCGCCGCCCGCCGCCTTGACGAGGCGCGGTGTCGAGTTGCCGTGAGCGGCGGCATCGAGCCCTGTCCACGGGCTCGCCCCCTTGCCCTTCCAGACATTGTCGCCCGCCCCGCGCTCGAGCGTCAGGTAGGTGCGCTCGAGATCGGGGGCCTCGCGTGCCGCGACCGCCAGCGTGCGCCAGTCGAAGGATTGCAGGAACGCACGCTTGCGCATCCCGTTGCGGTCGAGATTGGCGAGCACCGCGCGCACGAATTCCGCGGGCGGCAGCGTTTCCTCCGGTGCGAGCGGCGAGATCTTCGTCTCGATGTTGAAGCGCACCGCAGCGTTGCCCGCCCGGCGCACGAGGTCGAACACCGCGTCGAGCGTGGGCATGCGCGTCCCCGGAACCGGCGTTTGCGTGGCGAAGGTGCGCGCATAGGCCGTGTCGGGCCGGATGGCGCCGACGTCGAAGCCCAGCAGTTCGGCAAGCGTCAGGTCGCGCACGCGCGGACCTGGGCTGGCGATCCAGCTGCCGTCGGGCCCGCGGGTGATGTCGGGATTGAGATGGCGGTCGTGCGCGACAACGACGATACCGTCGCGCGTGACGCCCAGGTCGAATTCCAGCGTCGACACGCCCAGCGACAGCGCCTTGGCGAAGGCCGGCAGCGTGTTCTCGGGTGCAAGGCCGCGCGTGCCCCGATGGCCCTGCAGGTCGAACGCGGCGACCGGTGCGACGAGGAGGAAGGCGGTCAGGACGAGGAGGGCACGCATGGAATTTCCTTTGCCGGGGAATCGGCGCATGATCGGCGGCGATTGTTACAGAGGGAGCCGTCCGCAATGAAGCCCGATCAGTTCCGCGTGTTCGCGCGCTACAACCAGTGGGCCAACGAGCGGCTCTACACCGCGTGCGCAAGGCTCCACGAGAACGAGTTGTTCCTCCAGCGCCCGTCGTTCTTCGGCTCGATCCACGCCACGCTCAACCACATCCTGGTCGCCGACCGGCTGTGGATGGGCCGCATCACCGGCCAGCCGGCAAAAATTTCCCGCCTCGACGAGATTCTTTACGGCGATTTCGCCGGCCTGCGCGTGGCCCGCGTGGCCGAGGACGCGCAGATCGTCGCCTATTGCGATGCGCTCGACGAGCCGACGGCCAACACCACGCTGCGCTACCGGACGACCGAGGGCGAACCCCAGGCCACGCCGCTGCGCTGGGTGCTCATGCACATGTTCAACCACGAGACCCACCACCGCGGCCAGACGCACGGCCTGCTTTCGCAGACGGGCGTTTCCCCGCCGCCGCTCGACCTGATGCATTACCTGCGCGCGGTGCCGCCGGCGGCGTAGTGCCGGCGCGCAGTTCGGCCGTCTCGTCGAGGATCCATTCGCGGAACGCCTTGATCGTCGGGCGCTCGACATCCTGCTTGCGGCAGACGACCCAATAGGACCGGCTCGCCGGCACGACGATCGGCAGCGGCTGGACGAGCCGGCCCGAGGCGATCTCGGCGGCGAACAGGAGCGGGTCGCCGAGTGCGATCCCCATTCCCTCCATCGCCGCCTCGAGCGCCACGCGCGTCGAATCGAACGTCGCGGCGCGCCGCCGCGGCGGGCAGGCGCCCACGCCGGCCGCCTTGCACCATGCGCCCCATTGGTCGAAGACGATGTGGTCGTCGAGCAGCGGATGGGTCAGCACGTCCTCGGGCTTGCGGATGCGCCTGGCCAGCGACGGCGCGCAGAGCGGCGTGAGCCTGTCGCCGAACAGCCGGTCCGCATGCAGGCCCGGATAGTCGCCGTTGCCGTAGCGGATCGCCGCGTCGACCTGCTCGCGGTCGAAATCGACGAGCCGCGCCGAGGTTTCCAACCGCAGCTCGATCGCCGGGTGCTTGGCCGCGAAGCGCCCGAGCCGCGGCACGAGGAACGTGAGCGCGATCGTCGTCAGCAGGCTGAGACGGATCACGCCCTTGGCCTCGCGTTCGCGCGCGCGGTCGACCGCCGTCGCCATGCGCACGAACGCCGCGTTGAGCTCGGGTGCGAGCGCTTCCCCCGCCGACGTGAGGGCAAGGGCCCGCGTCAGGCGGCGGAACAGCTTCACGCCCAGCGCGTCCTCCAGCCCCTTCACCTGGTGGCTGACGGCGGCCTGCGTGACGCCCAGCTCCTCGGCCGCCTTGGTCAGCGACAGGTGGCGGGCCGCCGCCTCGAAGGCGCGCAAGCCATTGAGCGGCGGCAGGCGGGTCGTGGCCATGACTTAGATTTCCTTATGCATCGCCCGAGAGAAGATCGTTTGTCCGAGGGCGATTTTACGCGCATTTTCGCGACCAATCCAAGTTCGAGACATGAAGGAGATTTGGTCATGATCTGTGCAACGGCAAACAGCGAGGTCGATTTCCGGGGTGCGTGGCGCGAGGCGTTCGCCGCCCTGGGTGCCGCCCTGCAGGCAAGCCTGCTGGCGGTCATCGTGTGGCAGGAGCGCGCGCAGGCGCGCAATCGCCTCGAAGGGCTCGACGACGCGGCGCTGAAGGACATGGGCCTCGGCCGCGCCGACGTGACGCGCGAGATCGAGAAGCCGGTCTGGCGCGCTTGAGCGACGTGCCTGTCGAAGGCGGATGTCTGTGCGGCGCCGTGCGCTATCGGGCACCCGGCCCCGTCGTCCGCGTCAATCACTGCCATTGCAGCCAGTGCCGGCGTTCGACCGGTGCGGTCGCCGCGACCTGGGCCAAGCTGCGGCGTGACGGTTTTGAACTTCTCGCCGGTGCGCCGGCCTGGTACCGCAGCTCGGACTTCGCCAGGCGCGCCTTCTGTGCCGCGTGCGGCTCGACGCTGTTCTGGCAGCGCGACGGTTCGGACGGGATCGACGTGGCGGTCGGGACGCTCGACGAAGCCGGCCCGCTCGCGGCCGACGACCAGTGCGGCGTCGAGGGGCGCCTGGCCGGCTTCAGCCTCGACCGCGACCTGCCGGTGAGCCCGCTCGGCTAGCCCTTCAGCGCCGTTTCCATCGCGGCCCACAGCGCTTCGAGCGGTTCGCAGCCGATCGACAGCCGCACATAGCCCGGTGCCACCGCGTCGCCCCAGCGCGCGCGCCGTTCCGCACTGGTATGCACGCTGCCGAAGCTCGTACTCGGCCGGATGAATTCGCAGGCGATGAATTTCTCGGCGACCGCTTCGTTCGCGAAGGTCACGCCGACGAGGCTGCCGAACTTCGCCATCTGCTTGCGCGCGATGGCGTGCGAGGGATCGTTGCCGAGGCCCGGATGGCGCACCGCGACGGTCGCCTGGTGCACGGCCAGCCGCCGCGCGATCTCGACCGCGGTCTCGCACATGCGGCTGAAGCGCAGTTCCAGCGTTTCCAGTCCGCGATGGACGAGCCACGCCTCGAACGGGCCGGGGATCGCACCGGCGAATTTGCGCCAGTCGCGCACGGAATCGAGCAAGGCCTTGTCGCGCGCCGCGACATGGCCGAACAGCACGTCGGCATGGCCCGCCGGCGCCTTCGTATCCGCCGCGACGACGAAATCGGCGCCGAGGTCGAGCGGGCGCTGGCCCAAGGGCGTCATCGTCGTGTTGTCGACGGCGACGCGCGCACCGGCCGCGTGCGCGGCCTTCGCGACGGCGGCGATGTCGCACACGTCGAGGCCGGGATTGGACGGCGTTTCGATCCAGACCAGCCTGTAGCCCTCGAAGCCGCCGGTCAGGAAATCGGCCGTCGCGCGCAGGTCGAACGACACGCCGAGCCCGCCCAGATATTTCTCGGCAAGGGCCCGCGTCGTGTAGTAGCCGTCCGACGGCAGCAGCACCCGGTCGCCCGAACGCAGCTGCGAATAGAGGATCGCGGCGATCGCCGCCATGCCCGACGGGAAACCGACGACGGGTGCGTCTTCGAGGATCGCCAGCGCATGCTCGACCGCATCCCAGCTCGGATTGTGGAAACGGCCGTACTGGAAGGCGGCATCGGCCGGATTGCCGGGCAGGTGGAAGGAGCTCGCCATCACGATGGGCGGGGCTATCGGCGCACCGGGAGCTATGTCGCTGCGCGCATGCAGCAGGCGCGCGACACGCTGGGCGTTCCGGGCGTCTTCGCTGGCACTCATGCTTTCACCCGACCTCGATGACGATCTTGCCGGTCCCGCGCCGTTCGCTGAGATGCGCGAACGCGCGGCCGGCGTCGGCAAGCGCGAAGCGTTCGCTGACCAGCGGCTTGAGCTTGCCCTCTTCCCACCAGCCGAGCAGCGTTTCCAGCGACTCGCGCACGCGCGCCGGATCGTGCTTGCGGTAGGCGCCCCAGAACAGGCCGAGAGCGGCGATGTTCTTGACCAGCAGCAGGTTCGCCGGGATCTGCGGGATGTGGCCCGACGCGAAGCCGACCACGACGATGCGCCCCTGCCACGCGGACGCGCGCAGCATCGCGTCGAAGGCCGGCCCGCCGACCGGATCGAACACGACGTCCACGCCCTTGTTCTGCGTGATCTTCAGCACCGTCTCGCGCAGGTCCTCGGCGACGTAGTCGATCGCGGCGTCGGCCCCGTGTTGCGTGGCAAGGATGCCGCGGTCGGCACCGCCGGCGGCCGCCAGCACATAGGCCCCCATCGCCTTGCCGACCTCGACCGCCGCAAGGCCCACCCCGCCGGCCGCCCCCAGCACCAGCAGCGTTTCGTCGCTGCGCAGATTGGCCCGCCAGGCAAGCCCGCCATGCGCCGTGCCGTAGACGACCGGGAAGGTGGCGGCGATGGCATAGTCCATCGCGGCGGGAATCTTCGCGCAGTCGAGGGCGCGCACGACGGCGAACTCGGCGAAGGCGCCGTGTTCGAGCGTGCCCAGCACGCGGTCGCCGGGTGCGAAGCCCGAAACGCCCGCCCCGATCCCGTCGATCTCGCCCGCCAGCTCCATGCCGGGGACGAACGGGAATTCGGGCTTCGACTGGTACTTGCCGCGCACCATCAGCGTGTCGGCGAAATTGACGCCGGCGGCGCGCACGCGCACGCGGACCTCGCCGGGCCCGGGCGAGGGCACGGGTATTTCGCCGACCATCAGCTGCGGCGGATCGCTGAACGCGCTGCACAGGACGGCGCGCATCACCAGTTCGGGGCGTGCCGGATGTCGCCCACCGTGCGACCGGCCGCGTTCGTGATCTTGGGATTGAGTAGGGCGTCGATCTCCTCGCGCGGCGTGTCGGCGAAGCCGCCGAACCGCTCGAGGAAGCGCGCCATCGCGACCTCGGCCCCGCGGCCGTTGCCGTCCTCGACCTTCAGTGCGATGCCGATTCCCTTGGCGGGGATCGCTGCCATGTAAACGCCCTCGGCCCCGGTCTTCAGGATCACGTGCCCGCGCGCGGCGATGAGGGCGCGCGTGCAGAAGCGCCCCGTGCCCGCCAGCATGAACGGGTTCTCGCGGATCGCCTTGCCCATGCGCGTGCAGGCCGCGGCACGCGCGGCCGGCAACCCGTCGGGCTTGCCGATTCGCGCGATCCCCAAGGCAAGGCTGCGTACCGGGGTGGCGATCTGCGGCAGCGAGCAGCCGTCGAGGCCGGTGGGGGCATCGGCCAGCGACAGGCCCAGCATCTCTTCGTACGTCTTGACGATGCGCTTCTGCAGCGGGTGTGCCGGATCGATATAGCCTTTGGTCGGCCAGCCCATGTGCCGGCACACGGCGAGCATGCCGGTGTGCTTGCCCGAACAGTTGTTGTGCGTGGCGTCGGGCTCCTCGAAGGCGCGGATCAGCGCGTTGGCGCTGGGTGCGTGCGTGGGCAGATGCGCCCCGCATTCGAGATCGCCGACATCCATCCCCATGCGGTTGAGCCAGGCCGCGACAGTTTTCGTGTGCATGGGTTCGCCGCCGTGGCTGGCCGACGAGATCGCGATTTCCGCACCCGAGCAGCCGAACGCGTCGGCGGCCCCGCTCTCGATCAGGCCGAGCGACTGGATCGGCTTGATCGCCGAGCGCGCGAAGACCGGCAGCGCCACGTCGCCGTGCGATTCGACCGGCGTGCCGTCGGCCATGACGACGGCGACGATGGCCCGGTGGCGGCTTTCGACCATGCTGCCGCGGGTGACTTCGACGATCAGGGGTTCGCTCATTCGGGACCTTTTCCGGGTGTCGTCAAAACTTGCCTCTTGCGCGCGGCCAAGGCAAGGTCCCGTCCGCATGCGCGGTTTTTTCGGCATCGGCGTCGAGGGTATTTCCAAGCCCATGAATCTGGGCGCGCTCGCGCGTACCGCGCATGCGTTCGGCGCATCTTTTGCCTTCACGCTTGCCGCGGCCTTCGACCGCAGCGAGGCCAACCGCGCCGACACGTCGGACGCGTCGGACAGCATGCCGATCTACGACTGGGCCACGCTCGACGACATGCGCCTGCCGGTGGGCTGCGTGCTGGTCGGCATCGAACTCACGTCCGACGCGGTCGAGCTGCCGAGCTTCCGCCATCCGCGCGCCGCGGCCTACATCCTCGGGCCCGAGCGCGGCTCGCTGTCGCCGGAGACGACGGCGCGCTGCCGGCACGTGGTCAAGATCCCGACCAAGTTCTGCATCAACGTGTCGCTGGCGGGCGCATTGGTCATGTATGACCGTGTGCTGTCGATGGGCCAGCACGAGGCGCGGCCCATCCTGCCCGGCGGCCCCACGTCATCAACGCGCCGCAAGCACGTGTCGGGCGGTCCGGTCCTGCGGAAAAAGGGCTAGCGGCGCGCGAGGCGCAGCAGCGGATTGATGAGGCGGCCCCAGCCGGTCGTCAGCTTGACCGGCCCCGTCGTCACGGCAAGGCACAGGCAGTCCATCCCGCGATCGGCCTTGGGAGCGTGCTCGACCGTCTCGTCGGACGCGCATACGTCGCCGCGCGCATAGTGGCCGTGCCCGTCCTCGAAGCTGCCTTGCAGGACGAGCAGCAGCTCGTCGCCATAATGCGTATGCGCCGGGACCGCACGCCCGGCGGCGATGCGCATCAGGCTCATCCGGTGCGTGGCGGGCCCGCCGGCGGGCAACGCGACTTCGTCCACGCCCCGGACGACCGTCTTCCAGCCGAGCGTCTCGATGTCGCGCCCGACATAGGGGATCAGTGCTGCGGGCAGGATCGGGTGCGCTTCGGGTTTCGGTGCGCGCGCAAGTACGGGGGCGGGCGCGTCGAGGCGTGCCAGCATCGCGTCGAGCGCGTCTTCCGACAATGCCGCGGGCTCGATGCGTTCGAGCAGGGCACCGCCTACCGCATCGAGGCGTGCGAGCGTGGCGCGCGCCGCCGGGCACAGCGACAGGTGCGCTTCGAGCAGGGCGGCGACCGGCTCGGGGGCCGAGCCGGCGGCATAGTCGACGAGCCATTCGTCGGCAAGCGGGCGGGGGGCGAGGAGGCGGGGCTGTGTCATCGGTCGGTCTCGAACATGGAGCGCAGGCGTGCCACGGCAAGGCGCAGGCGCGATTTCACGGTGCCCAGCGGCAGGCGCAGGCTCTGCGCGATGTCGCCGTGCGAACGGTCCTCGTAATAGGCAAGCCGCAGCATCTGGGCCTGCTCGGCCGGCAATTCGTCGATCGCGGCGGCAAGCCGGCGCTCCCAGCGCCCGGCATCGAGGCTGCGGTCGGGCAGCGCCTCGGGCTCCGGCAGCAGGCCCGGATCGTCGACGTCCAGGCGGTTGCGCTTGTCGCGGCGCAGCGAGTCGATGCGCCGGTTGCGTGCGATGGTGAAGATCCAGGTCGCGGGACCGGCAAGCTTCGCGTCGTAGGCCGGTGCCTTGCGCCACACCGTCAGCATCACTTCCTGCGTCAGGTCCTCGGCCTGCCCCTGATCGGCGCCCAGACGCAGCAGATAGCCTTTCACGCGCGGCCCGAAATGCGCGAACAGCCGCGCGAAGGCCGCGCGATCCTGGAAGCGCGCGACGGCGGCCAGATCGCGGATCTGGGCGTCGAGGGCCGAAA
>CAYQDN010000080.1:0-13673 GCA_964416335.1 uncultured Azospirillum sp.
TCGAAGTTGATGAAGAGCTGGAGCTGGTCCTGCAGGATGCGCGCGGCGAGCGCCACGGCGTCTTCCGGCGTGACAGCACCGTTCGTCTCGATCTTCATCGAGAGCTTGTCGTAGTCCGTGACCTGGCCCACGCGGGTGTTCTCGATCTTGTACGAGACCTTGCGGACCGGGCTGAACAGCGCGTCGACCGGGATGATGCCGATGGGCGCGTCGGCCGGGCGCGACGTGGCGCCGGGCACGTAGCCCTTGCCGGTCTCGACCGTCATTTCCATGACGAGCTTGGCGCCGTCGTCGAGCGTGCAGATCACGTGGTCGGGGTTCATCACCTCGATGTCGTGGCCGGCCTCGATCTGGCCCGCGCGCACTTCGCCGGGGCCGTTGGCCTTCAGCATGATGCGCTTGGGGCCGTCGCCGTGCATGCGCAGGCCGATCGCCTTGACGTTGAGGACGACGTCGGTGACGTCTTCGCGCACGCCCGGGATCGACGAGAACTCGTGCAGCACGCCGTCGATCTTGATCGACGTGATGGCCGCGCCCTGCAGCGAGGACAGCAGCACGCGACGCAGCGCGTTGCCGAGCGTCAGGCCGAAGCCGCGCTCCAGCGGTTCGGCGACGACCGTCGCTTCGCGCTTGGCGTCGTCGCCCGGCTCGACGTCGAGCTTCTGGGGCTTGATCAGTTCTTTCCAGTTCTTCTGCAGCACGGGGTCACCTTTCGAGGTGGGCGGCGGCGGATGGCCTGTTCGTAAGGCCGGGTCCGCACGTCGCAAGCGATGTCGCGAAGGGCGGCGTCGGTTCGCGTCGGAGGACGCGCCGGCGCCGCGGCGAAGGGGTTCGCGTCAGACGCGCCGGCGCTTGGGCGGGCGGCAGCCGTTGTGCGGGATCGGCGTCACGTCGCGGATCGACGTGATCTGGAACCCGACGGCCTGCAGCGCGCGAAGAGCCGACTCGCGACCTGCACCGGGGCCCTTGACCTCGACCTCGAGCGTGCGCATGCCGTGCTCCATCGCCTTCTTGCCGGCGTCTTCGGCGGCCATCTGCGCCGCGTACGGCGTCGACTTGCGGCTGCCCTTGAAGCCCTGCGTGCCGGACGACGACCAGGAGATCGTGTTGCCCTGCGCGTCGGTGATCGTGATCATGGTGTTGTTGAACGACGCATTCACATGCGCAACACCGGACGTGATGTTCTTGCGTTCGCGGCGGCGGGGGCGTCCCGCGCCAGCGGCGGCGGCTGGTTTCTTCTCGGCCATCGGTGGATCCTCGGCTTTTGCGTATTACTTGCGGGTGGCGATCTTCTTGCCAGCGATCGGACGTGCCTTGCCCTTGCGGGTACGCGCGTTCGTGTGCGTGCGCTGGCCGCGCACCGGCAGACCCTTGCGATGGCGCAGGCCGCGATACGCACCCATGTCCATCAGGCGCTTGATGTTCATCGCGATCTCGCGACGCAGGTCGCCCTCGACGCGGAATTCGCGATCGATGCATTCGCGGATCTTCAGCACTTCCTCGTCGGAAAGCTGATTGACGCGCTTCGTGTCGGGGATTCCCACCTTCTTGCAGATATCGACGGCGAGCGCCGGACCGATACCGTAAATATAGCGAAGCGCAATAACGACACGCTTGGCAGTGGGAATGTTGACGCCAGCAATACGTGCCACGTCGTCTCTCCTTCGTCTCTCGTATGGGCGGCAAGCCGCCCTGTTTCCACGGTTCCGTTCGAGGCCGCCTTTACCCCCACCCTTCGGGGTTCGGGGCTGGCGGCCCGAATGCCTAAAATCCTTGTTCCGACCCAGTTTCCAGTGCCCATGCGAGCGCGGCGCAAAGGCAATACCCGTGCGCCTCGCCATGACCCGCCGGCCACCGAGAGGCGCGCATTATAGGGTCCGCCCCCTTCGAGTCAACCGGCGTTAACAACATTCCTGCTCCTCAAACCGCCGCGATCGGCTTGCCCAGAACCTTGGCGATCAGCCCCGTCACCACGTCCATGTCGGCCATCCCGTCGATCGCCTTCAGGGAGCCCTTGGCACGGTAATAGGGTATGATCGGCGCGGTCTGGTCGTGATACGCCTTGAGGCGGGCCGCGACCGTCGCGGCGTTGTCGTCGGGCCGGCGCACGAGATTCGTCGAACCGCACGAGTCGCACTTGCCCGAGGCCTTCGTCGGCTTGGTCTTGTCGTGATAGACGGCCCCGCAATCCTTGCAGCTGAAGCGGCCGGAGATGCGCTCGACCAGGGCTGCGTCGTCGACCTGCATCTCGATCACGTGGTCGAGCTTGAGGCCGCGGGCGGCCAGCATCTTGTCGAGCGCTTCGGCCTGCGCGACCGTGCGCGGGAAGCCGTCGAGGATGAAGCCGTTCTTGCAGTCCGGTTCGCCGATGCGCTCGGAGATCATCGCGATCAGGATGTCGTCGGAGACGAGCTTGCCCGCCTCCATGACCGCCTTCGCCTTCTTGCCGACCTCGGTGCCGGCGGCGACGGCCGCGCGCAGCATGTCGCCGGTCGAGAGCTGGATCAGCCCGAGAGCCTTCTCGATTCGCTTTGCCTGGGTACCCTTGCCGGCACCCGGCGGTCCCAAAAGAACGATGTTCATGGCTCCGGCTCCCCGTCTCTTTTTTTTATTCAGCGCCGCGCGCCGCGCAGCTTGGACTTCTTGATGAGGCCCTCATACTGATGGGCGAGCAGGTGCGAGTGGACCTGTGCGACCGTATCCATCGTCACCGACACCACGATCAGCAGCGACGTGCCGCCGAAATAGAACGGCACCGAATACTGGCTGATCAGGATTTCCGGCAGCACGCAGATCGCCGAGAGATAGGCGGCACCGAAAACCGTCAGGCGGGTGAGCACGTAGTCGAGATAGTCGGCCGTGTTCTTGCCCGGCCGGATACCCGGCACGAAGCCGCCGTACTTCTTCAGATTGTCGGCCGTCTCGGCCGGATTGAAGACGACGGCAGTGTAGAAGAACGCGAAGAACACGATCAGCGCCACATAGAGCAGGATGTAGAGCGGCTGGCCGTGGCCGATATGCGTCGTCAGCCACGTCAGGACCGGAATGTCGTTGTTCTGATTGAAATTCGCGAAGGTCAGCGGCAGCAGCAGCAGCGACGAGGCGAAGATCGGCGGGATGACGCCCGACGTGTTGAGCTTGAGCGGCAGGTGCGAGGACTCGCCGCCGAACATCTTGTTGCCGACCTGGCGCTTCGGGTACTGCACGATGATGCGGCGCTGCGCGCGCTCGATGAACACGATCGCCATGACGACCAGCACCGACATGACGAGCAGGATGAGGATCACGAAGGTCGAGAGCGCGCCGGTGCGGCCCATCTCGAGCGTGTTGCCGAGGGCGAGCGGCAGGTTGGCGATGATGCCCGCGAAGATGATCAGCGAAATTCCGTTGCCCACGCCGCGCTGGGTGATCTGCTCGCCCAGCCACATCAGGAACATCGTGCCGCCGCTCAGCGTGATGACGCAGGTGACGCGGAAGGCAAATCCCGGATCGATGACGGCAGCCCCCACCGAACCGCGCATGCCTTCGAGCCCGACGGCGATCCCGAACGACTGGAACAGCGCCAGGAACAGCGTGAGGTAGCGCGTGTACTGGTTGAGGGTCTTGCGGCCCGCCTCGCCTTCCTTCTTCAGGGCTTCGAGGGTGGGCGACACCGCCGTCATCAGCTGGATGATGATCGACGACGTGATGTACGGCATGATGTTGAGCGCGAACAGCGTCATGCGCCCGAGCGCACCGCCCGAGAACATGTCGAACATGCCCAGGATGCCGCCGCGCTGCTGCTCGAATATCTCGCGCAGGATGCCCGGATCGATGCCCGGGATCGGGATATAGGTGCCGATCCGGTACACGACGAGCGCGCCCAGCGTGAACCAGAGCCGGTTCTTGAGCTCCGTCGCCTTGGAAAACGCGCCCCAGTTGAGGGATTGCGCGAGCTGTTCTGCCGCCGATGCCATCCGATTTACGCCGCTCCGATCCGGTCCCGCCTAGTGAGGTTGGGTCGATTCAGACCGACGTTCAAGCGGCCGGCTTGGCGGCTCCGCCCTTCTTGGCGTCCTTCGCCTTGCGCTTGGCCTGGCGGTCGCGCTTCTTCTGCGCATCCGTCTCGACCTTCTCGCGCGCGGTCACGATGATCTCGATCTTGCCGCCGGCCTTCTCGACCGCGGCGACCGCACTCTTCGTGGCACCGTGCGCGACGATCGTGACCTTCGCCTTGAAATCGTCGCCGCCGTCGCCCAGCACGCGCAGGCCGTCGAACGCGCGGCGCAGCACGCCGGCCTTGACCAGCGTGTCCATGTCGACGGGCTTGGCCGCGTCGATGCGCTTCTCGTCGATCGCCCACTGCAGCTTGCCCAGGTTGATCTCCTGGTACTCGAGGCGGAAGATGTTGTTGAAGCCGCGCTTGGGCATGCGGCGGTAGATCGGGGTCTGGCCGCCCTCGAAGCCGTTGAGCGCCACGCCCGAACGCGCGGTCTGGCCCTTGCCGCCGCGGCCCGACGTCTTGCCGAGGCCCGAACCGATGCCGCGCCCGAGGAGCTTGCGGGTCTTGCGCGCACCGGCGTTGTCGCGAATCTGATTGAGCTTCATGTGACGTTCCGTTCGGGAAATGGGTGCGGAGGGACGAGACGCGCGAATTCGCGTCAGGCTTCCACGCGCACCAGATGCTGGACTTTGCGGATCATGCCGCGGACCGACGGCGTGTCCTCGAGGACGCGCTCGTTGCCCACGCGGCGCAGGCCGAGACCCACGAGGGTCTCCTTCTGCCCGGGCTGGCGCCCGGCAACGCTCGCGATCTGCTTGACCTTCAGGGTCTTCTTGGCGGCCATCGTCGTTCTCCGGTGTGCGGCTATCAGGCGGCGGCCGGCGCGGTGCCGTCCGTCTCGCGACGGCCGACGATATCGCCGATCTTCTTGCCGCGCTTGGCTGCGACGTTGCGCGGGCTCGACATGCGGGTGAACGCGTCGAACGTCGCCTTGATCATGTTGTGCGGGTTGGACGTGCCCGTCGACTTGGCGACGATGTCCTGGATCCCGAGGCTCTCGAAGATCGCGCGCATCGGGCCGCCGGCGATGATGCCGGTACCCGGTTCGGCGGCGCGCAGCACCACGTGCCCGGCGCCGAAATGGCCGCGCACGTCGTGATGCAGCGTGCGGCCTTCGCGCAGCGGCACGCGGACCATCGCGCGCTTGGCGTACTCGGTCGCCTTGCGGATGGCTTCCGGCACTTCGCGGGCCTTGCCCGTGCCGTAGCCGACCTTGCCCTTGCCGTCGCCCACGACGACGATCGCCGCGAAGCCGAAGCGCTTGCCGCCCTTCACCACCTTCGCGACGCGATTGATGGCGACCAGCTTCTCGACCAGTTCGGCCTCGTCGCGATCGCGCGGACGCTCATTCTGATCGCGCCGGCCGCGACCGCGTTCGCCTTCTCCACCCTTGCGTGCCATGGGCTATACCTTCCTGGAATCCAAAATCAGAACGACAGTCCGCCTTCGCGCGCGGCATCCGCCAGCGCACGAACGCGACCGTGATAGCGGTAACCGCCGCGGTCGAACGCGACTTCCTTGACGCCCGCGGCGATGGCGCGCTTGGCGACGAGCAGGCCGACGGCCTTCGCGGCCCCCAGATCGCTGCCGCCCTTGAGCGAGCCCTTCAGTTCCTTCTCGACGCTCGACGCGGCGGCGATGGTGACGCCTTGCGTGTCGTCGATGACCTGCGCGTAGATGTGCTTCGACGAGCGGAAGATCGACAGCCGAACCCGGCCGCCCGACTTCCGGCGAAGCGAGTGCCGCACCCGCGCCGTGCGGCGGTCGTGCAAGAGCTTTGCCTTGTCCATGGGTCCGGTTCCTTACTTCTTCTTGCCTTCTTTGCGACGGATCGTCTCGTCGGCGTACTTGATGCCCTTGCCCTTGTAGGGCTCCGGCTTACGCAGTTGGCGGATTTCCGCGGCGACCTGGCCGACCTGCTGGCGATCGGCACCGCTCACCGTGAGTGCCACGTTCTTTTCGCCGACCTTGATCGTGATGCCTTCCGGAATCGGGAAGACGATCTCGTGGCTGAAGCCGATCTTGAGCAGCAGGTTCTTGCCCTGGACGTCGGCGCGGAAGCCGACGCCGTTGATCTCGAGATCGCGCGAGAAGCCCGTCTGGGCGCCCTTGACCATGTTGGCCACGAGTGCCCGCGACGTGCCCCAGGCCGAGCGGGCCAGCTTGGACTGGCTGCGCGGCGTGAACACGACCTTGCCGTCCTTGACGGAGGCGGTGACTTCGCGGTGCAGCGTGAGCGACTTGCGCCCCAGCTTGCCCGCGACGATGACGTCCTGGCCCTTGACCTCGACGGTCACGCCTTGCGGGACGGCCACCGGATTTTTTCCGATACGCGACATGGCTTTTCCGGCCTCCCGATCAGAACACGGTGCAGAGGACTTCGCCGCCCACGTTCTGGGCGCGGGCCTCGCTGTCCGACATGACGCCACGCGGCGTCGACAGGATCGAGATGCCGAGACCGCCGTAGAACTTCGGCAGGTCGCGGATCTTCGCATAGACGCGGCGGCCGGGCTTCGACACGCGCGCGATCTCCTTAATGACCGGTTCGCCCTCGTGGTACTTGAGCTCGACCGTCAGTTCGGGGATCGACGTCTTGCGGTCTATGCTCGCATAGCCGCGGATGTAGCCCTCACGCTCCAGCACATCCAGCACGCTCTTGCGCAACTTCGAAGCCGGGACGTCTACGACCGTCCGGCCCTGCGACTGTGCGTTGCGGATGCGCGAAAGCATATCGCCGAGGGGATCGCTCATCGCCATGTCCGTAATCCTTCCTTCGCCGTTTCGCTTTTACCAGCTCGCCTTGACCATTCCGGGGATCTGACCCACGGAGGCGAGCTCGCGCAGCTTGATGCGGCACAGCTTGAATTTCCGATAGTTTCCGCGCGAACGGCCCGTGAGCTCGCAGCGCAGACGAACGCGGGTGGGTGCCGAGTTGCGGGGCAACGCGGCAAGCTTGAGGCGCGCTTCGAAACGCTCCTCAGGCGACAGCGATTCGTCGTTCGCCGTTTCCTTGAGGCGCGCGCGCTTGCCGGCGAACTGCTTCGCCATGCGCTCGCGGCGCTTGTTCTTCTCGACTGCGCTTTTCTTGGCCATCTGGTCCTTCCCGGCGCGTCAGTTGATGAACGGCATGTCGAACGACTTCAGGAGGGCTTTGGCCTCCTCGTTCGACTTGGCCGTCGTCACGATGATGATGTCCATGCCCCGGACCTGATCGATGCGGTCATAGTTGATTTCCGGGAACACGATCTGCTCCTTGATGCCGAGCGAGTAGTTGCCGCGCCCGTCGAACGACTTGGGCGAGAGGCCGCGGAAGTCGCGCACGCGGGGGAGTGCGATCGTCACGAGGCGATCGAGGAACTCGTACATGCGCGCACCACGCAGCGTCACCTTGGCGCCGATCGGCAGGCCGCGGCGCAGCTTGAAGTTCGCGATCGCCTTCTTCGCCTTGATCACGGACGGCTTCTGGCCGGTGATCGCGGCGAGTTCGCCGACGGCGGCCTCGAGCTTCTTGGCGTCGTGGGCTGCTTCGCCCACGCCCATGTTCACGACGATCTTTTCCAGGCGCGGAACCTGCATCGGGCTCTTGTACCCGAACTGCTTCATCAGCGCCGGCTTGATCGACTTGTCGTAGTTTTCCTGGAGGCGAGTTGCCATGGCGATCACCGATCGATCATTTCGCCGGACTTGCGCGCGAAGCGGAGCTTGCGGCCGTCGACGGTTTTATAGCCAACCTTGGTCGGCGTGCGGTCCTTGGGGTCGAGATGCGCCACGTTCGAGACGTGGATCGGGGCTTCCTTCTCCACGATCCCGCCCTGGCGGCCCTGGGCGGGACGCGTGTGGCGCTTGACCATGTTGACGCCCTGCACGACCACGCGCAGCTCGTCGGGGATCACGCGGATCACCTTACCCGACTTGCCCTTGTCGCGGCCGGTAACCACCACGACCTCGTCGTCCTTGCGGACCTTGAGCTTCGTCGCCATTACAGCACCTCCGGTGCGAGCGAGATGATCTTCATGTAGCCCTTGCCGCGGAGTTCGCGCGTCACCGGCCCGAAGATACGCGTGCCGATCGGCTCGCCTTCCTTGTTGATGAGGACGGCGGCGTTGCGATCGAAACGGACCGACGAACCGTCGGCGCGGCGGATCTCTTTCGAGGTCCGCACGATCACCGCCTTGTGCACGTCGCCCTTCTTGACGCGGCCGCGCGGGATCGCCTCTTTGATCGACACGACGATCACGTCGCCGATCGTCGCCGTCTTGCGCATGGAACCGCCGAGGACTTTGATACACTGGACCCGACGGGCGCCAGAGTTGTCCGCGACTTCCAGATTGGTGCGCATCTGGATCATGGTTTACGTCCTCCGGGCGCTGTTCAAGCAGCCGCTTCGTCGGCAACGATTTCCCAGCACTTGCGCTTGGAAATCGGCCGGCATTCGCGGATCTTGACGTTGTCGCCCACCTTCGAGCGGTTGGTCTCGTCGTGCGCCAGATACTTCTTCGAGCGAACGATGAACTTCTTGTAGATCGGATGCATCACGCGACGTTCGACCTTGACCGTAACGGTCTTGTCCATCGAGTCGCTGGTGACGGTTCCTTGCAGTACGCGGCGGGGCATTTGTCGTCGTCCTCCGGATGCGGTCAGGCTTTGGCGGCGGGCGCAGCCTTGCGGCGACGCTCGCCCAGGACGGTCTCGATGCGCGCGATGTCGCGACGCACGACGCGCACGCGCGCGACGTTCTCGAGCTGCCCCGAAGCCTTCTGGAAACGCAGGTTGAACTGTTCCTTGCGCAGATCGCCGAGCTGGTCCTTCAGCTGGTCGTCGGTCTTCGCGCGGATTTCGGTCGGCTTGGTCATGGCGTTCAGCCCTCCTCGCCCAGACGCGAAACCATGCGCGTCTTGATGGGAAGCTTGGCGGCCGCCAGCTCGAACGCCTCGCTGGCGATCTGCTTGGGCACACCGTCGATCTCGAACAGGATGCGGCCCGGATTGATGCGCACGACCCAGAATTCGGGGCTGCCCTTGCCCGAGCCCATGCGCACTTCGGCCGGCTTCTTCGACACCGGCACGTCCGGGAACACGCGGATCCACACGCGACCGGCGCGCTTCAGGTGGCGCGTGATCGTGCGGCGGGCCGCCTCGATCTGGCGCGCGGTGACGCGCTCGGGCTCGAGAGCCTTCAGGCCGTAGGCGCCGAAGTTCAGCGTGAAGCCGCCCTTCGCGTTGCCGTGGATACGGCCCTTGTGCGCCTTGCGGTATTTGGTGCGCTTCGGGGAAAGCATGGTGCGTTATCCGTCTCTCTCTGAGCTCAGCGGGCCGGCTGCTGTTCCATGGCGCGCTTGTCCTGCGCCATGGGGTCATGCGCCAGGATCTCGCCCTTGAACACCCAAACCTTGACGCCGCAGGTGCCGTAGTTGGTCTTGGCGGTCGCGGTGCCGAAGTCGATTTCCGCGCGCAGCGTGTGCAGCGGAACGCGGCCTTCGCGGTACCACTCGACGCGGGCGATCTCGGCGCCGCCGAGGCGACCCGCGCAGTTGATGCGGATGCCAAGGGCGCCCAGACGCATGGCCGACTGGACCGAGCGCTTCATCGCGCGGCGGAACGCCACGCGGCGCTCGAGCTGCTGAGCGATGTTCTCGGCGATCAGCTTGGCGTCGATCTCGGGCTTGCGGATCTCGACGATGTTGAGGCTGACCTCGGCCTTCGTGAGCTTGGCGACTTCCAGGCGCAGCTTCTCGATGTCCGCGCCCTTCTTGCCGATCACCACGCCCGGACGGGCGGTGTGCAGCGTGATGCGGGCCTTCTTGGCCGGACGCTCGATGACGACGCGGGCGAGACCGGCCTGCAGGAGCTTCTCCTGCAGCCAGGCGCGCAGGCGCAGATCCTCGTGCAGGAGGCGCGAGTAGGCCACATCGGCGAACCAGCGGGAATCCCACGTGCGGTTGATGCCGAGGCGCAGCCCGATCGGATTGATTTTCTGACCCATCGATTACTCCTCAGGCCGCTTTCTTCGCGTCGGCCTTGGCGGCCTTCTTGTCCTCGCGCTCGCGCACGACGACGGTGAGATGGGCAAACGGCTTCGAGACCGACGCCGACTTGCCGCGACCGCGCGCGTGGAAGCGCTTCAGCTGGAACGACTTGCCGACGAAGGCCTCGGCGACGACCAGGCGGTCGACGTCGAGCTGGTGGTTGTTCTCGGCATTCGCGATGGCGGACTCGAGGACCTTCTTGACGGTGCCGGCGATGCGGACCTTCGAGAAGGTCAGCTCGGCAAGCGCCGTCTGCGCCGCCTTGCCGCGGATCGATTCCGCGACGAGGTTCAGCTTGCGCGGCGAGATGCGGATCGAGCGCAGGATGGCGCGCGCTTCGGAATCCTGCAGCGAGCGGGGGCGGGACGGCTTGCTCATGTCACTTCCTCTCCGCGGACTTGTCGGCGCTCGCCGCACTGCCGCCGCCGCCCTGAGCCGTGTGGCTCTGGAAGGTGCGCGTGGGCGAGAACTCGCCGAACTTGTGGCCGACCATGTTCTCGGTCACCAGCACGGGCAGGAACTTGTGCCCGTTGTAGACGCCGAAAGTGAGGCCGACGAACTGCGGCAGGATCGTCGAGCGGCGCGCCCAGATCTTGATGATCTCGTTGCGGCCCGACGCGCGGGATTTTTCGGCCTTCTTGAGGAGGTACCCATCGACGAACGGGCCCTTCCAGACTGAGCGAGACACCGGTTGCCTCCGCTATTTCGCGTTGCGCCGGCGGACAATCATCTTGTCCGTCGACTTGTTGTGGCGGGTTTTGTAACCCTTGGTCGGCTGGCCCCACGGGGTCACCGGGTGACGGCCGCCCTTGGTGCGGCCTTCGCCGCCGCCGTGCGGATGGTCGATCGGGTTCATTGCCGTGCCGCGCACCGTCGGGCGGATGCCCATCCAGCGGCTGCGGCCGGCCTTGCCGATCTTGACGTTCTGCTGGTCGGGGTTCGAGACGGCGCCGATCGTGGCCCAGCACTCGGCCGAGACCTTGCGCAGTTCGCCCGACGAGAGGCGCAGGATCGCGTAGCCCGCGTCCTTGCCGACGAGTTGGACGTAGGTGCCGGCGGCACGGGCCATCTGCCCGCCGCGGCCCGTCTTCAGCTCGACATTGTGCACGATCGTGCCGACCGGAATGCCGCGCAGCGGAAGCGCGTTGCCCGGCTTGATGTCGGCCTTCTCGCCCGAGACGACCTTGTCGCCCGCACCCAGACGCTGCGGCGCCAGGATGTAGGCCTTCTCGCCGTCGGCATAGGTCACGAGCGCGATGTACGCCGAACGGTTCGGGTCGTACTCGATGCGCTCGACCGTCGCCTCGATGTCGTGCTTCTTCCGCTTGAAATCGACGATGCGGTACTTCTTGCGCGCACCGCCGCCGTGATGGCGCGTGGTGATGCGGCCGAGATTGTTGCGCCCGCCGGTCTTCGCACTACCCTCGACGAGCGGCTTGTGCGGCTCGCCCTTCCACAGACCCGTACGGTCGACGAGCACCAGCTGGCGCAGGCCGGGGGTCTTGGGTTTGAAACTCTTGAGAGCCATTGCCCGATCTCTCCGTTCAGAGGGTCGCAGTGACGTCGATGGTCTGGCCGGCGGCCAGAGTCACGATCGCCTTCTTCCAGTCGGAGCGCTTGCCGGGAATGCCCTTGAAGCGCTTGGTCTTGCCCTGGACGACGATCGTGTTGACGGCCTTCACCTTGACCGAGAAGAGCGTCTCGACGGCCGCCTTGATCAGCGGCTTGGTCGCGTCCTCGCGGACCTTGAAGGTCACCTGGTTGTGCTCGGACCCGCGCGTCGCCTTCTCGGTGATCACGGGGGCGAGGATGACGCCGTAGAGCGTCTCCTTCGGATATTTGACGACCTTGCTCACTTCAGGCGCTCCTGCAGGGCGGCGACCGCCTCGCGCGTCAGCACGAGCGTGTCGCGGCGGAGGATGTCGTACACGTTGGCGCCCTGCTGCGGCAGGACGTCGATGTGCGGGATGTTGCGCGCCGCCTTGGCGAAGTTCTCGTCCACGGCCGGGCCGTCGACGAACAGGGCCGATTCGATGCCCATCTTCTTGAAGCGCAGCGCCAGATCCTTGGTCTTCGGGGCCTTGAGCTTGGTCGTGTCGAGCACGATCAGCTTGCCTTCGGCCTGCTTGGCCGAGAGCGCCGACTTCAGCGCCAGCTTGCGGACCTTCTTGGGAAGGTCGTGCGCGTGGCTGCGCGGCGTCGGGCCGAAGATGATGGCGCCGTGGCGCCACTGCGGCGAACGCGTCGAACCCTGGCGCGCGCGCCCCGAGCCCTTCTGCGCCCACGGCCGCTGGCCGCGACCGGAGACTTCGCCGATTTCCTTGGTGTCGTGCGTGCCCGCACGCCGCTTGGCGAGCTGGTAGCGCACCATGCGCGCGAGGATGTCCGGGCGCGAGGGGAGACCGAAGATCTCCTCAGCGAGATCGATCTCGCCTGCCGTCCCGTTATCCAGCGTCTTGACCGCGATCTTCATAATCCGCGTTCCCCGTTTCAGGCCGCAGCCGCTTTGCGGAGCGACGCAGGCTGCGGCGCTTCCTTGGGCAGCTTGCGCTTGACCGCATCGCTGACGAGCACGAACGAGCCAGCCTGGCCCGGGACAGCGCCCCGAACCATGATCAGGCCCTTGTCGGCGTCGGTCGCGACGATCTTGAGATTCTGCACCGTGATGTTGGCCGTGCCCATGTGGCCGGCCATCTTCTTGCCCTTGAACGTGCGGCCCGGATCCTGGCGCTGGCCGGTCGAGCCGTGGCTGCGATGCGCCACCGACACGCCGTGCGAGGCTTCGAGGCCGGCGAAGTTCCAGCGCTTCATGACGCCCTGGAAGCCCTTGCCGGTCGTGGAACCCGCGACGTCGACGAACTGGCCGGCGATGAAATGGTCGGCGGAGATCTCCGCGCCCACTTCGAGCAGCTTGTTCGCCGGCACGCGGAACTCCGCGAGCTTGCGCTTGGGCTCCACCTTCGCCTTGGCGAAATGGCCGCGCAGCGGCTTGCCGACATTCTTGACCTTCGCCTTGCCGACGCCGATCTGGAGGGCCGTGTAGCCGTCCTTCTCCTGCGTGCGCACCGCGACGACCTGGCAATGATCGAGCTTCAGCACCGTCACGGGGACGTGGCTGCCCTCCTCCGAAAAGAGGCGGGTCATGCCGATCTTGCGCGCGATAACTCCCGTCCGCATGGTTTTCTCCGTGCTCCCGGGCTTACAGCTTGATTTCGACGTCGACGCCGGCGGCGAGGTCGAGCTTCATCAGCGCGTCCACGGTCTGCGGTGTCGGGTCAACGATGTCGAGGAGGCGGCGATGCGTCCGGATCTCGAACTGCTCGCGGCTTTCCTTGTCGATGTGCGGGCTGCGGTTGACCGTGAAGCGCTCGATGCGCGTCGGCAGCGGGATCGGCCCGCGGACCTGTGCGCCCGTGCGCTTGGCCGTGCTGACAATCTCGCCCGTCGATTGATCGAGGACGCGATGGTCGAACGCCTTCAGCCGGATGCGGATGCTTTGACTGACCATTTTGCTTTCCCGTCGCGCGCCGGAAACGGCACGCGCCTGTTGTCTTACTCGACGATCTTGGCGACGACGCCCGCACCGACGGTGCGGCCGCCTTCGCG
>CAYQDN010000081.1:0-11874 GCA_964416335.1 uncultured Azospirillum sp.
CTCGGCCGTGCCGCGGACGCTCGACGTCGTCGAGGGTCCGATGAAGGCGCGAACGGGTTGGTTCCAGCGGTAGACTCCGCCCATAGCCCTCACATACGCGGAGCCCGGCGCCGCGCTGTCCGTCCAGAGGGCTGCCGCGTCGAACAGTTCGAGTGCAGCCACGAGCTTTGCCTCATTGGCCCCGGCCGATCCGCCGGCGACAAACAGGAACGACATCGTTAGGGCTACAACCTTACGCATTCGATCCCCTGAAAAATACCAGAGGTCGAGCGTATGCAATTGCACCACCAAAAATCAAACGGGTCGCGTCGCCCACTCCGCCAGCTTCTCGATGAAGCGGTCGCACTGGGCGAGCTGGTCGCGCGTCGTGTATTCGTCGGTCTTGTGGGCGACCGCGATGTCGCCGGGCCCGCAGATCACGGTCGAGATGCCGGCCGTCTGGAACTGGCCGGCCTCGGTGCCGAAGGCGACGGCCGCCGCCTTGTTGGCGCCCGTGATCGCCATCGCGAGCTTCGTGGCGACGCCGTCGGGGTCGGGACGGAAGGCGGGGATGTTCGCGTATGTCCGCATCGCGACACCCGCTTCGGGTGCTTCGGCCCGGATCGCGATGTCGAGTTCGGCGATCTTCGCTTCGGCCCGCGCCGCGATCGCCGCCGCATCGGCCCCCGGAAGTGCACGGAATTCCCAGGTGAGCCGGCATTCGCGCGGCACGATGTTGGCGGCCGTTCCGCCGGCGATCTTGCCGATCCCCACGGTCGTCCAGGGCGGATCGAATTCGACGCCCGGAACGGCGCCCGCGGCACCGCGCACCTTTAGCTCGGCCTGCAGGCCGTCGAGGAAGGCGAGGAACCGCCCCATGTAGACGATCGCGTTGGCGCCCAGATGCGGGGCGCTCGAATGCGCCTCGCGGCCGGTCACGAGCGTCTCGAAAACCCAGTCGCCCTTGTGCGCGACCACCGGGCGCATCATCGTCGGCTCGCCGACGATGCACAATGCGGGTCGCGGCAGCTCGGCGCCGAACAGCGCGATCGCATGCGGCGCGCCGAAGCAGCCGACCTCCTCGTCGTAGGAAAGGCAGAGATGGATCGGCCGCACAAGCTTCGCGGCCTTGAGGCGCGGGACGGCCGCAAGCGCGCAGGCGATGAAGCCCTTCATGTCCGACGAGCCGCGCCCGAAGAGGCGGCCATCGCGGTCGGTGAGGGTGAAGGGATCGCTCGACCAGGGCTGGCCTTCGACGGGAACCACGTCGGTGTGGCCCGACAGGACGGCCCCGCCGGCCACGTCCGGGCCGATCGTCGCGACGAGGTTGGCCTTCGTGCCGTCCTCGTTCGGGACAAGGCGGCTTTCCACGCCGTGGCCCGCAAGATAGCCGCGCACGTCGGCGATCAGGTCGAGATTGGAATCCGAACTGACCGTCCGGTGCGCCACGAGGCGCGCCAGCAGGGCGACGGAATCGGCGGCACCGGACGCCACGCGCCGGTCAGCCCTGGTGGACGGGCGGATTGCCGACGATCGACAGGAACTCGCGGCGCGTGGCCTCGTTGTCGCGGAAGGCCCCGAGCATCCGCGAGGTAACCATCGTCACGCCCGTCTTGTGCACGCCGCGCGTGCTCATGCACTGGTGCTGGCCGCGCACGACGACCGCGACACCCTTGGGCTGGAGCACGTGCTCGATCGTGTTGGCGATCTGCGCCGTGAGCTTCTCCTGGATCTGCATGCGCTTGGCGAACAGGTCGATGACGCGCGCGATCTTCGAAATGCCCACCACGCGGCGCGCGGGCAGGTAGGCGACGTCCACCGCCCCCAGGATCGGCGCGAGGTGATGCTCGCAGAAGCTCTCGAAGCGCACGTCGCGCAGCACGACCATCTCGTCGTAGCCCTCGGTCTCCTCGAAGGTGCGCGCGAGGATGTCGACCGGATCCTCCTTGTAGCCCGCGAACCATTCCTCGTAGGCGCGCGTCACGCGCTTGGGCGTGTCGAGCAGGCCTTCGCGATCCGGGTCGTCGCCCGCCCAGCGGATGAGCGTGCGCACGGCGTCTTCGGCGGCCGCACGGTCGGGACGGAACGGGACGGCGACGATCGGCTTGAGTGGGGCTTTCACGCTTGTGTGCTTTCCTTGGCTATCGGTCGGTTCAGCCGGCGGTCAGTTCAGCCGGACCGGCTGGCTCGGCGAGTCGAGCGAGAAGGCCGGGACCTTGATGTCGAACTTCTCGCCGTTGCCGGTTTCCATCTGGTAACTGCCGACCATGATCCCGGACGGCGTGCCCAGCGGCGTGCCGGACGTGTACTCGAAGGACTGGCCGGGCTTCAGCACCGGCTGTTCGCCCACCACGCCGGCCCCGCGGACTTCCTGCAGCCGGCCATGCGCGTCGGTGATCCGCCAGTGGCGGGTGCGCAGCTGCACGGTCTGCCGGCCCATGTTCTCGATCCGGACATGGTAGGCCCAGACGAAATGGTTTTCGTCCGGCGACGACTGGTCTTCGAGATAGACCGGTTTGACCGTCACTTTGATCTCGCGGGTCGTCTCGCTGTACATCGTGGCACTTGGGGTTCGTGGCGGAACTTTCGCTATAGAGTATAGGCTGCGCACCCCGCCCGGCCAACCCCCGCCGGCCGTCAGCCCCGGACCGCGCCCGGCCGGATCGTCGGCATACATTCGATCTGGCGATCATGCCATCGGCCCAGCGCCTGTGCAGCCAATGCCCCCACCAGCGCAAAGGCCATGTCGGATTGCGTGTCCCAGGGATCGCCCTGGGTCGCCAGAAAGGCGGTCGCGTCAAGACCGAGAAACAGGGCGGCAACCCACTCGAGAAGCTCGTAGGAAGCGCTGATCGCAAGGCAGATGCACACGACGAGAAAGACCAGCAGCTTCGACCGGGCGAGCCGGAACACGCGGATCAGAAGCTCGCGCGCCACGATCGCCGGCACGAAGCCTTGCGCGAAATGGCCGATCTTGTCGTAGGGGTTGCGGCCCAACGCAAAAATTTCCTGCAGCGTGAAGCCGAGCGGCACGCGCGCATAGGTATAGGCCGCACCCAACATCAGGATCAGGCCGTGAACCGCGATCAGCGCATAGGCGAGATCCGTGAAGCGGAACGTCCGGCGCGTGGCGAACAGGATCGGCCACGCGATCAGTGCCGGCGCCACCTCCATCAGCCAGGTCAGCCGGTCGTAGGGTGCAAGACCGCCGGCGACCAGCCCCGCCGCCCACAGCGCCGACAGCGCCAGGAACGTCGGGGCCGGTGCCACGCTAGCGTCCGGCCCGGGCCGCGGCGGCAAGGCCGCGCGCGAGATCCTCGACGAGATCGGCGGGGTCTTCGATGCCGACCGACAGGCGCAGGCTGCCCGGCCCGATCGACAGACGCGTCTTCTCGTCCGCCGGCAGGCGCTGGTGGGTCGTCGTCGCCGGATGGCAGATCAGGCTCTTGGCGTCGCCCAGATTGTTCGAGATGCGGATCGTCTCCAGCGCGTCCATCAGTGCGAAGGCCGCTTTCTTGCCGCCCTTGAGATCGAAGGCCACGAGCGGCCCGCCGCCCTTCATCTGCTTGCGGGCGAGCGCATGCTGCGGATGCGACTTGAGACCGGGATAGAGCACGCGCGCCACAGTTCCCGCCTTCTCGAGGAACTTCGCGACCGCAAGCGCGTTGCGACCGTGCGCTTCGACGCGCAGCGGCAGCGTCTCGAGACCCTTCAGCAGCACCCACGCGTTGAACGCCGAAAGCGTCGGCCCGGTGTGGCGCAGGAAGGGCACGAGCGTGCCGTCGATCCATTCGCGCGAACCGAGGACCGCACCGCCGAGCACGCGGCCCTGCCCGTCGATATGCTTGGTCGCCGAATAGACGACGATGTCGGCACCCAGCTGGAGCGGCTTCTGCAGCAGCGGTGTGGCGAACACGTTGTCGACGACGACCTTGGCACCCGCCTTCTTCGCGAGCCTGGCGACCGCACGCACGTCGACCAGATCGAGCATCGGGTTGGACGGCGATTCGAGGAACACGACGTCGGTCTTGACCGACAGCGCCTTCTTCCACGCCGAAAGATCGGGCCCGTCGACGAGCACGCTTTCGATGCCCCAGCGCGGCAGCAGTTCGGTGACGATGTAGTGGCACGAGCCGAACAGGGCGCGCGAGGAGACGATGCGCGAACCCGCCTTGAGCTGGCAGGCGAGAGCCGCGAACACAGCCGCCATGCCGCTTGCCGTGGCCTTGCAGGCTTCGGCACCCTCGAGGATGGCGAGGCGCGCTTCGAACATTGCGACGGTCGGGTTGCCGAAGCGCGAATAGACGAAGCGCTGGTCCTCGAGCTTGGTCGGCGTGGCGAAGGCACGCTCGGCTTCGCCGGCCGTGCCGTAGACGTAGCCGGACGTCAGGAACATCGCCTCGCCGGTCTCGGACCATTGCGTGCGCTCCTGGCCGCCATGCACGAGTGCCGTGCGCGGCTTCCAGGCCGGATTGGATGAAAACTCGTTCTTCTTCGCCATCGCGATACCCCGAATGCAAAAGCCCCGGCCTTTGGCTCGGGGCTGTTCGACGGGCCTTGCGCTCGCGAAACGCTCCGACCTTTTAGCGGCTTCTTTAACGTGGTCCGCAAGCCGGCCGGCTCAAATCACCACGGGGTCGCAAACTAGGCGCTGGTCCCCGATCTGTCAAGCGCGCGGGCTTGCGCGGCCCCCACCCCACTCCTTATATTGCCGCCCGGCACTGGCAGTGCGGGTGTAGCTCAATGGTAGAGCCGGAGCTTCCCAAGCTCAAGATGAGGGTTCGATTCCCTTCACCCGCTCCAGCCGCCCATACCCGTAAAAATTCCGGAAACAGGCCGACGTCAGCCGTCCGGATCGAGTTCGGCGCGAAGCTCGTCGAAATTGACCGAGAAGCCGGTGACGGTCGCCATCGTCGCGCGCTCGGCATCGGTCAGCGCATCGACCGTCGCAAGCCACGCCGAAAGCATCAGGCGCACCTGCGCCGGCCCGACGATGTCGGCGCTGAGCGCGCGCCCCGTCTTCACCACGACATTGGCCGAGACGCTGACCTGCCCGGTCTTCGTGTTGAGGATGCCGAGGAAATGGTTGAGGCGCGCGTCGAAATGGCGGAACGCGGCCGGCAGGCGCACGACGAACTGCCAGAAGATCGGCTGGGCCAGCCGGTAGAAGCGGTTCCAGTCGACGCCCTCCTGCCCGGTGCAGGTCGCAAGCAGCGTGGCGGTTTCCTTGACGAGGGCCGCTTCGAGCTCCTCGCCCAGCACCATGCGCGCGAAATGCCGCACGCCGTGATGGACGCTGCGCGGCACCTTCTCGTCCTCGAACAGCTGCGACAGCGGCTCGCACAGCAGCCGGCCGAACGCGTCCTTGCGCAGCAGCCGCGCCCAGCGATGGCGCAGCTCCTGGCCGATGCCGGCCAGCGCCACCTGCGCGATCTTCGCGATGCGGCCGTTGTTCATCATCTCGGTCATCGCGGCGTTGAGGTCGCCGAGCGCTATCGGATCGGCAGCGTCCTTCTGGCGCGCCTGCACGGTCTCGATGAAACCGCAGAGCACCTCGACGGCGAGAATTTCGAGTTTCTTCTGTTCTTCCGATCCTGCGACCGGGACGGCATCACCGTCGGCCATAGCGGATCTCCTTCTGCAACAAGGATTGGTGCAGAGGCCGATTCGGTCAAGTGATGCCGCAGCGCAGCATCCAAATAATGTCGTGGATCACGCGGTCTTCCGGCACCAGCGCCGCCAGAGGGTGCGGTAGAGCCGCTCGTAATCGCGCGCGTGACGCGGCAGGTCGCACAGCGAAGAATGCTGCACCGCAGCGCGCAAGGCCGCGCGATCCTGCGACGCGGCCGCCCGGGCAAGACCGGCCGCGACGCTTGCGAATCCGGCCTCGTCCGTCGCGGCCCATTCCGGCCGGCCGATCCGCGACAGGACGGCAAACGCCCAGCGCGACATGATCGTCGTTCCCGCAAGGGCGACGACTGGCACGCCCATCCACAGCGATTCGAAGGTGGTCGTGGCGCCGTTGAACGGCGTGGTGTCGAGCGAGACGTCGATGCGGCCGTAGAACGACAGATGTGCCGCTAGGCCGAAGTCGCCCTGATCGAAGATCAGGCGCTCGGGCGCCACGCCGAGTTCGGCGAACCGCTTCGACAGGATCTCGCGCATCGCGGGATCCTCGTAGCGGCGCGCCGACTTGAGGCGCAGGCGCGCGTCGGGTACGGCGCGCAAGGCCGCCGCCCAGAGTGCAAAGGTCCGCTTCGAGAATTTCGAAGGATGGTTGGCCGAGCCGAACGTGACGAAGCCGTTCGCCGCCGCAGGTGCGGGCGAGACGGGCGGTGCGAATTCGAGCGGCGGATGCACGTACATGCTGCGCAGCCTGAAGGCGCGCTCCGAAAGATGGTCGGCGCCGCCCCCGGCCATCGCCGGATCGATCACGAACGCGTCGAACGCGTCGGACCCGGTCGACGCCGAATCGTAGATCGAGACCTGCACCGGGGCCGGCCGGTGGAGTGCGATGCCAAGCCGGTTCTCGTCGAAATGCGCCGCCGAGAGCACCAGCACGTCGATCCGGTCGGACCGGATGGCGTCGGCGACGGCCGCATCGCTCTTCCCGGCGGTCGACCGCCAGGAATCGGCGAGTTCGCGGAAGCGCTGCGTGACCGCGTCCGGGCGATTGTCCTCGGCATAGGCGAAGATCTCGAATCGGGCGCGGTCGCGGTGGACGAACAGAGCCTCCATCGTGCGCGCGACCGAATGGCCGCGGAAATCCGACGATATGTAGCCGATCCTGAGGCGCCGCTCGGGCTCGCGGCCGTTGGCGTAGCCGTGCACGACCGACGCGGGTGCGAGTTCGGCCGCGCGCCGGCGGTTCTCGTCGCGCGCCAGCAGCGGATCGACGCCGTCGGCATAGGCCAATGCCAGCAGATAGGCCTTCCAGTTCAAATCGCGCTCGGCCGCGACCGAGCTGTAGCGCAAGGCCGTCCGGAACGCGTCGACCGCATCCTCGGGCCGCGCAAGCCCGAGCAACGCCTGACCGAGTTCGTAATATGGCTGCGGCTGGTCGGGCATGACCGTCGCCAGCGACCGCCACAGCATCTCGGCGAACGCGTAGCGGTCGGTGGCGCGCAGCGCGTGGCCGAGTGCCGCGGCGAGCTTGAAGTTTCCCGGGTTCTTGGCGAAGGCGGCGTTGAGCAGCAGGCAAGCGCGCTCGCCCTCGCCGCACGCGATCAGGTGGAGCCCGAAATTGTAGAGCGCGTCGGGATCCTCGGGGCGCAGGCGCATGACGCGCTCGTAGAGCATGCCGGCGGTCGCGAGGTCGCGCGCGTTGCGCGCATCGTTCGCGGCCGACAGGAGGGCGTCGAACGCGTCGCCGCCGCCGGGCCCGGCCGGTTCAGCCATCGCAACCGGCCGTCAAAGCCAGTCGGCCTTCCGGAACCGGTGATGGAGATAGACGCAGATGCCGACGATCGCGGCGATCACGACGTAATAGCCGTATTCGTATTCGAGCTCGGGCATGTTCTTGAAGTTCATGCCGTAGACGCCCGCGATCGCGGTCGGGACGGCGAGGATGGCGGCCCAGGCCGCCAGCTTCTTCGTCACCTCGTTCTGGCTTGCGGCCGACAGCATCATCGCCGCGTCGAACGCCGAGGCGAGCGATTCGCGCAGATTGTCGATCGATTCGTTGACCTGCAGCACGTGGTCGTAGACGTCGTGGTAGTAGGGCCGCATCTCGGCGTCGATGATCGGCAGGTTGTAACGCTCGAGCCGCGCGCAGACCTCGAGCATCGGCGACACCGACCGGCGGAACCCGAGCAACTCGCGGCGCAGCTGGTAGAGGCGGTTGACCTCGTCCGTCGTGAAGGTCTTCGCGACGATGTGGCCCTCGATCTCGGCGACCTCGTCGGCGATCGTGTCGATCACCGGGAAGAAATTGTCGGCGACGAAATCCATGATCGCGTAGATCACGTAGCCGGCACCGCGCGCGAACATGGCCGTCTCGCGCTCGCAGCGCGCGCGCACGTCGCCGTACGAGATCGACGGGCCGTGCCGCACGGCGATGACGTAGCCGCGGCCGGCGAAGATGTGCGTCTCGCCGAAGACGATGCAGGCGTCCTTCACCTGCGCGGTGCGCAGGACCATGAAGATCGCCTCGCCGTAGAGGTCGATCTTCGGGCGCTGGTGCGAGCGGTTGGCGTCCTCGACGGCGAGCGGGTGCAGGCCGAAGCGGATCTGGACATGCTCGAGGACCGCCATCGACGGTTCGTGCAGGCCGACCCAGACGAACTCGCCTTCGGTCAGGGAAGCGGGAGCGGCATCCTCGAGCGGGATGTCGCGCATCCGCTGGCCGTTGCAATAGACCGCACTCGCCACGACCATCGGCGATTCGTATTCGTTGCGCAGCTCCGAAAACGCCATGCCCCTGCCCCCGCTCCGGACATCATGCCAACGGATTGGGCAGCCGTCGACCCAAGACCGCACCGCCGGACGTTTACGGTTCGGTTACGCCCTCGCAATCCTGAGTTTTTGAAGGTCCCGGACCGCCGTGCCAGTGTCGACACCCGTCGAGGGGCAGGCTATAAACCCTGCCATTAGCGGCTTGAGAACGGCCACATCCGAAGGCCAGCCGCAATAAACGAGGGAGGAATACGATATGAAGCGCATTGTCGCTTTCGCCGTCATCGCGTGCCTTGCAGCCTTGAGCCTTCCGGCCCAGGCGCAGGAGAAGCTCGAAGTGTGGTGGGTCAAGGGCTTCTACAAGGCCGAAGACGACGCGCTGTACGAGGCCATCAAGAAGTTCGAGACAAAGACCGGCGTCAAGGTCGAGCTGTCGCAGTACGCGATCCAGGACATGATCCCGAAGACGGTCGCCGCCCTCGACTCCAAGACGGTCCCCGACGTCGCCTATGCCGACGTCTACGACTTCCAGGTGACCGGCAAGTGGGCGTTCGAAGGCCGTCTCGAGGACATCTCGAGCGTCATCCAGCCGCTGCTGCCGACCTTCGCCAAGAACACCGTCGAGACGACGCTGCTCTGGAACGATGTCGCCAAGAAGCGCGCCTACTACGCCTTCCCGATGAAGCAGCAGACGATGCACATCCAGTACTGGATCGACCTGCTCGCCCAGTCGGGCTTCAAGGAAAGCGACATCCCGAAGGACTGGAAGGGCTACTGGGCCTTCTGGTGCGACAAGGTGCAGCCGGGCTTCCGCAAGGCGACCGGTACGCGCGGCTTCGGCATCGGCCAGCCCCTGGGCGTCGATTCGTCGGACTCGTTCTACTCGTTCCTGACGTTCATGGACGCCTACGGCGTCAAGCTCGTGGACGACGACGGCAAGCTGCTCGTCGACCAGCCGGCGGTGAAGGCCGGCCTCGTCAACGCGCTCAAGGACTATACGGCCCCGTACACCAAGGGCTGCTCGCCGCCGTCCTCGACCAGCTGGAAGGACCCCGACAACAACGTCGCCTTCCACAACCGGACGACCGTGATGACGCACAACGCGACCATCTCGATCGCCGCCAAGTGGCTGGACGACGCTAACAACGCGTCGCTCACCGCCGAGGAACGCGCCAAGGGCAAGGAGAACTACGAGAAGAACATCGCGACCGCGGGCTTCCCGAACCGTCCCGACGGCAAGCCGATGGTCTATCGCGCCGCCGTCAAGACGGGCGTGATCTTCTCCGAGGCGAAGAACAAGAACCGCGCCAAGGAGTTCGTCGCGTTCATGCTGCAGGAAGAGAACCTGACGCCGTACGTGGAAGGCTCGCTCGGCCGCTGGTTCCCGGTCACCAAGAACGCGCAGAACAGCCCGTTCTGGAAGGCCGACCGCCATCGCCAGGCGGTGCAGAACCAGTTCTTCAACGGCACGGTGACCTTCGAGTTCACCAAGAACTGGAAGTTCACGATCCTCAACAACGAGAACGTCTGGGCCAAGGCCGCGAACCGCATCGTCAACGAGAAGGTCGCCCCTGAAAAGGCGGTCGACGAGATGATCGCCCGCATCAAGCAGGTCGCAGGCTAAGCGACGGGCCGGCCGGCCGTGGGGGCGATCCTCCGCGGCCGGCACGGCACGCTTCCACCACTTCCGGATCGCCCCGCCATGTCCCAAGCCACGACAGCAACCCTCGACGCGAGCGACATCCCCGTCGCCGCCGCAGCCGCCAGCCGCATGGCATCCTGGCAGGCGTGGGGCCTTGTCCTCGTCACGCCGTACCTGCTGGTGTTCGCGACTTTCGTGATCTATCCGGTCGCCTACGGCTTCTGGCTCGGCCACAACCCGGAGAGCTATGTCGAGCTCTTCGAAGACCCGATCTTCCTTACCTCGGTCTACAACACCGCGATATTCCTGATCGTCGGCATCAACGTGAAGATGGCGATCGCCCTCATGCTGTCGGGGTTCTTCGCGATCCCGCGCTGGTGGATCCGCATCCTCGGGCTGCTGTTCATCATCCCGTGGGCCGTTCCCTCGATCCCGACGATCCTGTCGCTGCGCTTCATGCTCAATCCCGAATGGGGCGTCATCAACCAGATCATCTACAACCTCACCTTCGAGGACGGCCCGAACTGGCTCAACGACCCCACGCTGGGCCTCACGCTCGCGATCACGGTCCACATCTGGAAGTCGCTGCCGTTCTGGACTCTGATCCTGCTCGCCGGGCGCCTCGCGATCTCGAAGGAGATGTACGAGGCCGCCGCGATCGACGGCGCTTCGGGCCTGCAGCGCTTCACGCACATCACCTGGCCGTCGATGCGCCAGCTCTATCTCACCTGCACGATCCTCTCGATGTTCTTCACGCTGGGCGACTTCAACAGCGTCTACCTGCTGACCGGCGGCGGCCCCGCCGATCTCACGCACGTGCTGGCCACGCTCGGCATCCGCTACATCCGGCTCGACCGGGTCGATCTCGCGATGGCCTCGATCATCGTGGCGCTGCCGCTGATGCTGCCGCTGATGTTCTTCATGATGCGCCGTCTGTCGAAATAGGCGAACGATGCGAAAGTACCTCACCGAAGCGCGCCTGCTGCTGGTCGGCATCCCCGTCCTGTTCTGGACGCTGATCCCGATCTACCACATGCTGCTGTTCGCCATCTCGCCCAAGGAAGCGGGCTTCAAGGGCAATCTCTGGCCCGACGAGCCGACCTTGCGGAACTTCCGTCTCGTCTTCGAGCAGAAGCACCACTACCTGATCAATTTCTGGCACCAGATGTGGAACTCGGTGCTGATCGCGGTCGCGGTCGGCATCCTCACGCTGCTCGTCGCGACGATGGCGGCCTTCGCGATCAGCCGCCTGCGCGTGCGCGGCGGCCGCGTGATCATGAACCTCGCACTCCTCACCTATTTCGTGCCGGCCGCGTTCCTTGCCCTGCCGATGTACAAGGCGATGGGCACCTACGGGCTGCTCAACAGCCAGTGGGCGCTGATCCTGGCGATGGTGACGGTGGCCACCCCCTATGCGATCTGGGTGCTCAAGCAGGCGGCCGACAAGCTGCCGCTCGAGCTGGACGAGGCCGCGATCATCGACGGCGCCACCGCGCCCCAGCTTTTCCGCCACATCTTCGTGCCGCTGATGACGCCATCGATGATGGCGGTGGGCACCTACGCGCTGCTGCTGGCGTGGAACGAATATCTCTATGCGTTCCTTCTGCTGTCGCGCGACATCGACACGACGCTGGCCGTCGCACTCGGCGCCTTCCTGTCGGCCGACGATTCGCCGTGGGAACTGCTGATGACCGCGGGCTTCATCTATTCGCTGCCGCCCGCCGCGATCTACTACGCCTTCCGCCGCTACATGGCGGCCGACCTCACCTCGGGCTCGGTCAAGTCGTGAAGCTCACCGACGCCGAAATCGCCCGCTACCGGCAGGACGGCTACGTCGTCCCGTCGCTGCGCCTGGCACC
>CAYQDN010000082.1:0-11039 GCA_964416335.1 uncultured Azospirillum sp.
GCATCATGGATTTGTGGGTGCGCGAGGCGCGCCTGTTCAAGTACGGCTCGGGCACGGGCTCCAACTTCTCCAAGCTGCGCGGCGAGAGCGAGAAGCTGTCGGGTGGCGGCAAGTCGTCCGGCCTGATGAGCTTCCTCAAGATCGGCGACCGCGCGGCGGGCGCCATCAAGTCGGGCGGCACGACTCGCCGTGCGGCCAAGATGGTCACCGTCGATGTCGACCATCCGGACATCGAGAGCTACATCAACTGGAAGGTCGTCGAGGAGCAGAAGGTCGCCGCCCTCGTCGCGGGCTCGCGCCTGTGCGCCAAGCACCTCAACGACATCATGGCCGCGATCGAGCGCAAGGACGGCGACGCCACGTTCGATCCCAAGGCGAACAAGAAGCTGCGCGACGCCATCAAGGCCGCGCGCAAGTCGCTGATTCCGGAAAACTACATCCAGCGCGTCATCCAGTTCGCCAAGCAGGGCTTCGACAGCATCAACTTCCCGACCTACGACACCGACTGGGATTCGGAAGCCTACCTGACGGTCTCGGGCCAGAACTCGAACAACTCGGTGCGCCTGACCAACGAGTTCCTGCAGGCCGTCCTCGACGGCGGCAAGTGGACGCTCGTGCGCCGCACCGACGGCAAGACGCACAAGGAAGTCGACGCCAAGTCGCTGTGGGACCAGATCGCCTACGCCGCGTGGGCCTCGGCCGATCCGGGCCTGCAGTACGACACGACGATCAACGAGTGGCACACCTGCCCGGCCTCGGGGCGCATCAACGCCTCGAACCCGTGCTCGGAATACATGTTCCTCGACGACACGGCCTGCAACCTCGCCTCGATCAACCTGCTCGCCTTCCGCCGCGCCGACGGTTCGTTCGACACACCGGCCTTCGAGCACGCCTGCCGCCTGTGGACGGTGACGCTCGAGATCTCGGTGCTGATGGCGCAGTTCCCGTCCAGGCGCATCGCCGAGCTCTCCTACGAGTTCCGCACGCTGGGCCTCGGCTTCGCGAACATCGGCGGCCTCTTGATGGCGATGGGCCTCTCCTACGACAGCGACGACGGCCGCGCCATCTGCGGTGCCATCTCCGCGGTCATGACGGGCGTGAGCTACGCCACGTCGGCCGAGATGGCCTCCGAGCTCGGGCCGTTCCCGGGCTACGAGCCCAACCGCGAACACATGCTGCGCGTCATCCGCAACCACCGGCGTGCGGCCTACGGCGAAAGCCAGGGCTACGAGAACCTGACGATCCCGCCCGTCCCGCTCGACCACAAGTCGGTCGCCGACAAGGAACTGATCGCCGCCGCCAAGCGCGTGTGGGACCAGGCGCTGGAACTGGGCGTCGCGCACGGCTTCCGCAACGCGCAGTCGACGGTCATCGCACCCACGGGCACGATCGGCCTCGTCATGGATTGCGACACGACGGGCATCGAGCCCGACTTCGCACTCGTGAAGTTCAAGAAGCTCGCCGGCGGCGGCTATTTCAAGATCATCAACCGCGTCGTTCCGGTGGGTCTCGAAACGCTCGGCTACACGCCCTCACAGATCGACGAGATCATCCTCTACGCCGTCGGCCACGGCACGCTGAAGGGCTCGAACGCGATCAGCCACGAAGCACTCAAGGCCAAGGGCTTCGGTGCAGCACAGCTCGAAGCGCTGGAAGGCGCCCTCAAGACCGCGTTCGACGTCAAGTTCGCCTTCAACAAGTGGACGCTGGGCGAAGAGTTCTGCATCGACAAGCTCAAGCTCACCAAGGAGCAGCTCGACGATCCGGCGCTCGACATGCTGGCCCTGCTCGGCTTCTCGAAGGCGGAAGTCGACGCCGCGAACACCTACTGCTCGGGCTCGATGATGCTGGAGGGTGCGCCGTACCTGAAGAACGAGCACCTGCCGGTGTTCGACTGCGCCAATCCCTGCGGTCGCCTCGGCAAGCGCTACCTCTCGGTCGACAGCCACATCCGCATGATGGCGGCCGCCCAGCCCTTCATCTCCGGGGCGATCTCCAAGACCATCAACATGCCCAACCACGCGACGGTCGAGGACTGCAAGGACGCCTATCTGCTGTCCTGGCGCCTGTGCCTCAAGGCGAACGCGCTCTACCGCGACGGCTCGAAGCTCTCGCAGCCGCTCGCCTCGATCGTGGGCGAGGACATCGACCTGCACGACGAGGTCGAGGAAATCGCCGCGGCCCCGGCGCAAGCCAAGGTCGAGCGCGTCGTCGAACGGATCGTCGAGCGCGTCTCGGCGGCCGCCAGGCGCGACCGCCTGCCCAACCGCCGCAAGGGCTACACGCAGAAGGCGATGGTCGGCGGCCACAAGGTCTACCTGCGCACCGGCGAATACGAGAGCGGCCAGATCGGCGAGCTGTTCATCGACATGCACAAGGAAGGTGCCGCCTTCCGCAGCCTGATGAACAACTTCGCCATCGCCGTCTCGATCGGCCTGCAGTACGGCGTGCCGCTCGACGAATACGTGGAGGCGTTCACCTTCACGCGCTTCGAGCCCAACGGCATCGTGCAGGGCAACGAGACGATCAAGAACGCGACGTCGATCCTGGACTACATCTTCCGGGAACTGGCGATCTCGTATCTCGGCCGCGACGACCTCGCGCACGTCCTGCAGGAAGATCTTGCCCCCGACGCGATGGGCAAGGGCGAGCGCGCCTCGTCGTTGCCCGGCGAAGGCTCGGCCGCCGCGGCCGCCGCCCTCGACGCGGTCAAGCGGGTCGCCTCGACCGGCTTCGTGCGCCAGCGCTTCAAGGTGCTGCCCGGCGGTTCGGCCCGCCCGACGGCAACCGCATTTGCCGGCGACGTGGCGCTGCTTGAGCCGGAAGTCGAGACCGATGTCGCCGTCGCGACGGTCGCGATCGGCGAGACGGGCGTGTCGATCGAGGCGGAAGCCGCGACGACCGAAGTCGGCAAGCAGCCGATCGGCTTTGCGATAGAGGCCGTCGCCTCGGCGATGAACGCGGCCCTCTCGGCCCCCGCCCCGGTCGGCAAGGGCGAGAAGATCCGCGAGGCCCGCATGAAGGGCTACACGGGCGACGCGTGCGAAAGCTGCGGCTCGATGGGCATGGTGCGCAACGGCACCTGCACCAAGTGCATCGACTGCGGTTCGACGAGCGGCTGCTCGTAAGCCGGAAATACCGCCGCAAGGACGCCAAGGGCCGGTCGCAAGACCGGCCCTTTTCGTTTGGCGAGGCGCCCGCTAAAGTCCGGCCGTAATGACAAATTCCACACCCCGCATCGCACTCATCCATGCGCTCCGCGATTCCGTCGTCCCGGCGATGGACGCCATGGCGCGCGGCTGGCCGCAGGCCAAGGCGACGAACCTGGTCGACGATTCGCTGTCGGCCGACCTCGCGCGCGACGGCAGGCTCACGCCGGCGATGACCGACCGGTTCGTGGCACTCGCCCGCTATGCGGTCGCCGCCGGGGCCGACGGCATCCTCTTCACCTGCTCGGCCTTCGGGCCGGCCATCGAGGCGGCGGGCGGCGCCGTCGCCATCCCCGTCCTCAAGCCCAACGAGAGCGCGTTCGCCCAGGCCCTCGCCGCGGGCCCGCGCATCGGCGTGCTGGTGACCTTCACGGGCTCGCTGCCGGCCCTGCAGGCCGAGCTGCATACGATGGCGGCGGGCCGCCGGCTCGACGTGCATGCGCGCCTCGTCCCGCGCGCCCTTGCGGCACTGCAGGCGGGCGACGGGGCATCGCACGACGAGGCGATCGCCGCCGATGCCGCCAACCTGCCGGCCTGCGATGCGATCGTGCTCGGCCAGTTCTCGATGGCGCGCGCGCGTGCGGCGGTCGCCGCCCGTGTCGCCTGCCCCGTCCTCACCACGCCCGATGCGGCGGTCGCCGAGTTGCGCCGGCGGGTGGCCGCATGACGGCCGTCAATCCTTGGGCAAGCGTGGTCAAGGGCGACGACCGCGCCTTCCGCGAGATGCTGCGCCTCGCCGCCGAGGGCGTGGAAGGCCTGCTGATGCGCCAGGTCCCGGCGAAGGAAACCGAGCTCGACCGGCAGATCTTCTCCGACATCGAGGCGACCAGCTGCTTCCGCTTCAAGGATCCGACCGGTGCATTCGCCAACGAGCCGATCAGCTTCGACGCGCGCATGGGCCGGCTCGACGTGGCGACGAACATCCCGGCCGGCAAGGATGGGGCGGGCGTGCAGCTCGTCCGCTCGGGCAACGAGATGGCCCTGATGAAGGACAACGACCCGGGCTCGGAATACAACAGGCGCCTGGTCGAGATCGTCTCGCAGGTGCTGGGGCTCGGCATCGTCGACGAGGTCACGTTCGGCCAGCCGCTGCTGCCCAGCACGCTGCTCTATCTTCGCCCGCTGCCCAATCCGGAGGATTCCTGCGAGCGCTTCGTCGACGGGATCCTCGGCGCGCTCAAGCGCTACAGGCCGCAGGCGATCCGCGACAAGAAGATGTTCGACGCGACCTACGTGAAGCTCATCGACCGGATGTTCCGTTCGGGCATCGAGGCCAGCCGCATGACGCCCGACCGGCTGCAGGCGACGATCCTCGAGGAAACCCTGCGCGCGATGGTGAAGGTGGAGATCTGGCGCAAGCTGTGGCGCTGGACGATCGACACCGCGCTGAAGATCGGCGAGCTGCGCACGATCCAGGCGATCCTGCTCGACCAGGATCTCAGCAAATGGGTGCGCGACCTCGAAGAGGCGATCAAGCGCGCCGGCAAGATCGTCGGCAACTACGCGGCCAACGGCGAAGCGCTCTACGACCGCGCGATCCGCGGCGAGGATTTCTACGTCGAAGCGATGCCCGCGATCATCTATGTGCGCGACGCGCGCACGACGGTCGAGGAAATGTTCGTCCATGTCGCCGACTGGGCGGCGATCCCGGGCCGCGTGCCGAAGATGGGCTCGATCAAGATGGCGCAGGACGCGCTCAAGCCGCAGCTGCCGGTGATCAAGGAGATCATGAAGATCCCGGTCCCGCGCGCGGTCGCGGGCTGAGGCTTCAGCGCACCAGGCCGAAGCGGCGCAGCATCGCGACGAGCGCATCGCCCGCCACCGGCACGAGGCGGCCCGGCGGGGCTTCCAGCAGGTCGCGCGCCACCGGCCCGACGGACGCGTTGGAAAAGCGCCAGTCGAGCGTGCCGGGCTGGCCCAGCGCCTCGCCCGCCCCCTGCAGGCGCCACAGGATGCCGCGCGCATCGACCCAGCCGAAGCCGTCGAAGCTGGGATCGGCGGCCGTGCGGGTCATGCGCAGCTTGGTGGTCGCCTGCCCGTCCACCCGCTCGTCGCCCATGGGCCGGAGCCGGAAGCCGTCGCCGCGCAGGGCGCCGGGCGACAGGCCGAAACCCGAAAGATCGGTCTCGAAATTGACGCCGAGCCCGGGCAGCGACAGCCATGCCTTGTCGAGATCGAGGCGGGCGACGACCGTGCGCTCGATCCCCTCGCGCACCTCGTAGCGGATGGCGTTGCGCGTGCGCCAGATGCGCGCCTTCTCCGGCTGTTTGCCTTCGGCTACGCGGCCGAACACGCCGTCGATCGAATATTCGACCTGCGGGGCGAAGGGCGATGGTGTGCGCCCTTGCGCGACGGCGGGGGCGGCGGAAAGGGACAGCAGGGAAACGAGCAAGGCGCGGCGTTGCATGGGAGCCCGTATAGGCGGGGAAAATGGCGGCCGCAAGGCGGCGGTGTGGCAAGGGCGGGCCGGCTAGTTGACGAGCGTCTCCAGCGGGACCGTCGGAATGCCGGCCGCCTCGCGCAGAAGCCGCTCGGCTTCAGTGGGATTCTTCGGCGCGCCGAGCCCGCGCTCGTACATCCCGGCGAGTTCGACCATGGCCTTGCGATCGCCGGCCGCGATCGCCCGGCGGAAGAAGGAAATCGCGCGGCCGTAATCCTGGACGACGATGCGGCCGTCCCGATACAGCAGCCCCATCCGCGTCAGGGCGGTTCCAAGCCCGGCATTGGCCGCCTTCTGGTAGAGGGCGAGCGCCTTTGCGGTGTCCCGGGGCACGCCCTTGCCGGCTTCATAGAGGTTTCCCATAAGTGCCGTCGCGTTGACCGATCCGAGATCGACGGACCGCTTCACGGATTCCACACCGCGGGCCAGATCGACCGGCCCGCCCACGCCCTCGATCAGCGCCACGCCGAAGAAGTACGGCCCGTCGATCTCGTTGCGCTCGGCCGCCTGGCGATACCAGGCCCGCGTCTGCGCAAGGTCGCGCTCGACGAACGCGCCCGTCCGGTACATCTCGCCGATCAGCAGAGCGGCGCGCGCGTAGCCCCCTTCCCAGGAAATCCGGGCATTCCGGTAGGCCTCGGGCGCATCCCGCTCGGAGCCGCCGAGGCCGAAATACTTCATTCTTGCGATCTCGAAATAGGCATAAGGCTCGCCGAGTGCCGCGGCCCGATACAGCAGATCCCATCCGCGCGCCAGATTGCGCGGCCGGCCGGTCCCGTTCACGAACAGCAGGCCGAGGCGTGCCGTCGCAAGGCCTTCGGTGGTCGACCGGAGGGCGACGTCGGGCATCTTGACGGCCGGCCCGCGATCCTGGAACGGCGGTGCAGCCGGGACGGAGGCGCCGTTGGTTGCAGGGGTGCAACCCGCAAGCAGCAGGACAAGACAACAGAAGATGGACGCGCGGAACCCCATATCCATCCTATGATAGCGAGCACCGGATCGTGCCGGCAAGTCGCTGCTGGCGATGGCGAACGACGGCTGCATCGGCTAAGTTCGATCGACGAATTCCACTTACAATACTGCGAGGATCGAATGCCCGGCAAGATCGACGCACGTCTCAAGGAACTCGCAATCGACCTCCCCGCCGCGGCGGCTCCCGCCGGCAATTACGTGCCCTATGTCGTCTCCGGCAGGACGGTCTTCGTCGCCGGCCAGATCACGCTCAAGGACGGCAAGCCGCAGTACCTCGGCAAGCTCGGGCGCGAGTTCGGCATCGAGGACGGCCAGGCGGCCGCCCGCCTGTGCGCGATCAACATCGTCTCGCAGCTCAAGGCCGCGTGCGGCGGCGATCTCGACCGCGTCGTGCGCATCGTCAAGCTTGGCGGCTTCGTCAACTGCATGCCGGAATTCACCGACCAGCCCAAGGTCATCAACGGGGCGTCCGACCTGATCGTCCAGATCTTCGGCGAGGCGGGCAAGCATGCGCGCGCGGCGGTGGGTTCGTCCTCGCTGCCGCTGGGCGTGGCGGTCGAGATCGACGCGGTCGTCGAGATCGCCTGACCGCCATGCCGGACGGCGATCCCGCGCTGACGCTGGAGACGATCGACAGCCTTGCCGGGATCGCACCGGCGGACTGGGACGCTTGTGCGGGCGACGAGAACCCGTTCGTCAGCCACGCCTTCCTGCTGGCGGTCGAGGAATCCGGTTCCGCCACCGCCGAAACCGGCTGGGGTCCGCAGCATCTGGTCGCGCGCGATGGAGCCGGCCTGCTGGTCGGTGCCGTGCCGATGTATTTGAAGGGCCATTCCTACGGCGAATACGTGTTCGACCATAGCTGGGCCGAGGGCTACCGGCGGGCGGGCGGGCGCTATTACCCGAAGCTGCAGGCGTGCGTGCCCTTCACGCCGGTTCCGGGCCCGCGCCTGCTCGCCCGGCCCGGCCCGCAGGCCTGGCGCGTGCGCGAAGCGCTGGCGACGACGCTGACGGGCCTGCCCAAGCGGCTGGGCGTGTCCTCGCTGCACCTGACCTTCTGCACCAAGGACGAGGCCGAGCTGATGGAGGATGCCGGCTGCATCGTCCGCCGCGGCTTCCAGTTCCACTGGGAAAACCGCGGCTATGAAAGCTTCGAGACGTTCCTTGCGGGGCTGTCGCACGGCCGGCGCAAGTCGATCCGCAAGGAGCGGCGCGAGGTCGCCGACCAGAACGTGGAACTCGTCCGCCTCACCGGCGGCGACATCGGCCGCGAGCACTGGGACGCGTTCTTCGATTTCTACATCTCCACGTCCGACCGCAAATGGGGCAGCCCGTATTTGACGCGCGACTTCTTCGACCGGCTGGGCGCCACGATGGCCGACAAGGTGATGCTCGTCATGGCGCGCCGGTCGGGCGAATGGGTGGCGGGGGCGCTGAACCTGATCGGGCGCGACACGCTCTATGGCCGCAACTGGGGTTGCAGCGGCGACTTCAAGTTCCTGCATTTCGAGACCTGCTACTACCAGGCACTCGACTTCGCCATCGAGCGCGGCCTTGCGCGCGTCGAGGCAGGCGCGCAGGGCGAGCACAAGCTGCAGCGCGGCTACATGCCCGTGCCCACGTGGAGTGCGCACGCGATGCGCGATCCCGGTTTCCACAAGGCGGTCGGGGATTTCTGCCGGCACGAGGCCGCGGCGATCGAAGAACACATGGCGGCCCTTGCCGCCGAGGGGCCGTTCAAGAAGCCGGCGGCTTGACCGGCTCTTCGGCCGCCGGGGCCTTCTCGCCCTGGCTGTTGCGCATGAATTCGCTGCGCATTTCCGCCGCGATGGCCTTCTCGGTCATCACGCGCAGGTTCTTGACGAACATGCGCAGCAGTGCACGCACGAACGGGTCGGCCTCGTTGAGCTTCTCCTGGAACTGCTCGGCCGAGATCGCGAGCACCGTCACGTCGGTCGTGGCGATCGCATCGGCCATGCGCGGCTTGCCGTCGACCAGCGCCATCTCGCCGAAGATCTCGCCGGCGGCGAGCGAGGCGATGACTCGCCGCTGGTCGACCACCGGACGCACGATCTCGACCGTGCCGCTCTGGATCACGTAGGCCATGTCGCCGGCATCGCCCTTGCGGAAGATCGCGCGGCCGGCCCGGACATGCTTGCGGGGGAGAATCTGTGCCGTCATCCGGCGATTCTATCACAGGCCCCACTGCGCACGAACTGATGCCGCAGTGCAAAATGCAACGGGCGGGCGTGAAGGCGGAGCCGCATCGTCGATCCGCGCTGGAAGCCGCCCGAGCAGGCCGCGCGCGGCAAGCTGCGGATGGGCTTCCATCTCGTCGGGTGCGAGGACCACGGCAAAGCAGCAATCGACCGGGCCCAACACTGCTTCCCATTGCGCCCGGCTGCGGCCGGCGAACAGGGCCGCGAGTTCGCCGGCCAGGGCGGTCTGCGGCAGCGCTTCGTCCTGCCGCGCGATCCAGTCGGGCCGCGCGACGGCGTTGCAGAAGTTCGCCCAGAATTTCGGCTCGATGGCGCCCAGCGTGACGTGCCCGTCGGCGCAGGCATAGATCCGGTAGAAGGCCGCCCCGCCGTTCAGCAGGCCCGCCGCGCGATCCTGCGCGAAGCCTGCACGCTTGTGCTGGGCCAGCAGCGGCCCCTGCCAGCCCGCCACGGTGTCGGCAAGGCTCGCGTCGATATAGGCCCCCCTGCCGCTCGTCGCACGCCCCACGAGGGCAGCACACGCGGCCATGGCGGCGAACTGCGCGCTGGCATAGTCGGCCGTCGGCGGATGGGCGATCTGCGGGGCCGTGCTTGTACCCGACGCCCACAGGCCGCCGGCCGTCGCCATGTAGTTGAGGTCGTGGCCGGTGCGAAGGCGCCACGGCCCCGTCTGCCCGTAGCCCGACAGCGCCACGTGGACGAGACGCGGATTGAGCGCTTCGAGCGCCGCCCGCCCGAAGCCGAGCCGGTCGAGCGTGCCGGGGCGATAGGACTCGATCAGCACGTCGGCCTTCGACAGCAGTTCGCCGAGCAGCACCTTGCCGTCCGCGGATTTGAGGTCGAGCTCGAGGACCGACTTGCCGGCGTTCATGCCCTTCCACAGCGGCGAGATGCCGTCGGCATCGCGCGGTCCGAGCAGCCGCATGGGATCGCCGCCCGGCGGCTCGATCTTGAGCACGCGTGCACCCAGGTCGGCGAGCAGCTGGGCCGCGTAGGGACCGGGGATGTACTGGGAAAGGTCGAGGACGCGCGTCCCGTCGAGGAACATGTCGACGGGACGCTGCGTTTCTCAGGTGGCGAGGGCGGGAATCTTCGGCACGTCCTTCTCGGGTGTAGCCGGCGGCGGATAGTCGAAGGCGAGCTTGCCGTTCTCGACCTTGACCCGCACCCGGCCGCCCTTGGCGAGCTTGCCGAACAGCAGCTCGTCGGCGAGCGGCTTCTTGATGTTCTCCTGGATCACGCGGCCGAGCGGGCGCGCCCCGTAGAGTTCGTCGTAGCCCTTCTCGGCGAGCCACGTGCGCGCCTCGTCCGACACCGACAGCACGACCTGGCGGTCGAGGAGCTGGCGCTCGAGCTGGCCGACGAACTTGTCGACGACCTTGTGGATCACTTCCTGCGACAGGCGCGCGAAGCCGATCGTGGCGTCGAGACGGTTGCGGAATTCCGGCGTGAACATCCGCTTGATCGCCTCTTCGTCCTCGCCCGTGCGCATCTCCGCCCCGAAGCCGATCGCGGGCTTGGCCTGTTCGGCAGCACCTGCGTTCGTCGTCATGATCAGGATCACGTTGCGGAAGTCGACGTTCTTGCCGTTGTGGTCCGTCAGCTTCCCGTGGTCCATGACCTGGAGGAGGATGTTGTAGAGATCCGGGTGCGCCTTCTCGATCTCGTCGAGCAGCAGCACGCAGTGCGGATGCTGGTCGATCGCGTCGGTGAGCAGGCCGCCCTGGTCGAAGCCGACATAGCCCGGCGGGGCGCCGATCAGGCGCGAGACGGTGTGACGCTCCATGTATTCCGACATGTCGAAGCGCTTGAGTTCCACGCCCAGCGACAACGCGAGCTGGCGCGCCACCTCGGTCTTGCCCACGCCCGTCGGCCCCGAGAACAGGTAGGAGCCGATGGGCTTCTCCGGTTCGCGCAGGCCCGCGCGCGCGAGCTTGATCGACGCGCAAAGCGCTTCGATCGCCTTGTCCTGGCCGTAAACCACGCCCTTGAGCTGGCTTTCGAGATTGAGCAGCACCGCCTTGTCGTCGGTCGAGACCGACTTGGGCGGGATGCGCGCGATCTTGGCGACCGTCGCCTCGACGTCCTTCACGGTGATGGTCTTCTTGCGCTTGCCCACGGGCAGCAGCATCTGGGCCGCACCCACCTCGTCGATCACGTCGATCGCCTTGTCGGGCAGCTTGCGGTCGTTGATGTAGC
>CAYQDN010000083.1:0-10823 GCA_964416335.1 uncultured Azospirillum sp.
TGGGCTGGCCGACGCCGACCGGCACGCCCTGGCCGTCCTTGCCGCACGTGCCCACGCCGGGGTCGAGCTTCATGTCGTTGCCGACCATCTTGACCTGCGTCAGCGCGTCGGGCCCGTTGCCGATCAGCATGGCGCCCTTGACCGCGGGGCCGATCCTGCCGTCCTCGATGAGGTACGCCTCGGCCGCGTTGAACACGAACTTGCCCGACGTGATGTCGACCTGCCCGCCGCCGAAATTGACGGCGTAGAGCCCCTTCTTGACCGAGCGGATGATCGCCTCGGGCGAATGCGGGCCGGCTTCCATGACCGTGTTGGTCATGCGCGGCATCGGATGGTGCGCGAAGCTCTCGCGCCGGCCGTTGCCGGTGGGCTTCATGCCCATCAGGCGCGCGTTCTGGCGGTCCTGCATGTAGCCCACGAGGATGCCGTCCTCGATGAGGACGGTGCGCTGGCTGGGCGTGCCTTCGTCGTCGACCGTCAGCGAGCCGCGCCGGTCACGCAGCGTGCCGTCGTCGACGACGGTGACACCCGGGGCTGCCACGCGCTGGCCCATCAATCCGGCGAACGCCGACGTCTTCTTGCGGTTGAAATCGCCTTCCAGGCCGTGGCCGATCGCCTCGTGCAGCAGGATGCCCGGCCAGCCCGGCCCGAGGACGACCTGCATCTCGCCGGCGGGGGCGGGGATGGAACCCAGATTGACGAGTGCCTGGCGCACCGCCTCGTCCACGCCGAATTTCCAGTTCGCCGGATCGACGACCGTCTCGAACGCGAAGCGCCCGCCCCAGCCGTGCGAACCCGATTCCTGCTTGTCGCCCTCGCCCACGACGACCGCGACGTTGAGGCGCACGAGCGGGCGGATGTCGGCGATGCGCTGGCCGCCGGCGCGCAGGATCTGCACGGCCTGCCATTCGCCGGCGATCGAGCACATGACCTGGCGCACGCGGCTGTCCTTGGCACGCGCATAGGCGTCGATCTCGCCCAAGAGCTTCGCCTTGTCGGCGAACGCCATCAGCTCGAGCGGGTTTTCGTCGGCATAGAGGAGCGCGTTGGTGCCGTTGGGGCCCGGGGCCGCCGCACCGCCGTGCCCTGCGCGCACCGCACCCACGGTGCGCGAAGCGCGCGCGATGGCGTCGTGGCTGAGGTCGGAGGCGTGCGCGTAGGCGGCCGTGTCGCCGACGATGGCGCGCAGGCCGAAGCCCTGTGCGGTGTCGAACGAAGCGCTCTTCAGCTTGCCGTCGTCGAAGGCGAGGCTCTCGGACTGGCGGTATTCGAGGAACAGCTCGCCGTCGTCCGTGCCTTTCAGCGCGTCATCGACCTGGCGCTGGGCACGCGCGAGGTCGAGACCGGCTTGGTCGAAGAATAGCGCGTCGGTACGGGAAAGATGGCTCATCGGGCCTGCAACTCCGGAAAAGGGCTGACAGGGAACATAGGCTTGTGCGCGGCCAATTCCAAATGCCGTCCGGACGCCGTAAGCTCGGGCGGAGGGGGACGATCCGGCATGGCGACGGCAAACGAACCGGTCGGCACGGTGCGCGAGCATCCGCAGCGCGTGGCGCTGGCCAACGAGGTGCATGCGCGCCCCTTCCTGAGCCTGACGGCACCCGAGCGGGCGAGCCATCTCGCCATGACGTCGGGCGAGCAGGGGGCGGCCGCCGACCGCGCGCACCTGACCGCGCTGTGCGAGCGCTACGGCATTGCGCATCCGCCGCCGGGGGCCAACCATTTCGTCGCCGAGCTCGACGGCTTCCGCGTCAAGTGGGAGCGGCACATCGAGTTCTGCACCTGGACGTTCCTGCGCGCCGGCGCCTTCGGCACGCCCTTCGCGCAGAACGCGATCGATCTTGCCCCGCCCGAATGGGTCGCCGCGATCCCGGGCGAGCGGATCGTCGCGGTGCACGTCGCCCTGCTGTCGCGCGAGCGTGCGGCCCCGGAGCTCGACGAGCTTGCCGGCTGGCTGCATGCCGACTATCTCGTCGGCAGCGACCTTGCCGGCGGCCGGGCGATCGCGTGGACCGATTTCCGCCTGCACGCCGACGGCTTCGGGCGGCTGGTCGTTCACGACCGCGGCCTCGGCAGCCGGCAGTGCGGCCGCGTGATCCAGCGCCTGCTGGAGATCGAGACCTACCGCACGATGGCGATGCTGGCCCTGCCGGTGGCGCGCGACATCGGCCCGCGGATCAGTGCGGTCGACGGCGCGTTGCTCGGCATCATGGACGCGATGCCCGGCTCGACCGGCATTGCCGAACAGCGCGCCCTGCTCGACCGGCTGACAGCACTGTCGGCGCAGATCGAACGGGCGACGGCCGAATCGGCCTACCGGTTCGGGGCGGCGCGCGCCTATTCCGATCTCGTCGCCAAGCGCGTGGCGGAACTGCGCGAGGCGCGCATCGAGGGGCTGCAGACCTACAAGGAATTCATGGACCGGCGCTTCGCCCCCGCCTTGCGGACCTGCGAGGCGACGGCCGAACGGCTTGCGCGCATGTCCGAACGGCTGACGCGCGCGGGCGCCCTGCTGCGCACGCGCGTCGACATCGCGGTCGAGGCGCAGAACCAGGACCTGCTCGCCTCGATGGACCGGCGCGCGCAGATCCAGCTGCGCCTGCAGGAGACGGTCGAGGGCCTGTCGGTCGCGGCGATCACTTATTACACCGTCGGACTCGTCGGCTACGCGCTGCATGCGCTCGACGCCGCGGGCCTGCATGTCGACAAGGATATCGGGACCGGGATCGCGATCCCGGTCGTGGCCGTTCTGGTGTGGCTCGGGCTGCGCCGATTCCGCCGTTCGCTCGCGCGCGGTGCCGCGGCCGGTCCGAAGGACGCCGGCCGGCCCGGCTAGCGTCGGTGCGGCAAACCGACGCAGGCGACGCTTTATTGATTTAAATCAGATAGTTGAATGAGGCCCGTCGAGTCCGCTCCCGGACCGCCCGGACAACCGGCCAAGGCGGCATCCGGCGGAAGTTGAGCCTGCCCCCAACCATCGTGTAGCTTGCCATACCGCCCCCTCCAAAGGGCGTCCGGACCCCTCCAAATTTTCCACCCGCGCCGGACGTGCTCGGGTGGAAAACGCCCTAAGAAACCATAGGCAGGCCATGCTCACGACCGTATCCGTTCGCAACCGCACGGCGCTCGCAGTCACGTTCCTGATGGCGCTCGCCGTCCTCGTGCTCGGCACCGGCGTCGCCGAGGCGACGCAGCCGCAGCCCTGGCAGCTGGGCTTCCAGCCTTCGGCCAGTCCGGTCAAGGAATACATCAGCTGGTTCCACAACATCCTGCTCGTCATCACGACGCTGATCACGGTGTTCGTGCTGGCCCTGCTGCTCTACACGATCGTGCGCTTCCGGGCGGCCGCCAACCCCACGCCCTCGCGCGCGACGCACAACACGCTGCTCGAGATCATCTGGACGGGCGTGCCGGTCCTGCTGCTCGTGCTGATCGCGATCCCGTCGATCGACCTGATCCGCGTGGCCGACAAGGCGCCGAGCACCGACTTCACGCTCAAGGTCACCGGCCACCAGTGGTACTGGAGCTACCAGTATCCCGACCACGGCGACTTCGAGTTCGACAGCTACATGATCCCCGAGTCCGACCTGAAGCCCGGCCAGACGCGCCTGCTCGAGGTCGACAACCGCGTCGTGGTGCCCGTGGGCGCCACCGTGCAGGTCGTCATCGCGGGTGCAGACGTGATCCACTCGTGGTTCGTGCCGGCACTCGGCGTGCAGAAATACGCGATGCCCGGCCGCCTCAACGAATTGTGGTTCAAGGCCGACAAGCCCGGCGTCTTCTACGGCCAGTGCAACCAGATCTGCGGCGTCAACCACGCCTTCATGCCGATCGCCGTCGAGGCGGTCGACCAGCCGACGTTCGACCGCTGGACGGCGGAAGCCAAGAAGCGCTTCGCCGACGGCGGACAGGCGCCGCTCTCGGTGGCCGAAGTGATGGCCCTCGACGCGCCGCGCGTCGCCTTCAACGTCTCCAAGTAACCTCTCGCGCCAAGGAAGCTCCCCATGAGCGCCACCCACGCCGCCCACGACCATTCCCACGATCACGACCATCACGACCACACGCCGTATGGCTGGCGTCGCTGGGTCTATTCGACGAACCACAAGGACATCGGCACGATGTACCTCGTGTTCTCGGTCATCGCCGCGATCCTCGGCGGCGGCTTCTCGGTGTGGATGCGCATGGAACTGGCGCATCCCGGCCTGCAGTACATGACCGACGGCCACCAGTGGAACATGGTCGTCACCGCGCACGGCCTGATCATGGTGTTCTTCGTCGTCATGCCCGCCCTGATCGGCGGCTTCGGCAACTGGTTCATCCCGCTGATGTGCGGTGCGCCCGACATGGCGTTCCCGCGCATGAACAACATCAGCTTCTGGCTGCTGCCGCCCGCCTTCCTGCTGCTGCTCGGCTCGGCCGTGTTCGGCGGCGGTGCGGGCGTGGGCTGGACGGTCTATCCGCCGCTGTCGAGCGCCCAGTACCATCCGGGCCCGGCGATGGACATGGCGATCCTGTCGCTGCATCTCGCGGGTGCCTCGTCGATCCTGGGTGCGATCAACTTCATCACGACGATCTTCAACATGCGCGCGCCCGGCATGACGATGCACCGCATGCCGCTTTTCCTGTGGGCGATGCTACTCACCGCGTTCCTGCTCGTGCTGTCGCTGCCCGTGCTCGCGGGCGCGATCACGATGCTGCTGACCGACCGCAATTTCGGCACGCATTTCTTCGAGCCGGCCGGCGGCGGCGATCCGGTGCTGTTCCTGCACCTGTTCTGGTTCTTCGGCCACCCCGAGGTCTACATCATGATCCTGCCGGCGTTCGGGATCATCAGCCACGTCGTGTCGACCTTCTCCAAGAAGCCGATCTTCGGCTATCTCGGCATGGCCTACGCGATGACGGCGATCGGCGTCGTGGGCTTCGTCGTGTGGGCGCACCACATGTACACGGTGGGCCTCGACGTCAACACGCGCATCTATTTCACCGCGGCGACGATGGTGATCGCGGTCCCGACGGGCGTGAAGATCTTCTCGTGGATCGCCACGATGTGGGGCGGCTCGATCGAGTTCAAGGTGCCCATGCTGTGGGCCGTGGGCTTCATCTTCCTGTTCACGGTCGGCGGCGTCACGGGCGTGGTGCTGTCGAACGCGGGCATGGATATCGCGCTGCACAACACCTATTACGTGGTGGCGCATTTCCACTACGTGCTGTCGCTGGGTGCGGTCTTCGGCATCTTCTGCGGCTTCTACTACTGGTGGCCCAAGATGACCGGCACCGAGTTCCCGGAGCTGTGGGGCAAGCTGCATTTCTGGGCGACGTTCATCGGCGTCAACCTGACCTTCTTCCCGCAGCACTTCCTGGGCCTCGCCGGCATGCCGCGCCGCATCCCGGACTATCCGGACGCGTTCGCCGGCTGGAACCTCGTGTCGTCGTACGGCGCCTACCTCGCCTTCGCGGCCTCGATGGCGTTCATCGTCGCGGCGATCTGGGTGCTCTACAACGGCAAGAAGGTGACCGCGGCCAATCCGTGGGGCCTGCCGGCCGACACGCTGGAATGGACGGTTCCCTCGCCGGCTCCGCACCACACGTTCGAGGAACTGCCGACCTTCAAGGCCCCGGCGCATCACTGAGGCGGCGGGCAGGTAGGAAGAGAGCGCGATGTCCGCCGACGGCGCCTTTCAGGCAAGCCCGACGATCGACGAGGCCGTCCCGCGCGAAAGCACGGGCGAGGTCGCCGATTTCGTCGCCTTGCTGAAGCCGCGCGTGATGAGCCTGGTGGTGTTCACCGGGCTCGTCGGGCTGATGCTCGCTCCCGGCCACCTGCATCCGTTCGTCGCCGCCGTCGCGGTCGCGTGCATCGCGGTCGCCGCCGGTGCCGCCGGTGCCATAAACATGTGGTACGACGCCGATATCGACGCGCTGATGACGCGCACGGCCAACCGGCCGATCCCGGCGGGCCGCATGGATCCGGCCGAAGCGCTCGCCTTCGGCATCGTGCTGTCGGTTGCCTCGGTCGTGACGATGACGCTTGCGACCAACGTCGTGGCGGGGGCACTGCTCGCCGGTTCGATCTGCTTCTACGTCTTCATCTACACCGCCTGGCTCAAGCGCCGCACGCCGCAGAACATCGTGATCGGCGGGGCCGCCGGCGCGTTTCCGCCGATGATCGGCTGGGCCGCGGTCACCGGCGACATCGGCGTGGGCGCCGTCGCGCTCTTCGCGATCATCTTCATGTGGACGCCGCCGCACTTCTGGGCGCTGTCGCTGTTCGCGATGGGCGACTACGGCAAGGCCGGCGTGCCGATGCTGCCCAACGTCGCGGGCAAGCCCGAGACGCGCCGCCAGATCCTGATCTATTCGCTGCTGCTCGCCCCGCTGGGCATCGCACCCTATTTCTGCGGCCTCGTCGGTCCGTTCTATGCGGCGGCCTCGATCGCCCTCGGCCTCGTCTTCGTCGCGGGTGCGCTCGATGTCTGGCGCGACGGGCGCCGGGCGGATGCCGGGCATCCCGATTTCGCCGAGGCCGCGGCCAAGCGCCTGTTCGGCTATTCGATCGTCTATCTCTTCCTGCTGTTCGGCCTGATGATCCTCGACCGCGTCCCGGCGATGGCGGGGGCATGATGGCCGACACCGATCTCGCCAAGCGCCGGCGCGGCAAGAACATCGCGATCGCCCTGTCGATCGCGGTCCTGTGCGTGCTGTTCTACGCGATCACGATCGTGAAGATGGTGCGCTGATGGCAGGCGGACCCGCCCGTACCCGCCGTGCCAACGCGCGCACCGGCTTCGTGCTCGCCGGCGTGGGCGTGGGCATGCTGGCACTCGCCTATGCCTCGGTGCCGCTCTACAAGCTGTTCTGCCAGGTCACCGGCTTCGGCGGCCAGCCGATGATCGCAAGTGCGGCCCCCGCGCAGACCGGCAACCGCATCGTCACGGTGCGCTTCGACGCCAACGTGATGGGCGGGCCCGAAGCGCTCGGCTGGCGCTTCAAGGGGCCCGTACCCGTCCAGGCGCGCACCGGCGAAGAGCACCTGATCTTCTATACCGCGAGCAATCCCGGCCGCACGCCGTCGACGGGGACCGCGACGTTCAACGTCACGCCGCTGAAGGCCGCCCCCTATTTCGAGAAGCTCGCGTGCTTCTGCTTCACCGAGCAGACGCTGGCACCGGGCGAAAGCATGGAACTGCCCGTGTCGTTCTTCGTCGATCCCCGGATCGAGACGGACCCGCACATGAGCGACGTGACGACGATCACCCTGTCCTATAGCTTCCACCGGGCGGCCGACCAGCCCAAGACCGCCGACGCGTCGGCGACGCAAAACTGAGGATACGAACCATGGCCCAGACTTCCGCGCACGGGACCAAAGCTCCCTACCATCTGGTCGAGCCGAGCCACTGGCCGATCGTCGGCGCCATCAGCACCTTCGTGATGGTGGTGGGGGCGCTCGGCTTCATGCATCCCGAGCTTTTCGGCAAGGGCGTGATGCACGCCCTGTTCGAGGGGCTGGGCTGGAAGTCGATCCTGCTGGGTCTGGGGCTCGTGCTCTTCACGATGTACGGCTGGTGGGCGCAGGTCGTGAAGGAAGCCCGCACGCCGGGCCTGCACAGTGCCGCGGTGCGCCTCGGGCTGCGCTACGCGATGGTGCTGTTCATCGCGTCCGAAGTGATGTTCTTCGTCGCGTTCTTCTGGTCCTATTTCCACTTCGCGCTCTATCCCACGCTGCACACGATCGGCCAGGTCTGGCCGCCCAAGGACGTGACCACGTTCAATCCGTGGGACCTGCCGTTCCTCAACACGCTGATCCTGCTGACCTCGGGCGCCACGGTGACGTGGGCGCACCACTCGCTGATCGAGGGCAACAAGAAGGGCCTCGTCTGGGGTCTCGTGCTGACCGTGTCGCTGGGCATCGCCTTCACGGCCTGCCAAGCCTACGAGTACAGCCACGCCGCGTTCGGCTTCAAGGACAACGTCTACTCGTCGGTCTTCTTCATGGCGACGGGCTTCCACGGCTTCCACGTGCTCGTCGGCACGATCTTCCTGATCGTCTGCCTCGTGCGCGCGATCAAGGGCCACTTCACGCCGGAGCGCCATTTCGGCTTCGAGGCGGCCGCCTGGTACTGGCATTTCGTCGACGTGGTGTGGCTGTTCCTGTTCGCCGTCATCTACGTCTCGGGCCAGGGCCCGGTCAGCCTGCCGGGCCACGGCCCGTGGTCGAGCTGATCGCCTGACGGACGCACCCCCCGGACCGCACGTCGGACCCGCCGCCAGCCCGCTGGCGGCGGGTCTTGCTTGCCGCTGCCCGCGTTGTGCGGGCGCACCGCTCTATCGCGGGCCGTTCTCGCTGGCGGTCGCCGACACGTGTGCGGCCTGCGGCCTCGACCTCAAGCGGCACGAGGAGGGCGACGGCCCGGCCGTGCTGGTGATCCTCGTGCTCGGCTTCGTGGTCGTCACGCTCGCCTTGTGGGTCGACGCGTCGTTCCGTCCGCCCTGGTGGGTGCATGTCCTGCTGTGGCTGCCGTTCATTTCTTTCGTGGGCCTCTGGATGCTGCGTGTCGCCAAGGCCATATTGATCGCCATGCAGTTCCGCCACCGACGCCACGAGTTCGATGTTTGACCGCCTGATCCCGGGTTTCGCCCCGCGCCTCGTGCCCACGCTGATCTCGGTGCCGGGCGTCATCGTGCTGTTCGCCCTGTCCGGCTGGCAGGTCTCGCGCAATTTCGAGCTCGAGGCCGAGAACGCGATCCGCGCCGAACGCCTTGCCGCCCCGCCGGTCGAGATCGACGCGGTGGTCGCCGAGCCGCAGGCCCACCGCTTCCGCCGCGTGCGCGCGACCGGCGTCTTCGACCACGGGCACGAGCTGCATGTCTATGCGCGCTCGCTCAACGGCAACGAAGGCTTCTATGTGCTCACGCCGCTGGTGCGTGCGGGGCTGCCGCCGGTCATCGTCAACCGCGGCTGGGTCAACAAGGACCTGCGCGATCCGGCGAAACGCGCGCAAGGCCAGACCGCCGGTCCGGTCGCGGTCGTGGGGATCCTGCGCGACGAGCCGCGCCGCGGCCCGCTGATGCCCGACAACGATCCCGCGAAAGACGTGTGGTTCTGGTTCGATATGCCGGCGATCGCCAGGGCCGCGGGCGTGCCCGACGCGATCCCGGTCTATGTCGAGGCGGCACTCGAGCCGCGCAATCCGGGCGGCTGGCCGCTGGGCGGGCAGACGCAGGAACAGCTGCAGCGCCCGCATCTGCAATACGCCTTCACGTGGTTCTGCCTGGCGATCGCACTCGCCGCGGTCTACGTCATCTCGCAGCGGAAGAAGCCATGAACGCATCCACCGCCTATCCCGCCCTCGAGACGCGCTTCCGGCGCATGAATCTCGTGCGCGATTCGATCGCCATGCTCGACTGGGACGGGGCCGCGATGATGCCCGACGGCGGCGCCGAGACGCGCGCCGAGCAGCTCGCCACGCTGAAGCTGATCGTGCACGAGCAGGCGACCGATCCCGCCCTTGCCGACCTGTTCGCCGCGGCGGGCGAAGGGCGCGACCTCGACGAATGGAAGGCCGCCAACCTGCGCGAGATGCGCCGCGACTGGCTGCACGCGACCGCGTTGCCAGCCGACCTGGTCGAGGCGCGCTCGCGCGCCGTGTCGGCGTGCGAGATGCGCTGGCGCCAGGCGCGCAAGGACAACGATTTCGCCGGCCTGCTGCCGTCGCTGACGACGGTGCTGGGCCTGACGCGCGAGGTCGCCGCGATCAAGGCCGCCAAGCTCGGCCGCTCGAAATACGATGCGTTGCTCGACGAGTACGAGCCGGGCGGCTCGTCCGACGAGATCGACGGCATCTTCGCCGATCTCGCCGCGTTCCTGCCCGGATTCACGGCCGAAGTCCTCGAACGGCAGGCGAAGCTGCCGGCAGCATTGCCGCTCGAAGGCCCGTTCCCGGCCGCCGCCCAGAAGAAGCTCGCCGAGGAGCTGATGGGCACGGTCGGCTTCGAGTTCGACCACGGACGCCTCGACACCAGCCATCACCCGTTCTGCGGCGGCGTGCCCGACGACGTGCGCATCACCACGCGCTGGGACGAGAAGGATTTCGCCAAGGGCCTGATGGGCGTGCTGCACGAGACGGGTCATGCGATGTACGAGCGCGGCCTGCCCAAGGCGTGGCGCCACCAGCCGGTCGGTTTCGCGCGCGGGATGAGTGCGCATGAAAGCCAGTCGCTGCTGGTCGAGATGCAGGCCGCGCGCAGCCCCGAGTTCCTCGCCTACCTCGCCCCCAAGGCCGCCGCCGCCTTCGGCAGGTCGGGCCCGGCCTGGACCGCTAGCAACTTCAAGCGCATCTACCATCGCGTGAAGCGCGGCCTGATCCGCGTCGACGCCGACGAGGCGACGTATCCCGCCCACGTCATCCTGCGCTATCGCCTCGAACGTGCACTGATCGAAGACCGCATGCAGCTTGCCGATCTGCCGGGCGCGTGGAACGACGGCATGCGCGCGCTGATCGGCGTCGTGCCGCCCGACGACCGCGACGGCTGCCTGCAGGACATCCACTGGCCCGGCGGCTCGTGGGGCTATTTCCCGACCTATACGCTGGGGGCGATGACGGCCGCCCAGCTCTTCGATGCCGCCAAGCGTGCCGACGCCTCGATCCTGCCTGGCCTTTCGCGCGGCGACTTCGCCCCGCTGATGGCGTGGCTCAGAAAGAACGTGCATTCGCTGGGCTCGCTCGTCTCGACGCGCGAGATCCTGACGCGCGCCACGGGCCGCCCGCTCGACGCCGCGGTCTTCAAGGCGCATCTGAAGGCGCGTTATCTCGATTCGTGAGGCC
>CAYQDN010000084.1:0-9360 GCA_964416335.1 uncultured Azospirillum sp.
CGCCGCCCGAACAGCTTCTCGATGTCGGCGAGCTTCAGCTCCACGTAGGTCGGCCTTCCGTGGTTGCACTGGCCGCTGTGCGGGGTGGCTTCCATCTGGCGCAGCAGCGCATCCATCTCCGGGCCCGTCAGGCGCCGCCCGGCGCGCACCGAGCCGTGGCACGCGATGGTGCCGCACACGTCGGCCAGCCGCTCCTTGAGCGAGAGGGCCGCCCCGTGCTCGGCAAGTTCGTCGGCAAGGTCGCGCACGAGGCCGCGCACGTCGAGCTCGCCCAGCAAGGCCGGCGTCTCGCGCACGGCGACCGCACCCGGCCCGAAGGATTCGATCGCAAGGCCAAGCTCGGCAAGTTCGTCGGCCCTGGCGACGAGGCGGGCGGCATCGGCCTCGTCGAGCTCGACGATCTCGGGGATCAGCAGCGTCTGGCGCTTCACGCCGCCATTGGCGAGCGCTTCCTTCATGCGCTCGTAGACCAGCCGCTCGTGCGCCGCATGCTGGTCGACGAGCACGATGCCGTCCTTCGTCTGCGCCACGATGTAGGTCTCGTGAAGCTGGGCGCGCGCGATGCCCAGCGGCAGGTCGGGCGTCGTCTCGCCGACCGGGGCGGGGGCCGGTGCCGACGCGCCGAAGGCCGGTGCGGGTGCCGCGACCGGTGCATGATAGGCGATGCTCCGCTCGGCCATGCCGGCCGGCAGCGGCTGGGGTGCCGCGAACTGGTATTGCGGCGGCTGGATCTGCGGGCGTGCCAGTTCCAGCGCTTCGACCGCCACGCGCGTCGAGGCGCGGAAGCCCGCCCGGTCGAGCGCTTCCTTGAGGCTCGCCACGATCAGGCCGCGGATGCGCGCGGGATCGCGGAAGCGCACCTCGGTCTTGGCCGGATGCACGTTGGCATCGACCATGTGCGTGGGCAGGTCGAGGAACAGCGCCACCGCCGGATGCCGGTCGCGCGCGAGGAAATCGGCATAGGCGCCGCGCACCGCACCCGCCAGCAGCTTGTCGCGCACCGGCCTTCCGTTGACGAACAGATACTGGTGCTGCGCGGTCGCGCGGTTGTACGTCGGCAGGCCCGCATGGCCCGACAGGCGGATCTCGCCCTCGGCATCGCCGCGCCGCGCGTCCAGCGCACTGGCATTCTCGAAGAAATCCTTGCCGATCACGGCGGCCACGCGCGTCAGGCGCGCGGTCTCGGCATCGCCCGTCGCGGCCGGCAGTTTCAGGATCGCGCGCCCGTCGGCGGTCAGCGAGAAGGCGATCTCCGGATGCGCCATCGCCAGGCGCGCGATGGCGTCCTCGCAGGCCTCGCGCTCGGCCCGCTCGCCCTTCAGGAACTTGAGGCGTGCGGGCGTGGCGTAGAAAAGATCGCGCACTTCGACGCGCGTGCCCGGCGGGGCGGCGGCGGGTACAGGTGCGTGCTTGGCACCGCCCTCGACCGAAATCGACCACGCCTCGGCGGCCCCGCGCGGCCGGCTGACGATGGCAAGGCGCGCCACCGCCCCGATCGACGGCAGCGCTTCGCCGCGGAACCCGAGCGTGCGGATCGCCAGCAGGTCGTCGTCGGGAAGCTTCGAGGTCGCGTGCCGCTCGACCGCAAGGTCGAGCTCGGATGGCGCCATGCCCTTGCCGTCGTCGGCGACCGCGATCAGCGCACGCCCCGCCTCGCCCAGCGTCACGTCGATGCGCGTCGCCCCGGCGTCGATCGCGTTCTCGACAAGTTCCTTCACGGCGGCCGCCGGCCGCTCGATCACTTCGCCGGCGGCGATGCGATTGACGAGCGTTTCGGGCAGCAGCCGGATCGTCATCCGCCCATGCCCTTGAGGTATTTGCGCGCGAGGATCTTGCCGTCCTCGACCGCGGGCTGGTCGAACGGATCGACGCCGAAAAGCTCGGCTGTGATCACGGTCTCGAGCATGAAATGCATCAGCAGGGCGCCCAGTGCGTGCGCGTCGAGCCTGGCAAGCGTGATCAGCCGCACCGGCCGGCCATGGCGCGCGAGCGTTTCGGCCGTGGCGCGCCACGACACGTCGAGCACGTCGCCCATCGTGCGGCCCTCAAGCCAGTCGAGCGAAGGATCGCCGACGGCCTCGCGCGAATAACGCTGGCCCTGGCTGCGCGTCTCGCAGGCGAGGATCGTCACCAGCTTGTCGGCCGGGCCGTCGAGCCACAGCTGCAGCTGGCTGTGCTGGTCGACCGTACCCAGGGCGCGCATCGGCGTGGTTCCTTCGCCGCGCTTGCCGAGGCTCTCGGCCCAGAGCTGCGCGAACCACTGGCCGAACGGCCCGAGCGCGTCGACATAGGGGCACAGCACGGTCGTGCGCTGGCCGCGTGCGGCAAGGACGGCGGCAAGCGCGGCACCGTGTGCCGGTAGCGACGTCGCCGGATCGTTGAGGGCGGCATCGCGCGCCGCCTTCGCCCCGGCGCGCAGTGCTCGGATGTCGATGCCCAGCAGGGCTGCCGGCAGCAGGCCGACGACCGACAGCACCGAATAGCGCCCGCCGAGCGTGGTCGGGTGTTCGATCTGCGGGATGCCGAGGCGCCTGGCCAGCCGCGCCAGCGCGTTGTCGGTGGGTTCGGTGATCGCGCGCACGTGGCGTGCGGGATCGGCGAAATTCGGCAGGATGGCGTGCGCCTGCGCCAGCGTCTCGGCCGTTCCGCCCGACTTCGAGACGAGCAATACGCCGGTATCGGCGAAGTCGAGCGTGGCGAGCAGCTTGGCGAAGCCGAACGGGTCGACATTCTCGGCGACGATCAGCCGGCGCGATCCCTTGGGCCAGTATCCGGCCCCGCCGTCGACGAGGGCGGCAAGCGTGCGCGCACCCAGGCTCGACCCGCCCGTGCCCAGCAGCACGATGGTGCCGAAGCGGGCGAGCTCGCCGGCCGCCTGCTCGATCGCGGCATAGTCGTCGGTGCGGTCGGGCTGGTCGAGGAAGGCGTAGGTCCCCTTGCCCACCGCGGCCTTGAGGCGCGCAAGGGCGGGCTTGGTGTGCGCGAGCGGGCCGTCGAGGGCCACGCCCGTGCAGTGGCGCAGATCCTGAAGATACGGAAGCGGCATGGACGAATCGTCTCCTGAGATACCCGATGATAGCCGCAGTCAGTCGCTCGACGCGATACCCGCGGGCTGGCCGACGGCGACCACGAGCAGATTGCGCGACACGAACAGGCGGGCGGCCACGCGGCGGGCGTCGGCAAGCGTCACCGCGGCGATGCGGCGCTGGCGCTCCTCGAACCAGTCGGTCCCGCGGCCGTCGAGGCGCGCACCCACGAGCAGGCGCGCGATCCGGTTCACGCCCTCGAACTGCAGCGGGAACGAGCCGAGCAGATAGTCCTTGGCACCCTGCAGCTCTTCCGCGCTCGGGCCCTCGCGGCCCATGCGCTCCCATTCGGCGCGCACCATGTCGAGGGCACGGCCCACGGTGCCGTTCTCGCTCGACGTCGAACCCTGGACGAGATTGGCGCGCTCGAAGATCGCGATGCCGGTTCCGATGCCGTAGGTGAGCCCGGCCTTCTCGCGCACCGCCAGCATCAGGCGCGAATTGAAGCCGCCGCCGCCGAGGATGTAGTTGACGAGCGTGGCGGCGAAGAGGTCCGGATCGTCGCGCGAGATCCCGGCGTGACCGAACAGCGCATAGGTCTGGCTGCCCGGCCGCTGCAGCACGATCGTGCGCCCGGCCCCGCCGATGGCGGCGACGGGCACGGCAGCAAGGCGTGCCTTGGCAGGCAGGCCGGCGAAGGCGCGGTCGACCAGCCGGCCGAGTTCCTCGGGATTCGTGTCGCCCACGGCGGCGACATAGAGATTGTCGCGCGCATAGACGGCCGCGAGTTCGGCGCGGAAATCCGCCTCGCCCAGCGCACGCACGCTTTCCGGCGTGCCGCGCGTGGGTCGCGAATAAGGGTGCGCGCCGAAGGCCGCGCGCGCGAAGGCGCGCCTTCCGATCGTCTCGGGGCTGCCCTCGTCGCGCGACAGGCCGCTGAGGATGCCGGCCCGGATGCGCTCGATCTGGCTCGCCTCGAAGCGCGGCCGGGCAAGCGCGTCGGCGAGCAGCTCCACGCCCAGTTCCTTGTCGCGCGACAGCACGCGCAGCGAGCCCTGCACCGTATCGGCCCCGGCGGAGAAGCCCAGCGAGATCGACCTGTCCTCGAGAAGTGCCGCGAATTCCTGCTGGTCGCGCGGCCCTGCCCCCTGCACGAGCAGGTCGGTCGTCATCGCCGAGCGGCCTTCCTTGCCGTCGGGATCGAGGGACGAGCCGCCGCGCCACGAGAATTCGAGGGCGAGCAGCGGCAGGGAATTGTCGCGGATCAGCCAGATCTCGATGCCCGCCGGGCTCGTCACGCGTTCGATGCGCTGGCCTTGCGCGAACGCAGGTGCGGCGGCGAAAAGGACGAGGAGTGCAAGAAGCAGTCGGCGCATGTTCGCTCTCAGCTTCCGGGCTTGGGCAGCAGGATCGACGTCACGTGCGCGTCGGGATCGAGCACGGCGCGCAGGGCCGCGTTGACCTGTGCGGTCGTCACCGCCGCCAGGCGCTGCGGCCAGGCTTCGACATAGGCGACGTCGCGGCCGGTGGCGAAAGCCATGCCGAAGGCGCGCGCACCCGACTGGAGGGAGTCGCGCGCGAACACGGCGGCATCGGCCATGCGCGCCTTGGCGCGCGCGACCTCTTCGTCGGTGAAGCCGGCCGCGAGCGTCTCGCGCAGCAGCTTCTCGACCGCGGCTTCGAGTGCCGGGACCTCGACGCCGGGGCGCGGGCTGGCATAGACCCAGAACGATTCGAGGTCGATCGCGGAGGAATCGTACGATGCGCCCGCACCGGTCGCGAGCGACTGGTCGTGGACGAGCGCGCGGGAAAGCCGGCTCGTCGGGCCGCCGCCGAGAAGCTCGGCCGCGACGTCGAGCGCGTCGACGGTGTCGGGCCCGAGCGCGCCGAGGCCGCGCGACTGCGAGGGGGCAAGCCAGGCGCGCGACCACGAAGGCTGGCGCACGCGCGGATCGCGCAGCTCCACCCGGCGCGCGGTCAGCGCCGGCGGCTCCTGTGCGCGCACGCGCACGGGCACGGCCTTGCGCGGGACCGGCCCGTAATGGCGTTCGGCGAGGGCACGCACCTCGTCGAGCAACACGTCGCCCGCGACGATCAGCATGGCGTTGTTGGGCGCGTACCAGCGGCCGTACCAGTCGAGCGCGTCCTGGCGCGTGAGGCCCTGCATCTCGTGTTCCCACCCGATGACCGGGCGGCCGTAGGGATGGTTGAGGAACAGGGTCGCCATCGTCTGCTCGCGCAGGCGCGAACCCGGGCGCTGGTCGACGACCTGGCGGCGTTCCTCGATGATCACGTCGCGCTCGGGATTCACCTCGGCGTCGGACAGCGTCAGGTTGGCCATCCGGTCGGCCTCGATGCGCATCACGGTTTCAAGACGGTCGCGCGCGACGTTCTGGAAATAGCCGGTGTAGTCCCACGAGGTGAAGGCGTTGTCGCGCCCGCCGACGCGCGCGACGGTGCGGCTGAATTCGCCGGGCGGCACGCTGGGCGTGCCCTTGAACATCAGGTGTTCGAGGAAATGCGCAATACCCGACTTGCCTTGCGTCTCGTCCGCGGCACCGGCCTTGTACCAGACCATCTGCGTGACGATCGGTGCGCGATGGTTCTCGATGACGACGACCTGCAGGCCGTTGGCGAGTTCGAACGTCTTGGGCGAGAAGACCTGGGCCTGCGCGCGCGGGCCGGCAACAGAGGCCGCCAGCAGGCCGAGCGACAGCGCCAGGCCGCGCATCGCGCTCAGAAAATGCCCTCGAGCCAGCCGCGCTTGCGCTTGCGGATGGTCGGCACCTCGGCGTCGCCGGCCGACTTGCCCGCGGCGGCGGCCTCGCGCAGGCGCTGGGCTTCCCGTGCGGCATCGACCGGTTCGCCGGGCGCATCGGCCGTGCGCCAGAAGAGCAGCCGGTCGACGAAGCTCTTGTCGGCCTCGACGAGGCTCTGCGCCTCGCGGTCGATCTGGTCGCGGATACCGGGATCGAGCTTGTCCGCACCGATGCGGCCGAGGATCTGCTGCTCGCCCGGACTGACCGGTGCGCTCGACGCCTGGTTGGCCGGACGCTCGGGCCCGAACACGGCGGTGCGCGCCGCGTCCTGCGCGGTCGTCTCGTTGGGGCGTGCGGCACCGGGGGCCGGCGGGCGCAGCCCGTAGTCCGGCGGCAGGCTCAGCGGCGCGCGGCTGACGATGCGGAACTCGTCGGGCGGGGATTTCTCCCAGCCGAGCGCCTTGCGCGTCTCGCCGCACCCGCCCAGCCCGAAGCTGGCCGCGAGCAGCAGCACCGCACAGAACGCACCCTTGCCGGAAAGCCGATTCTTCATGGTCCCTATTTTAGTCCGCTTCGCGGTCCGAAGAAAGAGTCGAAGAACAGACATGCAACGCCCACCGTAATGCCCGCATCCGCCACGTTAAATGCCGGCCAATGGTAGCCGAACGCATGCAAATCGACGAAATCGAAGACCGCCCCGAAGCGCAGCCGGTCCACGACATTGCCGATCGCCCCGCCCACGACGAGGCCCAGGGCGACAACGACCGTGGCGTTCTCCGCATTCCGCAGCCACCAGACGAGGCCCGCGACGATCGCCAGCGCCAGGGCCGCGAACAGGTGGGCGGCGGCCGACGAGCCGGTGTTGAACATCCCGAAACTGACGCCGTAGTTCCAGACGACCACGAGATTGAAGAAGGGCAGGATCTCGACCGACGGGCGGAAGCCTTCGATCAGGAAGCGCAGCATCGCGAACTTGACCGCCTGGTCGACGGCCAGGACGCCGGCCGCGACGAGCAGGCCGTGGCGGAGTTTCGCCTCGGCGTTCATGCGCCCACGACATCCGCGCAGCGCGTGCACAGCGACGGATGTGCGGCACGCGCGCCGACATCCGGCAGCACGCGCCAGCAGCGGTCGCACTTGGTGCCCGAGGCGAGCCCGACGGCGACGGCCACGCCCGCGACGTCAGGCAGGCGGAACGCGTCGGCCGGTGCGGCGTCGGGCCGGAACGCGTGCGCCGACACGATGAAGATCTCGTTCCACGCCTCGGCCGACATCGAGCGTGCGACTTCGTCCGTCTCGACATGGACGGCGGGTGCCGCCTGCAGCGACGAGCCGATCTTCTTTTCCGCGCGCGCGACTTCGAGCGCCCCCGTCACGACGCGGCGCAGGTCGCGCAGCTTGCCCCATTTCGCCGCCAGCGCTTCGTCGCGCCATGCGGCCGGCGTCTGGGGGAAGACGTGCAGGTGCACGGACTCGGCCTCGCCCGGATTGCGCGCACGCCAGGCTTCTTCCGCCGTGAAGCAGAGGACCGGGGCAAGCCACTTCACCAGCCGCTCGTAGAGGGCGGCCATCACGGTGCGCGCCGCACGCCGGCGCAGCGACGTCTTGGCGTCGCAATAGAGCGCGTCCTTGCGGATGTCGAAATAGAAGGCCGACAGGTCGACGGCACAGAAGTTATGGAGCTCGGTATAGAACGCCGTGAAGGCGAAATCGTTCACCGCGACCTTGAGACCGGCGTCGAGTTCGGCCAGACGATGCAGCACGAAGCGCTCGAGCTCCGGCATGTCCTTTTCCGGCAGCGCTTCGCCCGCCTCGAAGCCGTCGAGGGCCCCCAGCAGATAGCGCAGCGTGTTGCGCAGGCGCCGGTAATACTCGGCCTGCTGCTTGAGGATCTCCGGCCCGATGCGCAAATCTTCCGAATAGTCGGACGCGACGACCCACAGGCGCAGGATGTCGGCACCATACTGCTCGATGACCTGCTGCGGTGCCGTCACGTTGCCGAGCGACTTCGACATCTTGCGGCCCTGCTCGTCGAGCACGAAGCCGTGCGTCAGCACCGCCTCGTACGGTGCCACGCCGCGCGTCCCGCACGCTTCGAGCAGCGAGGAATGGAACCAGCCGCGATGCTGGTCCGAGCCTTCGAGATAGAGCGAGGCCGGCCATTTGAGGTCCCAGCCGGTCTTTTCCTTGGGCGGTTCCAGCGTGTAGGCGTGGCTCGACCCGCTGTCGAACCACACGTCGATCACGTCGCGCACCTGCTCGTAGGCGTCCGGATCGTAACTGTCCCCTAGGAATCGCGACGGCGGCGAGGCGTACCATGCGTCGGCCCCTTCGGCCTCGAAGGCGTCGGCGATGCGCTTGAACACCGCCTCGTCGCGCAGCAGCTGGCCCGATTTCTTGTCGACGAAGACCGCGATGGGAACGCCCCAGGCGCGCTGGCGCGAGATGCACCAGTCGGGCCGCGTCTCGATCATCGAACGGATGCGGTTCTGCCCGCTCGCCGGGACCCAGCGCGTCGCCTCGATCGCGGCCAGCGCCTTGGCGCGCAGGTCGTTCGTCGCCATCGAGATGAACCATTGCGGCGTGTTGCGGAACAGGAGCGGCGCCTTCGAACGCCACGAATGCGGATAGGAATGGACGAGATGGCCCATCGCGAGCAGGCAGCCGGTCGGATCCAGCGTGGCGACGACCGCCTTGTTGGCGTCGCCCGGCTTGCCGTGCGGCGTGTAGACGCGCTTGCCCGCGAACAGCGCCACGTGATCGTAATAGGTGCCGTCGCCCGACACGGTCTGCGGCACTTCCACGCCGTTCTTGAGGCCCAGTTCGTAGTCGTCCTCGCCGTGGCCGGGGGCGATATGCACGAAGCCCGTCCCCGCCTCGGTCGTCACGAAATCGCCGGTGAAGACCTTGACGTCGAAATCGTAGTAGCCGCCCGCCCCTTCGATGCCGCGCAGCGGATGCGCGCACACGGTACCCGCGAGTTCGGCGCCGGTGGCGCGGTCGTCGAGTTGCACGTCGACCTCGGCGATCTTCGCGGCCTCGACGAACTCGGTCGCCAGCGCCTTGGCGACGAGATAGCGCTGGCCCTTCTTGGCGCGCGAATCCTCGTGCACCGACTTGACGGTCAGCAGGTCGTATTCGATTTCCGCACCCGCGGCGATCGCGCGGTTGCCGGGAATGGTCCAGGGCGTGGTCGTCCAGATGACGATCGAGGCCCCGGCGTGTGCCGGCTTCGCCGCCGTCACGACCGGGAAGGCGAGATGGATCGTCTGCGACCTGTGCTCGTGATACTCGATCTCGGCCTCGGCAAGTGCCGTCTTCTCGACGACCGACCACATCACCGGCTTCGAACCGCGGAACAGGCCGCCGTTCATCGCGAACTTGGCGATCTCGCGCGCGATCTGCGCCTCGGCGGGATACGACATCGTCGAATAGGGATTGTCCCAGTCGCCGATCACGCCCAGCCGCTTGAACTCGGCCTTCTGGATCTCGATCCACTTGGCGGCGAATTCGCGGCACTCGCGGCGGAACTCGACGATGTCGACCTTGTCCTTGTCCTTGCCCTTGGCGCGGTA
>CAYQDN010000085.1:0-8974 GCA_964416335.1 uncultured Azospirillum sp.
GCCGTGCGCACGCCGCGGCGCTGCTGCTCGAAGGGCCAGTCGTCGACCCACATGCCGGTCGCCTCGATGCCGAATTTCTCGCGCCACCAGTTCCCGACGAGACGCCAGCGATAGACGCGCGGATCGTCGGTGATGTCGACCAGCGCTATCTGGCCCAGCAGATACGGGAACTCGACCGGGTCGATGTCGCCGCGCCGCGGAAACAGGCGCGTGCCGCGCTTGTCGTTCCAATAGGCGTGGAAGCGCCGCAGGCGCTCGTCGCCGATATTGGCCGGATCGATGTCTTCGACGAGCATCACAGGATATCCACGCATCCGAGGACCGCCTTCACGCCCGACGCGTCGCCGAACGGAAGGAGCAGACGCCGATACTTTAGCAGAAGGAATCCCTCGATGCCCTTGACCGTGCGGAAATGCGGGATCCGGTTTTCCAGCACACGATCGTAGGCCGGCATCGCGTAGCGCCGGTGCAAAAACGGCTGTTCGTCTATACATTCGCCGGTCGGATCGCGGCCGAACTGCGCAAGGATGTCGGCGCCGACATGGGAATAGCGCAGACGCGGTCCGGGCGGTACGACGTCCACCGTGAAGATCGTGCGATCGAACGGCGCCTGCTTCTCGATCCCCCAGCGGCGCAGCATCTCGACCGGCGGGATCGTGCCGTCGGTCCGGCCGACCTGCCAGATCTCGTAGACCGCCTGCATGCGTTCGGATGCCTCGCGCCGGAACGCCTGCCCCTCTTCGGTGCGCAGCCAGATGCGGTTCGCATAGCCGGGATCGCGCAGCAGCGTCGCGGCGAGCTTCTCCCGAAGCTGTGCGGGCGACAGCGGCTTGACGATATAGGCCGAGATTTCCCGCGCCCGCGCTTCCGCGACCGCGCGCTCGCGCGCGTCGCCAGTGACGAGCAGGAACGGCAGCGCGGGGTCGATCGCGCGGATCGCCTCGAACAGCTCGAAGCCGTTGAGCTTGGGCATGTGCAGGTCGGAGAGGACCGCGTCGATCCGCGCCATGCCCGAGGCGACGAGAGCGAGCGCTTCGGCGCCGTCGGCCGCCTGCAGCACGGTGCCGATGCCGATCCGCTCCAGCATCTTGGTGATCAGCGTCCGGGCAAAGGCGTCGTCGTCGGCGACGAGCACGACCAGATCGGTCGGGAAGGTATCGGGCAGCCGCATCGCGTCACTCTTGCCAGCACGCCGGGGGCGATACAACTCCGGTTCCGGTTCCGATTACAAAGCTAGGTCAGGGATCACCGGGCGTCCTGAACCTGTATGAGCATCGCGCCTTAAAATATTGACAATATTCTGTATTTTTAAATTTCAACCCGTAAACCGCTCAAATTTTAGGGAACCTTTAACTTTATTGCTTTAGTTATCCACAGTTGGAAACGCGGGGCTAAAGTCAGGTCCCGCGCATTCCGGGAGTTCGCGAATTGCCCGCCAGCGCCAGCCAGATTCCGCCGTCGATCGGCAGCCAGCCCAATCCGGATCCGCCCCGCGGAACGCTGGCCCAATGCTTCGCGCACATGATCCGCCATTTCGACCTGGCGGATGCGGCCGCGAACATGCCCGCCGCCCCCGACACGCCGGGCACCTTCGTCGAAGCCTGCGCCAAGATGGGGCTCGAGGCCGAAGCGCGCACGATCATGGTCGAGGCGATCCCGCGCCAGCCGATGCCCGTCGTGCTGATGCTGAAGGGCGGCCAGGCCGCGATCGCGACCGAAGCGCGCCCTGAATCGCTCCGCGTCCTCGCACCGGCCACGGGCCGCAGCGAGTGGCTCGACATGGACGAGCTCAACGCGATCTATGGCGGGGCGGCGATCTTCGTGCAGCCGCGCCGCGAGGCCGTCCAGACCGATCCCGCCGACGAAGCCGTCAAGCCCAAGGGCAAGCGCTGGTTCTGGCAGGCGCTGTTTCTCGCCTGGCCCTCCTATATCCACGTCGTCCTCGGCTCGATCCTGATCAACCTCTTCGCGATGATCGCGCCGCTCTATTCGATGACGGTGTACGACCGCGTCGTGCCGAACGCCGCGATCGAGACGCTGTGGGTGATATCGACGGGCATCCTGCTCGTCTACCTGTTCGATTTCTCGGTGCGCATGCTGCGCGGCTATTTCGTCGATTTCGCGGGCAAGCGGGTCGACGCGCTCCTTGCCTCGCGCATCTTCGACCAGGTGATCCGCATCCGGCTCGAAAGCCGCCCGGCCTCGGCCGGCGGCTTCGCCAACAATCTCCGCGAATTCGAGACGCTGCGCGAATTCTTTTCCTCGGCGACGGTCTCCACTCTCGTCGACCTGCCCTTCGTCGTCATGTTCCTGGCGGGCATCTGGTTCATCGGCGGCTGGCTGGTGCTCACGCCGCTCGTCGCGATCCCGATCGTCCTGTTCGTCGGCCTGATAATCCAGATCCCGCTCGAACGCGTCGTCAAGCAGGCCATGGCGCTGGGTGCCATCCGCCACGCCGTGCTCGTCGAGACGGTTGCCGGCCTCGAGACGATCAAGACCGTGGGTGCGGGCGACCGCATGCAGAACCGCTGGGAAGCCTCGGTCGAGGCGTCGGCCGGTGCGGCGGTCACCTCGAAGGTGTTCTCGTCGCTGGCCGTCAATTTCTCGATGCTGGCGCAGAATCTCGTGACGATGCTGATCATCGTGCACGGCGTCTACCTCTTCACCGAGAACGCGTTGACGACGGGTGCGCTCATCGCCTGCTCGATGCTCGCCGGGCGCGCGATGGCCCCGCTCGGCCAGATCGCCGGCATCCTCACGCGCCTCAAGCAGAGCCAGGCGTCGCTCGACACGCTCGACGGCATCATGGCGCTGCCGAAGGAAGGCGACGCGCACCGGCGCTATCTCGAGCGCGACAACCTCACCGGCGAGATCGAGTTCCGCAACGTCTCCTTCGCCTACCCCGGCCAGGGCAACGAAGTCCTGCGCAATGTCAGCTTCGCGATCCGTCCGGGCGAGCGCGTGGGCATCGTCGGCCCCATCGGCTCGGGCAAGAGCTCGATCCTGAAACTCCTCCTCGGCCTTTACCGCGCCAAGGAAGGCCAGATCATGATCGGCGGCGCCGACATCCGCCAACTCGATCCCGACGACCTGCGCAAACATATCGGTGCCGTGCCGCAGGACGTGATCCTGTTCGCCGGCAGCGTGCGCGACAACATCTCGGTCGGCGTCCCCTATGCCGAGGACCGCGAAGTCCTCGAAGCCGCCCAGCTCGCCGGCGTGGACGAGTTCGTCCGCCAGCACCCGGAAGGCTACAACTGGGCCGTGGGCGAGCGCGGCGAACGCCTGTCGGGCGGCCAGCGCCAGGCCATCGCATTGGCCCGCGCGGTCCTCGCACGGCCGAAGATCCTCGCGATGGACGAGCCGACCAGCGCCATGGACCAGGGTTCGGAACAGGCGATGAAGATCCGGCTCGAGGAGATGCTCGAAGGCCGCACGCTGGTCCTCGTGGCGCACCGGCCGTCGCTGCTCACGCTCGTCTCGCGCCTCATCGTCGTCGACCGCGGCCGGATCATCGCCGACGGCCCGCGCGAGAAGGTTCTCGAAGCGCTCGCGCGCCGCCGGCCCGCGGGCCCGCCGGGCGGTTCCTCGCGCAACATCGAGCGGGTCGACTGATGGCCTCCACCCCCGCCCTCGCCCGCCAGGCTGCGGTCCCCGACCGGTTCGCCGGCACGCTGATCGCCCCGCCCGCCTGGGGTGCCTTGTTCTTCGTGCTTGTCGCCGCGTTCGTGTCGATCGCGATCATCTGGGCGAGCGTCGGCAAGGTCGACACCTACGCCACCGGCGTCGGCAAGGTCGTGCCGTCGCTGCAGATCCAGCGCGTGCAGAATCTCGAAGGCGGCATCCTGACCCAGCTCCTGGCCGGCGAAGGCGACCGCGTCACCGAAGGCCAGGTCGTCGCGCGCATCGACGATGTCGCCTTCGCCTCGGAATTCCAGCAGAACCGTCAGCGCTACCTCGCCCTCTCCGCCGCCGTCGCGCGCCTGAAGGCGGAATTCGCCGGTTCGCCGGCGCCCGAATTCACCGACGAAGCGCTTCTCGACGGCAAGGCCTTCGTCGAGGCCGAACGCAATCTCTTCCAGAGCCGCCGGCAGGAACTCGAATCCGCCCGCGACGGCCTGATGCGCCAGCTGATCCAGAAGCAGCAGGAGCTGCGCACCTATCAGGATCGCGAGAATTGGCTGACGCGCAGCTACGAACTTTCCAACCGCGAACTCGAGATCGTCCGCGAAGTCGCCGAGCGCGGCTACCGTTCGCAGCTCGACCTCATCCGGCTCCAGCGCCAGTCGAACGAGATCGACGGCCAGCTGCGTGCCGCGCGCCTCGCGATCCCCGGCTCGCGCGCCGCGATCGCCGAAATCGAATCCAAGCTCGAGGAACGCGAGCGGGCCTACCGCCGCGAGGCGTCGGTCGAGCTTGCCCAGCGCGGCTCCGAATTCGCCTCGACGGCCGAAATCCTGCGTTCGATGGCCGATCGCGTCGCCCGGCGCGACGTGCGCGCACCCGCCTCGGGCACGGTCAAGCAGATCGCCCAGCGCACCATCGGCGGCGTGCTCGAACCGGGCAGCGTCATCATGGAAATCGTGCCTAGCGAGGACGAGCTTCTCGTCGAGGCGCGCATCCGGCCGAGCGACATCGCCTTCGTCCATGTCGGCCAGCAGGCGCTGGTCAAGATCACGGCCTACGACTTCTCGATCTATGGCGGGCTGCACTCGACCGTCGCCAAGATCAGCGCCGACACGATCCCGGACGAACGGGGCGAGCCCTGGTTCGTCGTGCGCGTGCGCGCCGCCCGGATGAGCCTGGGCGACCCCGACCGGCCCCTGCCGATTTCCTCGGGAATGACCGCCACCGTCGATATCGTTACTGGCCAACGGACCGTCTTGCAGTATCTTCTGAAGCCGATCCTCAAGACGACCGACCGCGCGATGACCGAGCGCTGAACGGTCGCCCTTGAAGGGTCCGGCAGGACAGACAGGAAGACGCGCGACCGATGCCCGACCCCAAGACCGATCCCACGAAGCCGACCGTCCGGCCGGCCCCGCCGGAAGCCACCGGGATGCCGCCGCTCTACCAGCGCGTCCGGCCGATCGAGCCGGCCCGGCACGCCGACTGGGGCATCGCCGACCTTCGATCCTATGAATTCGCTTCCAAGACGCGCGCGATCCCGATCACCGGGGCCGAGTTCCCCACGGCCGCGCGCGACTATCCGATCGTCTTCGTCACCCAGCCGACCCCGATGGCGGCCGTCCTCGTCGGCCTTCGCCCCGACGAGAACCTGTTCGTCGACGGCAAGGGCGGCTGGCGCCAGGGCGCCTACCTGCCCGCCTATCTGCGCCGCTACCCGTTCCTGATCGCCCAGTCGCCGGACGGCGGCCGCCTGATCCTGTGCGTGGACGAAGGCAGCAAGCTCGTTTCCAAGCAGGCCCCGCTGCGCTTCTTCGAGGACGGCAAGCGCTCGGCCTATCTCGACCGGATGCTGCAGCTGGGAGCGGACATCCACCGCGACCAGATGCGCACGGCCCAGATCGTCCAGCTTCTCGAAAAGCTCGGCCTGCTGATCGACAAGCGCATCGAGGTCGGCCTGCCCGGCGGCGAGCGCATCGGCTTCCAGGGCTTCGGCGTGGTCGACGAGCGCAAGCTCAACGAGCTGCCGGACGACAAGTTCCTCGAGCTGCGCCGCTCGGGCGGGCTCGGCCTCGTCTATCTGCATCTCGTGTCGTTCGCCAACCTGCGCGCACTCGGCGACATCGCTGCCGAACGCAAGCCCGCGGCGGGTTAGGCGCCGCTGCCGGCCCAGTCGGCCTTCCGCAGATCAGGTCGTCTGCTGGTGGGCGGTGAGCAGCAGGTCGTCGAGGCTGTTGACCGTCGTGCCGGCCAGCAATAGCGACCATTCCGGAGCACCCGGTGCCGCGTTGTCCACGCCGATATAGGCGCCGCCTGCGGTGTTCTGGACCGTGAGATGTGCGGCCCAATCCGACGGCGCCACGCTGCCGAACAGCGCCGTGACGTCGATATGGTCGTGTGCCGCGTCGAAGCCGACGACCGTATCCGGCGTGTCGCTCGCTGCCGACGCGACGACGATGTCCACGCCCGACGTCATCGTGACCGTGACCTGTGCGGCACCGCCGGTGTCGTGCGTGACCGGTACCGGCGCCACGTCGATGCTGGCATTGGCGATCGCCGAAGCGCCGAGGCTGTCGGTGACGACGTACGAGAAGCTGTCCGCGCCCGTATAGCCGCTGTTGGGCACGTAGATGTAGCTGCCGTCCTGGCCGATCTGCAGGGCGCCATGGAGCGGCCCGCTCGCCAGGCCGAAGGACAGCGCGTCGCCGTCCGGATCGATCGCGTCGAGATGGCCCGACGCGGTGGCTCCGGCCTGCGCCGCGATCGTCTCGTTCTGCGCGACCGGTCCGTTGTTCGCGGCGACATTGAAATCGTAGGTATGCGACGAGAACGATCCTTCGACCGTATCGAAGGTCTGGATCGTGAAGCTGTCGTGGCCCGAGAACCCGATGGGCGCGCTGTAGGTATAGGTACCGTCCGGGTTGACGACGAGGTGGCCGGAATCGACCGCCGCACCCGTCGCGGCGAAGTTGAGCGTGCCGTTCTCATCCGTCGCGTTGATCTGGCCGGTGATCGGCACGCCCGAGCGCGCGACGTCGAGTTCGGGCTGCGCGCCATAGACCGTCGGCAGCGCCACGAACTGCATGTACACCGCCGCCGTGCCGACGTTGGAGGCCGCACCGCTCGCGTCGGTGACCTGATACTGGAACGAATCCCAACCGGTGTAGCCGTGGTTGGGCGTGTAGACGTAGTCGCCATGCGCGTCGATCGTGACCGTACCGTGCGCGGCCTGCTGTGCCACATGCCAGACGAGATCGGCCGGTGCCGTCTCCACGTCCGAGGCGAGCGACTGCAGGCTGCCGGTCAGCGGCGTGTTCATCGTCGAGTAGCCCTGGTTGCCCAGCGCCACGTCGCCGACGACCGACGGTGCATAGTTGATCGATTCGAGCGTGATCGTGATGACGCCCGGGTGTTCCGAAACGTTGCCGGCACTGTCGACCGCGCTCAGCTCGATCTCGACGGTGCCCGACCAGTGCAGCGTCGGACGGAAGACGAACTCGCCCGTGTAGGTGTTGATGAGCTCGAACAGCCCGGCGGCCGTGTTGTGGCTCACCGGATCGAGCAGGTAGTACTGCCAGAGCGGCGTATCCGGGTCGTACATCGGGACGACGCCGGTGACGTAGTGGTCCTGCAGCCCGGTGAAGCTGGCCGAAAGCACGACCGGCTCGTTGACGACCGGTGAAACGGAGATCGACGCGGTGTATTGCGCGCTGGCACCGTTCGCGTCGGTGACCGTGTACTGGAACGTGTCCACGCCGTTGAAATAGGTGTCGGGCACGTAGCCGTACTGCCCACTGCCTAAATCGACGAGCGTTCCGTGCGCCGGGTTGCCGACAATCGTGTATCCGGCGATCGCGTCGCCCTCGACGTCCGTCGCGTTCAGGACGACGCGGATCCACGTGTTTTCCGCCGTGGAGAAGCTGCTGACCGTCGGGCGGGGCGCGTCGTTCACCGGCGTGATGCCGATGTCGATCGTGCTCGTCGACGACGTCAGGAAGCCGTCGTTGCTGACCTGATAGACGATCCGGTCGTGGCCGTTGAGGTCGGCGCCGGGCGTGTAGGAGAAGCCAGTCTCGCCGTTGACCGTGAACGTGCCGAGCGACGGACCGGTCACGATGCGGTACTCGAGCGGCGTGCCGTCCGGATTGACGGTCGCCCACGGCATGTTGAGCGGCGTGTCCTCGTTGATGGTGAGGACCATCGGCGCCGCGGTCGGCGTGTCGTGGACGGGTGCGACCGCCAGCGTGACGACCTGCGACGACGAGGCGCCGTACTGGTCGGTCATGGTGACGGTGAAACGGTCGGCGCCGTTGTAGTTCGCGTCGGGCGTATAGACGAATTTGCCATCGGGCTGGAGCGTGACGATGCCGTGCTGCGGCCCCTGCCCGTCCGCAAGCGCCACGACGAACTGGTCGCCGTTCGGGTCGGTCGCCCTGACGTTGCCGGCAAGGACCGTGTCCTCGTCGAGCGCGAACTGGGTCGTCTGCGCCGTCGGCGCATCGTTGCGCTGGTTGATCAGGATCGCGACGGTCGCCGACGAGGTGCCGCCATGCCCGTCGGAAACGCTGAACGCGAACGAGTCGGCGCCCATGTAGCCGTGCGACGGCGTGTAGAGGAACGTGCCGTCCGGATTGATCTGCAGGTTTCCGTTGGCCGGGCTGCCGTTGTTCGCGACCGAGTAGGTCAGCGTGTCGCCGTCGATGTCGGTGGCCTGCAGGTGCCCGACGAGCGGAACGTCCTGGCGCGAGAGATAGGCCGCGACGCCGGCGACCGGCGGATCGTTGACGTTCTCGACACTGACCTGCTGGACGACGGTCACCGGCGGCGACTTGCCGTCGGTCACCGTGTAGCTGAAGCTGTCGGTCCCGGTGAAATTGGGATCCGGCGTGTAGCTGAAGGTGCCGTCGGGCTGGACCGTCACGGCGCCGTGCGCCGGACCGCCGTTCGACGCAAGGCCGTAGCTCAGCGCGTCGCCATCCACGTCGGTCGCGACAAGATGCCCCGTCGTGATGCGGTCTTCGGTGGCCGAGATCGAAGCCGTGTCGCCGACCGGCGCGTCGTTGACCGACGCGATGCCGACCGTGACCGTCGCCGTGGCCGTTCCGCCGTTCCCGTCCGAGACGGTGTAGCTGAAGCTGTCCGAACCGTAATAGTTCGCACCCGGCGTGTAGGTATAGGCACCGTCGGCGCCGATCACGACCGTACCGTGCGCGGGCGCGCCGGCCGGTGCCACGGCGTAGCTCAGTGCGTCGCCGTCGATGTCGGCGGCGGTCAGATGGCCGCTGATCGGCGTATCTTCGTTGCCGGAGATCGCACCGCCCGCCGTCGTCGGCCCGTCATTGACGCC
>CAYQDN010000086.1:0-8353 GCA_964416335.1 uncultured Azospirillum sp.
GCACCGGCAAGACGATGGTCTACATCACGCACGACCAGGCCGAGGCGATGGCGCTTGCCGACCGCATCGCCGTCCTCGACCACGGCCTGCTCGAGCAGATCGCGACGGCCTCCGAACTCTACCGCGAACCGGCGACGGAGATGGTCGCGGGCTTCATCGGCCAGGGCATGGTCGTGCCGGTCGAGGTCCGCACGGCGGCACAGGGCGGCACGTGCAGGGGCCGTTTCCTCGGCCTCGACGTGAAGCTGCGTTGCCGGCCCGACACGGTTCCGGTCGCCGCCGCCAAGGCGTGCCTGCGCAGCAGCGGGCTTGCACTGGTCGCCCCGGGCGAGCCGGGACTGGCCGGAACGGTCCGGCGCATGATCTATCAGGGCGGCTATTTCCGCGCCGAGTTCCACCCCGACGCGGCCCCCGACACGGCACTCATCCTCGAACAGCCGGAACCTTCCGCGATCGCACCCGGCGCCAAGGTCAATGTCGCCGTGCGCGACGGCTGGGTGATTCCGCGCGCCTGACGCTCAGCCGGCGAGGTTGAACGGCTTGGCCTGCACGTCGTAATCGGGATAGCCGAGCGTGTCGCGAAGTTCGGCCCCGGGCAACGCACTTGCCGCCTCGGCCTTGCCGTCCGCGGACGCCGCGAGCCCCGCCTTCATGCCCGCGATCGCCGGCGACAGCATGCCGGTCGGATAGGTGCCGATCTTCAGGCCGAGTTCGGCGGCCCGGCTCTGCGAGGGGATCGCGCGCTTGGCGCCCGGCGACAGGACCGAGAAGGACGGCCGGCCCTTCGCGGCGGCGACGGACTTTCGGATCTCGTCCTCGTCGGCCGGCGAATCCAGGAACAGGATGTCGGCCCCTTCCGCGACGTACATCTCGATGCGCGCGAGCGCTTCGTCGATGCCCTGCGTCGGGCGGCAGTCGGTCCGCGCGAGGACGAGGATGCCCGATTCCTTCGCCGCCGCGACGGCGGCGCGGATCTTCATGCGCGCCTCGTCGCGCGGCAGGCACGGCTTGCCCGCCGACGTCAGCTCGCGCGGAGTGATCTTGTCCTCGATCAGGACCGCGGCGGCGCCGGCCCGGCCATAGGCGCGCACGGTGCGCTGCACGTTCATCGCATTGCCGTAGCCGTGGTCGCCGTCGGCCAGCACCAGCAACTCGGGGGCCGCGTTGTGGACCATCGTGAAGCTGTCGAACATCTCGCCGAACGAGACGAGATCGAGGTCCGGACCGCCCAGCCGGCTTGCCGAAACGCACGAGCCCGAAAGGAACGCCGTCTTGAAACCCGCCCCCGCCGTCAGCTTGGCCGTAAGGCCGTCCCACACGGCCGGCATCACCACGAAGCCGGGGGCAGCAAACAGGGCGCGCATTCTCTCCGGAGGCGTCATCTTCTTTTTCCTTCTGAATTTCGGTCCATCACACTAAATGGCGCGCCCGCGTCCGTCCACGGAAGCTTCAGAACCGGCGCGGCGAATAGGGCTCCGGATCGAAGGACGGCCGGCGGCCGGCGACAAGGGCGGCAACCATCTCGGCCGTCGCCGTGGCCTGCGTGAGCCCGTGATGCGCGTGGCCGAACGCGTAGAACACGCGCGGATCGCCGGACGCCGCCCCGATCACCGGCAGGCTGTCGGGCAGCGACGGGCGGAAGCCCATCCAGCGCCGCCCCTCGCCGATTTTCGCGTTCGGCAGCACGCGCTTCATCCGGCCGAGGATCGCGTCGACGCGCGCCCAGTTGGGTGCCGCGTCAAGCCCGGCGAACTCGACGCTGCCGCCGATGCGATCGCCCGTGTCGAGCGGCGACAGCGCGATCCCCAGGCCTTCGAGCATGATCGGCCGCGTGATGCCGAGCGTGCCGGCAGGGGTCGAGATGTTGTAGCCGCGCTCGGTATCCAGCGGGACGCGGTCGCCGCACATGCGCGCGAGATCCTTCGACCACGCACCGGCCGCGATCACGACGCGGTCGTAGGCCACGGGCTCGCCATTCAACCGATGCAGCGTCACGCCGTCCGCCGTCTTCCCGATGCCGGAGACGGCTTCCGGGATCAGGCGCGCCTGGCGCAACCGGGCGGCCTCGCGGAGCTTTTCGAGAAGGACGCCCGGATCGGCCACATGGGCACCGGTCTCGAAGAAGGTGCCGCCGACGACTTCGCTGCCGAACGCCGGTTCGAGGCGCTGCACGCCGCGCGTGTCCAGCCGTTCGACCGGAATGCCGAGGGCAGCCTGCCGGGCGTGGACGCCCGCACTCGCCGCGAAATCGGCGCTGTCGATCCACACCGACAGGATGCCGCGCCGCCGGAGTTCGCCGCCGAGCCCGAGGGCGGCAAGCCGCCGCTCCCACGCCGCCATCGACGCCGCGTTGATGGCGCGGATCGCCTGCGAACCGGCGGCGATGCGCGACGGCCGGCTTGCCGCGACGAACCGTGCGAGCCACGGTGCCAGTGCCGGCAGATAGGAAGGTGCGATCGCCAGCGGCCCGAGCGGATCCATCAGCCAGCGCGGCATGTACGCCCACGCCTTCTTCGATGCGAGCGGCATGATGTCGAGATGGGCGATCCAGCCCGCGTTGCCGCGTGCGGCACTCTTCGAGGCGTCGTCCGGATCGAACACGTCGACCGCGTGCCCTTCGTCGAGCAGCGCATGCGCCACCGAGATTCCGACGATTCCGCCGCCGACGACCGCGATACGCATCCTGTTCCTCTCAGCTGCCGCGCAGGCCGTCGGCGAACGGATCGCCCGGATCGCGCAGCAGGTTGGCCTCGCCGACGACGTAGGCGCGCCCGGTGATGCTCGGGATGACGGCACCGGCCGCGTCGAGCCGGTAGCGCGCGCGGAAGCTGCTGCCGACGATGCTCTCCTGCACCCATTCGGCACCCGGTGCGAGCTTGCCCGACGCGGCAAGGCACGCGATCTTGGCGCTGGTCCCGGTCCCGCACGGCGAACGGTCGTAGGCCCCGCCGGGGCAGAGCACGAAATTGCGGCTGTGGCCGCCCGGAGCGGCGGCAGGCCCGAAGAATTCGATGTGGTCGACCGGCGCCCCGTCGTCCCCGGTTATGCCGTTCTTCGCCAGTGCGTGCGAGACGGCCTCGGCCGCGCGCGTCAGCGCCGGGATCCGCGCCATGACCAGCGGGAACGGCGTGCTGCGCGCAAGGAAGAACCAGTTGCCGCCCCACGCGACGTCGCCTTCGACGCGCCCGAGCCCCTCGACATCGACGGCCACACCCGCGCGATGGCGATAGCTGGCGACGTTCTCGATCGTCACCTCGTTGCGGCCGCGAAGCTCGACGCTGACCGTGCCGACGGGCGTTTCGAAGCGTTGCGTGCCCGGCCCGATGCGGCCCATATGCGCGAGCGTGACCGCCGCCCCGATCGTGCCGTGGCCGCACATGCCGAGATACCCGACATTGTTGAAGAAGATGAGACCGGCCGCACAGCTCCCGTCGACCGGCTCGCACAGCAGTGCTCCGACGAGCGCGTCGTAGCCGCGCGGCTCGTTGACCGCGAAGCTGCGGAACGAGTCGAACTCGCGCGCGAAGCGCGCGCGCCGTTCAGACAGCGGCCCCGAGCCCAGTGCCGGCCCGCCCTCGACGATGAGCCGCGTGGGCTCGCCTTCGGTGTGAGAATCGATGACGCGCATCGCGGGGCTACTTCTGCGCCGCCGTCCAGTTCGCGTACCAGTCCTTGAAGAGCCGGTACTGCGCCTCGACGAAATGGCGCTGGCTTGCCGACAGCGCGTCGGTCGGGTTGAGGTTGTGCTCGTATTCCGGATTGCCGGCGAGGACCAGCATGTGCTTGTAGAACAGCACGAGGTCGGCGCCCTCGTCGAAGGTCGAGAGCACCATCAGCGCCTGCTCGAGCTCCAGCGCCTGGCGGCGCGCGACCGGATCGCCCTTCGCCGCCCTGGCGCACAGGGCGACCAGGTGCAGGACTTCCTTGGGCAGGATGTTGCCCACGCCGGTGATGGCGCCCACGGCACCGCAATTGACGAAACCGTGGAAGACTTGCGTATCCACGCCGACCAGCAGCATCAGCTTGGGATCGCTGCCCGTGATGTGCTCGGCGGCATAGCTCAGCGACTTCGCCCCGCCGAATTCCTTGAACCCGACGAGATGCGGATGGCGCTTGCGCAGGTCGAAGAAGAGGTCGGCCTTCGTCTCGAACCCGTAATAGGGACTGTTGTAGATGACCGACGGCAGATCGACGCCGGCCTCGAGGATGCCTTCGAAATGCGCGCGCTGGGCGGCGACCGAGGACCCGCGGGAGAGTACGCGCGGAATGATCATCAGCCCCTTGGCGCCGGCCTTCTTGGCATGCGCCGCGAGAGCCGCGGCGCGCCTGGGGTTCTGGGCGCCCGTGCCGGCGACGACGGGCAGGCCCGCCTTCACGAGCCGCTCCACGCCCTCCATGCGCTGCTCGTCGCTCAGCAGCGGCCAGTCGCCCATCGATCCGCAATAGACGACGCCCGACATGCCGGCCGCGACCAGTTCGCGCCCCTTGCGCACGAGCGCGTCGAAATCCGGCTTCCGGTCGGTCGAGCACGGGGTCATCAGCGCGGGCATGATGCCCCTGAAGACGTTGGCGGACATGACAGCTCCTGGTCGAGAGGACGGTTCCCCAGACTATGCCAGTCCGCCGGAAATCCATATTGTCGCAAACGGCAGTGCCGGATGCGGAATCGGCACAAGATGCGGAAGGATCGACGGCAGATGACGCGTGGCGGCGACGTGCGGACGCGGTTCCTGAAAGCGCTCGGCCGGCCCTTTGCCGGCGAGGACCTGTTCGATTCCATTTCCGACACGGTGTTCTTCCTCAAGGACGCCGAAGGCCGCTACGTCGCGGTCAACCGCACGCTCGCCTTGCGCACCGGGCACGCGAACAAGGAGGACCTGATCGGCCGGACCGCGGCCGAGGTCTTCCCCGCGCCGCTGGGCGAGCGGATCGCCGAGCAGGACCGGGCGGTCGTGCGCGACGGCGTGCCGATCCACGGGACGCTGGAACTGCATCTCTATCCCGGCGGGATCGAAGGCTGGTGCCTGACCTGGAAGGAACCGGTCATCGGGCTCGACGGGCGGATCATCGGCCTGTCGGGAATCTCGCGCGACCTGCAGACGCTGTCCGGTCCGATCGGCGACATGTCGGGCGTGGCGCGCGCCATCGACCATTTCCACAAGCACGTCGATACGCCGCTTCGCATCGCCGACCTTGCCGCGCGCGCCGGGCTTTCGGCCTACCAGCTCGACCTGCGCATCCGCGGGCTGTTCGGCATCTCGACGCGCCAGTACCTGATACGCGCGCGCATCGAGATCGCGTGCAGCCATCTGCGCCATTCCGACCGGCCGATCAGCCGGATCGCACTGGAATGCGGCTATGCCGACCAGGCGGCGTTTGCGCGGCAGTTCCGCCGGTCGGTCGGGCTCACGCCCGGCCAGTACCAGAAGCTCCACCGGGCCGTCCGCGACAGTCTCTGATCAGATGTCGAAGAAGACGGTCTCGCCGTCGCCCTGCAGCCGGATCTCGAAGCGGTAGACCGTCTGCCCCGCCTTCGTCGTGCGGGGTGCGACCAGTGTCTGGCGCAGATGGGGCTCGCCCACCGCCTTCAGCGTCGGGTCTGCCTCGTTGGCGGCCGTCTCGTCGGCGAAGTACATCCGCGTATGCAGGTGGATGTTGATGCCGCGCGCGAAGATCACCAGCGTGACGAACGGCGCCTCCGCGCGGCCGTCGGCCAGACGCGTGGCACCGGGCTTGACCGTCTCGAAGAACCATTCGCCGGTCTTGAAATCGGTGACGGCACGCCCCCAGCCGCCCATTCCCTTGCCGGGGAACCTGCCGCCGGCATCGGCCTGCCAGAGTTCGATCATCGCGTCGGTGACGATGGAACCCGCACCGTCGCGGATCGTGCCTTCGATGCGGATGCGCTCGCCCTTCGAGGTCGCGGACGCAAGGATGTTCGGCTTTTCCTGCGTGCGCACGTTGAGACCGGCGGACGACGGGTAGGTGCCGATATGGACGTAAGGACCGGCCGTCTGCGACGGGGTTTCCTTCAGCGGTTCGACGGGCATATCAGTTCCCCTCCGGGCGGTTCTCGAAGAAGGTCGAGCGCCGGCCGCGCAGCACGATGTCGAAACGGTAGGTCAGATGGTCGAACGGCCCCTGGTTCTCGAGGTCGAGTTTGGCCACGAGCATTTCCAGCGCCGCCTTGTCGCGGATCGTGTTGGCGATCGGGCATTTGGGGATCAGCGGATCGCCCTCGAAATAGAACTGCGTGATCAGGCGCTGCGTGAAGGCCTGCCCGAACAGCGAGATGTGGATATGCGCGGGCCGCCAGTCCGAGCCGTTGTTGCGGAACGGATACGGCCCCGGCCGGATGGTGCGGAACGCGTATTTCCCTTCGGCGTCGCTGAGCACGCGCCCGCAGCCGCCGAAATTCGGGTCGAGGGCGGCGACATAGGAGTCGCGCACGTGCCGGTAGCGCCCGCCGGCGTTCGCCTGCCAGATCTCGATCAGCGTGTCGGGCACCGGCCTGCCGTTCTGGTCGATCACGCGCCCGTGCACGACGATGCGTTCGCCGACCGCCTCGTGGCCCGTGCCGAAATTCCGGATCAGGTCGTGGTCCAGCGGATCGAGCATGCCGTGTCCGAACACAGGCCCCGCGAGATCGGCCGGCGACTGCGGCAGCGAAAGCAGGGCGCGCTGCGGGCTGCGCAAGGCCGTGGACCGATAGTCGAGCGAATAGCCCGGCGGATGCCATGCCCGGTCGCGACGGTAGAACTCGCCCATATCCATTTCGTCCCCTCCCCGTTTCAGGCCGCGGCGAGCCCGAGCAACTGGCGCGCCTCGGCGGCCGTCGCCGGCCGCCGCCCGTATTCGTGACAGAGCTGCGCCACGCGCGCCACAAGGGCGGCGTTGGACGGCGCCAGCGTCTGCTCGTCCATGCGGATATTATCTTCCAGCCCGGTCCGGCAATGCCCGCCCAATTCGAGGCTCCAGCGGTTCAGCGTCAATTGGTCGCGCCCGATCCCGGCCCCGGTCCAGGTCGCGTCGGGCGCCAGGCGCTTGAGCGTGGCGACGTAGAACTCGAACGCCGGCCGGTCGACCGGCATCGCGTTTTTCACACCCATGACGAACTGTACATGCAGCGGCCCAACGATCCGGCCGTCCTTGGCCATTTCGGCGGCCTTGAACACCATCGACAGGTCGAAGGCCTCGACCTCCGGCTTGATGCCCAGCCGCTTCATCTCGCCCGCCAGCCATTCGACGAGGTCGGGGCTGTTGTCGTAGACGCGCGTCGGGAAATTGACTGACCCGGTGGCGAGCGACGCCATGTCGGGCTTCGTGCCGAGCATGCCGCCGCGTTCCTTGCCGGCACCGGAGCGCCCGCCGGTCGAAAGCTGGACGATCAGGCCCGGGCAGTGCTTGCGCAGCCCCTCGACCAGCCGCGCGAACCGCTCGGGATCGGATGTCGGCGTGCCGTCGTCGTTGCGCACGTGACAATGCGCCAGCGTCGCACCCGCTTCGAATGCGGCATGCGTCGATTCGACCTGTTCGGCGATCGTGATGGGGACCGCCGGATTGTTCTTCTTCTGCGGCAGCGAACCCGTGATCGCGACCGTGATGATGCAGGGCGTGGTCATGCCGTTTCCTTCCCCGAGGCAGTCTAGCCGATCCTGACGGTTGCGCCATCGCGCGCCGCCGTCTGGATCGCGGCGACGAGTTCGAGCGTCCTGAGGCCTTCGCGGCCCGAAACGAGCGGCCTTTCGGTCCCGCGGATCACCCGGCAGAACTGCGCGATCTGCAGTGCCAGCGGATCCAGTGCGGGTGCCGTCTCGCGGCGCATTTCGATCGGGGTCATCCAGTCCGGCTTGCCGCCATAGGACCAGACGTCGAGCGTGGGCACGGCAAGCGAGCCGAGCGTGCCGCCGATCTGGTATGCCGCCTCGCCCGTATCCGGATAGGCCGGATTCTCGCCGGCGGTCAGCTCCCAGCTCCACGGTGCCGCGACCGCATCGGACACCGTCACGGTCCCCAGCGCACCGCTCTTGAACTTGAGGAGCGCTACGCAGCTTTCCTCGACCGGATTGCCGCGCACGGCATTCGACGACAGTGCCTGCACCTGCTCGACATCGCCGCACAAATGGCGCAGCAGATCGACATCGTGGATGAGATTGAGCAGGACCGGCCCGCCGCCCGGCATCCGGCGCCACGCCGCTTCGAAATAGCCGTCGGGCTTCGCCAGCCAGAACGACGCGTGGACCGCCACGATCCGGCCGAGCCGCCCGGATTCGACGATGGCCTTGGCCGCCGCGATCTTCGGATTGTGCCGGCGGTGATGGCCGACCGCGAGCGGCACGCCCGCCTTCTCCGC
>CAYQDN010000087.1:0-8265 GCA_964416335.1 uncultured Azospirillum sp.
TCGCCTCGGTCTCGCGGTTCGGGCTGGCGACCGAACCGGAATCGAGATGATCGCGGCCGATGACCAGCGGCGCCTTCAGCTCGCCGGTGCGCACCATCTCGTTGAAGGCAAGCCCGAGCCTGTGCCGGTCGCCCAGGCCCACCCAGCAGATGCGTGCCGGCAGGCCCTGGAACTTGATCCGCGCGCGCGCCATATCGAGCCAGTTGTGGAGGTGCTTGTTGTCGGGCAGCAGCTCCTTGACCTTCGCGTCGGTGCGGTAGATGTCCTCCGGATCGCCCGACAGGGCCGCCCAGCGGAACGGGCCGATGCCGCGGCAGAAAAGCGGACGGATATAGGCCGGAACGAAGCCCGGGAACGCGAAGGCGTCGGCTACTCCTTCTTCCTTCGCGACTTGGCGGATGTTGTTGCCGTAGTCGAGTGTGGGCACGCCGAGACGGTGGAATTCCAGCATCGCGCGAACATGCTCGGCCATCGACCGGCGCGAGGCGGCCTCGACCGACTTGGGGTCGTTCGCGCGCGCGGCTTCCCATTGCGCAAGCGTCCAGCCGCGCGGCAGATAGCCGTTGACCGGATCGTGCGCCGAAGTCTGGTCGGTGACGACGTCCGGGTGGATCTTCCGGCGCAGCATCTCGGGCAGGATATCGGCGGCATTGCCGAGGAGCCCGACGGACACGGGCTTCTTCGTCCGCACGCTGTCGGCGATGATCGCCATCGCTTCGCCGAGCGTATCCGCACGGCGGTCAAGATAGCCGGTCTTCAGCCGCATCTCGATGCGGCTCGGCTGGCATTCGATCGCGAGGCACGAGGCGCCCGCCATCGTCGCGGCGAGGGGCTGGGCGCCGCCCATGCCGCCGAGACCGGCCGTCAGGATCCAGCGGCCCGCGAGATCGCCGCCATAGTGGCGCCGGCCGACCTCGACGAATGTCTCGTAGGTGCCCTGGACGATTCCTTGCGTGCCGATATAGATCCACGAACCGGCCGTCATCTGGCCGTACATCATCAGACCTTTGCGGTCGAGTTCGTGGAAATGGTCCCACGTCGCCCAGTGCGGCACGAGATTGGAGTTGGCGATCAGCACGCGGGGCGCGTCGCGGTGCGTACGGAAGATGCCGACGGGCTTGCCCGACTGGACGAGAAGCGTCTGGTCGTCTTCCAGCGTCTTCAGGCTCGCGACGATGCTGTCGAACGCTTCCCAGTTGCGTGCCGCGCGCCCGATCCCGCCATAGACGACGAGTTCGCCCGGCCGTTCCGCTACTTCCGCGTCGAGATTGTTCATCAGCATGCGCATGGCCGCTTCGGTCTGCCAGCTCTTGGCGGTACGCTCGGGCCCGCGCGGGGCGCGGATGCGGCGTTCGTTGTCGATGCGGGTCATGGATCCCTTCGGAGTCAGGTGCCGCGCCACACGCGCGCGTGCAGCGGGTTGAAGCCCAGACGATAGACGAGTTCGGCCGGCCGTTCGACGTCCCAGATCGCGAGGTCGCACCATTTGCCGGCCTCGAGCGTGCCGGTCTCGGCCGCGAGACCCAGTGCATGCGCCGCTTCGCGCGTGACGCCGGCAAGGCATTCCTCGACCGTCATGCGGAACAGGGTCGCCGCCATGTTCATCGTCAGCAGCAGCGAGGTGACCGGCGAGGTGCCTGGATTGCAGTCTGTCGCGATGGCGATGCGCGCACCGGCCTTGCGCAGCGCGTCGACCGGCGGCAGCTTCGTCTCGCGCAGGAAATAGAAGGCGCCGGGCAGCAGGACGGCGACCGTGCCCGCGGCGGCAAGCGCCTTGCAGCCGGCCTCGTTCGTCCATTCGAGATGGTCGGCCGACAGGCCCTTGTGGCGCGCGGCGAGACCCGCGCCGTCGAGATCGGAAAGCTGGTCGGCATGGAGCTTCACGCGCAGGCCCAGCGAAGCGGCCGTTGCGAAGACGCGTTCGGTCTGTGCGGGCGAGAAGGCAATGCCCTCGCAGAACGCGTCGACCGCATCGGCAAGGTTCTCGCGCACGACGGCTGGCAGCATCTCGCCGCAGACGCGCTCGATATAGGCTTCCTTGTCGCCGCAGGCTTCGGGCGGCAACGCATGCGCACCAAGGAAGGTCGTGCGGATCGTCACCGGCCGCACCGTGCCGAGCCGGCGCGCCACGCGCAGCATGCGCAGCTCGGTCGGCACGTCGAGGCCGTAGCCCGATTTCACCTCGACCGTCGTGGCGCCCTCGGCGATCAGCCGGTCGAGCCGTGCGCACGATGCGGCGAGCAGTTGATCGTCGCTGGCGGCACGCGTTGCGCGCACGGTCGACGCGATGCCGCCGCCGGCCTTGGCGATTTCCTGGTAGGTGGCGCCGTCGAGGCGCATCTCGAACTCGGCGGCGCGATCGCCGCCGTGGACGAGATGCGTGTGGCAGTCGATCAGGCCCGGCGTGATCCAGCGTCCGGCGCAGTCGATCCGTTCGGATGCCTCAAGCACCGGTGCGTCCGCGGCCGGTCCGGCAAAGACGATGCGGCCGGCTTCGGCTGCGACAATGCCGTCGTCGATGCCGTGGCGTACGCCGCCGGTGCCGGCCATCGTCAGCAGCCGCGCATTTGCCCAGAGTCGATCGACCCGTCGTGCCATCGCCAATGTCTGTCACATCGGGCAGACGGCGATCAAGACGGGGGAATTTATGGAATCAAAAATAGGGTACAAAAACAGGAAGCGCGCCCCGTTCCCATAGGAATGGAGCGCGCTTGATTCTCGCCCGGGATCGGAAAGCGGGCGCCGCGGACGAACCGCCTGCGCCTGGGTTCCGCGAGGGGAACCTTGTTAGATGACCTTGAGGTTGTCTGCCGAGGTCTTGCCCTTCTTGGGATCGGGCTTCTCCTCGTACGACACCTTCTGGCCTTCGTTCAGCCCGCGAAGCCCGGCGCGCTCGACCGCCGAGATATGCACGAACACGTCAGCACCGCCATTTTCCGGCTGGATGAAGCCGTAACCTTTGGTGCCGTTGAACCACTTAACCGTACCGACGGGCATTTAACGCTCCTGGAAATAGAACTAGAGAGTTCGTGTTTATAGATTTGCAGCACCGCATGCAACTAATGCGAATCGCACGATTGCCGGGGCTGCAATGCCCCGGTCCGAGCCGGGCATTGCAAGTACTTCGAAGAATCCGAAATTATCGTTTATAATCAAATTATTGAATGGATATCTGTCAATCCGGTTTCTGGAGTTTTTGCGCCCTCCAAAGGCGCTGCCGGAAGGCGTACGGTGACGGTGGTTCCCTGTCCGAATTGCGAACTTATCCGCAGATTTCCCCCCATTCCGGTGGCGAAGGTCCGGCTGATCGCCAGGCCGAGACCCGTGCCCTTGACCTCGGATCGGTACGCGTCGCCGACCTGCACGAACGGCCGTCCGACACGGTCGAGATCCTCCGGCGCAATCCCGCGTCCGGTATCCCGCACGCTGAACTCGGCGAAGTCGCCTTCCGCGGAAAGGACCGCCGAAATCGTCACGATGCCGCCGGCATCCGTGAACTTGATCGAGTTGGACAGCAGGTTGACGACGATCTGGCGCGTGGCGCGCAAATCCGCGCGGACCATCAGGCTGCCCGGCAGTTCGTGCCGGAAGCGCAGCGACTTCGTCGCCATCAGCGGCATCAGTTGGCGCGCGGTCGCGGAAAGCAGCTCGCAGATATCGAACGCTTCGGGCTCGAACCGGTAGGCGCCGACTTCAACCTTCGAAAGGTCGAGCACGTCGTTGATGATCGAAAGCAGGTCCTCGCCGCTTCGCTTGATGCTGGCGAGATAGTCCCTGTAGCGCGGGTTCCCGATGGGGCCGAACATCTCGCGCACCGCGATGTCGGAAAACCCGATGATCGCGTTGAGCGGCGTGCGCAGCTCGTGGCTCATGGTCGCGAGGAACATGGTCTTCGCCTGGTTGGCGGATTCGGCGCGTTCGGCCTGGAGCGCGCGTTCGTCGGCCAGAGAAACCAGTTCGTTGTTGATCCGCTCGATCTCGGTCATGTCCCGCAGGATGGCGGTCATCAGGAGTTCGCCCTCGAACTCCGCTTTGGCAAGCTGGACCATGACCGGAAAATCCTCGCCGTTGGCGCGCACGCCGCGGATTTTCCGCCAGTCGCCCATCAATCGGTCGTTCGATCGTTCCTGGCTGAACTGCTGGATGCGGTCCATGTGGATCGCCCGCGCTGCGCCGGGAAGCAGGATATCGAGCGGCTGTCCGATCATGTCGTCGGCGGGGCGGTCGAACATCCGTTCGGCCGCCGGCGTGAAGACCCGGATTTTCCCGGACTCGTCGATCGAAATGATCGCGTCCGGTGCGGCCTTCAGGATCGTCGAAAGCATCGCTTCGTTACGGGCACCGGCGTAACGCGCGCTCAGGCCCGCATAGAGTAGGATCGCGCAGGCGACCGACAGGCCGAGGCCGAGGGCTAGCTGGCCAAAAAGCGAGCCTGGCCGCGTGTCGGACCGTGCGGAAATATCGACGGTGATCGCCCGGTCGAGCAACGGCAGCGCATAGCGCCGAGCGTCGGCCGGCGTCTCGATCCGGTTTCCCTGGTCGCTGGCGAATTGGATCGAGAATCGCAAGGCATGCGGCGCATTGAGCAGCTGTTCGACCGCTTCGAGACGGAACACGCCGTTCACGTAGCCGTCGAACCGGCCGTTGCGCCAGATCGGGAAGTAGGTTGCGATACCCTTGCCGCCCTGGAACAGGTCGACGATGCCGGTGCTGCGCGGGATATTGGTGTCGCGCGCCAAGGCAAGGAGATCGTCGATCTCGGGCGACCCGCCGACGGTGCGGCCGACCGCGGTTTCGTTGTCCTCCAAGGGCCAGACCCGCACGATGCGCCGGTCCTTGTCGACGAGATTGATCGCGAGAAACTCGCGCGCGAACTCGTACAGCGTGGCCGCCACGTAGTCGAACGTCTCGGGCTGGTCGAAGGTGCCGTCGTTCGCGAGTTTCTGGATATACGCCAGTCCGTTCACCCGGTTGACGATCCGTCGCGAGATGGTGCTGGTGACCGTATCCGCGACATCGACGAGCTCCTGCTGGCGAAGCGCCTCGCGTGCGTTGTGCTCGCTGACGGCGACATAGGACCAGGCGAGCGCCAGCAGCGCGCCGAGCAGGCCGGCGGGCAGGAAATTGCGCAGCCGGTCGCCGAATCGCGCGGCCGCTCGTTCGATCAGGTTGATCACGGGAGCCCGGCTCGACAAGCGGACACTGGAGCAGCCTTTTGAAAATCGCGGGGTATGCCCTATTGAGCCCGTTGCATGGTGAAAAAGTAGTTAATTTAAAGGCGGTTCCGCGGTCGGTGGCGATCGCTAGCGGGCCGTGTCTGGGCACTTGGTCAGCCACGTGCCGATCGCGCGGCGCGCCGCATTCTCGATTTCCGGGATGCTCGATTCCACGCCCGCGATCGACATGCGGCCGGGCTCGGGCCCGAGCCTGAATATCTGCGCGAGCTTGATGCCGCCTTCCGCGTACTCGACCCGCATCGACGAATCCGACGATTGCGAATAGGCGGCTGCGAACCGCTGGCGGTTCCCGCCGACGACGGCCTCGTAGCGGCGCGCAGCGAACTCGACATAGTTGGTCTCGCAATTGGCCGTGGTCTGTCCGAGCGCCCAGCGCCCGGCGACCTCGGGCGGTGGCCGCGCGAGGATTTCCTCGGCCGCGCGCTCGGGATCGAGAATCGGAGGGACATAGCGATAGACCACCAAGACCAGGCCGGCGAAGAGGGCAACACCGGCGACCAGTCCGGACTTGCGCAGGATCGCCCCGCGCTTCGACTTCCGCCGTTCGGCGGCATTGGCGCGCAGCCTGGGGATGGTCTCGGACTCGAAATGCCGGATCTGCGATGCCAGCTTCTCCGACGCCTCGGCGAGCGTGCCGGAAAAGACGACCGACATGCGTCCGTCTGGATCGTCGTGCAGCCGCCCCTCGATGACGATGCCGAGTGCCACCTCGACCTGTCCGTACGAACCGCCCAGCGCCTGCTTGAGCCGGGCGGCCGTCGTCAACGCCCAGTCACCGGCCACGTCGACGGCGGCGAAACTGCGCGACGCAAGCCGCTCACGGCCTTCGTTTGCGGTCAAGGTCGCAGTACAGGCGAACAGGAAGTCGCGGCTTTCCATCGTCCCCACGGGCTGGTGTCAGTGGACATTAGACGCTCTTCTGGATCGGCGCGAGACTTCTGACAGATGCCAAGAATCGGGTTTCATGGTAGGAGTTCCAAATAGATATGAACAAGGCGGTGGCCGGGTGGCCAGCGAATATCGCGTCATCTTTTTCGAAAACATCGACCTCGTCGCGGCCGCTTTCGACTGGAAGCGGACCCAAGGCGAGCCGCCGCCCAATGGGCGCGCGACGAAACTGACGATTGACCGCGACACGCTATCCTTCAAGATCGAGGTCAGGAAGAAGGACGGGACCAGCGTCGAGTTCGCCGTCCAGGACGCCCAGATGACGGCAGCCCTCATCATGCTGTGCCGCAAGCGGAAGATTCCGCTGCCGATGAAGTCGAAGAAGAACCTGGTCAATGTCGGCGGCCAGATCGCCTTCATGATCTCGATGCCGTCCGAGGGCATCGTGGCGAGCGTGCCGATCGAATACATCACCGGCACGGTCGCGGAGATCGAAAAGGGTCAGAACAAGCTCGTCATGTCCACGCAGGGACCGACGACCTAGCCGCGTTCGCGCGTCGTGCGGAACGTCAGGCCCGGCCAGTCCTGCGTCGTGCGGTTGAGCTCCCAGGCATTGCGCGCCATGTAGACGGGCGCATCATCGCGGTCCTCGGCAAGGCTGCCGCGATTCGCCTCGACGAACTTCTTCAGCAGTGCCGGATCCTCGCCCGACACCCAGCGCGCAGTCTCGAACGGAGCGGGCTCGAAGCCGACTTTGACGTCGTATTCGGCCGCGATGCGGCTGGCGAGAACCTCGATCTGCAGCGGCCCGACGACGCCAACGATCCATTGCGAGCCGAGCACGGGGCGGAATACCTGCGTCACACCCTCCTCGGCGAGATCCTCGAGCGCGCGGCGCAGCTGCTTGGCCTTGATCGGATCGTCGAGCCGCACGCGGCGCAGGATTTCGGGCGCGAAATTCGGGATGCCGGTGAAGCGCAGATCCTCGCCCTCGGTCAGCGTGTCGCCGACGCGCAGCGTGCCGTGGTTCGGGATGCCGATGATGTCGCCAGGCAGGGCTTCCTCGGCGAGCTCGCGCTCCTGGGCGAAGAAGAAGATCGGGCTGTGGATCGCGATCGCCTTGCCGGTGCGCACCTGCTTGAGCTTCATGCCGCGCTTGAATCGACCCGAGCACAAGCGCAGGAACGCGATGCGGTCGCGGTGGTTGGGGTCCATGTTCGCCTGGACCTTGAACACGAAGCCGGCGACGCGGTCTTCGCCCGGCTCGACGGTGCGCGACTGGGCGGGCTGCGGGCGGGGCGGCGGGGCGAATTCGGCGAGGCCCTGGATCAGCGTTTCGACCGAATAATCCTTGAGCGCGCTGCCGAAGAAGACCGGCGTCATGTTGCCGGCCCGGTAGGCTTCGAGATCGAGTGTGGGATAGGCTGACAGCGCCAGCGATGCCGCCTCGCGGAATTCGCGCAACGGCCGCCCGGCGACGAGCGCCTCCAGTGCTGGATCGTCGGGCCCCGACATCTGGATGGCCCGCTCGTAGCCGCCGCCTTGCTTGCCGGTGAGGAAGCGGTTGCCGCGAAGGTCGAAGCAGCCGTGGAAGTCCGAACCCATGCCGACCGGCCACACGAAGGGGCTGACGTCGAGTTGCAGCGTCTTTTCGATCTCGTCGAGGAGATCGAAGGGATCGCGGCCCTCGCGGTCGACCTTGTTGACGAACACGCAGATCGGGATGTCGCGCAGCCGGCAGACCTCGAAGAGCTTGCGCGTCTGGATTTCGATGCCCTTGGCGGCGTCGATCACCATGACGGCGGAATCGACGGCCGTCAGCGTGCGGTAGGTGTCCTCGCTGAAATCCTCGTGGCCGGGCGTGTCGAGCAGGTTGAACGTGACGCCCGAATAGTCGAACGTCATCACCGAGCTGGTCACCGAGATGCCGCGCGCCTGTTCGATCGCCATCCAGTCCGAGCGCGCCCGGCGGCGCTCGCCGCGCGCCTTGACCTGTCCGGCAAGCCGGATCGCGCCGCCGAACAGCAGCAGCTTCTCGGTCAGCGTCGTCTTGCCGGCGTCGGGGTGCGAGATGATCGCAAAGGTCCGGCGGCGAGCGGCCTGGGTGGCGGGCGTCTGGGTCATGGCGGGCGGGGTGTAG
>CAYQDN010000088.1:0-8109 GCA_964416335.1 uncultured Azospirillum sp.
CGTCTCCAGCCGCGTGACGATCGTGAGCTTCGTGCCGGCGCCTTCGTCCTCGAACAGGATGATGTGGGTCTGCGGCGGCGGCTTGACGCCTTCCCACTCGGTTCCGCTGTGGTCGATCCGGACGGAATAGACGAGCCGCTCGTTCTCCACGACCTCGATGTAGTTTCCGCCGATCGGGAAGCCGGGCCCGTGCGGTCCGCGCATCACGATCCGCCAGGCGCCGCCCGGCCGCACGTCGAGCTCGCATTCCGGCGCCGTGAACTGGTGCGGGCCCCACCAGCGCGCCATGTGGACGGGATCGGTCCATGCGCGCCAGACGAGCCGGCGCGGTGCGGCAAAACCGCGAACGATGACGAGGCTGCGGTCTTCTGGTGCGTCGCCGGGGCGCAGGGCGCTTTTCGGCATTTGGGCAATCCTCCTTCAGAGACCGGCCAGATACGCGGCGAGCTGGTCGCAGGTTCCGCCCCAGCCCATGCGCATGCCGTCGTGGCCGGCAGCGAAGGTCTTGCGCTCCTCCTCGGTCGCGTTGTGCGGCGCCCAGCGCAGCTTCAGTTCCGTGCGCGTACCCAGATCGACGAACGTCGTCGTCGACAGCGTTTCCAGCGGCCAGTTCGGGCTCATCGGATGGCGCGTGATGCCGCCGTCCTTGTCGGAGAAGGACACGATCACGACGAGCCGCTCGGGCTCGACGATCTCGCGGAAGGTCCACTTGCCCCACATCTCGAAGCCGTCGGGCGAACGCATGCCGTAGTGGAAGACGCCGCCCGGCCGCAGATCGAGCTTGCAGGCCTGCATCGTGAAGCCCTTCGGGCCGAACCAGCGCGCCAGATGCGCCGCGTCCGTGAACGTCTTGAAGACGAGCGCGCGCGGAGCTTCGAAAACGCGGCTGATCGTGAATTCCTCGACGGCGTCCGCCATGTCGGTCGTCCTTTCAAAAATCCGGAAGTTACTTCTTCTCGGCTTCGGCCTTGAGGCTGGCGAGGCCCGCCTCGAAATCCGCGCCGATCATCTTGTCCATGCTGAAGAAGAGACCCATCAGCTTGCTGACGAACGGTGCGGGGCCCGACATCGCCCACGTCACCTCGACCTCGCCGCCGGCCGGCACGATCGCGAATTCCGCGACGTTGTGGGCCTCGAAGGGGCGCGAGAAATCGAGCTTGATGACGATCTTCGCCGGCGCGTCGTCGAGGATTTCCATATGGCCGGCACCCACATTGTTGTTGCCGTCCCAGGCATAGGTCGCCCCCTTGCCCTTCGCCGCACCGCCGAGCGTGCGCTTCATGTCCGGGTCGCGCTTCTCGTAGGGCGACCAGCGCGGCCAATTGCGGAAATCATCGATCAGCGCATGCATCGTCTCGGCGGGGGCGGCGATGCGGGTCGATCGCGCGACGCGGAACGAATCCGGCCGCGTGGCGGCAAAAGCGAGGAGTGCGATCACGGCGACGGCAAGCACGATCAGGACGGTCTTCAGCATGGCGGGTTCTTTCGGAAGGTTGAGGGAAGTGGCGGCTAGTTGCGAGTGCCGCCGGGGTCGAGCTTCTGGATTTCCTGCAGATAGAGGTCGAGCCGGTCGAGGCTCGCATCCCAGAAGCGGCGATATTCCTCGAGCCAGCCCGCGACATCGCGCAACGGGGCGGCTTCGAGCCGGCAGGGACGCCACTGGGCCTCCCGGCCGCGCGTCACCAGGCCCGCACGCTCGAGCACTTTGAGATGCTTCGAGACGGCCGGCAGGCTCATCGCGAACGGGGCGGCCAGTTCGGTGACCGACGCCTCGCCCCCCGACAGGCGCGCGAGGATCGCGCGGCGCGTCGGATCGGCAAGAGCTGCCAGCGTGAGGCTGAGCGTGTCGGGCGGCATCGGCGTTCCTTAATTAACCTATCGGTTAAATACAAAAGAAAGCCGGAGCTGTCAAGCGTGCGCGAGGGTCCGGCCTATTCGTCGTCGGAGAGGGAGTCGGGATCGGCGGCGTCGATGACGCGGCGCGCAAGCTCGCCCGAGAAGCCGGCGCGCGCCATCGCGGCCAGATGCTTCATGCGGGCGGCGGCACGGCGCGCGGGATCGGCATAGGGGCCGAGCCGCTTGCGCCGCGCGAAGATCAGCGCCGCCTTCAGGTCGTTCTCGCCGGCTTCGTCGAGCCCGTCGAGGGCCTGCGCGATGTCGGGATCGCCCACGCCCGCGATCTTCAGGCGCTGGGCGATGCGCCCGCGCGGCAGGCCGCGGCGCGCGAGGCTTGCCGCACGTCCTTCGGCAAAGCGCGCATCGTCGAGCAGTTGCTTGGCCGCAAGTTTTTCGACGACGGCGGCGACATCCGCCGCCCCCTGCACGCGGTCGGCGAGCCCCTCGCGCGCGGCGCGTTCCACCTTGCGCATCAGCACGCGGCGCAGACCCTCGGCGGAAGCGGCGAACCGCTCCAGATAGTGGAGTGCGGACTTCTCGAGCCGTTCGCGCGTCGGCGGCTTGGGCGGTTTGCGGGGCGCCATGGACGCCTAATTGCCATGCCAAGGCTGCAATTGCGAGGTCGAGGTGCGCCCTCTATGGTGCCTCGCGCATGAACGACCTCGCCAAACCGCCTTCGCCGCCGCGCCGCTACGGTGCGGTCAACTGGCTCGGACTCCACACACTCGTGATGCGCGAGGTGCGGCGCTTTGCCAAGGTCCATACCCAGACGATCGCCGCCCCCGTCGTCACGACGCTGCTTTTCCTTGCGGTGTTCGTGCTGGCCCTGGGGCCCGGCGCGCCGGCCGCGGGCGGGATCTCGTTCGCCGAGTTCCTCGCCCCCGGCCTTATCATGATGGCGATGACGCAGAACGCCTTCGCCAACACGTCGAGCTCGCTGGTCATCGCCAAGGTGCAGGGCAACATCGTCGACTCGCTGATGCCGCCGCTGTCGCCGGCCGAACTTGTCGTCGGTTTTGCCGCTGGCGGCATCGTGCGCGGCATCGTCGTGGGTGGCGTGACGGCCGCGTGCCTGGCGCCGTTCGTTTCGCTGCACGTCCACAATTTCGGCTGGATCGTCTTCAACGGCGTGATGGCATCCGCCCTGCTGTCGCTGCTCGGTGTGGCCGGCGGCGTGTGGTCGGAGAAGTTCGACCACATCGCCGCGGTGACGAATTTCGTCGTCACGCCGCTCGCCTTCCTGTCGGGCACTTTTTATACGGTCGACCGCCTGCCCGATCCCTGGCACCTGATCGCGCTCGCCAATCCGTTCTTCTACATGATCGACGGATTCCGCTTCGGCTTCATCGGTCATGCGGATGCGCATCCCTGGATCGGCGCGGCGATCCTGTTGGTGACCAACGCGGCCCTCGGCACCCTTTGCTTCCAGATGTTCAAAAGCGGCTATAAGCTGCGCGCATGACCGAGGAGATCGGCGAGGACACCCTGCCCGCGCACATGCGCGAGCTGGTAGCGCTTTGGCGCACGAAGGCCGCCGGCCGGCCATGGCCCGACCGGCGCGAAATCCTGTTCGAGGATCTGGTCCCCTGGCTCGGCCGGCTGCATCTCGTCGACGTGCTCGACGGCGATTTCCGCTTCGCCGTCTTCGGCTCCCGGACGAGCGGCGTGATGCGGCGCGAATTCACCGGCATGCGCCTGTCGGAAATCGCCGATCCGCTGGCGCGCATGTGGGAAGACGGCTATCGCGAGGCGGTAAGGCTGCGCCGGCCGCTCTATGTCCACCATCCGCTCGGCTACTACGGGCTGACGCACGACCATGTCGGCTGGTGGCGGGCGATCCTGCCGCTGGGCCGCAGCGAGAAGGTCGAAAACCTGCTCGTGCTGATCCAGGTCTACCAGCCCGACGGGACCTTCCTTTGACCCTAAGCTCCTGCGATAAAAGAACGATTCCCGCCTGTATTTGACTTTTTCCGGTCACCCCCGGATACTGGTCGTTTCCCGGTCGGCCAACTCCGGTCGCCCGAAACAGGGAGTTGTTGCCGTGTCGACTGCATTCCCCGCCGTGATGCCGACCTATGCGCGCGCCGAAGTGGGTTTCGAGCGCGGCGAAGGCCCGTATCTTTGGGGGGTCGACGGCCGACGTTATCTCGACTTCGCCTGCGGCATCGCCGTGACCGGGCTCGGCCACGCGCACCCCCACCTCGTGAAGGAGGTGGGGGCCCAGATGCACAAGGTGTGGCACACCTCGAACATCTTCCCGATCCCGCAGCAGCAGAAGCTGGCCGAACGGCTGGTCGCGTCGACCTTCGCCGACACCGTCTTCTTCACCAACTCGGGCGCCGAAGCCAACGAGTGCGGCATCAAGGTCGTGCGCAAGTACCACGCGCACCACGGCCGTCCCGAGCGCTACCGCATCGTCACCTTCGAAGGCGCGTTCCATGGCCGCACGCTCGCCACGCTGGCGGCCGGCGGGCAGCAGAAATATCTCGACGGCTTCGGGCCGAAGACCGACGGCTTCGACCAGGTGCCCTTCGGCGACCGCAAGGCGCTCGAGGCGGCGATCGTGCCGGAGACCGCCGGCATCCTGATCGAGCCGATCCAGGGCGAAGGCGGCATCCGGCCGGTACCGGAAGCCGACCTCAAGTATCTGCGCGAGCTTTGCGACACGCACGGCCTGCTGCTGTTCTTCGACGAGATCCAGACCGGCATGGGCCGCACGGGCAAGCTCTTCGCCCACGAATGGTCTGGCGTGACGCCCGACGTGATGTCGGTCGCCAAGGCGCTGGGCAACGGCTTCCCGGTGGGCGCATGCCTTGCCACGGCGAAGGCCGCGGCCGGCATGACGGCCGGCACGCACGGCTCGACCTACGGCGGCAACCCGCTGGCCATGTCGGCGGGCAACGCCGTGCTCGACGTGATGTTCGCCCCCGGCTTCTTCGAACACGTGGAACGCATCGGCGCACATCTCAAGCAGCAGCTCGCCGGCCTCGTCCAGCGCAATCCCGACATGTTCGAGGAGGCTCGCGGCTCGGGCCTGCTGCTCGGCCTCAAGTGCAAGGGGCCCAACCAGGACATGATCCTTGCCGTGCGCAAGCAGGGCCTGCTCACGGCGGGTGCGGGCGACAACGTGATGCGCATCCTGCCCCCGCTGATCGCCGAGGCCGCCCAGGTTGCCGAAGCGGTCGAGAAGATCGACGCTGCCTGTGCGGACCTGCGCGCGCAAGCGCCGTCCCGCAAGGTCGGCTGACGGAGATGACGATGAACGCGACACCCCGCCATTTCCTCGACCTCGACGTGCTCGAAGCGGGCACGCTGCGCAACATCCTCGACCTGGGTGCGGCCTACAAGGCCAAGCGCCCGCCCGGCGGCATGGAAAAGCCGCTCGCCGGCAAGACGCTGGCGATGATCTTCGAGAAGCCCTCGACGCGTACGCGCGTGTCGTTCGAGGTGGGTATTCGCCAGCTCGGCGGCGAGGCCGTCATCCTCACGCATCACGACACGCAACTCGGCCGCGGCGAGACGATCGCCGACACCGCGCGCGTGCTGTCGCGCTATTGCGATGCGATCATGCTGCGCACCAACAAGATCGCCAACCTCGCCGAGCTCGTGCGCCACGCCAGCGTCCCCGTCATCAACGGCCTGACCGACCGCTCGCATCCCTGCCAGGTGATGGCGGACGTGATGACGATCGAGGAACGCAAGGGCGGTATTGCCGGCAAGGTCGTCGCCTGGACGGGCGACGGCAACAACGTCGCCGCGTCGTGGATCCACGCCGCCCAGCGTTTCGCGTTCGAGCTGCGCCTCGCCTGCCCCGAACCGCTGCGCCCGTCGGGCGACGTGCTCGCCTGGGCCAAGCGCGAGGGTGCGCGCATCCAGCTGCTGACCGATCCCGAGATCGCCGTCGCCGGGGCCGACGCCGTCGTCACCGACACGTGGGTGTCGATGGACCAGGAGAGCGGCAACCGCGAGAGCCGCGAGAAGCGCCACAACCTGCTCGCCCCCTACCGGGTCGACGAGCGGCTGATGGACCGCGCCAAGTCGGACGCGATCTTCCTGCACTGCCTGCCGGCACACCGCGGCGAGGAAGTGACGGAAGGCGTCATCGACGGCCCGCGCTCGGCCGTGTGGGACGAGGCCGAGAACCGCCTGCACGTGCAGAAGGGCATCCTCGCCTGGTGCATGGCTTGAAGGCGAAGATCGCGGACGACGACGTCGTCCTTCCGTTCAAGATCGAACCCTACGCGCTGCGCGGCCGGCTCGTCCGGCTGGGGCCCGCCCTCGACGCGATCCTGCATCGCCATGCCTATCCGCGCCTCGTGGCCGGGGCGCTGGCCGAGGCGATCGCGATGGCGGCGGCCCTTGCCGCAACGCTGAAATACGACGGCGTCTTCTCGATCCAGACCAAGGGCGACGGGCCCTTGCGCATGCTGGTGTGCGACGTGACGTCGGCCGGTGCCATCCGCGGCTACGCGCAGTTCGACGAGGCGCGCATCGCTTCCCTCGGCGACGGACCGGTGTCGGTGCCGCGGCTGTTCGGGGCCGGCTATCTCGCCTTCACGGTCGACCAGGGTGCGGACATGGAGCGCTACCAGGGCATCGTCGAGCTGACCGGCGCCACGCTCGCCGAATGCGCGCACCATTATTTCCACCAGTCCGAACAGTTCGAGGCCGGCCTCAACGTCGCCGTATCCAGCGTGGCGGATGCCGACGGCAGGCTGTTCTGGCGCGCCGGTGCGATCATGATCCAGCGCCTGCCGCCCGAAGACGCGCAAGGTTCGGCCGAAGGCCGCGTGCCCGTCGCGCGCGATCCGGCCGTGCGCGAAGCCGAAGAGGAAGGCTGGCGGCGCGCGATGATCCTGATGGGATCGGCCAAGTCGCGCGAACTCGTCGACCCCGACCTGCCGCCGTGGAAGCTGGTCGACCGGCTGTTCCTCGCCGAAGGCGTGGAAATCTACCGGCCGATCGAGCTCGTCCACCGCTGCCGCTGCGATCCCTCGCGCATGCGCAGCGTGCTGCGCACGATCGCGCGCGCGGAACTCGAGACGATGCGCGAGGCCGACGGCGCGATCCGCATCACCTGCGAATTCTGCAATACCGCGCACGCCTTCGCCGATCTCGACGCGATCTACGACGGGACTTGATGCGCCACCCCGACCGCGCCACATTTCGAACGCCATTGGCGCCTAGAGATACGTACAACTTCCTTTCCGTGCGGAGCCAAACCGGATGATCCCCTCCCGACGCGATTTCCTGAAACTCGCCGGCGTGGCCGTCCCGGCCGCGGCACTGGGTGCCTGCGCCCAGCTACCGCCAACGCCCCAGTTCCCGCCCTTCTCGTATTCGGCTCTCGGGCGTTTCACGTTCGAGGCCGAGCGGCTGGAAGTCGTGCAGGAATACCAGGCGCCGCTCGCCCCGCCGAACATCGAGCACCTGTTTGCCCAGCGGCCCGACGAGACGCTCAAGCGCTGGGCCAACGACCGGCTTGCGGTGACCGGCCGCGGCGATCGTCTCGTGCGCTTCGTCATCGTCGATGCGCGCGTGACCGAAACCCAGCTGCCGCGCGAGACGGGCGTGCGCGCGACCTTCACCAACGAGCAGGCGCAGCGCTACGACGGGCGCATCGAGGCGGCGGTCGAACTGCGCCAGCTGCGCGGCAATTTCCGCGACGGCTTCGCGTCCGCCGCGGCGACGCGCACGCGCAGCGTCGCCGAGAACATCTCGCTCAACGACCGCGAACGCGTCTGGTACGAGATGGTCGGGCAGATGATGTCCGACATCAACGCCGAGCTCGACCGCCAGATTCGCGCGAACATGCCGCGCTTCCTGCAGATGTGAGCTGCCGGCCGCAGCGCTCAGCGCTGCGGCACCGTCGGCAGTTCGCGGGCGCGCGCATCGGCAAGGCCGCGCTGCTCGGCTGACAGGCCGACGGCGACAGTGTCGCGCTCGCCCGCGGCAGCCGACACTTTCCGGCGCGACGCCAGATCGAAAAAGGCGAATGCCTCGATCGCATCCGCCTGCCCGCCGACGCCGTCGCGCAGCGCCTTCGCATAGGCCCGTGCCGCCTGCGCGTGACCGAGATCGCTTGCAGCCAACAGCCGGGCTCGGCCCGAAGCAGGATCGGACACCGTGCCTTCGCCCGCCATCTCGCGCAAGGCCTTCTCGGCCGTGCCGCGGACGCTCGACGTCGTCGAGGGTCCGATGAAGGCGCGAACG
>CAYQDN010000089.1:0-8072 GCA_964416335.1 uncultured Azospirillum sp.
GTGCCCATCAGCGGGGTGATGTCGCGCACGGGGCGGATGTCGACCTGGCTGCCGGGAAGGAACGCGACCGCACCGCCGAGATCGACTGTGAAGCCGCCCTTGACGCGCCCGAAGATGACGCCGGTGACGCGCGCGTTGTCCTTGAAGTTCTTGTCCAGCGCGCCCCAGGCTTCTTCGCGCTTGGCCTTGTCGCGGCTCAGCGAGGCTTCGCCGTGCTTGTCTTCCATGCGCTCGACGAACACGTCGACCGTGTCGCCGGCCTTGAGCTCGACGGGCGTGCCCGCCGTGCCGAATTCCTTGAGGGCCACGCGGCCTTCCGACTTGAGGCCCACGTCGATGATGGCGAAATCGCCCTCGATCGAGATGATGGTGCCCTTGACGACGCGGCCGTCGAACGAACCGCCTGCGCCCAGCGACTCTTCGAGCAGGGCCGCGAAACTCTCGGCTGCAAAACTCTCGCCGCCGGCCGGCGCGGTCTGCGCCCGGGCCAGATTGGATGCCTTCGCCATTCAGATAGTTCCTCTCGTATTCAACGCCGGACGTCCGTAAGGCACATTGCCTTCGGCCGACGCCGGGGCTGGGGTTCGCGCTTCGGGGACTATCCCCGGGCGCGTGTCTTCGCCGAGATGAGGCCGAGAGCCATCCGGAACGCTGCGTCGGGGTCGAGGTCGGACGTGTCGAGCACGTCGGCATCGGGAGCCGGCTTCAAGGGGGCTTCAGCACGTTCGCTGTCCCGCTTGTCGCGTTCCGCCAGATCGGCGAAAACGGCCGCATATATAGGGGATTCACCCCGGGCAAGCAATTCGTTAAATCGCCGCTTCGCCCGCGCCTCGGGGCTGGCGGTGACGAAGATCTTCACGGTTTCCGGCCACGGGCAGACGACCGTGCCGATGTCGCGCCCGTCGAGCACGGCCCCGCCCGCCCGGCGCGCGAAATTCCGCTGGAATTCCAACAGGGACGCGCGCACGGCCGGGATGGCCGCGACCTTCGAGGCCTGCGCCCCGACGGCCCCGCTGCGCAGGTCGTCGGCATCCATGTCGGCCAGCCGGAAACCTGCCGCCGCCGCCTCCGGCATCTCGCCGGTGCGCAAGGATCGCGACGCCACGGCCCGGTAGAGGGCACCGGTGTCGAGATGCGGCAGGCCGAAATGGCCGGCGATCCGCTTGGCGAGCGTGCCCTTGCCGGCGGCCGCCGGCCCGTCGAGGGCGACGATCATCCGGCGGTCGCGACCTGGCCGCCGAGCCCGCGGATCAGCTCGATGAAGCCCGGGAAGCTGGTCGCGATGGCGCCGATGTCGTCGACCGTGACGGGCTTGGCCGCGGCAAGGCCCATGACGAGGAAGCTCATCGCGATGCGGTGGTCGAGATGCGTGGCGATCCCCGGTGCTCCGGCCGCCATGCCCGGCGGCGGGCCGTCATTGCCCTCGACGATCAGGTCGTCGCCGTCGATCGTCGCGTTCACGCCGCACGCGGCAAGGCCGCGCGCGATCGCCGACAGCCGGTCGCTTTCCTTGACGCGAAGCTCGTTGAGGCCGCGCATCACCGTGCGGCCCCTGGCGCACGACGCGGCGACCGCAAGGATCGGGTATTCGTCGATCATCGAGGGGGCGCGGGCCGCGGGCACGTCGACGCCCTTGAGCTTCGTGAACCTGACCGAGATGTCGCCGACCGGTTCGCCGGCTTGCGTGGATGCGTTGCCGATGTCGAGCGTGGCACCCATCTCGCGCAGCGTCTGGTAGAGGCCCGTGCGCCGCACGTTGAGGCCGACGTTGCGCACCGTCACTTCCGAACCCGGCACGATCAGCCCGGCGACGAGGGCGAAGGCCGCCGACGACGGATCGCCGGGGACGCGCACGTCGCGCCCCGTCAGCTCCGGCTGGCCCTTGAGGGCGATGCGCGTGCCCTGCGGCGTGGCCGAAACGTCGAGCTCGGCGCCGAAATGGCGGAACATCAGCTCGGTATGGTCGCGCGTGGCTTCCTTCTCGATCACCAAAGTGGTGCCCGGCGCGTTGAGGCCGGCGAGCAGTACTGCACTCTTCACCTGCGCCGAGGGGACGGGGACGACATATTCGATGGCGATGGGGTCGGTCGCCCCGATCACGGTCAGCGGCAGCAGCACCTTGCCTTCCGTGCGTCCGCGCGCGACGAACTTCGCCCCCATCTTTTCCAGCGGCTGGGTGATGCGGCCCATCGGCCGGCGGCGCAGCGAGGCGTCGCCCGTGAAGACGGCGACGATCGGGTTGGCCGCGATCAGCCCCATCAGCAGGCGCGCCCCGGTCCCGGCATTGCCGAGGTCGAGCACGTCGGCGGGTTCCGCGAGCGCCCCCACGCCGCGCCCGCGCGCGCGCCAGATGCCGGTCTTCTCGTCCTTCGCGATCTCGGCCCCCATCGCGCGCATCGCGGCGGCGGTGCGCAGCACGTCCTCGCCCTCGAGCAGGCCGTGGATGACCGTCTCGCCGACCGCCATGCCCCCCAGCATCAGGGAGCGGTGGGAGATCGACTTGTCGCCCGGGACGCCGATGGCGCCCTTGAGCGGGGCGCCCGGTCGGCTGGTGGCGGGAAGGGGCGGAAGTGCGCTCGACATGGGGCCTCGGAGTGGGAATTGCGGCGGCGGGATCAGGGCTTGTAGCAACGTGGCCGGGCAGGGGCAACCGCCGCCGGCTTGCCCCGGTTGACAGGGGGGCCGGGACATGGCATTCCCCCCGCCCGTTCGAATTGGGCGCCGTTTTTCCAGTGGATACGGGCGGTGCCGCGAAGGAGCGATCGATGGCGAAGGCCGAATGGGGTTTGAAGCGTACGTGCCAGTCTTGCGGGGCGCGCTTCTATGACCTGTCCAAGGATCCGATCATGTGCCCCAAGTGCGGGGCCGAATACGATCCCGAAGTGCTGCTGAAGTCGCGCCGTGGCAAGCCCGCACCGGCTCCCAAGCCCGTCGCCGCCGTGGTCGAGGAGGTCGAGGTTCCCGACGCCCCCGCCGAGGAGGGTGCCGAGGAAGAGGAAGATGCGGTGATCGAGGACACCTCGGAACTGGGCGAGGACGAGGAAGACGTCGCCGAGGTCATCGAGAACGTCGAAGACGAGGAACGTTGACCCAAGGCGCCTATCGCCGTAAATAACGCCACGGGACGGGGCCCCACCCCCGCCTGAAGATTTCGGGGCCATAGCTCAGCTGGGAGAGCGCCGCAATGGCATTGCGGAGGTCAGCGGTTCGATCCCGCTTGGCTCCACCAAGACGAAACAAGGGCTTCGCCGGAAACGGCGGAGCCCTTATGTTTTGGACCGGATCGAAGGAGTACGACATGAAAATCGCGGTCGTCGGGGCGGGTGCGATCGGCGGGACCATCGCCGGCCTGCTGGCGCGCAAGGGCGGGCACGATGTTTCGGTGCTCGTGCGCGGCGCCCATCTTGCGGCGATCCGGTCGGGCGGACTGACGCTCGAAACCGAAGCCGCGACAAGCGTGCACCGTCTCGCCGCGTCGGACGATCCGCGCGATCTCGGCCGCCAGGACATCGTCATCCTTGCCGCGAAGGGCCACGGGCTGCCGGCCCTCGCCCCGCTTCTTGCCCCGCTGTTCGACGCGCGCACGATCGTCGTGTGCGCGCAGAACGGCATCCCGTGGTGGTTCTTCGCCGGCCTCGACGCGCCCGAGCGCGACACCCCGCTCCCGGTGATCGATCCCGGCGGCGGCATCTGGAAGGCGCTGTCGGGCACGCGCGCGATCGGCTGCATGATCCAGCTGCCGGCAAGCGTGCCGTCGCCCGGCCACGTGCACAATCCCGGGCTGCCGCGCACGCTGACCCTGGGCACGCCGCGCAAGGGGGCCGATCCCGAAGCGCTCGCGACGGTCGCCGGCGTGCTGTCGCATGCGGGCTTCGAGGCGAAGACGACCGACGACATCCGCACGGTCGTCTGGAACAAGCTCGTGCAGAACGCGTTCTTCGGGCCCGTCAGCGTGCTCACGCAGATGCGCAACGGCGGCATCGTCGGCGCACCGGGGATCGCCGAGCTGCGCGCGCGCGTCGTCGACGAGGGCGTGGCCGTCGCCGCCGCGTGGGGCAGTTCGCTTGCCGATGCGGTCGCCGCCCTCAACTCGCCCAATATCGGCAGCCCGCACCACAAGACGTCGATGCTGCAGGATTTCGAGGCCGGCCGCCCGGTCGAGATCGGCCCGATCCTCGCGGCCCCCATCGATCTTGCCCGGCGTCGCGGCGTCGCGGTGCCCACACTCGAGACGCTGCACACGCTGCTGGCCCTGCGCACGACGACACCCCCCGCCGGGCGCGGATGACGGACGCAAGCGAGCCCCTCTTCGGCTGGTGCGGTTCGCTCAACGAGGTGCTGCTCGTGCGCGACGCGGGCCTCGATTTCATCGAGTTCCAGCTCGTCCCCCTGCGGCTCGAGGACCCGGCCGCCCATGCGGACGCGCAAGCGCGCATCCGCGACCTGCCGGTCCCGGCACTCGCCGCGAGCTATCTCTTCCCGCACGACATGCGCCTCGTCGGCCCGGCGGCGGACGAGCGGCGCATCCGCGCCTATTTCGCGCGCGTCGTGAAGCTGCTGGCCCTCGCCCGGGCGAAGGTCGTCGTGCTGGGCAGCGGCTGGTCGCGCGACATCCCCGAAGGCTGGACGAAGGCGCAGACCGAGGATGCGCTGCTGGCCGCCCTCGGGCGCTGTGCCGACGACCTCAAGGGCAGCGGGGCGGTGCTGGCGATCGAGCCGCTGAACCGCAAGGAATCGAGCCTCGTGAATCACCTGGTGGAGGCGGTGCGCCTCGTGAAGGCGCTCGGCCGGCCCGAGATCCGCGCGATGGTCGATTTCTACCACATGACGGTCGAGGCCGATCCGCCCGAAGCCTTGCGCGAACTCGGACCGTGGCTGGCGCACGTGCAGGTCTCGGACACCGGGCGCCACAATCCGGGCACGGGCAGCTACGATTTCGCGACGCTGTTCGGGCACCTGAAGGCCGCCGGCTATCGCGGCCTTTTGAGTGCCGAATGCGTGGCAAAGGGCGAACCCGTCGCCGCGATGCGCGAAAGCCGCGACTTCGTGCGCCGGATGTGGCGCCTGGCGTGAAACGCTACATCGTGCGCTTGGGTGCGGACTGCAGCAGCTCCTGCAGGGCCTGTTTGTAGAATTTCGCGAAGCCGGTCGTGCCGTGGCCGCGCGTCTCCTCGCTGGCCGGGATCAGCAGCAGCCGGGCGTTCTTCACGCGCTTGAGTTCGCGGTCCATGATCCCGGTTTCCGGCGGGTTGCGTTCGTCGTCGGCCGAATTGACGACAAGCAGCGAAGCCGAAATGCGCTCGAGCCCCGGCGAGGCGTCGTAGTCGCGCGAGGAATCCCACTGGTAGAGGAAATCGTTGGCGTCCGAATTCATCGGGGCCGCCAGACGCTCGTCCAGCAGCTTGTCGGCAAGGGCGCGCGTCGGCGCCATCTTCTGGTAGGCGAGCGTGCCGCCGCTGGTCGCGATGCCGAAGAACACGTTGGCCGCCTTGAACGCCCTGGGCTGCTCGACATAGTTGCCGCCCTTCCAGTTGGGATCGTTGCGGATCGTGTCGACGATCAGGCGGCGCATCATCCAGTTGCGGCTCGCCATCGCGGTGGGTTGCGAGGCCATGGGGACAAGCGCGTCCATGAAATCGGGGTGTGCAACGCCCCAGATCCAGGCATGCATGCCGCCCATCGAATTGCCGGTGACCAGCCGAACGTGCTTCACGCCCAGCCCCTCGGTGACCAGCCGGTACTGCGCGGCGACCATGTCGTCGTAGCTGTAGCGCGGGAACTTCGCGCGCATGCCGTCGGACGGCTTGGCCGATTTCCCGTGGCCGAGCGCGTCGGGCAGGATGATGAAGTATTTCGCGGCGTCGAGCGGCTGGCCGGGGCCGAACAGCTCGCCGGCATAGGCGGGCGTGAGCATCGCCGCCGCCGAACCGCCCGTGCCGTGCATCACGATCACCGGCTCGCCCTTGGGATCGCCGATGGTCGTGTAGTGGAGGCGCAGCTCGGGGAAGATTTCGCCGGTGCCGAATTTGAAATCGCGCGCGATCCAGTCGCCCTCTTTGGGTGCGGGATAGGTCTGGGCGGCGGCCGTAAACGCGACCAGCGACAGTGCGGCACCCGCGAGCGCGCGCGTCAGCAGCTTCATCAGGTCCATGGCGGCCTCCGTTGTGGGGCCTGTGGCTAGCGCAGGCCCGCGTTGATCTTGGCGATCTCGCCCGCACCCGGGCAGAGCTCGGCGTCGGAAAGCGTGTTGAGCGGCTTGTCGGTCGTCTTCAGGGCGGCGTGCAGGTCGACCGGTTCCTCGTCGAGATAGAGGAGGCCCGTGACGATCTCGCCCGCGGCCTGCTTCTGCTGCAGGTACGTCATCGCCGCGATGCGGTCCGACGGGTCGTAGTCCGGTGCGACCTTGCGCAGGCGGATCACGCTGCCGTCGTGCTGCTTCACGTCGACGGCCGTACCGGCCGCATAGTCGGTCGTGATCTCGGCGCGCGCGGGGATCACGTCGAGGCGGTTCACCGCCTCGTTGTGGGCGCGCACATAGTCGAAGCTGCGCGTCGAACCCTCGTGGTTGTTGAAGGCCACGCACGGGCTGATGCAGTCGATGAAGGCGGCGCCGCCATGCAGCAGCCCCGCCTTGATGAGGGGCACGAGCTGGCCCTTGTCGCCCGAGAAGCTGCGGCCCACGAACGTGGCGCCCAGCTGCAGGGCCATGCTCACCATGTCGATCGGCTCGTCGGTGTTGACGACACCCTTCTTGCTCTTCGAGCCGCGGTCGGACGTGGCCGAGAACTGGCCCTTGGTGAGGCCGTACACGCCGTTGTTCTCGACGATGTAGAGCATGTTGACGCCGCGCCGGATCGAATGCGCGAACTGCCCGAGCCCGATCGACGCGGAATCGCCGTCGCCCGACACGCCCAGATAGACGAGATCGCGGTTGGCGAGGTTGGCGCCGGTCAGCACCGAGGGCATGCGCCCGTGCACCGAGTTGAAGCCGTGGCTCGCACCCAGGAAATAGGTCGGCGTCTTCGACGAGCAGCCGATGCCCGAGAGCTTGGCGATGCGGTGCGGCGGCAGGTCGAGCTCGAAGCACGCCTGGATGATCGCCGCCGAGATCGAATCGTGGCCGCAGCCCGCGCACAGCGTCGAGACGGCACCCTCGTAGTCGCGCCGCGTGAAGCCGAGCTTGTTGGTCGGCAGGTCGGGATGGCGGAATTTGGGCTTGGGCAGATACGTCATGGCACGGCCTTGCGCAGCTTGGTGACGTTCGCACCCGTCATGCGTTCGGCGATGGCCGAAACGATGAATCGGGCGGTGATCGGGTTGCCGTCGTAGTTCAGCACCGGCACGATCTTGGCCGGGTCGATCTCGCATTCGGTGACCAGCAGCGTGCGCAGCTGCGCGTCGCGGTTCTGCTCGACGAGGAAGACGCTGTCGTGGGCGGCGATGAATTCCTCGACCTCCGCGCCGAACGGGAAGGCGCGCACGCGCAGGGCGTCGAGATGGACGTTCTGCGTTTCCAGCCGGTCGAGCGCTTCGTCCATCGCCGGGCTGGTCGAGCCGTAGTAGATCACGCCGGTCCGGGTCGGCTGGCGCGCCGCACGCTGGATCGCGGGCGGGACCAGCTTCCTGGCGGTGCCGAACTTCTTCAGCAGCCGCTCCATGTTCTCGATGTAATCCGGGCCTTCCTCCGAATAGCGCGCCATACGGTCCTTGGTGGTGCCGCGCGTGAAGAAGGCGCCCTTGGTCGGATGCGTGCCGGGCAGCGTGCGATAGGTGATCCCGTCGCCGTCGAGGTCGAGATAGCGCCCGAACTGGCGCGCGGAATCGAGGTCGGCCGCACTCATCACCTTGCCGCGGTCGAGCTTGCGCGACGCGTCCCACGCCAGTGGTGCACACAGCCGCTCGTTCATGCCGACTTCCAGCTCGAGCATGACGAAGATCGGCGTCTGCAGCCGGTCGGCAAGGTCGAAGGCGGCGGCACCGAACTCGAAGCACTCGTGCGGGTCCTCGGGGAACAGCAGCACGTGCTTGGTGTCGCCGTGCGAGGCGTAGGCGCACATCAGGACGTCGGATTG
>CAYQDN010000090.1:0-7565 GCA_964416335.1 uncultured Azospirillum sp.
CGCGGCCCGCCGGGCAGCTTGCCTAGCGTTGCGTCGAGCGTGTCGCAGATCGCGTGCACGACGTCGATGTTCGCAAGTTCTGCACCGCCGCCGAATCCGTAGGATTCGCCGACGTGCCCGCGCGCCAGCGCCAGCCACAGGCCGACGGCGTGGTCGTCGACATGCAGCCAGTCGCGCACGTTGCGCCCGGCACCGTAGACCGGCAGCTTCTCGCCCACACGCGCCTTGGCGATCATCAGCGGGATCAGCTTCTCGGGAAACTGCCACGGCCCGTAATTGTTCGAGCAGTTCGTCACCAGCGCGGGCAAACCGTAGGTCCGCGCCCATGCGCGCACGAGATGGTCCGACGCCGCCTTGGTCGCGGCGTAGGGCGAGTTCGGCGCGTAGGAAGTCGATTCCGAGAACGGCGGATCGTCGGCGCCGAGCGAACCGAAGACCTCGTCGGTCGAGACATGCAGGAAACGGAAGGTTTCGCGCGCCGGGATCGAAAGGCCGCGCCAGTATTCCAGCGTCTCGACGAGCAGGCGCGCCGTCGCCGCCACGTTGGTCTCGACGAAGGCGAGCGGTCCGTCGATCGACCGGTCGACATGCGTCTCCGCCGCGAAATTCACGATTCCGTCGGGCCGATGCTTCTGGAGGATTGCGCGCATCGCGTCGCGGTCGCCGATGTCGGCCTGGACGAACGAATAGCCGTCGCCGGCGGCGATCCCGGCAACCGCATCCGGATTGGCGGCATAGGTCAGCTTGTCGACATTGACGGCACGGGCAAGGCCGCTTCCCACGACATGGCGCAGGAAAGCCGACCCGATGAAGCCGCAGCCGCCGGTGACGAGGAGCGTGCGCATGGCTAGCGCCTGCCGATCAGCCGCAGCAGGTATTCGCCGTAGCCGCTCTTGCGCAGCGGCTCGGCGAGGCGTGCCAGGGCCGCATCGTCGATCCAGCCCTGGCGCCAGGCGATTTCCTCGGGGCAGCCGACCTTCAGCCCCTGGCGGCGTTCGACGGCCGCGATGAAGTTCGACGCATCGAGCAGCGAATCCTGCGTGCCGGTGTCGAGCCAGGCATTGCCGCGACGCAGCGTCTCGACGGTCAACAGGCCGTCGGCGAGATAGGCGCGGTTGAGATCGGTGATCTCCAGCTCGCCGCGCGCGCTGGGCTTCAGGCGGCCGGCGCGGCGCGGCGCTTCGCCGTCGTAGAAATAGAGGCCCGTCACCGCGAGATCGGAACGCGGGCTTGTCGGCTTCTCGACGATGTTCGTCGGCTTGCCGTCGGGAGCAAGCTCGATGACCCCGTAGCGCTCGGGATCCGACACCGTATAGGCGAACACCGTCGCACCGGGGCCGGTCCGGTTCGCCGCCGCCTGGAGACGTTTCGAGAGACCTTCGCCGTAGAAGATGTTGTCGCCGAGGATCAGGGCGGACGGACGGCCGGCGAGAAAGCTTTCGGCGATCAGGTAGGCTTGCGCGATGCCCTCGGGCTTGGCCTGCTCGGCATACGCGATCTCGATGCCCCACTGCCTGCCGTCGCCGAACAGCCGCTTGAATCCGGGAAGGTCGACCGGCGTGGAGATCAGCAGGATGCGCCGGATCCCCGCCAGCATCAGCGTGGAAAGCGGGTAATAGACCATCGGCTTGTCGTAGACCGGCAGCAGTTGCTTGGATGTCGCCACGGTCGACGGATGCAGGCGCGTCCCCGCCCCGCCCGCCAGTACGATGCCCAAACGCTCGCTCATGCCGAAAGCCTATCCGGTTTGCGTCCGAGGGGCAGTGTTATTCGAGCCGAAGGCCAACATCAAGGTTGGTTTTCAAGGCGATAGACGCGCACGCCGTAGGGCGCGAACGCGTCTTCGAACGCGTCGGCGGCAAGGCGGGGCGAGGCTTCGGCATCGAACATCCGCACGATCCGGGCAACCGGTCCCCCGAAGGTGAACCGTGCCTTGAACGGCCGTGCCTCGACATTCACGGCAAGCAGCACCGGCGTTCCGTCCGGCAGTCGCTTCAGCAGCGTGCGGATCGGGGCCGGACGTGCCGACGGTCCCGAAACGGCAACCCGATAGGTCAGATCGGGCCCCGGCTGCAGGAGGCTTGGCGCCAGCGTGCGGATCTCGGCGTTGAGCTGCGGCAATGCCGCCCAGAGATTCCGGGCCGACGCAATTTCGTCGTCGGTCGCGCCAAGCTGCGACCGGCCTTCCAGGATATCGGGGAAGGGATGATCGTAGAGCGTCGGGATATCGGGGCCGATGCCCACGACCATGCCCGCACGCGTGACGAAGCTGTCTTGCGCGAAGATGAAGATTCCGGTGGCGCCATGGACGAGCCCGGCATAGACCATCGCGCGCAACTCGACCGGCGTGGGCATCAGCCAGCGTTGCCGCGGCATGTGCATCGGGCTCGAAAAGGCCTGCACGAACAGCCACACCGGCCGGGGCGGCCGGTTCGCGGAAAACGCCGCGGCGATCGTTTCGGGAATGCCGCGCGGATACGCTATCGCCGACCTGCGCGCCTCCACGCCGACATCCTCGACGATCGGATAGACGGTCAGGCCGAAGATATCCGCCCGGCGCGCCCACGCATCGAACGCCTCGCGATAGGGCGGTTGCGTCAGCGACGTCTCGACGACGAGATGTGCGCGCCCCGGATCGGCCGCCGCGAACTCGGCCTTGCGCCGCTCGAAGTCGCGCAGCCGCACGGCACCGTCGCCGGCGCGCGCGACCGGTTCCTCCTCAAGATACCAGGCAAGGATCGCGGGATCGGCCGCAAGAGACAGTGCTTCCGGGCGCACGGCGGCGTTCGGGATCACCTGGACGCCCGCGGCCCGTGCCGCTTCCAGGAACGGGGCGAGTTCCAGCCCTTCCCACGGATGGACCGTATTGAAACCGAGGGCGGCAAGCGTCGACAGGTCGTAGTCGCGCCCGGCATAGCGGCCGATCAGCGCGTGATACATGCCGATCGGGAAGAAGGACCGGTCGGAGTCGTAGCGGCCGAGCAGATGCCCGGTGCGGTCGACATGCGGGATTTCGGATCGCACCGAAGGCTGGATCGCCGCCGGCGTTTCGACGAATCCCGGTGCCGCACATCCGGCAGGAAGGACCAGCGCAAGCAGGAGGGCGGCGATCCGGCGCATCGTCCGCCTAGCGCGCCGCTTGCGCAAGCCAGGGCTCGATTTCGCGCGCGAGAAGGCCGCGCCACGCATCGACCCAGCAGCAATCGTGCGTCTGGCCGGCCACTTCGAGAACGCGTGTCCGCCGCCGGTCGGGCAGCCGCGACACGTAGCTTTCGACCGGTGCGGCGGGCACGACCGTGTCGCGCGCCCCGACGAGATGGATCTGCGGGATCGTCGCAAGGCGGGCCGCGAAATCGACGGGATTGAGCGAGCCTTGCAGCGGCGATATCGCGTGCAGGCCGGTCCAGCGCGCGTGGTCGAGCGGTGCCGCGACGGTGACAAGGCCGACGATGTCGCTGCGGCGCGCGGCGACGAGGGCCGCGAGAACGCCGCCGCCCGAGTATCCGACCAGCACCAGTTCGCGCGCACGCGCCGCCCGCATCAGCTGGTCGATAGCTGCGTCGGTCGCACCGACGACGACCGGTGCGAAACGCTCGTTCGTCCAGTAGGCGGGATGGCAGGCCTGCGGCTTGCCGGCCGCTTGATACTGGCAGGGACGCGCGACATAGCCGACCGCGACGGCCGGATCGGCCCCGGCCATCTCGAGCACGAACGGGCGCACCGGCGTAGGATCGGCGGAGATCGTCCACTGGTCGATCCAGGCGCGCCCGTCGCTCTCCAGATAGACGGTCAGGCGGGCTGCGGGCGCCGCCGGTACGCGCAGATAGCCTTGCAGGTCGAAGGGCCCGGCGGCGATGCGGCGGGGCGCCATCGCGGCCACGGCGGCCGTCCGGTCGGCCTGGGCCTGCGCGCCGACGATCAGGCGCTCGACGTCCTGGCAGCCCGCCGCCGACAATCCGAGCAGTGCTATCGCAAGATATTTGAATGCCGGCTTCATGCGGTTGCCCGCAGCGTACATTCGATCGAATCGGAAAAGCAAAGAGGCCCCACCGTCGGGTGGGGCCTCTCCGATAAAACGCTCAGATCGCGCTTAGAACGTGAAGCGCGCGCGACCGGTGAAGGTGTGGCTGAGATACTTCTCCTTGATGCCGGCGTCGTAATTGCCGGACAGCGATATCCCGGTCGGCGTCTGGAAGGTCAGGCCCGTGCCGAGCCCGTACTCGCCGCGGGCAGGCTTCAGGCCCGGTGCCGTATAGGCGGTTGCGCCGGAGTACGACGTCACCGACTGGTCGATTCCCTTGTCGGTGGTCGAGTACATGTACTGCGTGCGCAGCTCGGGCGACAGGCGACCGCCTTCTTCAAGATTGTACAGCTTGTTCAGTTTCGCACCGGCACCGACACGGAAGCCCGTGTTGCTGGTCGATCCGAACGTGCCGCGCAGGCCGTTATATTCGACGGCCTCGTCGGTCTTGATGCGGGTTACGTCGCTCAGCAACATCGGCGTCACGGTGAAATTGTTGCTGAGATTGACGTTGTAGCCGAGCGTCGCCTTTCCGAACGCGACGGTGCCCTTGTAGGAGCGCTGGCTGAGAGTCGTGCCGACGATACGCTTCGTGTCGAAATCCAACGTGCCGTAGCCCATCTGGCCTTCGGCATAAGCGTTCGTACCGAGCGGGACGCTGCCGTAAGCAAGGCCGATGACCGACTTCATGTTCGTATCGTTGCCCGTCGAAGTTCCCTTCGGGGCGATGTCGGTCTTGCTGTAGCTCAAGGCAGCACCGATAAGCGCGCCGTTCACGAACGTGTAGTCCGCACCGCCGACGACGCCGCGGCCGTTACCCTTGTAACCCGGGTCGGAGCTGCGGGCGTTCTGGTTCGTGTTCGTCGCCAAACCCTGGAACCAGACGGCGCGGCTGCGCGAAGAATCGGCCGCCGTGGCCATGCCGGATGTGACGCCGGCGGAGGCGTAGTTGCCGCTGGACTCGGCGCGAACCGCTTCCGCGCGCTGGGTGACCGTCCCCGTCGTGCTGCCGACCGACGTGCTCGCACCTGCATTCGCGCTCGCGGCGGCCTGGGCGATCTTCGGCGCAAGCTGCTCGATCTTCGCGGCCGCGTCGGGCTTGTACTGCACGACGCCGTTCACGAGCTGGAACAGCTCCGCTACGACGAGCGAGCTGACCGAGGTGGTCGGCGTCGTCAGCAGCGCTTGTGCCTGTGCGGCAACCGTGCCGAGGTTTGCGGTCACGGTCGCAGGAACCGCGCTCAACGACGAACTCACGGCTGCAGCCGTCGCGGCCGGGGTATTGGCGGTAACGGCACTCGCCGCCTGCGCCGAACTTGCGGTCCCGATGGTCAGCACCATCGACGTCGCAGACGTCGAGCCGGCGTAGCTGATGGTATAGGCCGGATTGCCCGAACTGAGCGATGCGCCGGTCGTCGTCGTCGGCAGACCGCCAGCCGCGGTCATCACGGTCACGTTGCCCGCGGTGAACGTCGTCGGCAGGCCGACGATGATCTGGGCGGTCGAAGCGAATGTCGGCGTACCGGCAAACGCGAGCACGCCGCCGTTGGCAGTCGACGCGCGGTTGATGACGATCGTGCCGGAGATCGAGACGGCGCCCGAGCTGTTCAGCGACGTCGTGACCGACGAGCCCGCCGTCGTCGAACCGACCACGAGCCTGCCGCCCGAGGCGAGCGAGAACGTGCCCGTGTTGCCGATGGTCGTCGCGGCCGTTCCGGTCGTCAGCGCGCCGCTGGACGAGATCGAAATGCCGCCGGTACCGGTCACGCCGCCCGTCATCGTCACGGCGCCCGTGATGTTCAACGTGCCGGCCGAGCCGAGATTGACCGCGTTCGTGCCGGCACTGCTGACCGTGCCGCCCGACAGGGTGATCGTGCCGCTCGAGCCGAGCAGGATCGCCGCACCGCTGCCGGCCGTCGAGATCGTCCCCGAGCTGGAGACCGTGGTGCCCGTGTTGGCGCCCGCGAGGTCGATCGCAGCACCGGTGTTGGCCGCGTTCGTGATGTTGATCGTGCCGGTGTTGGTGATGGCGACGACGCCGACCGAATTGGCGCCGCCCGTGCCCGCCGTGATGGCCGAGCCGGACGTGCCGGTCGCACTGATCGTGCCGGAATTGATGATGGTCGTCGTGTTCGCGGCACCCGTGCCGGCCGTCGTCGCGATCACGATCGCGTTCGCCGCCGACGAGATCGTGCCGGAGTTGTTGATCGTGACACCGGCACCGGTGACCCGCACCGCGACCGACGTGCCTGTCGCCGTGATCGAGCCCGCGTTCGTCACCGTCGTGGTCGGTGCGGCGACGGTCAGCAGGACCGCGGCACCCGAACTTCCCGACATGAGAACCGCGCCTGACCCGATCGTGTAGGTTGACGCCGTCGAAGTCTGGGCACCGGAAACGGTCACGCCTGCAGTGATTGTCTGGCCAACGGCAACCGTCGGAAGAGCGCCACTCCCAAGTGCGATGAAAATCGCAGATGCGGAAGCGAGCAAGTACTTCATCGAAAAATTCATCGCTGGCCGTGCCCCCTGGAGATCCAAGCTATCCGCAACCGCCCGACCCTGTCGGACTATCCCGGACATTTCGCTTTGTAACACCGACGTACCGCGCATATTTTTACCAATGCAGGATTGTTCATAACTTCATAGAGTAAGCCCGTCATTCGTGGCAAGAGCTATTGAGCCTTGTGCATGAATGGGAGGCGGATGTTGCGCTTGAGCAACGCCGCTCGATTTACCGACCGGAGAATCACTTTTCAACCATAAGATATTCGGAAACTGCGGTATCCGGGGATTGTTTTCACCAAGAATCCAAACCCACCAGTACCGGAAAATTCCACGACCCCTGAAAAACCCTAATCGATTAGTGGATTACGCCGGTTTCAAGAATTTTACGGCCGAAGGGCTGCGAAGCCGCGCGCGAACCCCTTCAATGAAACGTCGAGCACGACGGTCTCGCTGTTCGCACTTGCCAGGAAACCGACGCGGATGAGCTGGCCGGTTCGCAAGGCCTGTATAACATTCTGATCCAGAAACATATTTGCCCGACAGCCCTCCGGAAGGCACGCGTCGTACGTCATCGGAAGTTGGGGGCCTTCGTCGACCCGGAAGGCAGCCCCGGCCGGCAGATGCACGCCGAGCGGCAGCTCGAAGACGATGAAAGGCTCCTTGTTCGGACCGATATACCCCACGATCGCGCGCAAGACGCGCTGCGACTGATTGTTAACGCGTGTTTGGGCAATCACGCAGCGCTCGTTCTGAACACCCTCGACCTTGCCGCAGCTTGCGATCCAGTCATCGAATATCTGGCCGTCGCGGACGGCTGCGGATGCCGGTACCGCAGGCGATGGGGCTGCCGGCGCAGGGGGTGCGGCTGCCGGCGGCCGGGCGGCCGGTCCCGGCCTGGTGTTCTGGACGGGTTGGGCGAAACTTTGGCCGGGCTGCACGACGAAAGTGGCGAGAAGCAGGAGGCCGAAGGCGGCAATGCTCGAAATTTTCATGACCCTGTCTTTCCGATCCCGGTCGAAAACGGTCGCGATGCGGCGAT
>CAYQDN010000091.1:0-7015 GCA_964416335.1 uncultured Azospirillum sp.
AGCCTCCGAAGCTGAAGGTCGCGCGTTCGAGTCGCGCCGGGCGCGCCATTTCCCCCAAAGCCATATTCGCAGCGCGCGGCGCTTCCTTGCCTAGCGGACCAGTCCGAAGCTTTTCGGCAGCCACCAATACAGTTCCGGCATGTAGGTGACCATCAGGAGCACCACCAGCATGCAGGCAAGCAGCGGCAGCAGCGGCGGGATCAGCTTTTCCATCGAGATATTGCCGACCTTGACGGCGACGAACAGCGCCGTGCCGACCGGCGGCGTGGTCAGTCCGTAAGAAAGGTTGATCACCATTATCAGCCCCAGATGGACAAGATCGATCCCGAATTTCTGCGCCAGGGGCAGCAGCATCGGCACCAGCATGATCAGCGCCGGCGTCATGTCGATGAACATCCCCACCAGCAGCAGGAAGAGGTTGAGGATGAGCAGGAATGCCCACTTCGCCTGGATCAGGTTGAAGAAATTGTCAGCCAGCATGCGCGGCAGGTTCTCGTAGGTCAGTATCCACGAGAACACCGAGCAGGTCGCGATCAGCATCATCACGACGGCGTTGGTGACGCAGCACTCCCAGAGGATCTGCGGCAGGTCGCGGACCTTGATCTCCCTGTAGACCACGATCGTCAGGAACAGCGCGTACACGCAGGCGATGGCGCCCGCCTCGGTCGCGGTGAAGATGCCCGAGATGATTCCGCCCAAGATGATGACCATCGTGAAGACGCCGGCGAGGCCGTCGAGCACGCGCCAGAGCTTCTCGCGAAGCGGCAGCGACGGCAGGACCTTGCGGTGGTAGAGCCGCCCGTGGACCAGGCTTGCGGCCATCAGCGAAATCGCGATCAGCACGCCCGGCACGATGCCAGCCACGAAAAGGGCGGCGATCGAAACGCTGCCGGCGACGTGGGCGAACACGATCATCCCGATCGAAGGCGGAATGATCGGCCCCATCGTCGCGGCCGTCAGCACGATCGCCGTGGCGAAGCGGCGCGAATAGCCGTCCTTCTCCATCGCGGGGATCATCATGCTGCCGATGGACGACACCTCGGCGACGGCCGATCCGGTGACGCCGCCGAAGAACATCGAGGCGACGACGACGATCTGCGCGAGACTGCCGGGCAGCCATCCGACGAGCACTTCGGCCATCCTGACCAGCCGGGTCGCGACGCCGCCGCGCGCCATCAGCGTGCCGGCGAGCACGAAGAAGATGACCGCAAGCAGCGGGAACGTATTCAGCGCCGTCAGCATGCGCTGGACGATCGTGGCGTTGTCGACGCCGGGCAGCAGGAACGTCGCCACGACCGACGCGACGCCGACCGCGAACGAGATCGGCATGCCGATGGCCATCAGCCCGATGAAGACGACGCCGAGGATGACGAGTGTCACTGTTCAGTCCACCGAGCTGCCGATGTTGGATTCGCCGCGACCCAGCAGCGAATCGACGATGATCTTCACCGAGAACAGCATGAACAGCGCGCCCGAGATCGGCAGCGCCATGTAGTACCAGCTGTTCGTGAAGGGGATCGTCTCCATGAGATCGTCGCCGAAATCCTGCACGTAGACGATTCCGTACCGGAACATGTTCCAGCCGAAACCCAGCAGCAGCAGACCGATGGCGGCGCCGAGAATGCGCCGGATCCGTTCGGGAAACGCGTAGAACAGCACGTCGAACCCGACATGGTCGCGCCGTGCCACGCCGGCGGCGCCGGCCAGAAACGAAATCCAGATGAGCAGGTAGCGCGGCACTTCTTCGGTCCACGAGACGGCCTTGCCGAACACGTAGCGCGCCACGACCGCGACGATGACGACGAGGAAGATCCCGGCGGCCTGCACGATGCAGATGCCCCGGACAGCGGCCAGCGCCCAGGTGACGGCGCGGTCGAATTTCTCTAGCAGCACTTGGACCTCACGGACCGGCAAAGTGGCGGGACAGGTACGATCGGACCTGCCCCGCCGGACGTCAGCTGACCTAGAACTTCTTGCCGGAATCGAGGAGGAACGCGACCGTCTTTTCGACGTCGAGGCGCTTCGACTCGGCGGCGACAAGCGGCTTCACGGATTCCATGAAGGGCTGCTTGTCGACTTCGATGATCTGCGTGAACTTGGCCTTGAGAGCGGCCAGATCGCTGTTCTCGGAGATCTTCCAGGCGCCGCGCATGTAGGCCTGGGTCAGGGCGCCGGCCAGCTTGACCGCGGCTTTCTGCTGGTCGTTCAGCGAATTGTAGAACTTCATCGAGACGACCAGCATGTCGGGGATGCGCATGTGCTCGTCGAGCGTGTAGTACTTCGACACCTCGTAGAACTTCTTGGCGACGACCGAAGGATGGTTGTTCTCCGCGCCATCGACCACGCCGGTCTGCAGCGCGGTGTAGAGCTCGGCCCAGGCCACCGGCACGCCGGTCGCGCCCATCGCTTCCATCGTCTTCACCATGACGGGCGATGCCATCACGCGGATCTTCTGCCCCTTCATGTCGGCCGGCGTATGGACCGGCTTCTGCGTGAACAGGTTGCGCGAGCCCGAATCGATATACGCGATCTTCATCAGGCCCTTTTCCTCGAGGGGCTTGACGAACGCTTCGGCCTGCGGCTGCGCCAGGAACCACCAGAAATGCGCCTCGTTCTTGAAGATGAACGGAAGCGAGAACATGTCCATCGCCGGCACGACCTGATTCAGGTTCGAGGCCGAAACGACGGTGAAGGCGATGGTGCCGTTGCGCACGCTCTGCACGTTGGCGACGGCATCGCCGAGCTGGGTGTTCTGGTAGGTCTCGACCTTGATCGCGCCGTTGGTCAGGATCCCGACCTGCTCGGCGAAGAACTTCTCGGCGTAACTCGACGGATGCTCGATAGGCTGGATGCCTGACAGCTTGACGACCGTCTGCGCGCTGGCCACGCCGGCAAGCAACGAAGTCGCAAGCGCGACCGATGCAAATAGTTTCATTTTTGTCTCCTCCCTAGTTTGTGCATTTTTTGAAATGCATCTGGAGCAGACCATAGCAGCAGACGCGGATACCGGAATGCAAAATTTTCGCCCGCGGTTCCCGCGTTCGGAAATCCTCCGGATTCAAGGAGATGCACGCAACCGCGTCGCCCGGCCGGTCCAGCGCAAAAGAGGTTATAGAATGCCGTTTTCAGTAGTTCTCTGCCAGATACTCGCCGATCAACTTCATGTCGCCGGGCGCGATCTGTGCCTTGAAAACATTCACCATCTTGGCGACCTCGGCGTCCCAGAACACCTTGCCCTTTTTGCCGGGTTGCATGGCGACATAGTCCGCCGAATGGCACGACATGCAGTTGTTCTGCGCCGCCTCCCGGCCCGGCCCCGGTGCGGGGCGCAAGGTCGCGGTCTCGTCGGGCAAATCGTACTTGAACGGTTTTGCGATCGCGGCACTGCCGAAGAGCAGGACGATCGCGCAGCATGCGGCGAAGCCACGGATTTCCATTTGCGCCTCCCTCCCTCAGACCGCGCGGATGCGGATCGTTTCGACGTTGTTTCGCATGTAGCCGGCCGGATTCCACAATGCGTCCATCGGCTGGCTCTGCCCGATCCGGTTGACCGCGCGTACCATGATCGTGTGGTTGCCCGGCGCAAGCCTGACCGACGCGTTCCATTGACGGAACGAGTAGCGGCCCAGGTCGCTGCCCAGCCGCGCACCGTGCCAGGACCGGCCGCCATCGACAGAATAGGCGACTTCCCGGATCCCGTAGCCGCCGTCGAACGCGATGCCCCTGATGGCGACATCCGCGTCCGCCTTGATCCGGCCACCGTCGCCCACGCTCGTGACGAACGAACGCACGTCGAAGCGGTTGATCGGGACCGAGGCCGTGGGCGCCTTGCCCGGCTCGACGCACGCGCACGCATTGTCGGGGATCCGGTAGGCCGACTTCATCCAGAAGCCATCGAACACGTTGTCGACGACGGTGATCTCGTTCAGATGCTTCGTCCAGTACGTACCGTAGTATCCCGGCACGACCAGACGCAGCGGGAAGCCGTTCAGGAAGGGGATCTCCTCGCCGTTCATGGCGTAGGCGACGAGCACCTCGCCGTCGCGCGCATGGTCGATGTCGAGCGCCTTGACGAAGTCGGGCGTGTCCGGATTGACGGGCTGGTCGAGGCCATTGAGCACGACCTGCCGGGCGCCGGCCTGCACGCCCGCCCGTTCGAGCAGCATCTTCAACGGAACGCCGCGCCATTTCGCGTTGCCCATGGCGCCGTTCGCGAGCTGCCCGCCGGCGACGCGGGGCTCGAAGAATCCGCGACTGTTGCCTGAGCACTGGTTCACGGCAATCAGTTCGACCGCTTCGAACGCCTTGATGTCGGCCAGCGACAGCGTCAGCGGCCGGTCGACCTTGCCTTTGATCGACAGGTTGTACGTATCCGGGTCGATCGATGCCGGAAGGCCGGAGAGATGATAGCGGACGAAGAACGCATCGTTGGGCGTGATCGCGCCTTCGTTGAAGACCGCGAACGGGGTCTCGAGCTGCGGCGGCCGCGCCGTCATCTGGATCAGGGGCCGCTTCTGCGGATACCGGACGAGCCTGCGCTGACCGTTGTCGAACGGAAGATTGACCGCATCCGCCGCGCGCGCCGGTCCGGCAACGCCCGCAAGCAGGATGCTTGCTCCGACTCCACGAATCGCATCGCGTCGATTGAGCATCGCGTCCTCCCTTACGTTATCATTCTTCGGACGATACCACGCGCGCCTTTATTAGTTAATCCTTTTATATCCGCGCTCGGAATTTTCCGCGGCAATTTTTGTCGGCAAGTGATCCTGACCCTCTAACCGGGTCCAAAAGTTAAGCGAGAATTTTGGGCGGCCCTGGGTTCCGTGGAAACGCAGTCAAGCTGCCCGCATCACCGTCTCGAAGGCTCGCATGGCGAATGGTGCCCACTTTAGGAAACGTTGGCGTGCCGTCGCGGATGTAGGTGAGAACCCTTGGCTTGAAACCTGCCGATCGCCGCTCACGGGATTTCGTAGACCACCAGTTCTTCAGACAGGCCGGCCAACGCGCGACGCCGGGACGACGGCTTGAGTCCGGCGGCCTCAAGCAGTGATGAAGTGCCCGCGTTCTGGATCACCGACCCGGTGGCGAAAATCGATCGTGCAACGACGAGCCCCTGTACCCGGGCAGCTATATTCACGGTCTGTCCGAAATAGTCCTGTCGGTCATTGAGCATCACCGCGAGGCACGGACCGGCATGGATGCCGATCTTGATCATCAGGTCTTCGCGTTCGCGCTTTTCGTTGAGCTTGAGCATCGCATCGCGCATGCGCAGCGCGGCTGCCACGGCTTGAACCGGCGTCGGAAAGGTCGCCATCACGGCATCGCCGATCGTCTTCACGACTGCTCCGGCCTCGGCAGCAACGATATCGTTGAGAACCTGGAAATGGGCGCGGACCAAATCGTACGCCGCCAAGTCCCCAACCCGCTCATAGAGGGATGTCGAGCCTTTGAGATCGGTGAACAGGAAAGTGAGGCTTGTTATCTTGAGGCGCTGGTTTGTCTCGAGCGTGTCCGTACCGTAGACCTCCCGGAACGTCTGATTGCTGAGCAGGCGTTTGGCCGTCAAGAAAGGGCGGCGCCGGCCCAGGAGGTTATGCAAGGCATCGCCCGCAACCCACAGGCCCGGCAACACGCGCTCGTCGGTACGATTCTCCAGCGAGAGCCGCAACGGTCCGGGCCGCATCTCGACGGTTCCGGTCGGCGCACGCACCTTGTTGAAGACCAAGGACAGATTCTGATGCTCGCGGGTCGGCTCGCCCTTGACATCGAGAAACTGCGCCGCATGTGTCACCGCGTCGAAAACGATCACGAATTCCGCCGGCAGATGAAGCGAGAGTATTGCCTTTTCGTCGGGCGCAAGCTCGACGGAGTCGAGCATGATTCCGTCGATCAGCTGTTCGGCGTTGTCCGGCAGATCAATCCCGGATCCCCAGAACATCTGGCGAGCGTATTCGAATGCAGACAGCGTGTTCGGATCGTGGGCGGCAATGCGCCGAACTCTGGGGCTAACCGTGAACGTCACGTCGACCATTTCGTCGAGTGTCGGCTCATAGCCGGCTGCACATAGCGCACAGTCATAGTTCCCGGCATGCACCGACTTGAGCGAAGCGTTCGCGGCGAGCACCCCGCCGCAACCGGGGCACAGCACGTTCCACGACAGCTCGAAAAGTCCGAGCCGCGCGGCCCGCAGGAAGGCGGCGATGACAAGTTCTTCGTTGAGCGCATACTTCGCGGCGAGCGCCAAAACGTTGATGCGGCTTAACTCATGATCCGGAGCTTGCCGGATCAGGGCTGCGATGACACGAAGCACCTCCGTATCGACGGAGCGCCGCAGGGAGTCAAACAGGGACTCGGTTTCGTTCATGTGTGCAACGATCGGTCGGACGCCCGGAGGCATCACCCTTGTCGGGAACGAACGCGGCTCTGCGGGCCGACGCCAGCATGCCGCAATGCTACCACAGCGACCGCCCGCTAGGGCCAAGCATGGATAGGGAAGCCCAAGGACCCAAATATATCCGGGATATGTAACAAATTGGTGTGCCGTGGCGGGTACTGCCAGGCATCGGAAGCAACGACGATCCAATGTTGACTGAAGTCGTTTGACGCACGAAAGGTCAATTGGTGAACCGGCGTGCCCGAGAAGAATCGAACTGCCGGCTCCTCAAGCTCGTCGTCGGCACATAGTCCTGCGTGGGAAATCCCTAAGTCAGTTCACGGTCGTTTAGGGCCTTTCGGTTCTTGGAAAATCAAGACCTTAGCCCACGACGTCCGCTCTCCGAATCTGAAGGTCGCGCGTTCGAGCAGCGCCGGGCGCGCCAGTTCCTCTCCGATATTCCGCAGGACGCACGTCGCTAGTCGGTGACGACGATTTCGCCTTCCATCTCCTCGTGCCCGGTTCCGCAGAAGACATCGCACACGAGCGCATAGCGCCCCGCGCGCTCGGCCGTCACGCGCACGCGTACGGTCTGGTCGGGCAGCGCTTCGGCGCGCAGCCCGAGGCCGGGAACCTTGAAGC
>CAYQDN010000092.1:0-7003 GCA_964416335.1 uncultured Azospirillum sp.
TCCCCCCGCAGGGCGGGCGCAAGCATCCCCAGCAGGAATGCCTGCAGGTCGACACGACGAACATCCTGTTCATCTGCGGCGGCGCCTTCGTCGGCCTCGACAAGATCATCGCGGCGCGCTCGCGCGGCACGTCGATCGGCTTCGGCGCCGACGTGCGCGGCCCCGACGAGCGCACGACGGGCCAGATCCTCAAGGACGTCGAGCCGGAAGATCTGCTCAAGTTCGGCCTGATCCCGGAATTCATCGGCCGCCTGCCGGTGGTCGCCACGCTCACCGATCTTTCGGAAGAAGCGCTGGTCGACATCCTGCAGAAGCCGAAGAACGCGCTGGTCAAGCAGTACCAGCGCCTGTTCGACATGGAAGGGATCAAGCTCTCCTTCTCGGACGACGCGATGAAATCGGTCGCGCGCAAGGCGATCGCCCGCAAGACGGGTGCGCGCGGCCTGCGCTCGATCATGGAAGTGATCCTGCTCGACACGATGTTCGAATTGCCGGGCATGTCCGGGGTCGAGGAAGTCGTGATCAACAGCGAGGTCGTCGAAGGCCGGGCCAAACCCTTGCACGTGCATGGCGAACGCCCGCCCGCACAGGTCGGAACATCGGCATGACGGCGGCGCGCCCTTGATCGGGCGCGCCCCGCAGCCCAATTTATTGTCATGAAGCCCGTCTCTTCGGGGCTTTTTATCTGGCGGACGGACGGGAATCGCTCCCACCATGGAGGATGACCGGACGGGCCGGCGACGAGGAAAGACAGTCGATATGGAAAAGACACGCGGCACGCTCTACCCGGTCCTCCCCTTGCGGGACATCGTCGTGTTCCCCCACATGATCGTGCCGCTGTTCGTCGGGCGCGAGAAGTCGGTGCGGGCACTCGAGGACGTGATGAAGGACGACAAGCAGATCCTGCTCGTCGCCCAGAAGAACGCCGCCCAGGACGATCCGCAGCCGGCCGACATCTACACGGTCGGCACGATCGGCACCGTGCTCCAGCTGCTGAAGCTGCCCGACGGCACCGTCAAGGTGCTGGTCGAGGGCGGGGCGCGCGCGCGCGTCACCGGCTGGTCCGAGAATTCGAATTTCTTCCAGGCCTACGCCGAGCCGGTTCCGGACAAGGCGGGGACCGCGTCCGAGATGGAAGCGCTCGTGCGCACCGTCGTCGGCCAGTTCGAGCAGTACATCAAGCTCAATCGCAAGATCCCGCCCGAGGTGCTCGTCTCGGTCAACCAGATCGACGATCCGGGCAAGCTTGCCGACACGGTCGCCTCGCATCTGGCGCTGAAGATCCCCGAGAAGCAGGAACTGCTCGAACTCGAGACGGTCGCCCAGCGGCTGGAGAAGATCTACGCCTCGATGGAAGGCGAGATCGGCGTGCTGCAGGTCGAGAAGCGCATCCGCAACCGCGTGAAGCGCCAGATGGAGAAGACCCAGCGCGAGTACTATCTCAACGAACAGCTCAAGGCGATCCAGAAGGAACTCGGCGAGACCGACGAGGGCAAGGACGAGGCGTCCGAGATCGAGGAGCGGATCAAGAAGGTCAAGCTCTCGAAGGAAGCGCGCGACAAGGTCTATGCCGAGCTCAAGAAGCTCAAGTCGATGAGCCCGATGTCGGCCGAAGCGACGGTCGTGCGCAACTACATGGACTGGATCCTGTCGATCCCCTGGAAGAAGCGCACCAAGGTCAAGCGCGACGTCAAGAACGCCGGCAAGGTCCTCGATTCCGACCATTACGGCCTCGAGAAGGTCAAGGAGCGCATCCTCGAATATCTCGCCGTGCAGGAACGCACGATCAAGCTGCGCGGGCCCATCCTGTGCCTGGTCGGTCCGCCGGGCGTGGGCAAGACGTCGCTGGGCAAGTCGATCGCCAAGGCGACGGGGCGCAACTTCGTGCGCATGTCGCTGGGCGGCGTGCGCGACGAGGCCGAGATCCGCGGCCACCGGCGCACCTATATCGGCTCGATGCCCGGCAAGGTCATCCAGGGCATGAAGAAGGCGAAGTCGTCCAATCCGCTCTTCCTGCTCGACGAGATCGACAAACTCGGCTCGGACTGGCGCGGCGATCCGACGTCGGCGCTGCTCGAGGTCCTCGACCCCGAGCAGAACGCGACGTTCGCCGACCACTATCTCGAGGTCGACTACGATCTGTCCGACGTCATGTTCGTGACGACGGCGAACACGCTGCGCATGCCGCAGCCGCTGCTCGACCGCATGGAGATCATCCGCATCTCGGGCTACACCGAGGAAGAGAAGATCGAGATCGCGCGCGGCCATCTCATCCGCAAGCAGGAAGAGATGCACGGCCTCAAGAAGGGCGAGTGGGCGATCAACGACGAGGGCCTGCGCGACCTGATCCGCTACTACACGCGCGAAGCCGGCGTGCGCAGCCTGGAACGCGAGATCGCCGGTCTTGCCCGCAAGGCGGTCAAGGCGATCCTCGTCGAAGGCGTCAAGACGATCCGCGTCACGTCGAAGAACCTCGAGAAGTATGCCGGCGTGAAGAAGTTCCGCTGGGGCGAGGTCGAGCACGACGACATGGTGGGCCTGGTCAACGGGCTTGCCTGGACCGAAGTGGGCGGCGAGGTGCTGACGATCGAAGCCGTGCTGTCGGCCGGCAAGGGCAAGATGACGATCACCGGCAAGCTTGGCGACGTCATGCAGGAATCGGTGCAGGCGGCACACGCCTACGTGCGCAGCCGTGCGGCCCTCCTCGGCATCAAGCCGCCGCTGTTCGACAAGCGCGACATCCACGTCCACGTGCCGGAAGGGGCGACCCCGAAGGACGGCCCGTCGGCCGGCGTGGGCATGATCACGGCGATCGTCTCGGTGCTGACGGGTATTCCCGTCCGGCGCGACGTGGCGATGACCGGCGAGATCACGCTGCGCGGCCGCGTCCTGCCGATCGGCGGCCTCAAGGAGAAGCTGCTTGCGGCCCTGCATGCGGGCATCAAGACCGTGCTGATCCCGAAGGAAAACGAGAAGGACCTCGCCGAGATCCCGGAGAACGCGAAGAAGGCGCTCGATATCGTGCCGGTCGGCACGGTCGACGAGGTGCTGGCGCGCGCACTCACCCGGATACCGGTCGCGATCGAGTGGATCGAGCCCGAGATCGAGAACGTGCCGCCGAAGAAGGCGGGCGACGACGCGGCGGGTCTCGTCACGCACTGATCGTGTACGCATGACCGCGATCGCTGCCGGCGGGTTCCAACCTCTGGCAGCGATCGGGCATGCGAATTGTCAAGCCGCATTTCCTGTGGGTTTCGTGCGCCGCGCGATTGACGCCGGCCATCGGGCTGCCTAGAACGGGGTCCATGTTGCGCCGGCCGGACGAGGTCGAACGCAATTCTCGGATTCACTGACGGGAGCCAGACAGGCCCGTGAACAAGAACGATTTGGCTGCGGCCGTTGCCGCGAAGACGGAACTGTCGAAGGATCAGGCCGCATCTGCGCTTGACGCGGCACTCGAGACGATCGCGCGCCAGCTGCGCAAGGGCGACGACGTGAAGCTGTTCGGCTTCGGGACGTTCTACGTCGCCATGCGCAAGGCGAGCGACGGGCGCAATCCGCGCACCGGCGAGACGATCCGGCTGAAGGCCAGCCGCTGCCCCAAATTCAAGGCCGGCAAGTTCCTGCGCGACGGCGTGAAATAGCGGGCGGTTAGCTCAGCGGCAGAGCGCCTCGTTTACACCGAGGACGTCGGGGGTTCGATCCCCTCACCGCCCACCACCGGTTCCGGGAGCGGCACATGAAGGTCGACGGCAGGCACTACCGCACGATCTGGCCCGTCCCCGGTGCCGCCGCGATCGAGGTCATCGACCAGACGAAGCTCCCGCACCGTTTCGAGGTGCGCCGCATCGACACGCTCGAGGCGGCCGCGCACGCGATCAAGTCCATGGTCGTGCGCGGCGCCCCGCTGATCGGCGCCACGGCCGCGTACGGCATGGCGATCGGGCTTGCGGCCGATCCCTCCGACGCCGGGCTTGCCCGTACCTACGACACGCTGGTCGTCACGCGGCCGACCGCGATCAACCTGCGCTGGGCGCTCGACCGGGTGCGCGGGCGTCTTGCACCGCTTGCCTCCGGCGCGCGCTTCGATGCGGCCTGGTCGCTGGCGGCCGAAATCTGCGACGAGGATGTCGAGATCTGTGCCGCCATCGGGCGCAACGGTCTCGGGCTCATCCGGCAGGCCTACGAGAAGCAAGGCGGGAAGGGGCCGGTCAACGTGCTGACGCACTGCAACGCCGGCTGGCTCGCGACGGTCGACTGGGGAACCGCGATCGCCCCCATCTACATGGCGCACGACGCCGGCATCCCGGTCCATGTCTGGGTCGACGAGACGCGCCCGCGCAACCAGGGTGCCTCTCTGACGGCCTGGGAACTCGGCCGGCACGGCGTGCCGCACCACATCGTCGTCGACAATGCCGGCGGGCACCTGATGCAGCACGGGCTCGTCGACCTGTGCATCGTCGGCACCGACCGCGTCACGGCGCAGGGCGACGTGTGCAACAAGATCGGCACGTACCTCAAGGCGCTGGCGGCCCGCGACAACGGCGTGCCGTTCTACGTGGCGCTGCCCAGCCCGACGATCGACTGGACGGTCGTCAACGGCGTGCGCGAGATCCCCATCGAGGATCGCGGCGGGGCGGAAGTGACCCGGATGAGCGGGCGCCTTGCCGACGGCAGCGTCGTCGAGGTGGATATCGCCGCCCCCGGCAGCCCCGCCCGCAACGATGCCTTCGACGTGACGCCGGCGCGTCTCGTGACGGCACTGGTGACCGAGCGGGGCGTGTGCGCGGCCTCGCCCGAAGGCCTCCGGAGCCTGTTTCCGGAGCGCAAATCCGCCGCAGCGCAGTGATCCGGGCCGTCCAGGCCGGAGTCGCTTGACGGGGGGAGCCCGGCCCGGTACATACGCCGGGCTTTTCGGGCGGAGTCCTTTGCGGGCGTAGCTCAGTTGGTTAGAGCGCCGGCCTGTCACGCCGGAGGCCGCGGGTTCAAGTCCCGTCGCTCGCGCCACTCCCCCGGACCCGAACATCCAAAGCTGTTCCAGCGCCCGCCATCCCTCCCGGATGGCGGGCGTTGTTGCGTTGCGATAGATTCCAAGTGCCGCTGCGCCACAGGGACCGGGAATGCCGCCGCCGGAGGGGCCTTCGACGGCCTAAATTGTTGGCAAAGCAGGACGGTTTGGCCTATACGAAGAGTCTGACTCGGGTTTGCGGCGGGGGCATGGGGGACGAGATGGACGCGCACGCGGAACTGCTTCGCGAGTATCTGCCGATCCTGCTGTTCCTGGGCCTGGCGATCGTCCTTTCGGTCGCCATGGTCGTCGCCTCGCTGGTCATCGCCCGCCAGCGCCCCGATGCCGAAAAACTCTCCGCCTACGAATGCGGTTTCGAGGCCTTCGACGACGCGCGCCGCAAGTTCGACGTGCGCTTCTATCTCGTCGCCATCCTGTTCATCATTTTCGACCTCGAGGTTGCGTTCCTGTTCCCGTGGGCCGTGGCCCTCGGCGAGATCGGCATGTTCGGCTTCTGGTCGATGGTCATCTTCCTGGCCGTGCTGACGGTCGGGTTCGTCTACGAGTGGAAGAAAGGTGCTCTCGAATGGGAGTGATCGAAGCCCAGGGCCGCGGCGGCCCGCTGCCGCCGGGTGCCGCCCAGGACGCGCTGCTGAAAGCCGCGACCGACGAGATGCAGGACAAGGGCTTCGTCGTGGCACAGCTCGACAAGCTCGTCAGCTGGGCGCGCACGGGCTCGCTGTGGCCGATGACGTTCGGGCTTGCCTGCTGTGCGGTCGAGATGATGCACACGGCCGCCAGCCGCTACGACCTCGACCGCTTCGGCATGGTCTTCCGGCCGAGCCCGCGCCAGTCCGACGTGATGATCGTCGCGGGCACGCTCACCAACAAGATGGCGCCGGCCCTGCGCAAGGTCTACGACCAGATGGCCGAGCCGCGCTGGGTGCTGTCGATGGGCAGCTGCGCCAATGGCGGCGGCTACTACCACTACTCCTATTCCGTGGTGCGCGGCTGCGACCGGATCGTGCCGGTGGACGTCTACGTTCCCGGCTGCCCGCCGACGGCCGAAGCGCTGCTGTACGGCATCATGCAGCTGCAGAAGAAGATCAAGCGCACGACGAGCATCCTTCGCTAGGGGTCTGGGGAAACGAATGGCCGCGTATGTGGACGAGGGGCTTGCCCCGCTCGCCGACAAGATAAAGGCCGATCTCGGCGCCGACGTTCTGTCGGCCGGGATCGAGAAGGGCGAGCTGTGCATCGAGGTGCGCCGCGAGGCGATCGTGCGCGTGCTGGCGCATCTGCGCGACGACGAGGCGTGCAAGTTCGGCGCGCTGATGGACCTTTGCGGCGTCGACTGGCCGCAACGCGAACTTCGCTTCGACGTCGTCTACAACCTGCTTTCGATGCGCCACAACCGGCGCATCCGCGTCAAGGTCGCGACCGACGAGAGCACGCCCGTCGCGTCGGCGGTCCCCGTCTATCCGTCCGCCGGCTGGTTCGAGCGCGAGACGTGGGACCTTTTCGGCGTCTTCTTCGCCGACCATCCCGACCTGCGCCGCATCCTCACGGATTACGGCTTCGAGGGCCATCCGCTGCGCAAGGACTTCCCGCTCACCGGCTATGTCGAGGTGCGCTACGATTCCGAGCAGCAGCGCGTCGTCTACGAGCCGGTGAAGCTCACGCAGGATTTCCGCACGTTCGACTTCCTGTCGCCGTGGGAAGGGCTGGGTCTCACCCAGCTCGGCCTGCCGGGCGACGAGAAGGCCGCGGCCCCGCCGCCGCCGCCCGCCGCACCGCCCGCCACTCCGCCGAAGGCTTGACGCGCATGGCCGACCCGATCGTCACCGCCCCCGCATCCGACCTCGCCGACGGCCAGGTCCGGATCAAGAACTATTCGCTGAATTTCGGGCCGCAGCATCCGGCGGCACACGGCGTGCTGCGCCTCGTGCTCGAGCTCGACGGCGAAGTGATCGAGCGCGCCGACCCGCATATCGG
>CAYQDN010000093.1:0-6191 GCA_964416335.1 uncultured Azospirillum sp.
ACCTCGTCGATCACGTCGATCGCCTTGTCGGGCAGCTTGCGGTCGTTGATGTAGCGCGCCGACAGGTCGACGGCGGCCTTCACCGCGTCGCGCGTGTAGCGCACCTTGTGGTGCTCCTCGTAGTAGGGCTTGATGCCCTCGACGATCTTGATCGCGTCTTCGATCGACGGCTCGTTGACGTCGATCTTCTGGAAACGGCGCACGAGTGCGCGGTCCTTCTCGAAATAGCCGCGATATTCCTTGTACGTCGTCGAGCCGATGCAGCGCAGCGTGCCCGAGGCGAGGGCCGGTTTCAGCAGGTTGGACGCGTCCATCGAGCCGCCGGACGTGGCACCGGCACCGATCACGGTGTGGATCTCGTCGATGAACAGGATGGCACCTTCCTGCGCTTCCAGCTCGGCGAGGACGGCCTTCAGCCGCTCCTCGAAATCGCCGCGATAGCGCGTGCCGGCGAGCAGCGTGCCCATGTCGATCGCGTAGATGACCGCGTTGAGCAGCACCTCGGGCACTTCGCCCTTGACGATCTTGCGCGCGAGACCCTCGGCGATGGCGGTCTTGCCCACGCCCGGATCGCCCACGTAGAGCGGGTTGTTCTTGAAGCGGCGGCACAGGATCTGGATCGTGCGCTCGACTTCCGGTTCGCGGCCGATCAGCGGGTCGATCTTGCCCTGGGCCGCCTTCTTGTTGAGGTTGACGCAATAGGCCGCAAGCGCGCCTTCCTTGGCCTTGCTCGCCGGCTTTTCGGCGCCGCGCTCGGGGCCGCGTTCGGCACCGCGCTCGTTCGACTGGCCCGTCCCCTCCTCTTCCGAGGCACCGCGCACGCGGCGCGGCTCGGAACGGCCGGGAACCTTGGCGACACCGTGCGAGATGTAGTTGACCGCGTCGAGCCGCGACATGTCCTGCTCCTGCAGGAAGTAGACGGCATGGCTCTCGCGTTCGGAGAACATCGCGACCAGCACGTTGGCCCCCGTCACTTCCTCGCGGCCCGAGGACTGGACGTGGATCGCAGCGCGCTGGAGGACGCGCTGGAAACCGGCGGTCGGCTTCGCTTCGCCGCCGCGCGACGTGACCAGGCCGGCAAGTTCGTTGTCGAGATACTGGCCGAGATCGCGGCGCAGCTTGTCGATGTCCACGCCGCAGGCGCGCAGGACGGCGATCGCGTCCTGGTCCTCGGTCAGGGCCAGCAGCAGGTGTTCGAGGGTGGCGTATTCGTGCCGGCGCTCGTTGGCGTGCGCAAGGGCACGGTGCAGGCTCTGCTCGAGATTGCGGGACAACATGGGCTGTTCAACTCCCCTCTTCCCGGGACGGCCAGCGGGGCCGGTCGTCCGTTTCGGTGCAAGCTGCGGGCCGCGACCTGTCGGGAAAGAGCCTACGAGCCAATCGGCGCGATGCCAACTCCACGACCGTCCTAGATTCGCACTCGGTCCTTAACAATTTAGGTGTATCCGCCGCGAAATACGAGTGATGCGCCGGACCGTCCATTCCGGCTCACTCTTTTTCGAGTGTGCAACGCAGCGGATGCTGGTTGCGGCGGGCGAATTCGGTGACCTGGTTGACCTTCGTCTCGGCGACCTCGTACGTGAAGACGCCGCACACGCCCACACCGCGGCGGTGCACCTGCAGCATGATGTCGGTCGCTTCCTGGCGGGTCTTGGAGAAGAATTTCTCGAGGACGTGGACGACGAACTCCATCGGCGTGTAGTCGTCGTTCAGCATCAGGACCTTGTACAGGGCCGGCCGCTTCGTGCGCGTGCGCGTCTGCAGCGCGACGCCCGAGCCGTTGCCGTCGTCGCCCGTCTGGCCGTTGCCGCGGTCGGGGTCCTTTTCGTCGCTCATCGTGGTCGGTCGAAACAAGCTGGCTTCCGCTCGGAATACAAAATCGTGCACGACCAATGATATGGCATTCGCCGCGGCCGAATAAAGGGGTGCCGCCGAAGGTCGTCGAAGACGTTGTTCGCAAATGCAAAAACGGCCACGGAAACGGAAAAGCCCGGCCCCCTTTCGGGAGCCGGGCTCTTGCCGGTTCGATTCGCCGTCCGCCGGGGGACGGTCGGCGAGATGCTTCAGGCCGCCTTGGCGGGCTTCAGCAGCTTCTCGACGGCCACGTTGACGCGGGCGTTGATCGGCTCGAGCGCTTCGTTGGCGACCTTGATCGACATCTCGGACAGCTTCGTGCTCTCGGCGACGAACTTGTCGAACGTCGTCTTGGCGAAGTCGGTCTGCAGGTCGACGGCTTCCTTCAGCGTCTTGACGCCGAGGAGCTGCTTGGCGACGGCGGCCGAAGCCTCGACCGTCTCCTGCGAGAAGGCGTACCAAGCCTTGCCGAACGTCTCGAAGCCCTTGGCGTAGACGGTCGAGGCGCTGACGACGGCGTCGAGGTTTTCCTTCGAGAACTTGGTCATGTCCTCGAGAGCCTTCGTGCTCTGCGCCTGGGCCTTCTCGACCTGCTCCTTGGCGGGGCCAAAGAACTGCTCGAGACCCTTCGGGTTGAAGATCTGGGCGAACTGCTGGAACTGGTCGGTCATGGTCGTTGATCCTTTCACGATCGGGAGGGCGATCGCTTGGATCGCCGTCATGGGTTGGGTCGGTTTGGTCGGAGCCGGAGTTGAGGCGGCTGTCTTGGTCGGCGTGGTCGCGGCGACTGCCGTCGGCTTGGCCGCGTCGGTCTTGGCAGGAGCAACCACCGGCACTGCGGCTCGCTGAGCCGCCGCCTTGTTCGCCTTCGCCTTGTCCTTCGCCTTACCCATGCTGACACCGTCTCCGGCTGTGAATGCTGCAACGCAACATGATCACAATATGGGCTGCCGGCCTTGCGGGTCAAGGGGTTTTTGTGCGCCGCAACATAGCAGCCGCAACATTTTTACTAACCATCTATAAGTAAACAAATATTTCTTAGAAAGGTTGACCCAGATTCGACAGACCCGTCGGTGTGAGGCGGACATCGAAGTTGCGGTCGGGCATTCCCTGCCCGATCTTCGTGCGGTAATCGGCGTAAGGATTCCGGCTCACCGGATTGATCGGGATCTCGGTCCGGTCCTGGGCATAGAGCAGGGCGGGAAAGCCCAGCGCGTCGAACCCGGGTGTGGCGCGAAGCCACGCGTTGATGTGGAACCGGCCGTCCGCGCAGGCCGTGACGATCCAGTAGAAGTCCCACGAAGGCAGGTTGCGCCGCGTGTCGGGTGCGGCACCGAAGCCGTCTTCCTCGAGCTGGCGCGCGATCGCGAGATAGGCCGGCCGGTCGATCGAGACCTTGTCGGCGCGCCGCGGGTTCCAGCCGACCGCCGCGTTCGGGCGATACTCGAACAATGTCGGGTTCGCGTTGGGCACGCGCGCTTCGAACGTGGCGCCGGATTGCGTCTGCACGAGGTCGTAGCTGCGCAGCTGCTCGTCGAGCACGGCGTTGTAGACGAAGCGGTAGTGCGCCGGCGATCCCGGCACGCAGGCGGCACGGATGTCCTCGCCGCCGAGGAACGCGAACCACGAGAGCTGGCCCGTCACCGGCGTGTCGACGCGGCTGACATCGCTGCAGCCCGCCGCAAGCAGTGCAGCGGCAGCAATGGCAAGCAGGCGGGCACGCATCGGCAGCTCCTCGATTCGAGTCGAACTCACCAATCTAATACCATGGAATCGCCGTTTTTTCTGGACACCGGGATTCCGCGTCGTTTACTCTCGATTCGTTGAAACATTTCGTAATAAGGGGCCGCGGCATCGTGACATTTTATCGCCGGATCCTCGCCGGCCTCGCACTGGCGGCGTTCCTGACCCTCGCCGGCGCACCCGGGGCACAGGCGCGCTACGCCTCGATCGTCGTCGATTTCGAGACCGGCAAGATCCTGCAGGAGCAGGGCGCCGACGAGCGCCGCCACCCGGCCTCGCTGACCAAGATGATGACGCTCTACCTGGTCTTCGAGGCGCTCGACCAGAAGCAGATCTCGCTCGACACGCGCTGGAACGTCAGCGCCCACGCCGCCGGCCAGGCGCCGACCAAGCTCGGCCTCGAGGAAGGCGACCGCATCCGCGTGCGCGACGTGATCCTCGGCCTCGTCACGCGCTCGGCCAACGACGCGGCGGTCGTCGCCGCCGAGGGGCTCGGCGGCACCGAAGCGAAGTTCGCCGAGACGATGACGCGACGCGCGCGCCAGATCGGCATGGGCGCCACGACCTTCCTGAACGCCTCGGGCCTGCCCAACACCGCGCAGATCACGACCGCGCGCGACATGGCCACGCTGGGGCGCGAACTCATCAAGCGCTTCCCGCACCACTACCACTATTTCTCGACGGCCGAGTTCGTCTACGAGGGCCGCACCTTCGCCAACCACAACCGCCTGATGCGCTGGTACGAGGGTGCGGACGGCATCAAGACCGGCTTCACCAACGCCTCGGGCTTCAACCTCGTCGCCTCGGCCATGCGCGACGGCAGGCGCATCGTGGGGGCCGTCATCGGCGGCCCGAACCCGACCGAACGCGACCAGTACATGGGCAAGCTGCTCGACGCGGGCTTCAATCGCACGCCCGCACCGCCGGCCGTGGCGCAGGCCCCGACGGCCAGCGCGCCCAAGCAGGTCGCCGCGGCCGCGAAGCGGGCACCGGCGGCCAAAAAGCCCGTGCAGGTCGCCGAAGCGAAGCCCGCCCCCACCGCCGCACCCAAGCGCGAGACGGGCCAGGCCATCCATCCCGCGGAAGCCGCCGAATGGTCGATCCAGGTCGGCGCCTTCAACCAGCGCACGCTCGCGCGCAAGGCCGCCGAAGAAGCCGCGCGCATCGCATCCCGGCACGTCGCCGCGGCGGAGATCCAGATCCTCGGGCCCGCGACGGCCGCGCGCAGCTCGGCCTCGCATCGCGCGCGCCTGACCGGCCTCACGCAGAGCCAGGCGCGCGCCGCCTGCCGCGTGCTCGACGCGCGCGACATGGACTGCATGATCGTCGGCCCGTCGGAAAAGCGCGCCGGCCGCAGCATCGCCAACGCGGGCTGATCCGGCACCGGCAAAAGGGGCTGGCGATAGGACAAATGTAGGCTAGGATCGGCGACGGGAAGAACGTCGCCACCGATAATTCGTCACATCCTCGCAACGGAACCGGAATGCCGGCCCGTCGCCAAAAGGGAGGTCGAATTGGATACGCCTGCGCCGGCACCGCGTTTCGCCGGCCCTCTGCCGATCGCCCGCGCGCAGTCGCTGCTGGCACTCGCCGAATATTCCGATGAGTCCTTCACCCGCGACGGGCCGCGCGCCGACGTCGAGTACCGCGATCTCGGTCTCGCCGCCGCGACCGGCGGGCGCATCGGCGCCAAGCACATCCGCGCGATCCGTCCGTTCGAGAAGGAGACCGGCTGGCACTGGCACGACATGACCGGCCATTTCGTGTTCGTGATCCGCGGCTGGATCAAGTTCCGCTACGCCGGCGTTCCCGACGAGGTCGTCGTGAAGAAGGGCGGCTGCCTGTCGCAACCCGGCGGTGTCGCCCACAACGTGATCGACCGCTCGGACGATCTCGAACTCGTCGAGATCAACATGCCCGCCGAGTTCGGCACGCGCGATCTCGACCGCGAACCGAAATGACCGCCACCCGCAATCCCGTCGCGGCGTGGCTGCGCCAGCGGGCGGGTGCGCTGGCGATGTTCGCGCTCCTGTTCCTCGTCTGGGAATTCGGCGTGGCGCTGCTCGCCATCAAGCCCTATCTGCTGCCCGCCCCGACCCGGATCTGGGCGGACTTCCTCAAGCGCGCCGACACGGTGGGTGCGGCCACCCTCGTGACGACGTACGAGATCCTCGGCGGCTATTTCCTCGCGGTCGCCGTCAGCATCCCGCTCGCACTCGCCGTCGCCTATTCGCGCTTCCTCGAGAATTCGGTCTATCCGGTCGTCGTCTTCCTGCAGATCATCCCGAAGATCGCCATCGCCCCGCTCTTCATCATCTGGTTCGGCTTCGGCTATTTCCCCAAGCTGCTGATCGTCTTCCTGCTGTCGTTCTTCCCGATCGTCGTCTCCAGCATCGCGGGCTTCAAGTCGGTCGATCCGGAGATCATGGATTTCGCGCGCACGACCGGTGCGGGCGGCTGGAAGATGTTCATCCGCATCCGCCTGCCGCAGGCGCTGCCGGAGATCTTCACCGGCCTCAAGGTCGGGGCCGCCCTGTCGGCGACGGCGGCCCTCGTGGCCGAGTTCGTCGCGTCCGACCGCGGGCTCGGCTACC
>CAYQDN010000094.1:0-5995 GCA_964416335.1 uncultured Azospirillum sp.
GTCATTCGGCGTCACCAAGGCGGCGGAATTCCCTCTCCCCTAGCGGGAGAGGTACCACGTATGCGTTGCGGGGGGAGGGGTTCTCAGCGCAGCTGCGCATCCAGTGCCGCCATCGGCACCGGATCGTCGAACGCCTTGCCGACGGCCTGTTGGATGTGCGTGCGCATCCACGCATCTTTCTTAAGACGCACGCTCGCGACCGCCCGCTCGTAGAAGCCGGCCGGGTTGTCGGCGACGAATTCGGCAAGCCCGACTTGCTCGAGGATTCCGCTCGCCAGCCGGCCGCGCATGTACTGCCCTTTCAGCGTGACCATCGGCGTGCCGACCTGAAGCGTCTGGAGTGCGGTGTTGAAGCCCGAGAAACCGAAGCCGTCGAGGCATGCCACAGCGACCTGGACGAGGCCGAGGAATTCGCTTCGCCCGAGCCACGGCACGAAGACGATCCGCCCTTGCGGTGATATCCCGTCCGCCGCGAAGCGCCGGCCGATCCGCCCGCGCAGCTGCTCGGCGGCCGCAAGCTGCACGATGGGCCGGAAGAAGACGAACTGCGCTTCGGGCACCTGTGCGGCAATCGCGTAGAGCGCTTCGTCGAACGCCGGCAAGTATTTCCACGGCACACCCGGGCACACGAAGATCGGGCGCAACGGATCGAGACCCAGCCCCGCGAAATCGACCGGTGCGGGATCGGCCGGTTCGCGCTCGATCCGCGCACCCAGCCGCGGCAGCGCGACGAGCTTCTCGGTGTAGTGGGCCTCCGAGCCGGGCGCCTCGAAGGCTTCGGCCGAAAGATACCGGTCGATGGTCGGCAGGCCCGTCGTGATCGGATGGCCCCACGACGCGATCTGCAAGGGTGCAAGACGCAACGCGGCCAGCCGCGTGCTCAAAGGATCCATGCCGATCTCGGGATAGATCAGGATATCGGGTGCCACCGTGCGGATCGCGTCGACGGCGGCGTCGGTCTGCACGAGCGACGGGGTGTAGCTGCCGGCGAGCCCGCGCGCCAGATCGGTTTCGGCATCGCGCCTGTCGGCGACGTGGAACAGCTCGAAACGGAAGCGGGTCGCGTCGAGCGTGAGCATCATGCCCTTGACGATCGCGGTCCAGACCGAGTGCCGGTAGAAATAGCGCGAGACGAGACCGATGCGCGTGCGCCGGTCGGCGACGACGGCCGGTGCCGCCCGCGGGCGCCTGCCGTCCCACACCGCCATCAGGCGGCTGCAGAGCTTGCCGTACCGGGCAAGCTCCGGCCGGTTGTCGCGCTCGACATAGGCAAGGTGGAACGGATTTGGCTCGCCGACGATTTCGTTTGCCGGCACGCCGGGATTGACGGCCCACCAGCCATCCAGCGCTTCGAGCCGTGCCGCGAATTTCGCGACGGCGGCGGCGACCTCCGCTTCGCTCGAATACACCATCGGCAATGCCGCGATGGTGGCGGTCCAGCGCGCCTGACCGTCGGACGGATCGAGCGCGCAGGCCCGGTCGAAGTGCCGGATCGCGTCGGCACAGCGCCCGCGGAACTTGAGGGCCATCCCGAGCTGGACATTCGTCGATGCATCGTCGCAGCCGTGCCGGATTGCGAGCTGGAAGGCATTGATCGCACCCGACAGGTCGCCGGTATGCATCAGGGTCGCGGCATGAAGGCGGTGTGCGGGGCCATCATTGGCCGCGGTCTGCAGGTGAAGCTCGATATCGGCGCGCGCACCCCTCGCGTCACCGCGGGCGGCGCGGTCGAAGGCACGGACGCGGGCCGATTCCGCGTCATCTCCAAATTCGAGTGCTGCCGGCCGGGGGGTGCCGCGAGCTGTCAATTCGATTCCGATTCGCTTTCAAAACCGACTCGCAGTCTAGGAGTGCATACACACTTTGTAAACACACTATGATTACTGCAAACAAGAATGGCATGCGGATTTACCCCCCCCCCCCCCCGCAGGTTGCTTCATTTTGGTGCACCTTGCGGCAACCCGCAAAAAATAGTGCATTCTCGAATCCGATATCGCACGCTTGTCGGCGATCAGCCGGATAGATGGAGTCGAACGTGTCTTCGCATCCCGATGGCCCGGCCCCGGGCGTGCCGCTCGAAACCCGATACCTGCAGCTGCTCAAGAGCGCCCTGCTGAACGATCTCTACATCGAGAACGAGGTCCGCTTCCTTTACCTGTTCTCCACATTCGCGGGCGGTGGCGGCTTCGACGACAACGTCTTTCGCAACATCGCCGCGCTGAAGCCGGACTGGGTCGCCGCCGTGCGCGAGGCGCGCAAGGAAGGCCGCATCTGGTGGCGCGTCAACATCGCCGACGCGCAGGGCAAGACGAACGTGATGGATTTCCGAAACGTGTGCGAATTCTCCCACACGATGATCGGCCGGCGCCGTGTCGACAATATCGAGGCCTGCCTCGACGTCATCCGAGCGGACGCTATTCCGGGCGACCTCGCCGAAACCGGCGTATGGCGCGGCGGGGCCGCGATCTTCATGAAGGGATATCTGGACGCCTACCGGTTGGCGGGCCGGAACGTCTGGGTGGCCGACAGCTTCGAAGGCCTGCCGGTCCCGACCCTGTCGCAGGACGCCAACCACGATTTCAGCGCCGCCAAATTCCCGATCCTCGCCATCGGCCTCGAAGAGGTCACGGAGAATTTCCGCCGCTACGGCCTGCTGGACGATTCGGTGAAGTTCCTCAAAGGCTGGTTCAAGGACACGCTTCACGTCGCGCCGATCCGCCAGCTCGCCCTGCTGCGGCTCGACGGCGATCTCTACGAGTCGACGATGGACGCGCTCAATGCGCTCTACGCCAAGGTCGTACCTGGCGGCTTCGTCATCGTGGACGACTACGGCGATTTCGAACCCTGCCGGCGCGCCATCGACGAATTCCGCGCGACGCACGCGATCACCGATCCGATCGTGCCGGTCGACTGGACGGGGGTCTTCTGGCGCAAGACGGGTGCGTGACCCCTCATCCCCCTGCAACGCGCTTGAGTTCGCCGTCATGCCCGGCATTCGCCGGGCATGACGGTGCTTTGGATTCGATCCATACTACATAAGTATCTATAGTTGTATATAATCCTCGTTCGGGATATAAGTCCGGCATTGGTCGAGACCAGCCGGCCATGCGCTGTTTGAAACGTGAATAGGAAGAAGTTGCGGCCGCAAGGTTTGCTTGACGGACGGTGTTTTCCGTCAACGTCAACAGGCTTTGCCCGCGGAAATCAAAGACATGGCTTGTTGACGGTCAACTTCCGTCAACACCCGCAAAAATGACGCGACGGATTTTTCTTCCGTCACCGTCGCCTGCTTTTTGCGAGCGGAATCAATAGTCGGAGCAGGTGACGGTCACCTTGCGTCACCTGCCGTCACGTTACCCCTCACCCTAGCCCTCTCCCGCAAGGGGAGAGGGAATCGCAGCGGTGATGTGGATACGCAGTGCGTGCGTCACCAAGACTGGAGTCCCCTCTCCCCTTGCGGGAGAGGCGCGACGTATACGTCGCGGGGTGAGGGGTCCTCAATAAATCCCGTCGCTCGTCTCGCCGCCCTGAATGGAAATTCCCTGCAAGGGCGAGGTGAACTGGCCGGCCCCGTCGAGCACCTGCTGGTCGGCGCGCACTTCGGTGCCGGGCTTGAAGGCTTCCCAGATCGCGTCGCGTTCGCCGGGGCGCGCGGGCGCACCGGTCTGCGGGTTGACGCGCACGAGGCGGATGCCCGGCGGCGTGCGGAACGGGACGACCGGCGTGCCCTGCAGGACTTCGGCCATCACGTCGCGGAAGATCGGGACGGCGACCGAAGCGCCCGTCTCGTTGGGGCCGAGCGTACGCGGATTGTCGAAGCCCACCCACACGCCGACGGCAAGGTCGGGCGAGAAGCCGAGGAACCATGCGTCGAACGAATCGTTCGTCGTCCCGGTCTTGCCGCCGAGCGGCCGGTTGAGTTCGCGAAGGCGGCGCGCCGTGCCCCGCTCGACCACGCCCTGCAGCATCGACACCATCTGGTAGGCGCTGAGCGGATCGATCGCCTGGGCGCGCGTGTCCGGCAGGTCGGGCGGCGTCATGTCGGGCAGCCACAGATCGCTGCGGCATGTCTCGCATTCGCGCGCATCGTGGCGGAAGACGGTGCGCCCGTTGCGGTCCTGCACGCGGTCGATCAGCGTGGGCTCGATGCGCCGGCCGCCATTGACGAACATCGCGTAGGCCGTGGTCATGCGCATCAGCGTCGTCTCGGCCGCCCCCAGCGCCATCGCGAGGCTCGGCGGCAGCTTGTCGACGACGCCGAGCTTCTCGGCCGTCTCGGCGACCTTCTCCATGCCGACGGCCTGGGCAAGCCGGATCGTCATCAGGTTGCGCGACTGCTCGATGCCCACGCGCATCGGCGAGGGCCCATAGAAGTTGCGCGAGTAGTTGGCCGGGCGCCACGCCGGCTGGCCCGGCCCCTGGTCGACGACGATGGGGGCGTCGAGGATCAGGCTTGCGGGCGTGAAGTTGCTGTCGAGGGCCGGCAGGTAGACGAACGGCTTGAACGACGAGCCGGGCTGGCGCATCGCCTGGATGGCGCGGTTGAACTGGCTGAGCTCGTAGCTCCACCCGCCGACCAGCGCCTTGACGCGGCCGGTGTGCGGGTCCATCGCGACCACGCCGCCGGCCACGGCCGGGATCTGGCGCAACGCGAAGCGCCGTGCGGCCGCCAGCGGCTCGACGAGGATCACGTCGCCGACCGAAACGACGTCGGCGGGCACGCGCACCGCCGCCCCCACGCGCTGGTCCTTCTCGGTGCGGCGCGCCCAGCGCATCTCCTCGACCGGCAAGGCACCCGCCGAGCCGTCGACGAAGCCGAGCTCGGCGCCGTCATTGGCAAGGCCGCGCACCACGGCGACCTGCCATTCGGGCAAGGCGCCCGCGGGGCGCGGCCAGGCGACGAGCTGGCGGCGCCAGTCGGCAACACTATTATCGATCTTCCCGATGGCCCCGCGCCAGCCATGGCGCCGGTCGTAGGCGACGAGGCCGCGGCGCAGCGCCGTCTCGGCCGCCGCCTGGATCTTCGGGTCCATCGTCGTGCGCACGTTGAGGCCGCCGCGGAACAGCTCGCGCTCGCCGAAGCGTGCGGCAAGTTCGCGGCGCACCTCCTCGGCGAAATAGTCGGCGCGCACGGTGTCCTCGGGCCCGCGCTGGCGCGTGGCGATCGGCGTGGCGCGCGCTTCCTCGTAGGCACCTTGCGTGATGTGGCCGTCTTCCAGCATGCGGCCCAGCACCCAGTCGCGCCGTTCGCGCGCCCGGTCCATGTAGCGGCGCGGGTCGTAGTTGTTGGGTGCCTTGGGCAATACGGCAAGGAACGCCGCCTCGGCGAGCGTCAGCTCGTCGAGCGAGCGGTCGAAATAGTTGGTCGCCGCGGACGCGACACCGTAGCTGCCGAAGCCCAGATAGATCTCGTTGAGATAGAGCTCGAGGATGCGCCGCTTGGACAGCGACTCCTCGATGCGCAGCGCCAGGATCGCTTCCTTGGCCTTGCGCTCGAGCGACACCTCGTTGGTCAGCAGCATGTTCTTGGCGACCTGCTGCGTGATCGTCGAGGCGCCCACCGGCCGGCGCGCACCAAGGTTCGCGACGTTCTGGAGGGCGGCGCGCGCGATGTCGGGCAGGCTCACGCCGGGATGGGTGAAGAACGTCTTGTCCTCGGCGGCGAGGAACGCGTTCATCACGCGCTTGGGGATCGCGTCGTAGGGAACGAAGGTGCGCCGCTCGATCGCGAATTCGGCAAGGATGCGCCCGTCGGCCGCGTGCACGCGCGTGGTGATCGAGGGCTGGTATTCGGCAAGCGCCTTGTGGTCGGGCAGGCCGCGGCCGAAATACCACAGGCCCGCAAGCGTGGCGGCACTCCCGCCGGCGATGGCGAGGAAAAGCAGGATTACGAGGGCGATGATCCCACGACGCATGGAGCGGTCCGTCGGCTTGCGGTGCGGGGGCGACTATACGCCAGCGGACGCGCGCTGTCGTGCTTGCGAATGCGGCGAAA
>CAYQDN010000095.1:0-5847 GCA_964416335.1 uncultured Azospirillum sp.
GCTTCAGCCCCACGGGCCCCGCGTCCGGCCGCCGGTCGGCGGGACCGAACTGCGCCGTGCCGTACCCGCCGGCGCCATGCCGCGCGCCTGCTCGACGAGTGCGGCGATGCGGTTCGCCGGGTTCGGGTGGGTGGAGAACAGGCCGTCCATCCCCGAACCGCCGAGCGGATTCATGATGAAGAGGTGAGCGGTCGCGGGGTTGCGCTCGGCCGCGTCGCTCGGGATGTGCGCGACACCCTGCGCGATCTTTTCCAGTGCGGACGCAAGGGCGAGCGGATCGCCGCTGATCTCCCCACCCACGCGGTCGGCCTCGTATTCGCGCGAGCGGCTGATCGCCATCTGGACGAGGCTTGCGGCGAGCGGGGCGACGATCATCACGGCAAGCGTGCCGACGATGCCAAGCCCGCCGCGCTCGCGGTTGTTCGAACTACCGAACATCATCGCGAAATTGGCGAGCATGCCGATGGCCCCCGCGATCGTCGCGGTCACCGTCATGGTCAGCGTGTCGCGGTTCTTCACGTGCGCCAGCTCGTGCGCCATCACGGCGGCGATCTCGCACTCGTCGAGCATCTCGAGCAGGCCGCGCGTGGCGGCGACGGCGGCGTTCGCGGGATTGCGCCCGGTGGCGAACGCGTTGGGCTGCGGATCGTCGATCAGATAGACCTTGGGCATCGGCAGGCCGGCATTGGCGGCAAGACCCGCGACGATGCGGTGGAAGCCGGGCGCTTCGTCCGGGCCCACCTCGCGTGCGCCGTACATCGACAGCACCATCCTGTCGGCGTTCCAGTAGGCGAAGAGATTCATGGCCGCCGCCACGACGAAGGCGATGACCATGCCGCCCTCGCCCCCCAGCGCATAGCCGATGGCGAGGAACAGGCCGGTCATGGCGGCCAGCAGGAGGGCGGTCTTTGCGTAGTTCATGCCCTTGGAAGTAAGTGCGGTCGGCCGTTTGTTCAAGTCTTGCCGGCTGGCGGCAAAAGCCGCATATCCTTGGGCATGGACGAAGCGAAGATCCGGAAACCCGCCCCCGATACCGCGGCCACGCCGGCCCCGGCGAAGCCCGCACCCAAGCCGCCGGCGGAAACCGGCGGCCCGGCCGGGCCGGAGCCCACGCGCTATGGCGACTGGGAGCGTGCGGGGCGCTGCGTCGATTTCTGAGCCAATGAATTTCGCGAAGCCCGCGGCCCTCGCGCGGCCGTGGCAGTTCGTGTTCGTGCTGTTCGCCGTGTGGATCGCGCGTCTTGCGGCGATCCCCGTCAGCGACCTTGCCGCCGACGACGTGCCAACCGCCCGCCTGATCGCCGAGGCGTGGCGGGTGGCGATCTGGCTTGCCGTGCCGCTTTGCTGGGTCGCGTTCGTCGAGCGTCTCGATCCGCGTGCGGCGATCGACCAGCGGCCCGGCACGCATATGTATCTTGCCTGGCTTGCCGTGCTTGCGGCGACGTTCGCGGCACGCTTCGTCGAGGTGCTGACGGGATCGGTGTGGATCGCGATCCCGCCGGTGTCGGTACCCGGCTTCTTCGTCGCCAGCGTCGGCCTGCTGTTCGCTTCGCTGTGCGAGGAGTTCGTGTTCCGCGGCCTCGTATTGAAGGCGCTGCGCCTGCGGTTCGCGTTCTGGCCGGCGAACGCGCTGGCGGCCGCCCTCTATGCGCTGATGCTGGTCCCGGGCTGGCTTGCCCTGGTCGAGATGGGGCCGGCGACGCTTGCGTATCTTTCGGTCTCGGTCTTCCTGTTCGGGTGTCTGCTGGGCTGGTTCGTGCGCCTGTCGGGCACGATCTGGGTCGCGGTGGCGGCCCATTTCCTCAACGATTTCCTGCAGGGTTTCGGCTTCCCGGGCTGACGGCACCGGTTTGGAGCGATTCCAGAGTCCGGCGCAGGTCTTTCAATTCGCGGCCCGCGGGGATATATATTCGGGCATGACCAGCGAGCGTCCCTACGCATCCGCGATCGCCGCCCTCAAGGCCGCCGGCCTGCGCCCGACCCGCCAGCGCGTGCAGCTGATGCGCGTGCTGCAGGAAGGCGGCCATCGCCACCTGACGGCCGAGCAGTTGCGCGGCGAGGTCAAGGAGGCCGGCCTGATCGTGTCGCTCGCCACGATCTACAACACGCTCAACCAGTTCACGCAGAGCGGGCTGCTGCGCGAGGTCGTCGTCGAGCCGGGCCGCTCGTATTTCGACACCAACACCGGGGCGCACCATCATTTCTATTTCGAGGCCGAAGGCCGCCTGCAGGACATCCCGGTCGAGCAGGTGTCGCTGTCGGCCCTTCCGGCGGCCCCGGAAGGCATGCGCGTGGCGCGCGTCGACGTCGTCGTGCGGGTCGCACCGAAATAAAATTCCACTGTAATTGCAAACAGCTCGCAACTAGTTTGGAATAGTTCCAGACTATTGACCCTGTCGATTCAAGGGTCCATACAAGTGGCGCCTCGGGCCGCTGCCCGGGACGGACCGCGACAGGATCCGCGGCAACCAAACGCCACCGATGGAACGAGGGAGCCTCACAATGCCCAAGCTCAAGGGAACCAAGACCGAGAAGCATCTCAAGGACGCGTTCGCCGGCGAGAGCCAGGCCAACCGCCGCTATCTCTACTTCGCCCAGAAGGCCGACGTGGAAGGCTACAACGACGTCGCGGCGGTGTTCCGCTCGACGGCGGAAGGCGAGACGGGCCACGCGCACGGCCATCTCGAATTCCTCGAGGAGACGGGCGATCCGGCGACGGGCGAGCCGATCGGCACGACGGAGCTGAACCTCAAGGCGTCGATCGCCGGCGAGACGCACGAATACACCGACATGTATCCCGGCATGGCCAAGGATGCGCGTTCGGAAGGCTTCGACGAGATCGCCGACTGGTTCGAGACGCTCGCCAAGGCCGAGAAGTCGCACGCCGGCAAGTTCTCCAAGACGCTCCAGGCACTGAAGACGATGTAAGGCGGACGCCGTTCCGGCCCCCCGTCGCGGCAACGCGCGGGGGGCCGTTACGTTTTCCAAGCGGAGAGCGACATGCGCGAAGGCAGTCTCGAAGCACCGACCCGCCACAAGATCGACTGGACCAATCCCGATTTCTGGGACGAGGCCAAGCTCGATGCCGAGCTGCGCCGCGTGTTCGACATCTGCCATGGCTGCCGGCGCTGCTTCAACCTGTGCGACTCGTTCCCCAAGCTGTTCGATCTCGTCGATAACTCTCCCAACGAGGTGATGGAAGACGTGCCCTCTTCGGCGTTCAAGGACGTCGTCGACGCCTGCACGCTGTGCGACATGTGCTTCCTGACGAAGTGCCCCTACGTGCCGCCGCACGAATTCAATCTCGATTTCCCGCATCTGATGCTGCGCTACCGCGCCGTCGAGGCGAAGAAGGGCAAGGTCCCCTTCGTCGAGAAGGAACTGACCAAGACCGACCGCAACGGCAAGCTCGCCGCACTCGTCCCCGGTATCGCCAACTGGGCGTCCGACACGAAGAACGCGACGACGCGCGGCCTGCTCGAGAAGGTCGCCGGCGTGCATGCCGAGGCGGCCCTGCCGAAATTCCACGGCACCACCTTCGCCGTACGCGCCAGGCGCGAGCCGCTGGCGCTCAACGACAAGGCGCCGGCCTTCGGCAAGCGCAAGGCGGCGCTCTATGCGACCTGCTTCGTCAACTACAACAATCCGAATATCGGCATGGCGACGCGCGCCGTGCTCGCGCACAACGGCGTGGACTGCAAGGTCGTCTACCCGAAATGCTGCGGCATGCCGCAGCTCGAACATGGCGAGATCGAGAAGGTCGCCGCCAACGCGCGCGCGGTCGCCGCCGAGATGAGCCCGCTCATCGACGAAGGCTACGACATCGTGGCGCTGATCCCGTCCTGCGCGCTGATGCTGAAATTCGAATGGCCGCTGATCGTCCCCGACGATCCGCTGGTCGCCAAGCTCGCCAACGCCACGTTCGACGTGGCCGAATACGTCGTCGACATCCACAAGAAGCACGGGCTCGCCCCCGGCCTGCAGCCGCTCGACGGCGGCGTGTCGGTGCATTTCGCCTGCCACGCGCGCGCGCAGAACATGGGGCCCAAGGCCGCCGAGATGCTGCGCCTCGTGCCCAAGATCGACGTGGCGATCATCGAGCGCTGCTCGGGCCATGGCGGCTCGTGGGGCGTGATGAAGAACAATTTCGAGACCGCACTGAAAGTCGGCAAGCCGGTCGCGCGCACCGTCGCCAAGAACGCCAAGACGTATCTCGCCTCGGAATGCCCGCTCGCGGGCGAGCATATCGTGCAGGGGCTCGAACGGCTGGGCGAGGCCGACCTGCCGACGATCGACCACTCGATGCATCCCATCGAGCTGTTCGCCAAGGCCTACGGCCTGGCGTAGGAGAATTCCGATGACCGCGACGCTCAAGCGACAGATCACGCGTGCCGACATCCTGCCGATCGCCGACTATGCGCGCGAGCGCAAGGCGCTGCGCGAGGGCATCGTGGCGCTCAAGAAGCGCCGGCGCGTCGAGGTCGGCCCCGTCGCGACCTTCCATTTCGAGAATTACCAGACGATGTGGCATCAGGTGCACGAGATGCTGTTCATCGAGAAGGGCGGCGAGCCGCAGATCGCCGACGAGCTTGCGGCCTTCAATCCGCTGATCCCGCAGGGCAGCGAACTCGTCGCCACGCTGATGCTCGAGATCCCCGATCCGGTCGTGCGCGCGCACACGCTGGCCAGGCTCGGCCATATCGAACGCCACATCTTCTTCGAGGTCGCGGGGGCCCGCGTCGCCGCCGTCGCCGAGACCGATGTCGAGCGCACGAAGGACGACGGCAAGACCTCGTCCGTGCATTTCCTGCGCTTCCCGTTCGCGGCCGAGCAGATCGCCGCGTTCCGCACGGAGGGCGCGCGGATCGTGCTCGGCCTCGACCATCCGGAATACGGCCACATGGCGATCCTGCCCGGGCCCGTGCGCGCGGCCCTCGCGGCTGATTTCGCGTAAGGGCCTACTTCACCGCTTCGTTGGGATAGACGCCCCAGATCTCGCCGCGCGTCAGCCAGCCGCGGAAGCCGCCGGTCTCGATGCGGCACCAGGCGTCCTTGCATTCGAGCAACGCACCGATCACGCCAGGCTCGACGCGCGCGACGACGGGGGCTTCCGCTTCGGGGCGGCGGTGCAGGTTGCGGATCTCGCCGGTGACGACGGCCGCACGCCTTCCGGTCAGCATGCTCTGGTGCACCCAGCCTTCGGTTCCTTCGGCATCGCGGATGCGCCGCCAGTTCTCGAACTCCTGCAGGATCTCGACCGGCATCTGCCGGCGCACGAAAACCCACTCGACCGGATAGCGCACGCCCGGCCCGGTGCGCAGATTGACCTCTTCGGACCGCAGCGTGACGAAGCGCGGGATCGGCAGGCCCTCGCGCGCGGTCTGGGCGGCAAGGGGGAGGGGGGCCGAAAGAGCCAGAAAAAGACCGAGGAATCGGGCGACGCGAATCATAGGGCGATTATAGGGGCTGCCCGGGCCGGATGCATTATTCTATTATACAATTGATAAACAAAGATATTTTGCCGATTGAACAAAACGTTCCTGTATTTGCGCAAAAAAAGTATCAAATTTTAAAAATATGCCTTGTAGTCCGTCCTACACCTGTGTACGGTCCTTCTCACAGGCGATGTTCCTTCCAAACCGGAAGGGGGGTCGCAGGTCCCTCAGCAGAATGCTGGGAGAAACCCTAGAACAGGAAAGATCAAACCCATGTCGAACTCCATCAATACCAATGTCGGCGCAATGGTGGCCTTGGCCTCGTTGCGCACCACCCAGTCCGCCCTCAGCGTCGCTTCCAAGCAGGTCCAGACCGGCTATCGCGTCTCCGACGCGGCAGACGACGCCTCGA
>CAYQDN010000096.1:0-5257 GCA_964416335.1 uncultured Azospirillum sp.
GTCGATCCTGCACCGCATCACCGGCGTGGCGCTCGCCGTCGGCACGCTGCTGCTGGTGTGCTGGCTGGTCGCCGCGGCGACCGGGCCCGACGCCTACGCGAAGGTCAACGCCTTCATCGGCTCGAGCGTCGGCATGCTGCTGCTGTTCGGCTGGTCGGTGGCGCTTTTCTATCATCTCGCCAACGGCATCCGGCACCTGTTCTGGGATGCCGGCATGGGCTTCGATCTGCCGACGGTCGAGAAATCCGGCTGGGCGGTCCTCGCCTTCACGATCGCCGCGACGATGCTCGCCTGGTCGATCGGCCTCGGCCTGCTGGGAGGGAAGTGAAGATGGCCGGAAACGGAAAATCGCTTCGCTCCGATCTCGGCCGCGCGCGCGGCCTCGGCTCGGCCAAGGACGGCACGCATCACTGGTGGGGCCAGCGCGTCACCGCGATCGCACTCATTCCGCTGACGATCTGGTTCGTCGTGTCGGTGATCGGCCTTGCCGGCGCGCCGCTGCCGGCCCTCAAGGCGTGGGTCGCCTCGCCCGTCGTCGCGGTGCTGCTGATCGCGCTGATCGCCGCGACGTTCCAGCATGCGCGCCTGGGCGTGCAGGTCGTCATCGAGGATTACGTGCATTGCGAGGCGCTCAAGGTCGCCTCGCTGCTCGCCGTGAATGGCGGTGCCGTGCTGTTCGGCGCGTTCGGCGTCGTCGCCGTTCTCAAGCTCGCTTTCGGAGGCTGATCTGATGCCCGATGCTTCGTCACCGTCGCTGGGCGGCCAGGCCTACAAGGTCGTCGACCACATCTACGACGTCGTCGTCGTGGGTGCGGGCGGTGCGGGCCTTCGCGCCACGTTCGGCATGGCGGCCAAGGGCCTGAAGACCGCGTGCATCTCGAAGGTCTTCCCGACGCGCAGCCACACGGTCGCGGCACAGGGCGGGATCTCGGCGGCGCTCGGTAATATGGGGGCCGACGACTGGCGCTGGCACATGTACGACACGGTCAAGGGCTCCGACTGGCTCGGCGACCAGGATTCGATCGAGTACATGTGCAAGGAAGCCATCCCGGCGATCATCGAGCTCGAGCATTACGGCGTGCCGTTCAGCCGCACGGGCGAGGGCAAGATCTACCAGCGCCCGTTCGGCGGCATGACGACGGACTACGGCAAGGGTGTCGCCCAGCGCACGTGTGCGGCCGCCGACCGCACCGGGCATGCGATCCTGCACACGCTCTATCAGCAGAGCCTCAAGAACAACGCCGAGTTCTTCATCGAGTATTTCGCTCTCGACCTGATCATGGACGAGGAAGGCCAGTGCCGCGGCGTGATGGCGTGGAACCTGCTCGACGGCACGCTGCACCGTTTCCATGCACACCTCGTCGCACTCGCCACCGGCGGCTACGGGCGCGCCTATTTCTCGGCGACCTCGGCGCACACCTGCACCGGCGACGGCAACGCGATGGCGCTGCGTGCCGGCCTGCCGCTGCAGGACATGGAGTTCATCCAGTTCCACCCGACGGGCATCTACGGGGCGGGCTGCCTGATCACCGAAGGCTCGCGCGGCGAAGGCGGCTATCTCACCAACTCCAACGGCGAGCGCTTCATGGAGCGCTATGCGCCCTCGGCCAAGGACCTCGCCTCGCGCGACGTCGTCAGCCGCGCGATGACGATGGAGATCCGCGAGGGTCGCGGCGTGGGCCAGCACAAGGACCACATCCACCTGCATCTCGAGCATCTCGACGCCAAGCTGCTGCACGAGCGCCTGCCCGGCATTTCCGAGACCGCGAAGATCTTCGCGGGCGTCGACGTGACGAAGGAGCCGATCCCGGTCCTGCCGACCGTGCACTACAACATGGGCGGCATCCCGACCAACCATCGCTGCGAAGTCGTGACGATGAAGAACGGCACGGCGACCGTCGTGCCCGGCCTGATGGCGATCGGCGAGGCGGCATGCGTGTCGGTGCACGGGGCCAACCGCCTCGGCTCCAACTCGCTGCTCGATCTCGTCGTGTTCGGGCGGGCCGCCGCGATCCGGGCGGCCGAGCTCGTCCAGCCCGGCAAGCCGCACAAGCCGTTGCCCAAGGGGGCGGGCGAGGGGTGCCTCGCGCGCTTCGACAAGATGCGCCACGCCAAGGGGCCGGCACCCACCGCGGCCTTGCGCGCCGAGATGCAGCGCATCATGCAGAACAACTGTGCGGTCTACCGCACGGGCGACGTGCTCGCCGAAGGCTCGAAGCTGATCGCGGCGACCTTCGCCAAGAACGGCGACATCGGCGTGTCGGACCGTTCGCTGGTGTGGAACTCCGACCTCGTCGAATCGCTCGAATACGACAACCTGATCGCCCAGGCGGTGGTCACGCTCGAGTCCGCACTCAACCGCAAGGAAAGCCGCGGGGCGCATGCCCGCGAGGACTACCCGAACCGCGACGACAAGGACTGGATGAAGCACACGATCGCCTGGCTCGACGCCAAGGGCAAAGTCGACTTTGCCTACCGCCCCGTCGTGCTGACCTCGCTCACCAACGAGGTCCAGTCCTTCCCGCCCAAGGCGCGTGTGTACTGAAGTTCCCGAAAGGCTGAGCGATCCCCATGGCCGAGTTCACGCTTCCCGCCAATTCGAAGGTCCAGCCGGGCAAGTCCTGGCCCGCACCCGTCGGTGCCAAGCGGACCAAGACTTTCAAGATCTACCGCTGGGACCCGGACACGGGTGCCAACCCGCGCGTCGACACCTACACGCTCGATCTCGACAAGACGGCACCGATGGTTCTCGACGCGCTGATCAAGATCAAGAACGAGACCGACCCGACGCTGACCTTCCGCCGCTCGTGCCGCGAGGGCGTGTGCGGCTCGTGCGCGATGAACATCGACGGCACGAACACGCTCGCCTGCACCAAGGGTATTGAAGAGTGCGAAGGCGACGTGAAGATCTATCCGCTGCCGCACATGCCGGTGATCAAGGATCTCGTCCCCGACCTGAGCCAGGCCTATGCGCAGCTGCGCTCGATCGAGCCGTGGCTGAAGAGCGAGACGCCGCCGCCCGACCGCGAGCGCCCGCAGAGCCCCGAAGAGCGCCAGAAGCTCGACGGCATGTGGGAATGCATCCTGTGCTTCTGCTGCTCGACGAGCTGCCCGAGCTACTGGTGGAACGGCGACCGCTATCTCGGCCCCGCCGTCCTGCTGCAGGCCTATCGCTGGATCGCCGACAGCCGCGACGAGGCGACGGGCGAACGGCTCGACAATCTCGAGGATCCGTTCCGCCTCTATCGCTGCCACACGATCATGAACTGCACGAAGACGTGCCCGAAGGGCCTCAACCCCGCGAAGGCCATCGCCGAGATCAAGAAGCTGATGGTCGCGCGCAAGTAGGCGCTCCGGCCGCACAAAAGAAAACGGGCGGGACCGGTATTCCGATCCCGCCCGTTTTTCGTTCGGTGTCGCGCCGCTTTATTCGGCGGCGGTGGTGCCCGGCGCGTGGGCGCGGGCGGAACCGTCTTCGGCCATCATCTGGAGGCCGGCGACGGCAAGGGTAAGGGCGAGAATGGCGATCGCGAGAAGACGCATCGGCGTGACTTCCGTCTTAAGGATAACGGACGAGCTTCCAGACGCACGACTTCTTGTCGTACGCCGGCATGCGCGTACCCTTGGGGAACGAAGAGCGGCCCGAAGGCGTGCCCTGGCTTTCCCAGATGCCGCTTTCCGGGCAGGTCTGCCCGGTCACGACGAGCGTGCCGAGCGGCATCTTGTTTGACGGAGCTGCGGCTCCGGGCTTCCCCGGCATGCCTGGTCTTGGTGGTAGAGCCATCGTATTCCTCTGGCGGCCGAACATCGGTTGGCCTTTCTTTTTAGTCAGATAGGCTAGATTCTCGTCACGTACAACAAGCAAGCGAATTTCAAGAATATTATACCAGAATCGTTAATTGGTCAACTGCCGGACCAGCGTTAACGCCTTGATAAGAAAACAATTAATGTTCACGCCCGCGGATTTCGCCGTTTCGGCACGGAATATTTGCGGGGAAGAAGCACATCCACCGGCACCCCGACCGGCCCGTCTTCGCCGGGCACGATGACCTGCGAGTCGGGGGCGAAATCGGCCAGCATCTCGCGGCAGATGCCGCACGGGCTGACGATGCGGATCGTGCGGTCGGCCTCGGCCGGGCGCGGATGGCGCACCGAGACGATCGTCTCGATCTCGCTTTCGCCCTCGGCGATGGCGCGGCCCAGCGCCACGGCCTCGGCACAGACCGACGCGCGACCGACATAGGTGTCGAGATGCACGGCCGTGAAGATGCGCCCCGAGCGCGTGCGCAGCGCCGAGCCGATATGGTGGCGGTTCTCGGTATAGAGCTTGGCGATCGCGTGCCGCGCCGCCTCGACCAGTTCGAGATCGGCTTGGCTTGCCGGAACGCCGCCGCCGTTGCCGTTCGTCGTGTCGTCGCTGTCCTTGCTCACGTCGTGCGCTCGCTTTCCTCGTCGGCCTGCCGTTCGAGAAATTCCATGTCCTCGTCGGAGAAGCCGAAATGGTGGCCGATCTCGTGGATCATCACGTTGCGCACGAGCCGGTAGAGATCCTCGCCCGTCTCGCACCAATAGTCGAGCAGCGGCCGGCGGTAGAGGAAGATCATGTCGGGCTGCGTGCGCACCGTCGTCGTCGAATCGCGGATCATGTCGATGCCGCGATAGAGCCCCATCAGCTCCCACGGGCTTTCGAGATCCATCTCCTTCTCGGTCTCTTCGTCGCAGAAATCCTCGACGCGCAGCACGACGTCGGCGACGTGCCGGCGCAGCTCCGCCGGGATCGCCGCCAGCGCCATTTCGGCGAGGCGTTCGATTTCGGCGAGATCGGGGGCTGGACGCGAAGGCTCGGACATGATGGGTTCGAGCCTAGCGCGGGCCTGTCGCCCGTGCCAAGCCGAGCGGAGGCGACGTATGGCCGAACGACTGAGCGGGGCCGCCCGCAACGAAGCGCTGGCGGGCCTCGAAGGCTGGACCGAAGTCCCGGGGCGCGACGCGATCGCCCGCTCCTACAGATTCGCCGATTTCAACGCCGCCTTCGCCTTCATGACGCGCGTGGCGCTGAAGGCGGAGAAGATGGACCACCATCCCGAGTGGTTCAACGTCTACAACAAGGTCGACATCGTGCTGTCGACGCACGATGCGGGCGGCCTCACGATGCGCGACATCAAGCTCGCGAAATTCTGCAACGCGGCCGCCTAGACGGCCAGCCTTGCACTCGGGTGCACGAGCGGCTTGTAGCCGGCGCGCAGCACCTCGACGG
>CAYQDN010000097.1:0-4778 GCA_964416335.1 uncultured Azospirillum sp.
ACGCCCTCGCCCGAGACGTCGCGGGTGATCGAGGGGTTGTCGGATTTGCGGCTGATCTTGTCGACCTCGTCGATGTAGACGATGCCGCGCTGGGCGCGCTCGACATTGTAGTCGGCGTTCTGCAGCAGCTTGAGAATGATGTTCTCGACGTCCTCGCCGACATAGCCCGCTTCGGTGAGCGTGGTGGCGTCGGCCATGGTGAAAGGTACATCGAGGATGCGGGCCAGCGTCTGCGCCAGCAGCGTCTTGCCGCAGCCCGTCGGGCCGACCAGCAGGATGTTCGACTTGGCGATCTCGACTTCGTTGCCCTTCTGGCCGTGCGAAAGGCGCTTGTAGTGGTTGTGCACGGCGACCGACAGCACGCGCTTGGCGTGGTCCTGTCCGATCACGTAGTCGTCGAGGACCGTGCAGATGTCCTTGGGCGTCGGCACGCCGTCGCGGGATTTGACCAGCGTGGTCTTGTGTTCCTCGCGGATGATGTCCATGCACAGTTCGACGCATTCATCGCAGATGAATACAGTCGGGCCCGCGATGAGCTTGCGGACCTCGTGCTGGCTCTTGCCGCAGAACGAGCAGTAGAGGGTGTTCTTCGAATCGCCCGAGGACTTGTTCATTCCTTCACCGCTCCGTCCGGCCACCCCTGGATTGGGGACTCCGGACTTGATTGGATGTTAGCCCTCACCTGCCGTTGCGGCAACCGAACCCGCCGGACCGTCGGGACAAACCGAACGGGAACCCACGGGGAACGAACGCACACCGCAGCAGGCCAAAGATAGGGCCCGCCTCCCGCCGATACAAGGCGCGTGCCAGCCGCGAAAAACCGCGCGGATTTTAGGGAAATCAGGCCGCCTTGGCTTCGTCCGGACGCGGCGGGCGTTCGATCACGACTTCGTCGATCAGGCCGAACGACTTCGCCTCGTCCGGGCTCATGAACTTGTCGCGCTCGAGGGCTGCCTCGATCCCTTCGACCGGCTGGCCGGTGTGGCGCACGTAGATGTCGTTGAGGCGCCGGCGCAGGTTCAGGATCTCGCGCGCCTGGATCTCGATGTCGGTCGCCTGGCCCTGGGCACCGCCCGACGGCTGGTGGACCATGATGCGCGAGTTGGGCAGCGAGAAGCGCTTGCCCTTGGCGCCCGCACTCAGCAGCAGCGAACCCATCGACGCGGCCTGGCCGATGCACACGGTCGCCACGTCCGGGCGGATGTACTGCATCGTGTCGTAGATCGCGAGACCGGAGGTCACCACGCCGCCGGGCGAGTTCACGTAGAGCGAGATGTCCTTCTTGGGGTTCTCGCTCTCGAGGAACAGGAGCTGCGCGCAGATCAGGCTCGACACCGCGTCGTTGACCGGACCGACGAGGAAGATGATCCGCTCCTTCAGCAGGCGCGAGTAGATGTCGAAGGCGCGTTCGCCGCGGGCCGTCTGTTCGACGACCATCGGCACGAGGGTGTTCATCTGGACGTCGATCGACATGGAGGCAGCTCCCGGGAATTGGCGGCGGTCTGGAATATATGTAGGCCGGTCGGGCGCGGCCGACCATGTGAGCCGGCTAACACAAAAACGGCGGCGGGGGTTTTTACCCGCGCCGCCGCCTGTTCCGGCAGTCCCGAAGGTCAGGCCGCTTCGGCGTCCTTGGTGAGTTCCTCGGCCGAGACTTCCTTCTCGGTGACCTTGGCGAGCTCGACGATGAAGTCGATCACCTTGTCCTCGAAGATCGGTGCGCGCAGCTGGGCGAGCGCTTCCGGGTTCTTGCGGTAGAGGTCGACGACCTCGCGCTCCTGCCCGGGATAGCGGCGCGCCTGGTCGGCAAGCGCCCGGTTCACCTCTTCCTGGGCGACCTGGACGTTGTTGGCGCGGCCGATCTCGGCCAGCAGCAGCCCCAGGCGCACGCGGCGCTCGGAGATGGCCTTGTACTCGGCCTTGATCGCGTCGTCGGTCTTGCCCTTGTGCTCGGGATCCTCGTAGCCGCGCTTGCGCTCTTCCTCGACCTGGCTCCAGATCTGGGTGAACTCGGCCTCGACCATGCCGGGCGGGACCGGGAAGCTGTGCGTGTCGGCGAGCTTGTCGAGAAGCTGGCGCTTGAGCTTGGTGCGCGCGTGGCGCGTGAGCTCGCGGCCGAGCTGGTCCTTGACCGCCTTCTTGAGCGTCTCGAGATCGTCGAAGCCGAGGCCCTTGGCGAATTCGTCGTCCTGCGTCAGCGGGACCGCCTCGCGCAGTTCCTTGATCGCGACCTTGAACGTCGCCGGCTTGCCGGCAAGCGTGTCGTTCACGTACTGCTCGGGGAAGACGATGTTGACGTCGCACTTGTCGCCGACCTTCTTGCCGACCAGCTGGTCCTCGAAGCCCTTGACGAACTGGTTGGAGCCCAGCTCCAGCGCGTGGTCGCTGCCCTTGCCGCCATTGAACGGCACGCCGTCGAGGAAGCCCTCGAAGTCGATGACGAGCGTGTCGCCCGACTTGGCCGCACGGGCCTCTTCGACCGTCTTGGTCTGCTTTTGCGAACGCGCGAGGCTGTCGAGCGCCTTGGCGATCTCCGCCTCGCCCGGCTCGGCCTTGAGGCGCACGAGCTCGATCGACTTGAAGTCGACCGGGGCGATCTCGGGCAGCAGCTCGACCGCGAGGTTGTACTCGAGGTCCTTGCCCTCGGCGAAGCTGACGACCTCGATCTGCGGCTGGAGCGCCGGCTTGAGACCGCGCTCGAGGATCGCCTGGCTCGACGAATCCTGCACCGCCTTCTGCAGCACCTCGCCCATCACGGACTGGCCGTAGCGCTGCTTGAGCACGCCCTTGGGCGCCTTGCCCGGACGGAAGCCCGGCAGGTTCATCTTCTTCGACATGTCGTCGAGCTCGATGTCGATCTTGACGGCGATGTCGGCGGCCGAAACGACGACCTTGTAGCCGCGCTTCAGACCGTCGTTCAGTGTTTCGGTGACTTGCATGGCATCCCACTCGCGGGAATTTCGGGGACCGGCAGCACTGGCGGCACGTTCGGGACGGCGGCGGAAACTGGTGCGGGCGGAGGGACTTGAACCCCCACGACTTGCGTCACGAGAACCTAAATCTCGCGTGTCTACCAGTTTCACCACGCCCGCACGGCCGGCATTTCTGCGGCATTTGGGGCGCTTCTCGTACTCGGCTTGCCGGTCGGCGTCAATCGGGCTGCATAAGGCGGCTTTTCGGGCGGGCGGCCGGTGGATTTGCCCGGTGCAGTTTTTTCGGCATCGAAAAACTTTTTTGAACTGCGCATACAATTTAAAATTATCAAATTCAGTCATATGAATAGACTTTTTTGAATCATCATTTTTCCACAAATTAGCTTACTAACGTATTGATCCGCAAATTTTTTTGAAGATTTTCTGATGCGCCCCATGGTTGTCTATCCGCACGACCGAAGGGACTGGCAGAAGCCGGCCCTGTTTAAACCCAGAAGGAAAAGGAACAGTTCAATGTCGAATTCGATCAATACCAATGTCGGCGCAATGGTCGCCCTGTCGTCGCTGCGCGCCACCAACTCCGCCCTCAGCGTCGCTTCCAAGCAGGTCCAGACCGGCTATCGCGTCGCCGACGCGCAGGACGACGCCTCGACCTTCTCGGTGGCACAGGGCATCCGCGGCAACCTTCAGGCCTTCCAGGCCGTGCAGGGTTCGCTCTCCAACGGTACGGGCCTCGGCTCCGTCACCCAGGCGGCGCTGACGAGCATCTCGAACCTCGTCGGCAACATGCAGGCCAAGATCACGCAGCTCTCCGACGGCGGGATCAACGCCAGCCAGCGTGCGATCTACACGGCCGACCTGAACGCGATGACGTCGCAGGTCCAGAACTTCATCAACCAGGCGAACTACAACGGCACCAACCTGCTGACGACCGCTTCGGTGAGCAAGACCTTCCTCGCCGATACGTCGGGCACGACGCTGACGATGAACACCCAGGCGGCGGTGAACACGACGTTCACCACGTTCACGGGCACGTTGGCCGGCGCGACCGACGCGGCGACGTCGGCGGCCCGGCTCACCGATCTGGCTGTCTTCCAGAGCCAGGTCGCCACGTCGCTGGGTGCGAACGCGGCGGACACGCGGTCGATGAAGCTGCAGAACGACTTCGTCAACGCGATCGTCGATGCGACGACGGCCGGTCTCGGCGCGATCGTCGACGCCGACATCGGCAAGGCTTCGGCCTCGGTGCAGTCGCTGCAGGTCCGCCAGCAGCTCGGCATCCAGTCGATGTCCATCGCCAACCAGCAGCCTTCGGTCCTGCTGGGCCTGTTCCGCTAACTTCGCGGTACGGCATCCGACAAGGACGGGGGCGGCCCACGGGCCGCCCCCGTTTTTGTTCGCGCACCCCCCGATTCGCGATCACCCGATCCACAATCAAAGATGTGCAGTATTTGCGTGGCTGCCGCGTCGGCGCCTGCGACTGTTAACGGTTGATTAGCCATTGGCCGGCAGCTGCATTATTTATCAATGAATTGAACAGCCCGGGCAAAAGGCGGCGCGGGCGCTGATACCGCTTCGGTTGTTATCACTATAAATTCAGTAACAAATTTTCCCGTGACGTTCCGGCGTCTGCGTGTTCGTATACGCCTGTCCATGGACCGATCGGCAGAAGCCGGTTGCAACCCGTTCCAGAAGGAAAGGTACCACTCCAATGTCGAACTCGATCAACACCAACGTCGGCGCAATGGTGGCTCTCGCCTCGCTGCGCACCACCCAATCCGCCCTCAGCGTCGCTTCCAAGCAGGTCCAGACCGGCTATCGCGTCTCCGACGCGGCAGACGACGC
>CAYQDN010000098.1:0-4603 GCA_964416335.1 uncultured Azospirillum sp.
GTTTGGGAAACGCCGCGCGGAAATCCGACAGGCTGGTGCGCGCGAGCGCGTCGTCGACGCGGGCCGCAAGCTCAGCCGGCGACAGGGCGCGATGCTCGAGGGCAAGCGCCACGTTGCCCTCGACCGTGCGCCACGGCAGAAGTGCAAAATCCTGGAAGATATAGGTGATGGGGTTGAGCGAGCCGGGCGGCGGCGAGCCTGCGACCGAAACCTTGCCGGATGTCGGCTCGAGGATCCCGCCCATGATGCCCAGCAACGTCGACTTGCCGCAGCCCGACGGGCCGAGCAGGGCGAGGCACTCCCCCGCCCGGACGGTCAGGTCGATCCCTTCGAGAACGTCGAGCGCGCCATAGCGGTGCGCGATTCCTTCGCAGACGAGTTCCACCTCAGCTCCGCGGCACGTTCATGTGCCCGCGCACGAAGGAAAGATCGACGATGTCCTTGCCGTTGACGTCGCGCGCGACGAGGCCGGATTGCTGCCAGAAGGCGATCTGGCTGTAAAGGTCGCCCACGTCGAGCCGCCCGCCCGCATCGACGAAGGGCAGGCCGATCGTGACGAGCTCGGGCGGCTGCTGGACCGCGCGCGCGACCACGCCGATCGTCTCGGCGAAGCGCGTGCCGTGCACTTCCTTGCCGGCCGCGTCGCGCTGGTTGAAGGCCGCGTTGAAGTCGGCCGCCCCGCGCAGATAGCCGCGGATGAAACGCTCGACCATGTCGCGCTTCTCGGCGATCGCGCGCGGGCTGGTGAAGAGCGCGCCCAGCTGCCACGGCGTCTCGTCGCCGACCCAGGCGAGGATCTTGCCCGCCTTGTCGGCCTCGAGGGCGCGCGCCAGCGTGACGGGCACGATCACCGCATCGACCTGCGCGCCCTTGAAGGCGGCCTGCATGTTGGGCAGCGTCTGCAAGGGTACGAGCGTGACGCTGGCCGGATCGAACCCGTATTTGCGCGCGAGCAGGCCGAGCGCGTAGTGGAACGTCGAGCCCGTCGTGGTGATGGCAAGGCGCTTGCCGGGGAAATCCTTGACCGAACGGAAGCCCTTCTCCATCGCCGCGTTCGTCGCCATGTAGGCGTTGAGCTCGAAGCCCTTCTCCTCGCGGCTCTGTGCCGCGATGATCTTGAGCGCACCCTTGCCCGCGAGATTGTAGAAGGCGGCCGTCAGGCCCGTGACGCCGAAATCCGCGTCGCCCGACGTGACCGCGACGGGAACCTGCTGGGCGGCGGTGAAATACTTGAGCTCGACGTCGAGCCCCGCCTCGCGCCAGTAGCCGCGCTCGGCCGCGATGAAGACCGGACCCGAGGAGGACAGGCGCAGCACGCCGACCGATGTCTTGATCAGGGCCTGCGCACGGCCAAGCGACGGCGCGGCAAGCCCGAGGGCGGCACCTGCAAGGGCGGCACGGCGCGTGAGGCGGATCATGGAGCGTTCCTCTGGATCGTCTCGCGGGGCCGCACCTTGCGGCACCCTTGGATTTGTGGGCGTATATGACCGGGAGAGCGCGCGGCTGTCAAAGGGAGCACTTCGCACGATGGCAGGATCGACGCAGGCGGCAAGGCGCGTCGTCTCGCTGCTGCCCTCGGCGACGGAAATCGTCGCGGCACTGGGTGCGGGCGGCGAACTGGTCGCGCGCAGCCACGAATGCGATTTCCCCGCCGCGGTCGCCGATCTTCCTGCGATCTCCAGCCCCCGCATCGATTCCGCCCGCCCCTCCGCCGCCATCGAGGCCGACATGCGCGCCCGGCTGGAAGCCGCCCTGTCGATCTACCGGATCGATGCAGATGCGCTGCGCGACCTGCGACCCGACCTGATCGTCACCCAGACGCTGTGCGCGGTCTGCGCCGTGAGCCCGGCCGACGTCGCGGCGGCCCTTGCCGAATGGACCGGTGCCAGACCTGAGATCCTCGCCCTTGCCCCGACCCGCCTTGCCGACGTGCTCGACGATATCGGGCGCGTGGCGACGGCACTGGGACGCAAGGAGGCCGGTGCCTCGCTCGCCGCCCAGATGCGCGGCCAGATGGAAGCGATCGCCGAGCGCTGCGCCGGCGCCAACACCCGCCCGCGCGTGGCCACGCTCGAATGGCTCGATCCGCCGATGGCCGGCGGCAACTGGATGCCGGAACTCGTCACGATGGCGGGCGGGGAAAACCTGTTCGGCGTCGCGGGCGAGCATTCGCCCTGGCTCGATCCCGAAGCGCTTGTCGCGTCGGCACCCGACATCGTGCTGGTGGTCCCCTGCGGCTTCGGCATCGCGCGGGCGCGCAAGGAGCTGGCGGCACTTGCCGGCAAGGCGTGGTGGCAGGCACTGGGCGGGCGCGTCGTCGTCGCCGACGGCAACCGCTATTTCAACCGGCCGGGCCCGCGCCTGGTCGAATCGCTGGAAATTCTCGCCGAAATCCTGCATCCAGAAATCTGCGATTTCGGCCATCGCGACGACGGCTACGTCGTCCTGGAACCGGTGCAGGGAACACAATGAAGCTGCTGCGGCTGTTCTTCGTCTTCGCGGCCCTGCTTGCCGCCCTGCCGGCGGCCGCGCAGAACGCGCCCTCGCCCGACGAGATCGAAAAGCTGATCCAGACGATCGAGAACGAGGCGAGTCGCAAGGACCTGCTCGACCAGCTGAAGACGCTGGTACAGCTCCAGCGCACCGGGCAGGTGCCGGCCATCGCGCCGCCGGCCGACGAGCCGGGCGAGCAGATCGCGCGCGTGGCCAGCACCTTCGCCGAGCAGCTCTCCGACCAGGTCGAGGACGTCACGCAGGCCGTGCTGCAGGCGGCGGCCTTCGTCGCCGACGCGCCCAAGTTCCTCGCATGGTTCGACAGCCAGGTCGGCGACACGCGCAACCGCGACCGACTGGTCGAGATCCTGTGGAAGCTCGTCGCCGTGCTCGTCTCGGGCTGGATCGCCGAATGGCTGGTCTTGCGCGCCCTCGGCCCCCTGCGCCGGAAACTGGAAGCGCAGGCGGTGGGGCGCGACTGGCGGCGCGTTTTCCCGATCGCCGCCGACGCCGCCGTCGGCGTGCTGCCGGTCGCGGCCTTCGCGGCAGTCGCCGTGGGGGCGCTCGGCCTTACCCAGCCTTCGCGCACGGCAAGCCTCGTCGCGATCTCGTTCATCAACGCCAACGTGCTGGCGCGCGCGGTCGCCCTTGCGGCGAACACGGTGTTCGCCCCGCGCCATCCCGGCCGGCGTCTCGTGCCGCTCGACGACGAGACGTCGGTCTACATCTTCCTGTGGATCCGGCGCGTGACGAACATCGCGATCTACTGGTATTTCGCGGCCGAAGCGGCCCTGCTGCTGGGCATCCCGGCACCGGCGCACAACTTCATCGTCAAGCTGCTCGGCGTCGTGGTCGCGATGATGGTGATCGCGGTCGTGCTGCAGAACCGCCAGCCGGTCGCCGAGGCGCTGATGCGCGCATCGACCGGCGAAGGCTGGATCGCGCGCGGGCGCGCGGGCTTTCTCGGGCCGGGGCTTGCCAAGTACTGGCACGTCGCGGCCCTCGCCTACGTCATCGTGGCGCTGTTCGCCTGGCTGATCCGGCCCGACGGTTTCGCCTTCATCGTGCGCGCGAGCCTGCTCACGCTGGTGATCGCGGGTGTCGCGCGCGCGGCCGTCCTGCTGACGAACTACGGCATCGAAAAGGCCTTCGTGATCGCGCCCGAATTCCGCGAACGCTTCCCCGCACTCGAGCAGCGTGCGAACCGCTACGTCAATGCCGGCCGACGCCTCATCGTCGGCGCGATCGGCGGGCTCTCGCTGCTGGCGATCATGCAGGCCTGGGGCATCAGCACGCTCGAATACGCCGCCACGCCGACCGGCCAGCGCGTGGCCGGCGGCCTGTTCGCCATCGCCTTCGCCGTGGTGACGGCCCTTGCGATCTGGGAATTCGCCAATGCCGGGCTCGAACGCTACGTGTTGCGCAAGGGCGAGAACGAAGCGCCCACCGAACGCACCTCGGCGCGCGTGCGCACGCTGCTGCCGCTGATGCAGCGCGCCCTGTTCCTGCTGCTGGCGATCTTCGTGGGCCTCGTCACGCTCAACGAGATCGGCGTCAATGTCACGCCGCTGCTGGCCGGCGCGGGCGTCCTCGGTCTTGCCGTCGGTCTCGGCGCCCAGAACATGGTGCGCGACCTCATCACCGGCGTGTCGATGATCCTCGAGGACGTGCTGGCGGTGGGCGACGTCGTGCAGCTCGGCGACAAGGCCGGCACGGTCGAAGCGCTGGGCCTGCGCGCGATCAAGCTGCGTTCGGCCGACGGCACGCTGCACACGATCCCGTTCGGCACGCTGACGATCATCTCGAACCAGACGAAGGATTTCGCCTACGCCACCTTCGAGGTCGCGGTCGGCTATTCCGCCGATCCGGCGGCGGCTGCCAAGACGATGCGCGCGTCGTTCGACGCACTGGCGGGAGATCCCGAAATCGCCGCCCACATCATCGGCGACTACGAGGATCTCGGCCTTGCCGCTTTCTCCGACGTCGGCCAGACGCTGAAGGCGCGCGTCAAGACGCTGCCGGGCAAGCAGTGGCGGGTGCGGCGCGCCTTCGACGAACGCATCCGGCGCGATTTCGCCGCCGTCGGCCTCAAGCTCGCCTGGGACAAGGG
>CAYQDN010000099.1:0-4544 GCA_964416335.1 uncultured Azospirillum sp.
TATCTCACCGTCGCGGTCTATTCCGATGCCGACAAGGACGCGCCGCACGTAGCCTTCGCCGACGAGGCGGTGCGCATCGGCCCGCCACCGGTCAGAGAGAGCTACCTCAACATCGACTGTATTCTCGAAGCCGCCCATCGAAGCGGTGCCGATGCGATCCATCCCGGCTACGGTTTTCTCTCCGAGAACGAAACCTTCGCCGCGGCTTGCGAGAAAGCGGGCCTGGTCTTCATCGGCCCACCGCCCGCTGCGATCGCTGCCATGGGCAACAAGGCCGCCGCCAAGCGGCGCATGATCGATGCTGGCGTGCCGTGCGTGCCGGGATATCAGGGCGCCGACCAAAGCGACGGCAACCTCGAAAAGCAATCGCGCAAGATCGGCCTGCCGGTGATGGTCAAGGCGGCAGCCGGCGGCGGCGGACGCGGCATGCGGCTGGTCGAGCGCGACGAAGATCTTCTCGAGGCGATCCGCACAGCGCGTGGCGAGGCCGAAAGCGCTTTCGGCTCGGGTGAGTTGATCCTGGAAAAGGCCGTGGTCGATGCCCGCCACGTCGAGATCCAGGTCTTCGCCGACAACCATGGCAATGTCATTCATCTGTTCGAGCGCGACTGTTCGGTGCAGCGCCGCCACCAGAAGGTGATCGAGGAGGCGCCCTCGCCCGCTGTCAATGCAGACCTGCGCGCTCGGATGGGAGCGGCTGCCGTCGCTGCCGCCAAGGCGATCGGCTATCGCGGTGCCGGTACCGTCGAATTCCTGCTGGGCGGCGATGGGGCGTTCTATTTTCTCGAAATGAACACCCGGCTGCAGGTCGAGCATCCCGTCACCGAGGCGATCAGCGGCCTCGATCTCGTCGAATGGCAGCTGCGCGTCGCGTCGGGCGAGAAGCTGCCGCTGGCGCAGGGCGATCTGCGCATCGCCGGCCACGCCTTCGAGGCGCGCATCTATGCCGAGGACCCGGCGCGCGACTTCCTGCCGGCGACCGGAAAGCTGCACCGCCTCGTCTTCCCGGCGCAAGGCAATGGCGTACGCGTCGACACCGGCATCCGCGAAGGCGACAGCGTCACGATCCATTACGACCAGATGATCGCCAAGCTGATCGTCCACGGTGCGGACCGCGCGCAGGCGCTGCGCAAGCTTGCCGACGCGCTCTCGGGCGTGCGCGTAGCGGGGATCGCCAACAACGTCGCGTTCCTCGCCCGCGTGGCGCGCCACAAGGCGTTCGCCGCGGGCGAGATCGACACCGGCTTCATCCAGCGCAACGCCGCCGAGCTGCTTCCGGCACCCGCACCGGCCGACGACGCGACGCTCGCCCTTGCCACGCTCGGCGTGCTGCTGACGCGCGCGCACGAAGCCCGCACCGCCGCGACCGCGACGAACGATCCCCATTCGCCGTGGAGCCGGTCGGACGGCTGGCGCCTCAACGGCGATTCCCACGATGCACTCATGTTCGCCGACGGGGCCGCGACGGTCCGCGTCGACGCGCATTATCGCAAGGCGGGCTACGTGCTCGATCTTCCCGGCGGCCCGCTGCCGGTCTCGGGCACGCTCGCGGCGGACGGCGCACTCGTCGCCGATCTCGCCGGCCACCGGGTCACGGCGCATCTCGTGCGCCACGCGAACGAATGGACATTGTTCCGCGACGGCGAGAGCCGCACGCTCGCGCTCGTCGATCCGCTGGCGGCGGCCGAGAGCGGGGCCGCGTCCGACGCCAGGCTCGTCGCCCCCATGCCCGGCAAGATCGTCGCGGTCCATGTCAAGGCGGGCGAAAGCGTGGTGCGCGGCCAGAAGCTCGTCGTGCTCGAAGCGATGAAGATGGAGCACACGATCCTGGCACCCATGGACGGCACGGTCGAGCGCGTGCGCTTCCAGCCCGGCGAGCAGACCTCGGAAGGCGAGGAGCTGGTCGTCTTCGTCGCGAAGGCGGAATAGCGCGATGCGCGTCCCGGCCCATGTCCGGATGGTCGAGGTCGGCCCGCGCGACGGGCTGCAGAACGAGGCGAAGCCGGTCGACGTCGCCACGAAGATCGGCCTGATCGACCGGCTTGCCGCCAGCGGCCTGACGGTCGTGGAAAGCGGCAGCTTCGTTTCGCCCAAATGGGTCCCGCAGATGGCCGACACCGACAAGGTGCTGGCCGGCATCGTGCGCCGCCCGGGCGTCTCGTATCCCGTCCTCGTCCCCAACCTCAAGGGACTGGAAGGTGCGATCGCCGCGAAGGCGGAGGAGATCGCGATCTTCGGTGCCGCATCCGAAAGCTTCTCGCGGCGGAACATCAACTGCTCGATCGCCGAAAGCCTCGAACGCTTCGCACCCGTCGCCGAACGGGCGCGGATGCACGGCATCCGGGTGCGCGGCTATGTCAGTTGCGTGCTCGGCTGCCCGTACGAGGGCGACATCGCGCCCGCCGCCGTCGCCGAGGTCTCGGCCCGGCTGCATGCGATGGGCTGCTACGAGGTCTCGCTCGGCGACACGATCGGGACCGGCACGCCCGTCCGCGCGCAGGCCATGCTCGATGCGGTCGCCGCCCGCGTACCGCTCGACCGGCTGGCGGTCCATTTCCACGACACCTACGGGCAGGCGCTGGCCAACATCCTCGCCTGCCTCGAACGCGGGATCGCCGTCGTGGACAGCGCCGTGGCGGGGCTGGGCGGCTGCCCCTACGCCAAGGGGGCTTCGGGCAACGTGGGCTCGGAGGACGTGCGCTACATGCTGGGCGGCATGGGGATCGGGACGGGCGTCGATCTCGAAGCGCTGGCGGCCGCCGGCCGCTTCATCTGCGCGGCGCTGGGCCGGGCGCCGACCAGCCGGGTGGCACAGGCGCTGGCCGCAAAGTCCGCCCAAAATTAGCGGTTCTTATGGATGGCTTGCCAAGGCACGGCTGGGGGCCTAGTGTGCCCCGATCGCGCGGCCCCTGCCGTGCGGCGGACAGGTTCGCGCCTCAAGGCCCGCATGTCGTACCAGCTGTCGAAGATCAAGGTCCTCGTCCTCGAGGACAACGGCCATATGCGCAAGCTGCTCAAGGGGCTGCTTGACGCGATCGGCGTGCGCGAGGTCGTCGAGGCGTCGGAAGGTGCTGCCGCCTATCAGGCGATCAAGCAGAACCCGGTCGATTTCGCGCTGGTGGACTGGGAGACCTATCCGGTCAGCGGGCTCGAATTCACCCGCAAGGTCCGCACCGAGGCGGACTCGCCCAACCCGTTCCTGCCGATCATCATGGTGACCGGCCACACCGAGCGCGAGCGGGTGACGCGGGCGCGCGACCTTGGCGTGACCGAGTTCCTCGCCAAGCCGATCAGTGCCCAGTCGCTGGCGCAGCGGATCGAGGAGATCGTCGACCGCCCGCGGCCCTATATCCGTACCAAGAGCTATTTCGGTCCTTGCCGCCGTCGCAAGCGCGGTGGCATCTATATCGGCACCGAACGGCGAGTCCAGATCTGACCGCCCCGGGAATGATGGGAACCGAATGAGCCAGGGCTCGGGCGGCGGACGCAGCTTCCAGGTCATCAATCCGCCCAACCTTCTCAAGCAGAAGGTGGGGTCGGGCGGGCTCGACTCGCATTCGCTGAAAAAGGCCGAGAAGGTGTTCGACGGCCTGCGCGGCGAGTTCGAGGAGATCGCGAGGGGCGACGTCGCCAAGCTCGTGAGCGCGGCCAACGCCCTGCTCGGCAATCCCAACGACCTCAAGAAGCGCCAGGAAGTCTACATGCTCTCGCACGAGCTGCGCGGGCAGGGCGGCTCGTACGGCTATCCGCTGGTCACGCGCTTCGGCGACCAGCTCTGCCGCTATCTCGACGCGACCGACATGCTCGACGCCAAGAGCCTCGTCATCGTCAAGGCGGCGTCGGACGCGATCGCCGTCGTGATCAATTCCAAGGTCGTCGGCGACGGCGGCGATACCGGCCGCCAGCTCGTCGGCATGCTCGACAAGGCGCTGGCGATCGCCAAGGGCGAAGGCTGAGCGGACCGGCGATGGCGCTGCATATCGTGAAACTGTGCGTCGGCTGCGATTCGGTCGAAGACCTCGCCGCCTGGCAGAAGAAGCGCATGAAGGACATGAAGGCGCGCGGCCAGAAGGTGCAGCTCAAGCACGTCACGCGCAACACGCCCAAGCGCGGGGACGAGATCGCGGGTGCGGGTTCGCTCTACTGGGTGATCAAGGGCACGATCCGCGTGCGCCAGAAGATCGTCGGTTTCGTCAGCCGCAAGGACAAGGCCGGCAAGCCCGCCTGCGAGATCCATCTCGACCGCAAGCTCGTGCGCACCTACCCCAAGCCGATGCGCGCCTTCCAGGGCTGGCGCTATTTCGAGACGTCGAGTGCGCCCAAGGACCTCGACGCCAAGGAAGCCGCCGAGATGGGCAAGCTGCCGACCAAGATGGCCGAGGAACTAAGGGCGCTGGGGCTGTTGTAAGAACCCCTCACCCCGCAACGTATACGTTGCGCCTCTCCCGCAAGGGGAGAGGGAATCCCACCGTTGATATGGATGCACGGGTGCGTGCGTCACCAAGACTGGAGTCCCCTCTCCCCTTGCGGGAGAGGGTTAGGGT
>CAYQDN010000100.1:0-4108 GCA_964416335.1 uncultured Azospirillum sp.
CGCGAAGGCGGCCGCACCGTCGGTGCGGGCGTCGTCGCCAAGATCGTCGAGTAAGGAGCAGCCTTTAGGAGTGTAGCTCAATTGGTAGAGCACCGGTCTCCAAAACCGGGGGCTGGGGGTTCGAGCCCCTCCACTCCTGCCAGGTAACAGTCGAAACGAAGTACGACGGATAGGATCGACGGCATGATGCCGCCCGCAACGCAAAAGACCAGCCCGGCCGAGTTCGCCCGGCAGGTCCGCCAGGAGGCCCACAAGGTCTCATGGCCGTCCCGCAAGGAGACGCTCGTCACGACCGCCATGGTGTTCGTGATGTCGGTGCTCGCGGCGATTTTCTTCTTCGTCGCCGACCATGCGATCGCGTGGGGAATGCGCCTCATTCTGGGCCTGGGAGGCTGATCGCCATGGCGATGCGTTGGTACGTGCTGCACGTCTATTCGGGTTTCGAGAAGAAGGTCGCCTCGTCGATCAAGGAACAGGCCGTCCAGAAGGGCCTCGATTCGCTGGTCGAGGAAGTGATGGTGCCGGTCGACAGCGTCGTCGAGGTGCGCAAGGGCAACAAGAAGGTCTCGGCGGAGCGCAAGTTCTTCCCGGGCTACGTGCTGGCGCGCATGGACCTGACGGACGAGACCTGGCACCTCGTCAAGAACACGCCGAAGGTCACCGGCTTCCTTGGATCGGGCGGCAAGCCGCAGCCGATCTCGGACGCCGAGGCCGACCGCCTGCTGCGCCAGATGAAGGAGGGCATCGAGAAACCGAAGCCCGCCGTCACCTACGAGATCGGCGAACAGGTGCGCGTGACCGACGGGCCGTTCCAGTCGTTCAACGGCCTGGTCGAGGAAATCGACGAGGAGAAGTCGCGTCTGAAGGTTTCGGTGTCGATCTTCGGCCGGCCCACGCCGGTCGAGCTCGAGTACGGGCAAGTCGAGAAGGTCTGAGTTTGAAACGGGCGCTAACCGGCAGGGTCCTCGCTATCGGACAGTCCGGGAGCCCAAAGGAGAGGTGAGATGGCAAAGAAGATCGTCGGGTACATCAAATTGCAGGTGCCGGCCGGAAAGGCGAATCCCTCGCCGCCGATCGGCCCGGCCTTGGGCCAGCGCGGCCTGAACATCATGGAGTTCTGCAAGCAGTTCAATGCGCAGACCCAGAAGATCGAAGCGGGCATCCCGATTCCGGTCGTGATCACGGCCTACGGCGACCGCACGTTCACCTTCATCATGAAGACGCCGCCGGTGTCGTACTTCCTCAAGCAGGCCGCGAAGATCGAATCCGGCTCGAAGACGCCGGGCCTCGCCAAGGCCGGCAAGGTGACGAAGTCGCAGCTGCGCGAGATCGCCGAGAAGAAGATGGTCGACCTGAACGCGAACGACGTCGAGGCCGCGATGATGATGATCGCCGGTTCGGCCCGCTCGATGGGTCTCGATGTGGTGGAGGGCTGATCATGGCTCGCATGGGAAAGCGCATCAAGAAGGCCAAGGACGGCCTCGATGTCGAGAAGTTCTATACGATCGCTGACGCCGTTTCGTCGGTGAAGGCGCGCGCCACGGCGAAGTTCGACGAGACGGTCGAAGTCTCGCTGAACCTCAACATCGACCCGCGCCAGGCGGACCAGCAGGTCCGCGGCATGGTCGCCCTGCCGAACGGCACGGGCAAGACCGTGCGCGTGGCGGTGTTCGCCAAGGGTGCGAAGGTTGCCGAGGCGCAGGCCGCCGGTGCCGATCTCGTCGGCGGCGACGACCTCGCCGAGAAGGTGCTTGCGGGCGAGATCAACTTCGATCGCGTCATCGCGGCTCCGGACATGATGGCCGTCGTCGGCAAACTCGGCAAGGTGCTGGGCCCGCGCGGCCTGATGCCGAACCCGAAGCTCGGCACGGTCACGCCGAACGTCGGCCAGGCCGTCAAGGACGCCAAGGGCGGCCAGGTCGAGTTCCGCGCCGACAAGACCGGCAACATCAATGCCGGTGTCGGCAAGGCCAGCTTCGACGAAGCCAAGCTCGCGCAGAACCTGAAGGCGTTCCTCGACGCCATCGTGCGCGCCCGCCCGTCGGGCGTGAAGGGCAACTACATCAAGAAGGCGACGGTCTCATCGACGATGGGCCCCGGCTTCAAGCTCGACATCGCGGCGTTCGGCGGCATGACCGTCGCGCAGCAGGCCGCGTAAGCGGCCGGTCGGGCGTAACGACTTCCGCCGCGTGCGCGAAAGCGGACGCGGCGGGGAACAGGCGGATGGACGAAGGCCCCCAGGGGCACGAAGCCATCCGCTCCTGTCCGAGACTGCAGGTGCCCGAGGGCCATCCGGCCCGACGGCATAAACGGTCTCCCTCCGGGGAGAACGGCCTGCATAGACAGAGGTGACAAATCGGCGCTGCGGACTCCTTCCGCCGCGTCCGACTTGGACTTCTGGGACAGGTCGAGCCGGGTCTCGGCCGTTCCGGCGATCTCCCTTCCGGGGGATCGGTGGGTGGCACGAGGCTCGTGTGAAACGGTCCCGCCGGCATGGTGCCGACGGGGCAAACCAGGAGACGATCGTGGACCGTTCGCAAAAGAAGGAACTGGTCGAATCGCTTCACGGCAAGCTCAAGGACGCAACCGTGGTCATCGTGACCAGGCAGGCGGGCTTGACTGTCGCGGAAGTGACCGATCTGCGTCGCAAGATGCGCGCAGCCGGGGCCAGCTTCAAAGTCGCGAAGAACCGGCTCACGCGTCGTGCACTGGACGGGACGAAGTTCTCGCATCTCGGGAAGTCGCTCACCGGCCCGACCGCACTCGCCTACTCCACGGATCCCGTGGCGGCAGCGAAGATCGCGGTCGAGTACGCGGCGAAGAACGAGAAGCTGACCATCGTCGCCGGCGGCCTCGGCGAGCGCGTGCTCGACGTGGCTGCGGTCAAGGCGCTTGCAACCCTGCCCTCCCTGCCGGAGATGCGGGCCAAGTTCCTGGGCCTCCTCAGCGCGCCGGCTACCCGCCTCGCGACCGTCATCGGTGCCCCCGCGGCACAGGTGGCTCGCGTGATCGGTGCCTACGCGAAAAAGCAGGACGCGGCCTGAAGCCGATCCAACCCAACCCGAAGATCCAAGTCCTACAGGAGAACAAATCAAATGGCCGATCTCGCAAAGCTGGTTGACGAGCTGTCGACCCTCACGGTCCTCGAGGCCGCTGAGCTCACCAAGATGCTCGAAGAAAAGTGGGGCGTCTCCGCCGCCGCTCCGGTTGCCGTTGCCGCCGCTGGCGGCGGTGCAGCCGCTGCCGGTGCGGCCGCTGCCGCCGAACAGACCGAATTCACGGTGACCCTTGCCGCCGCCGGCGACAAGAAGATCAACGTGATCAAGGTCGTCCGCGAAATCACGGGCCTGGGCCTCAAGGAAGCCAAGGACCTCGTCGAGGGCGCGCCGAAGGTGGTCAAGGAAGGCGTCAACAAGGACGACGCCGCCAAGATCAAGAAGTCGCTCGAAGAGCAGGGCGCCAAGGTCGAAGTCAAGTAAGACCGGAATCCGGGTCCGGTTCCGTCGCGTTCGCGCGGCGGAACCGGCATCCGGTCGGGCGCGGGCCCTCCGAATAGGCCCGCAACGGATTTTTGGGGTGCCCGCCGCAGCCGGCGGCACCTGGTCCCTAAGCGGACGGATGAGGTCGAGATGTTGCAGACGGTGATGGGTCGCAAGCGCATTCGCAAGACGTTCGGGCGTATCCCCGAGGTCGCTCCGATGCCGAACCTCATCGAGGTGCAGATGAGCTCCTACGCGTCGTTCCTGCAGATGGACGTTGCCCCGTCCGAACGCAAGAACGTCGGCCTGCAGGAGGTCTTCCGCACGGTCTTCCCGATCAAGGACTTCTCCGAGCGCGCACAGCTCGAGTTCGTGCGCTACGAGCTCGAAGAGCCGAAATACGACGTCGAGGAGTGCCAGCAGCGCGGCATGACCTTCGCCGCCCCACTCAAGGTGACTCTGCGCCTGGTCGTGTGGGACGTCGACGAGGACACGGGCTCGCGCTCGATCCGCGACATCAAGGAGCAGGACGTCTACATGGGCGACATGCCGCTCATGACGGACAAGGGCACCTTCATCATCAACGGCACCGAGCGCGTCATCGTCTCGCAGATGCACCGCTCGCCCGG
>CAYQDN010000101.1:0-3658 GCA_964416335.1 uncultured Azospirillum sp.
CGGTCATGATGTTGTCGAGCGTCGACATGCCGCGGAAGAGCGCGATGTTCTGGAACGTGCGCGCGATGCCGTTCTTGGCCGCCTCGTGCGGGCGCATGGCGCCGCGCGCCTTCCCCTTGTAGGTGATGCGGCCTTCGCTGGGATGGTAGAATCCGTTGATGCAGTTCAGCATCGACGACTTGCCCGCCCCGTTCGGGCCGATGATCGCGCGGATCTCGCCCTTGCGGATGTCGAACGACACGTCGGTCAGCGCGCGCACGCCGCCGAATCCGAGGCTCACGTTCTCGACATTCAGCAGCGTTTCGCCGATGGCGCGCGCGATGGGCGGACGCGTCATCGCCTAGCCCGCCTTGCGCAGTTCGACGGGGACGGCCGCCGGCACGCGCACCGCTTCGCGAATGGCGAGGTCGGCCTCGATCTTGCCCTTGCGGCCGTCCTCGAAGGTGACGACGCTCGAGATGTGCGCGCGTTCGGCGCCGGAATAGAGCGCTTCGACCAGCGGGCCGTAGCGGTCGGCGATGAAGTTGCGGCGCACCTTGCGCGTGCGCGTGAGTTCGCCGTCGTCGGCGTCGAGTTCCTTGTGGAGCACCAGGAACCGGCGGATCTGCGAGCCGGCGAGGGCGGGGTCCTCCGACAGGTCGCGGTTGACCTTCTCGACGCATTCCTGGATCAGGGCCAGCACCTCGGGCTTGGCGGCGAGTTCCTGATACGAGGCATAGGCGATCCCGCGCCGCTCGGCCCAGTTGCCGGCCGCCTCGAGATCGATGTTGACGAAGCAGGCGACGTGGCCGCGCGCGTGCCCGAAGGCGACAGCTTCCTTGATGAAGCTGAAGAACTTGAGCTTGTTCTCGATGTATTTGGGCGCGAACAGCGTGCCGTCGGCAAGTCGCCCGACGTCCTTGGCGCGGTCGATGATCTTGAGATGGCCGTCCTTGTCGAAGAAGCCGGCGTCGCCCGTGCGGTAATAGCCGTCTTCGGTCTTGGCCGAGGCGGTCGCCTCGTCGTTCTTGTAGTAGCTCTGGAAGATGCCGGGCGAGCGGACGAGTACTTCGCCCGCTTCCGTGATCTTGATGTCGACCTCGGGGGCGGGCACGCCGACCGTGTCGGCCTTGATCTGGCCGTCGGGCTGCATGCAGACGAACACGCTTGCCTCGGTCATGCCGTAGAGTTGTTTGAGATTGAGCCCGAGCGAGCGGTAGAAATCGAAGATGTCGGGGCCGATCGCCTCGCCCGCGGTATAGCCCGTGCGCATCCGGGCAAGGCCCAGCGCGTTCTTGAGCGGCCCGTAGACCAGCCGCTCGCCCACCGCGTAGAGCAGCCGGTCGAGGACGGACACGGGCTTGCCGTCCATCAGGTCGATGCCGGTGCGCCGCGCGATGCGCATGAAATAGTGGAACATGTTGCGCTTGATCGTGCCGGCATCCTCCATGCGGATGGCGACCTGCGTCAGGATGTTCTCGAAGATGCGGGGCGGTGCGAAGAAGAAGCTCGGCCCGATCTCCTTGAGGTCGGTCATCACGGTCGCACCCGATTCCGGGCAGCTCACGCAGAAGCCGGCGACATAGGCCTCGGCGTAGGAGAAGACATGGTCGCCCACCCACGCCATCGGCAGGTAGGCGAGGATGTCGTCGTCCTCGCGCAGATTGTCGAAGCGGATCGCGTTCTCGGCCGTGCGGATGACGTTGTCGTAGCTCAGCAGCACGCCTTTGGGCTGGCCGGTCGTGCCCGACGTGTAGAGCATGACCGAAGCGTCCGAGCCCTTGCCCTTGGCGATCTCGGCGTCGAGGAAGCCGGGATTCGCGGCCGCGTGCGCGTCGCCCAGCGCCACGAGCCGGTCGATCGAGACGAGACCCTCGTCGGAATAGGTGCGCATGCCGCGCGGATCGTCATAGACGATGGTCTTCGGCAGGCCGGTGCGTGTACGGATCGCCAGCAGCTTGTCGACCTGCTCCTGGTCCTCGGCGACCGCCAGCTGCGCTTCGGCATGGTCGACGACATAGGCCATCTCGTCGGCGACCGAGTCCTGGTAGACCGGGACGGGGACCGCACCCAGGCACTGGGCGGCACAGATCGACCAGTAGAGTTTCGGCCGGTTGTCGCCGACCAGCACGATCTTGTCGGCGCGCTTCACGCCGAGGCTGGCAAGGCCGGCCGCGATGCGCCGGATTTCCGCCGCACTCTGGGCCCATGTCCAGCTCTGCCAGATGCCCAGTTCCTTCTCGCGCATCGCCGCACGCAAGCCGCGGACGCGCGCGTTGTGCGCGAGCAGCTTGGGAAACGTGTCGAGCGACGGATCGCGGGCGGTGGCTGGCGTCATGGGCAAAAACCGGTGCTTCTCCCTGCGGGTTCCGGCACGTTCCCCTTCCTGTGGCCGCGCTGGCGGTTGTAGAACCCGTCATTCGCGGCAGGGATACCTGCCTTGGTCCACTTAAGGCGAAAGGCCGAACTTGGTCAAGCAAAGCACGCCCTTTTCCGTTCCGCTCGGCGGCCGCCGCTTGCATGCGGTTCGCATCGACGGGCCCGCGGCGCCGCCGCTGGTGTTCCTGCACGAAGGACTCGGCTCGATCGCGCAATGGCGCGACTTCCCGGCCGCCCTGTGCGCGGCCGCGGCCCGGCCGGGAATCGTCTACGAACGCTTCGGCCACGGCCGCTCGTCGCCGATGGCGGGCCCGCGCACGACCGGCTACCTGCACGAAGAAGCGGGAACGCTGATCGGCCTGCTCGACGCGCTGTCCGTGCCCAAGGCCGATCTCGTCGGCCATTCCGACGGCGGGTCGATCGCATTGCTTGCCGGTGCACGCGAGCCGGCGCGCTTCGGGCGGCTGGTCACGATGGCGGCCCACGTGCTGGTCGAGGACGTGACGCTCGCCGGCATCCGGGCGGCCCAGCTCACCTATGCCGGGACCGACCTGCGCGCCCGCCTGATGCGCTATCACGGCGAAGGAACCGACGCGCTGTTCCGCGCCTGGGCCGACACGTGGCTGTCGGCCCCGTTCCGCGGCTGGAACATCGAGGGCGAGCTGAAGCTGCTGACGTCGCCGGTCCTCGCCATCCAGGGCGAGGGCGACGAATACGGCACGCTCGACCAGCTCGCGCGCATCAAGAAGGCGGTCGGCGGGCCGTGCGTGACGTGGGCCGTGCCCAAGGCGGCGCACCATCCCCACCTGCAGGCGCGCGCCGAAGTGCTCGACCGTCTGGCGGCGTTCTTGCGTCTCTAGGCCGCGCGCGTGCCCGAGATGCGGCCGGCGGGCAGCCAGACGCGCACGGTCGTCCCCTTGCCGAGCGTGCTCTGGATCTCGAGGCGGCCCTGGTGCATCTCGATCAGGCGCTTGGTGATCGACAGGCCCAGTCCGGTACCGCCGTACTGTGCGGCCGATCCCGGCGCCTGGCGGAACGGCTCGGTGACGTGCGGAAGGTCGGCGGCCGGAATCCCCACGCCGGTATCGGCGACCGCGATCTCGATGCCGCCGGAAGCGCGCTGGGCGCGCACGTCGACCCGGCCGCCCTGCGGCGTGAACTTGATCGCGTTGGAAAGCAGGTTGAGCAGCACCTGGCGCAGGGCCCGCGCGGCGGCGCGCAGCCTCACGTCGGCGAGGCCGGCGGCGTCCTGCGCAACGCGCAGCCCGCGCGGGGCGGCTTCGTCGCGGGCGAGGCGGGC
>CAYQDN010000102.1:0-3361 GCA_964416335.1 uncultured Azospirillum sp.
AGCCGTCGGGCGAGATCATCGAGACGCCGATCATCTCGAACTTCAAGGAAGGCCTCACCGTTCTCGAGTACTTCAACTCGACGCACGGTGCCCGCAAGGGTCTGGCCGACACTGCGCTCAAGACGGCGAACTCGGGCTACCTCACGCGCCGTCTGGTCGACGTCGCCCAGGACGCCATCATCATCGAGCCGGATTGCGGCACGACCGAAGGCCTGTCGATGAAGGCGATCGTCGAGGGTGGCGAAGTCATCGCCACGCTGGGCGAGCGCATCCTCGGCCGTACGGTGGCCGAGGCGATCCTCGATCCGATCTCGGGCGACACGGTCCTGAACGCGGGCGAGCTGATCGTCGAGGAGATGGTCGAGCGCGTCGAGAAGGCGGGCGTCGACCGGGTGAAGATCCGTTCGGTGCTGACCTGCACCTCGAAGGGCGGCGTGTGCGCCGCCTGCTACGGGCGCGATCTTGCCCGCGGCACGGTCGTCAACTCCGGCGAAGCGGTGGGCATCATCGCGGCGCAGTCGATCGGCGAGCCGGGCACGCAGCTCACGATGCGCACGTTCCACATCGGCGGCGCGGTGCAGCGCGGTGCCGAGCAGTCTTCGGTCGAGGCGGCCTACGACGCCAAGGTCGAGGTGCGCAACCGCAACATCGTGCTCAACAGCTCGGGCGTTCCGGTCGTCATGGGCCGGAATACCGAGATCGTGCTGGTCGACGAACAGAAGCGCGAACGCGCACGCCACCGCGTGCCGTACGGCGCCAAGCTGCTCGCCGACGAGGGCGCGGTCGTCGCCAAGGGCCAGAAGCTGGCCGAGTGGGATCCCTACACCCTGCCGATCATCACCGAGAAGGAAGGCACGGCGCACTATGTCGACCTCGTCGAGGGCGTGTCGATCCGCGAGGTGATGGACGAAGCGACGGGCATCTCGTCCAAGGTCGTCGTCGACTGGCGCCAGCAGCCGCGCGGTGCCGATCTCAAGCCGCAGATCCAGCTGCGCAACAAGAAGGGCGAGGTCATCAAGCTCGCGAACGGGCTCGAGGCGCGCTACTTCCTGTCGGTCGACGCCGTGCTTTCGGTGGAGAACGGCCAGGACATCCATGCCGGCGACATCATCGCGCGCATCCCGCGCGAATCGTCCAAGACCCGCGACATCACGGGCGGTCTGCCGCGCGTGGCCGAGCTGTTCGAGGCGCGTCGTCCCAAGGACTACGCGATCATCTCGGAAGGCGAGGGCCGGGTCGAGTTCGGCAAGGACTACAAGACCAAGCGCCGCATCGTCGTCCGCCCGTCGGACGAGTCGCAGTCGCCGGTCGAGTACATGATCCCGAAGGGCAAGCACATCTCCGTGCAGGAAGGCGACTACGTCCAGCGCGGCGATCTTCTGATGGACGGCAACCCCGTCCCGCACGACATCCTGCGCGTCATGGGTGTCGAGGCGCTGGCGACGTATCTGGTCAACGAGATCCAGGACGTCTACCGGCTCCAGGGCGTGAAGATCAACGACAAGCACATCGAGGTGATTGTCCGCCAGATGCTGCAGAAGGTCGAAATCGACGATCCGGGCGAGTCGGTCTATCTGGCCGGCGAGCAGATCGACAAGGTCGACCTCGACGCGGCGAACGAGAAGCTCGCCAAGGAGAACCTGCGCCTCGCCACCTACAAGCCGGTGCTCCAGGGCATCACGAAGGCCTCGCTGCAGACCCAGTCGTTCATCTCGGCGGCTTCGTTCCAGGAGACCACCCGCGTCCTCACCGAGGCGGCGGTCAACGGCAAGGTCGACAATCTGGGCGGTCTCAAGGAGAACGTGATCGTCGGGCGTCTGATCCCGGCCGGTACGGGTGCGGTGATGAACCGCATGCGTCAGGTCGCGGCCGACCGCGATCGCGAGCTGCTTGCAGCCCAGCAGGACCAGCAGGCTGCCAACGACGCGATCCCCGAGTCCGAAGGGGAAGCGCCCAAGCGTGCGATCGGCGGTCGCCGGCGCGCCAAATAGGCCTGCCGGAGACCGTTTTTAGGGCTCGACGGCCGCTCCGCAAGGAGCGGCCGTTTTGCTTCCCGATCAATGGTTTCGGGCTTTTATCGCGGTGCGACAAAACGGTGGGAAAGATTCTTCCTTTTCCATTTGACACAGGTGGGTACGAATCCTATGTTCCGCGCGCCTTTCAAGAGGGGCCGGAACGTCGGGCGCGAAGCCGTCCGAAACTCGGGTTCCCGGGCGAAATGCAGGTTCCGTCGCGGCCAGACGTTAAATGGCCGGAAAAGTTCGAAGTTCCTCGCCTGACGTAAGGCTCTGCCCCGCGTCTTGGGGGACTTTTTGTCACGCCGCCTCCGGCGGCTTCCGTTCCGTGCGTTCGCACAGGGTCGGGGGAAACCGGAAGCGAAATCGAGTTCGAGAGCGAGCACAAGGATACGATCGGATGCCTACGATCAACCAGCTCATCCGTCACGGCCGCACGGACAAGCCGTCGCGCAACAAGGTGCCGGCCCTCGAGGCCAGCCCCCAGAAGCGTGGCGTCTGCACGCGCGTCTACACGACGACGCCGAAGAAGCCGAACTCCGCGCTGCGCAAGGTCGCGCGCGTGCGGCTGACCAACGGCTTCGAAGTGACGAGCTACATTCCCGGCGAAGGTCACAATCTTCAGGAACACTCGGTCGTCATGATCCGCGGTGGTCGCGTGAAGGATCTTCCCGGTGTGCGCTACCACATCATTCGCGGCACCCTCGACACGCAGGGCGTCAAGGACCGCAAGCAGCGTCGTTCGAAGTACGGCGCCAAGCGTCCGAAGTAAGCCAGGGAGAAGCCGACCATGTCGCGTCGCCATCGCGCCGAGCGCCGGGAAGTCCTGCCGGACCCCAAGTTCGGCGATCTCGTCATCTCGCGTTTTACCAACAGCCTCATGTACGACGGCAAGCGTTCCGTCGCGGAATCGATCGTCTACGGGGCGATCGATATCGTCTCGAAGAAGATGAACTCCGACGGCCTGAAGGTCTTCCATCAGGCCCTCGACAACGTGAAGCCGAACCTGGAAGTGCGCTCGCGCCGCGTCGGCGGTGCGACCTACCAGGTTCCGGTCGAAGTCCGCCCGGAGCGCTCGCAGGCGCTCGCCATCCGCTGGCTGATCATCGCCGCGCGGGACCGGTCGGAGCACACAATGACCGAGCGTCTCTCGGTCGAGATGATGGATGCCGCAAACAATCGCGGCGCCGCCGTCAAGAAGCGCGAAGACACGCACCGCATGGCGGACGCGAACCGCGCCTTCTCGCACTATCGCTGGTAATCCGGAATAACCGCGCAATCTCTTCGAGGCAGCCACCATGTCGAAAGCGAAATTCGAGCGGAACAAGCCGCACTGCAATATCGGT
>CAYQDN010000103.1:0-3142 GCA_964416335.1 uncultured Azospirillum sp.
AAGGTCTCGCGCAGGCGCTCGCGTTCGCGCAGGCCCTCGACCATGCGGTTGAAGCGGTCGGTGAGTGCCCCGATCTCCTCGTTCGATGTGACGGGCAAGCGCACCGTCAGGTCGCCCGCGGCCGCGCGCTTCATGCCTTCGTCGAGGCGCGCCAGCGGCCGACCGAGCGTGCGCACCGCCCAGAACAGCAGGGCCGCGAGCCCGTAGAGCGAGACGGCGATGTCGACGCCGATCTCGCTCACCAGCCGGTCGCCGGAATAGGAGGCGACGTCGCCGGCGATCAGCAGCAGCGGGGCGAGTGCCGAAAACACCATCGCCACGCCGATCTTGAGCCCGAAGCGGCCATAGAACAGGCCGAGATTGGCGCCGTTCGCCTCGAAGACGCGCGTGCACAGCGCTTCGAGGAAATCGCTGACCCGGAAATAGATCACCACGAACATGAAGCCGCCCGAGACCGCCGTGGTCAGCACGGCGTCGAGCCAGGTGGGCAGCAAAGTCGCGTCGAGCCGTCCGAACGGGATGGCGACGCCGAACAGCAGCGGCGGGAACATCCGGCTGGCGACGACCACGAGATACGCGCCGCCCGCGTACATCGCCGAATGGAGCGGCAGCTGCGTGAGCGAGGCTTCCATCCGTTTCATGTCGATGCCGGCGGCCAGTGAAGCGGCGATGGGCGCGTAGCGCCAGCGTGCCGCCAGGTGCAGGCCGGCAAGCAGGAAAATCCCCGAGGTCAGCAGGTTGCGCGGGATGATCCCGCCATAGTCGATGATCGAGGCGACGATCAGCGTGATGACGCCGTCGATCGCGAACGGGATCGCCATCGTCAGATAGTAGCGCCGCGCGAGCGCGGGCCAGTCGGCGGGCTGCCGTTCAGCTTGCATGGGCGTCATTCTAGCAGCCCGTCAGGTGGCGGCCAGTGCGGCCAGCGTCTCCACGCGGCCGGCGTCGGCGGCGGGCTTGTCCCAGCGGATGCGCGCGACGCGCGGAGTGCGGAGCGTCACACCCGATTTGTGGCGGGCCGAGTGCCGGACGCCGTCGAACGCCAGCTCGACGACGAGCGTTGGTTCCACGACGCGCACCGGCCCGTGCCGGTCGAGCGTGTGGTCGCGCACGAACTTGTCGAGCCGCACGAGTTCGGCATCCGAAAAGCCCGTGTCGGCCTTGCCGACGGGGACGAGATTTCCGTCGAGCCAGCAGGCGAACGTGAAATCCGCGTAGAACGCGCCGCGTGCACCTTCGCCGCGCCTTGCATAGACGAGCACGGCATCGATCGTGCGCGCGTCGTATTTCCATTTGAGCCATCCGCCCTTCGGTCGCCCGGCGAGATAGGGGCTGTCGGCCCGCTTCAGCATCAGCCCGTCGGCGGCGGGTTCGCGGCCCTGTGCACGCAATGCCTTGAGCCCGGCCCAGTCCCCGAACGCGACGAGCGGCGACAGTTCGAAACGCGGATCGGGATTTGCCGCGTGCCATGCCTCCAGCCGCTTGCGGCGCGCGTCGAACGGAAAGGCGCGCAGGTCTTCGCCTTTCTCGAACAGCAGGTCGTGGACGCGCACGAAGCCGGGCAAGCGGGCGCGCAGGGCCGCGTCGGGCTTCCGGCGGCCGAGACGGCCCTGCAGATCGGCAAAGCTGCCGCCGCGCACCAGCAACTCGCCGTCGAGCACGGCATCGAAGCCGATGCCGGCCCCAAGCTCGGGGAAGGCGGCACCGATCTCGGCACCGTCGCGTGTCCAAAGGCGCGCCTTGCCGTCCGCCGCGGCGATCTGCACGCGCGCGCCGTCCCATTTCCATTCCGCGCGCCAGTCGGCCGGATCCAGGTCCGGCAGTTCGACGGCGTCGAGCGGCTGGGCCAGCATCATCGGCCGGAAGGCGGAAGACGCGTCGACCGCGGGGCGCGGGGCCCGGCCGTCGAGCCACGCGAACAGCGACAGGTAGGGCGCTTCGAGGCCGGGCCAGATCTCCTCGACCTCGGCCAATTCCTTGCTGCCGCGTTCGGCAAGGGCGGATTTGACGAGGCGCTCGGGCAGGTCCACGCGCGTGCTGCCGAGAAAGATTTTCAGCAGCACCCAGCGCGCGTCGGCGTCGAGCCGGTCGAGCAGGCCGGGCAGCAGGGCGGGGATCCCGGCCTTCTTCGCCGCGCGCAGGCTTTCGACGACCGCGGGCAGGTCGGGCGCTTCGCCGGGCGTGGCCGGGGCCGGCCAGACAAGCGCCACGGTCTCCGCCACGTCGCCGACGAAGTCGAGCGAAAGCCCGAACAGCACCGGATCGACGTGCGCTTCGGCGAGTGCGCGGAACATCGCCGGCTTGACGCTCGCGACCGGCAGCCCGCCCGTGAGGGCCGCGGCGGCATATCCGCGTGCGGGATCCTGCGTGCGGCCGAAATAGCCCTTCATCAACGCCTTTTTCGCCGGCTGCGACGGGGCGGCGATCAGGTCGACGAGCAGGCGCGCGAAAGCCTTCACGCGCCTTCCTCGTCGAAACCCGCGAGGCTGAGGGCACGTGCAGCGAAGCCGCGCTTTTTCGCCTCGTGCACCAGCGCTTCCTCGCGCCCGTGCGTGACCCACACTTCGGGCGCGGCGACATCGGCAAGCGTGGCCAGCAGTTCGTCCCAGTCGGCATGGTCGGAGACGACGAGGGCAAGCTCGAGATTGCCCTGCCAGGCGCGGTGTCTGACGCGGTTCCAGCCCGAAGCGCCGGCGAGGACCGGGTCGGGCATCCGGCGCGACCAGCCGTCGGAAAGCGCCGAGGGCGGGCAAAGGACGATGGCACCGGCAAGGTCGCTTGCACCGGCGGCCGGTCGCAGCTCGCCGAGATCCACGCCCTGGGCGGCGTAGACCGCGCACATCGCCTCGTGCGCGCCGTGCAGATAGACGGGCCGGTCGTGGCCGGCCCGGCGCAGTTCGGCGATAACGCGCTGGCACTTGCCCAGCGAATAGACGCCGACCAGATGGCAGCGCGCGGGAAACAGCGCCACCGACGCGAGCAGCCTGCCGATCTCGGCCGCCACCGGCGGGTGGCGGAAGACCGGGAGTGCGAAGGTCGCCTCGGTCACGAACACGTCGCAGGCCAGCGGCTCGAAGGGCGGGCAGGTCGGGTCGGGTGCGCGCTTGTAATCGCCCGACACGACGATGCGCGCCCCCTTCCA
>CAYQDN010000104.1:0-2895 GCA_964416335.1 uncultured Azospirillum sp.
GCTGCAGCTTGCGCTTCACCGCGACGAAGACCTTGACCATCTTCATCACGCCCGGGGGCAGTTCGTCGCCGCGCTGCAGCTTCTCGACCTTGTCCTCGAAGCGCTTTTCCAGCGCCTTGACGGACTCGTCGAACTGCTTCTTCAGCGCCTCGACATCCTGCATCACCTTGTCGTTCTTGATCACGACCTGGCGCCACTGGCCGGGAGTGAACTCGCCCCACAGCGCCTCGTCGATCTTGGCACCCGGCTTGGCGCCCTTGAGACCGCCCGCGACGACCTGGTCGATCAGGCGTTCCTTGAGACGCTGGGACATCGAACGCTCGAGGATCGCGCGCTCGTCGTCGCGATCCTTGGCGAGACGCTCGATCTCCATGCGCTCGATCTGGAGCGCACGTTCGTCCTTGTCCACGCCGCGACGCGAGAAGACGCGCACTTCGACGACCGTGCCGGCAACGCCCGGCGGCAGGCGCAGCGACGTGTCGCGCACGTCCGACGCCTTTTCGCCGAAGATGGCGCGCAGCAGCTTCTCTTCCGGCGTCATCGGGCTCTCGCCCTTCGGCGTGACCTTGCCGACGAGGATGTCGCCCGGTTTCACTTCGGCACCGATATAGGTGATGCCGGCTTCGTCGAGGTTCTTGAGCGCTTCTTCGCCGACATTCGGGATGTCGCGCGTGATTTCTTCCTGGCCCAGCTTGGTGTCGCGGGCCATGACCTCGAATTCCTCGATATGGATCGACGTGAACACGTCGTCCGAGACGATGCGTTCCGAGATCAGGATCGAGTCTTCGAAGTTGTAGCCATTCCACGGCATGAACGCGACGAGCACGTTTCGCCCCAGCGCAAGTTCGCCAAGCTCGGTCGACGGGCCGTCGGCGATGATCTCGCCGGCGCGCACCGTATCGCCCTTGCTGACGAGCGGACGCTGCGTGATGCAGGTGTTCTGGTTCGAGCGCTGGAACTTGAGCAGGCGGTAGATATCGACGCCCGACGCCGCGGCCGAGGTTTCCTCGGTGGCGCGGATGACGATACGCGTCGCATCGACCTGGTCGACGATGCCCGCACGCTTGGCGGCGATCGCGGCACCCGAATCGCGGGCCACGATGCCTTCCATGCCCGTGCCGACGATCGGCGCTTCGGCGCGGATCAGCGGAACGGCCTGGCGCTGCATGTTCGAGCCCATCAGCGCGCGGTTGGCGTCGTCGTTCTCGAGGAACGGGATCAGTGCCGCGGCGACCGACACGAGCTGCTTGGGGCTCACGTCCATCAGGTCGACCTGGTCGGGCTTGACGAGGAACAGGTCGCCCGCCTTGCGGCAGTTGATCAGTTCGGCCGTCAGGCGGCCCTTGCCGTCGACTTCGGTGTTCGCCTGGGCGACGTAGTAGCGCCCTTCTTCCATCGCGGAGAGATAGACGGTCTCGTCCGTGACCTTGCCGTCCTTGACCTTGCGGTACGGGCTCTCGATGAAGCCGTACTGGTTCACGCGCGCATAGGTGGCGAGCGAGTTGATCAGGCCGATGTTCGGACCTTCCGGCGTTTCGATCGGGCAGATGCGGCCGTAATGCGTCGGGTGCACGTCGCGCACCTCGAAGCCGGCGCGCTCGCGCGTCAGACCGCCCGGCCCGAGGGCCGAGAGGCGGCGCTTGTGCGTGATCTCCGACAGCGGGTTCGTCTGGTCCATGAACTGCGAGAGCTGCGAGGAGCCGAAGAACTCGCGCACCGCCGCCGCCGCCGGCTTGGCGTTGATCAGGTCGTGCGGCATGACGGAGTCGATCTCGACCGTCGACATGCGCTCGCGGATCGCGCGTTCCATGCGCAGCAGGCCGACGCGGTACTGGTTCTCCATCAGCTCGCCGACCGAGCGCACGCGCCGGTTGCCGAGATGGTCGATGTCGTCGATCTCGCCGCGGCCGTCCTTGAGTTCGGTCAGCGTCTTGACGATCGACAGGATGTCCGCCTTGCGCAGGATGCGCACGGTGTCCGGGCAGTTCAGCTGCAGGCGCGCGTTCATCTTCACGCGGCCGACGGCCGAAAGGTCGTAGCGCTCGGAGTCGAAGAACAGGCCCTTGTAGAGCGCTTCGGCCGTTTCCAGCGTCGGCGGCTCGCCCGGGCGCATCACGCGGTACATCTCGATCAGCGCTTCTTCGCGGCTGCTGTTCTTGTCCGCCTTCAGCGTGTTGCGGATGTAGGGGCCGAAATTGATGTGGTCGATATAGAGGGTCGGGATCTCCTTGACGCCGGCCTCCTCGAGCATCTTCAGGCTCTGCGCGGTCAGCTCGTCGCCGGCTTCCACGAAGATCTCGCCCGTCGCGTCGTTGATCAGGTCGATGGCGACATAGCGGCCCTTGAGGTCGTCGATCGTGGCGAGGATGTCCTTGACGCCCTCTTCCTTGATCTTCTTGGCCAGACGCGGCGAGACCTTGGTGTCCTTCTCGGCCAGCACCTTGCCGGTCTTCGCGTCGATCAGGTCGGAGACGAGCTTCACGCCGCGCATGCGCTCGGCGTCGAAGGCCGTCTGCCAGCCCTGCTTGCCCTTCTTGTAGACGACCTGGCCGTAGAACTGGGCGAGGATCTCCTCGGCGGACATGCCGACGGATTCGCCGAGCTCGAGGTCCTTGCCGATCGCCTGGCGGTCTTCGCGCAGCTTCTCCGAGTTCAGGCTGTCGAGCGCCATCAGGAACGTCGTCACCGGCAGCTTGCGGCGGCGGTCGATGCGCACATAGACGAGGTCCTTGGCGTCGAACTCGAAGTCGAGCCACGAGCCGCGATAGGGGATCACGCGGGCGGCGAACAGGTACTTGCCCGAGGCGTGCGTCTTGCCCTTGTCGTGGTCGAAGAACACGCCGGGCGAGCGGTGCATCTGCGAGACGATGACGCGCTCGGTGCCGTTGATGATGA
>CAYQDN010000105.1:0-2553 GCA_964416335.1 uncultured Azospirillum sp.
TCGCCAAGCCGGAGATGAAGGGCCAGGTCATCATGCCGAGCCCGCTCTATTCGGGGGCCGCCGCGATCATGCTGGGCGCCATGACGAAGCGCGCCGACCAGGGCTGGGCGTTCTACGAAACGCTCAAGGCGAACGGCACGGTCGCCGTGCAGGGCAATGGTGCCGTGCTGACCTCGGTCAGCAGCGGCGAGAAGCCCTATGGCGTGCTGGTCGACTTCATGGCATTGAACGCCAAGCTCAAGGGTGCGCCGATCGACTTCATCGTCCCGACCGAGGGCGTGATCCCGGTGACCGAGCCGGTCGCGATCCTGAAGACGACGGCGAACCTCGCGGCGGCCAAGGCGTTCGTCGATTTCCTCCTCTCGGAAAAGGGCCAGACATTCTCGGTGAAGACGCTCGGCTACATCCCGGTGCGCGAAGGTGTGGCCAACCCGGCCTGGCTGCCCGAAGGCACCAAGATCAACATCATGCAGATCAACACCAACGCGATCCTCGGGACGAGCGAGACCGACAAGGCGCGCTTCTCCAACCTGTTCGGCGGCTAGACCTTGAAATGCTGCTGAGCAAGGGAACGGCATCGCGGATCCAGGACCGGTCGCTTTTCGCGCTGCTGTTCCTTCTGGTCGGGACACTGTCCCTGCTGCCGCTGGTGCGCCTGCTGCTCGAGGCGGCGGCACCGGGCGGCCATCCGTCGCTGGCCGCCCTTTCGGCCGTGTTCGCCAACCCGGTGACGTGGCGCGCGACGGCCCACAGCATCGAGATCGCATTGGGCGGGACGATGCTGGCGACGGCCATCGGCGTCGCCATCGCCCTCGTCGTCGGGCTCGGCGACATAAGGGGCCGCAACGCCTTCGTGTTCTGCTTCGTGCTGCCGCTGATGATCGCCCCGCAGGTGACGGCGCTTGCCTGGCTGCAGGTCGCCGGCCCGTCGAGCCCGCTGCTGCACGCGATCGGCCTTGCACCGGCCATGGGTGCGCCCAACCCGCTCTATTCGCGCGAAGGGATCATCCTGCTCTTCGGCATCGAGTATTCGCCGCTCGTCTTCCTCACGCTGCGCGCCGGCATGCGCAGCCTGCCGCGCGAGCTGGTCGAGGCGGCGCTCTCGACCGGGGCGGGCCGGATCAGGATCCTGCGCACGATCGTCCTGCCGCTGATGACCCCGCCGCTGGTCGCCGGCGTGGCGTTGACGTTCGTGTCCTGCATCGGCAATTTCGGCATCCCCGCCTTCCTCGGGATTCCCGGCAGCTACATCGTGCTCCCCACGCTCATCTACCAGCGCCTGTCCGGGCTCGGCCCGGGCGTCCTTGCCGAAGTGGCGAGCCTGTCGGTCATCGCCGGCGCCATCGCGGTGGCGGGCATCCTGCTGCAGAACTACATGCTGTCGCGCCGCGACTACCGGATCACCGGCAATTCGCTGACGACGACCCCGTTCGAGCTGGGGCGCTGGCGCCTGCCGGTCGAGATCATGCTGTGGGTCTATGTCGCGGCCGTGCTGGTCGTGCCGTTCGCCAGCCTGGTCGCGATCTCGCTCGTGCCGATCTTCGGCGTGCCGCTCAGCCGGTCGACCGCGACGATCGAGAACTACCGCTACGTCCTGTTCGAGTACGCCGCCTCGCACCGCGCGTTCCGCAACAGCTTCCTGCTGGCCGGGTGCACCGCGTTCCTCATCGTCGCGATCAGCGCGCCGGTCGCCTATTTCCTCGCCTGGCGGGATTCGCGCGTGCTGAAGGTCCTCAATCTCGTGGCCGAACTGCCCTACGCACTCCCCGGCATCGTCTTCGCGATCGCGCTGATCCTCGTCTTCCTCAATCCGATCCCGGTTTTGAATTTCAGCATCTACAGTACAATCTGGATCCTCTTCTTCGCCTATCTGGGCCGCTTCCTCGTCCTCGGGCTGCGGCCGATCATCAGCGGCTACCACCAGATCGACCGTGCGCTCGAGGAAGCCGCACAGGCACTGGGTGCGAGCCTCGGCCGGCGCATGGTGACCGTCATGTTCCCGCTTGTGGCACCCGCGGCCGCGGCGGGCGCCCTGCTCGTCTTCCTGATGGCGTTCAGCGAGCTGACGCTGTCGGCCCTGCTCTGGTCGTCGGGTGCCGAGACGCTGGGGACGGTCATGTTCAGCTTCCAGCAGTCGGGCGGGGTCAACTACGCCTCGTCGATGGCCGTCGTGACGATCCTGGTGACGCTTGTGCTGATGCTGTCGACGCTGCTGCTGGGGCGCCGCCTGCCCGACGGGGTGCTGCCTTGGCGGGACTGAAGATCGACCGGGTCACCAAGACCTTCGGCACGTCGAAGGCGCTCGACGCCGTCTCGCTCGACGTCGAGGACGGCGAGTTCCTCGCCGTGCTCGGCCCGTCGGGCTGCGGGAAGACGACGCTGCTGCGGCTGATCGCGGGCTTCGACCGCGTGACCGCCGGTACCATCCATATCGGCGCGCGCGAGGTGTCGCGCGCCGACCGCCAGGTCCCGGCGGAGGAGCGCGGCATCGGCATCGTCTTCCAGTCCTACGCGCTGTGGCCGCACATGACGGTTTTCGAGAACGTTTCCTAC
>CAYQDN010000106.1:0-2302 GCA_964416335.1 uncultured Azospirillum sp.
GGTTCCTGCCCAACCAGCACGAAGACGGCCGCTCGGTCGCACTCGGCTTCGTCAACGGCCAGACGCCGGGCACGACGCTCGTCGCCGGCCTCGAGGCGCCGATCGACGGCGTGGTGCAGGCCGATGTCGTTTTCGATCTCCATGTCGGCGCCACTACGGTCAACGTGAAGTTGCTGCAGAAGACCCTCGATGCGATGTACGAGGAACTGCGCCACCCCGCCGACGCCACGCTCGCGCGCGAGCCCGTGCTGCAGGACCTCGTCGACAAGCTCAACCAGATCATCGACGTCGCCACCGGCGAGGCCGGGCTCCCGGGCAACCAGGTGGACGCGATGATCGGCACCGGCGCGAACGCAGGGAAGATCGTCTTCGTCTCCACCGGCGCCACGCTGTCGGTCAGCTTCGACCCGAAAGAGCACACCCGCTTCGTCATCGACGCCTCGGTCGACCTGGTCGATCCGAGCGGGGAAGGACGCGTCACGATCAGCGAACTGATCGGCCAGTTTGCCGAGACGCTGGTACCGGCGATCAGCGGCGTTGGCGAGATGCGCCTGGGCGTGCAGGCGAATGCGGACAACATCACCTTGCTGATCACGCAGGCGATGGCGATCCTCCACGTCAGCATGCCGCCGCTGACGCTGCCGTCGATCAGCTTCGGCTTCCTCACCGAGTTCGGCGCATCGGCGAAGTACGAGAACGGCGAACTGACAACCGAGCATCACATCGGGAACCTCGAGTTCGAGGACATCCAGATCGACGTCGGCGAAACGCTCACCAAGATCGTCAAGCCGATCCTGTCGTTCTTCGGCAAGGCGCTCGGACCGATCACGTCGTTCGCCGGCGACGGCGTAGACGCGGCGTCGGGCTTCCTCAACGACCCGATTCCCATCCTGACGGACATCGCGTCGTATCTCGGCCTGCCGAGCGACTTCTCGATCCTCGACCTGAGCGGCAACAAGGCCTCGATCAACAGTTTCCTTACCGCGCTCGGCAACATGTTCGAGGTGATCACCAAGGTCAGCGCCCTGACCATCCCGTCGAGCGGCTGGATCCTTCCGCTCGGCTGCTGGATCATCGACACCAACCCGGAGTCGAAGACCTACATCGGCAAGATCAAGGTGCCGATCCCCTGCGAGGTCGCCGACAGCCTCGCATCGGTCGGCGACAACGGCCTGCAGGAAGTGCTCAAGCTGCTCGGCGTCAATCTGGACGTCAACAAGTCGATCCAGGTGTCGCCGGGCGGCTTCAAGCTGGACCTGATCAGCCCGGCGACGGTGATGAACCTGATCCTCGGCAACACCTTCGACATCTTCAGCTTCAGCCTGCCGCAACTCGACCTCGACCTCGGCCTGTCCGCCGGCTTCAACATTTCCGGCGGTGGGCAGTCGCTTGGCTTCGACATCGCCGGCGGCGCGAAGGTGCACGTGAACCTCGGCGTCGGCTACGACTCTACCGGCATCGACCACATCGCCAAGGCGATCAACGCCGGCCAGACGCCGGACTATCTCTCGATCCTCGACGGCTTCTACATCAAGACGGCGGTCGGGCCGGAAGCCTCGTTGTCGCTCTACTTCGACGGCAGCGGCGGCGTGCGCGTGGCGACGCCGGCGTTCTGCGTGCCGTCGATCGACATGGGCCTGTTCACGATCCCCGGGTTCTGCGTCCCCGAGTTCGTCATTTTCGCCGTGTCGGTGGATGCCCATCTGCACATCAACGTCGCGCTCGACCTGGCCGATCCGAACGAGGACGGCAAGATGCGGCTCAACGAGATTCTCGAGCTGACGCAGAATTTCAGCCCGCTGTACATCGCGAACCTGTTCGACATCACGGCCTCGCTCTCGGGCAGCTTCCACATCAGCGCCACCATTCTCGGCGCGACGCTGGATTCGTCCGACCTCGGCGTCCCGCTCAGCATCAGCGTCGATGTGTCGCTGCAGGACCTCCTCGGCAACTTCGGCCTGCTGCTGCCACCGCCGGCGCGCATGGCGGAGATGGTCTCCGATCCGGCCAACGGCGACTACCTGCGCATCAACGCGGGCGCCTACGACTACGCGCGCGTCTTCGGCGACGTGGACGACGCCGCCGGCGCCGCGGTCACGGCGTGGACGGACGGCGCGAACCCGAACCTGATCTGGGTTTCGGGCTACGGCACGACGCGCTCCTACGGCGTCGGCAGCAATACGCGCATCGTCGCCACGGGACGCGAAGGCAACGATTATTTCAACTTCTCCGGCGTCACCGGCCGGCAGGTGGTGCTGAAGGGCGGGCTCACGGCCGCCGAGATCGCGCGCCGCCCCTGAGG
>CAYQDN010000107.1:0-2270 GCA_964416335.1 uncultured Azospirillum sp.
TCGTTGCGGCCTGCGGCGGCTTCGTGCCCATGATCTCCGGCCGCGGGCTCGGCCACACCGGCGGCACGCTCGACAAGCTGGAGAGCATCCCCGGCTACGACGCCAGGCCCGACAATGCGCGCTTCCGCAAGGCCGTGCGCGAGGCCGGCTGCGCCATCATCGGCCAGACGGCGAACCTCGCCCCGGCCGACAGGCGGCTCTACGCGATCCGCGACGTGACGGCGACCGTGGAATCGATCGGTCTCATCACCGCGTCGATCCTGTCGAAAAAACTCGCCGCCGGGCTCGATGCACTGGTGATGGACGTCAAGTTCGGCTCGGGCGCCTTCATGCCGGAATTCGCGCGCGCCAAGGAGCTTGCCCGCTCGATCGTCGAGGTCGCCAACGGGGCCGGCCTCAAGACCCGCGCCCTCCTCACCGACATGGACAGCCCGCTGGGCACGACCGCCGGCAACGCGCTGGAGGTCCGCGAGGCCATCGCCTATCTGCGCGGGCAGCGCGACGCAAGGCTGCACGACTGCACGCGCGCCCTTGCGATCGAGATGCTCGATCTTTCAGGTGTCGCACCGCGCGAAAGCGCCGCGACGAAGCTCGATGCCGCGCTCGCGTCGGGTGCGGCCGCCGAGCGCTTCGCGCGCATGGTCGCGGCATTGGGCGGTCCTTCGGACCTGATCGAGCGGCCCGACGCCTATCTCGCCAAGGCGCCCCTGGTGCGGGCGGTCGCCCCGTCGCGGCCGGGCTTCGTTTCGGCCATCGCCACGCGCGCGGTCGGCGTGGCGGTGCTGGAACTGGGCGGCGGGCGCAGCGATCCGGCCGCCGCCATCGATCCCGCCGTGGGATTCGAGCTTCTTGCCCCGCCGGGGGCCGCCGTCGGGCCGGACCGGCCGCTTGCCCTGATGCACGCGCGCGACGAGGCGTCGGCCGAACGGGCTGCGCGCACGCTCGCGGGGGCCTATAGTATCGCCGACGTACCGCCGCCCGCCGGGCCCGTGGTGCGCGAAACGCTGGGAGCCTGAGCATGGCCCGCGCCTTCGTCCTCGTGATGGATTCCTTCGGCATCGGCTCGACCCCCGATGCGGTCCGCTTCGGCGACGAAGGGGCCGACACCTGGGGCAGCATCCGCAAGCTTCATGCGCCCAAGGTACCCAATCTCGTGCGCCTCGGCCTCGACGCCGCGCATGCGACGGCGACGGGTAACAGCTATTCCGGCCCCGCACCCGAGGCATGGCACGGGGCCGCACGCGAGAAGTCGCGCGGCAAGGACACGCCGTCGGGCCACTGGGAGATGGCGGGCGTGCCCGTCGAGTTCGACTGGGGCTATTTCCCCGAGACCGTGCCGTGCTTTCCCGCGGAATTGACCGATGCGCTGGTCAGGCGCTGCGGCCTGCCCGGGTTGCTCGGCAACCGGCATGCCTCGGGCACGCAGATCCTCGACGAGCTTGGCGCCGAGCACATCGCGACCGGCAAGCCCATCGTCTATACCTCGGCCGACAGCGTCTTCCAGATCGCAGCGCACGAGACGCATTTCGGTCTCGCGCGGCTGCTCGATGTCTGCATGGCGGCGTTCGAGCTGGTGCGCCCCTGGAATATCGGCCGCGTCATCGCGCGACCCTTCGCGGGCGAAGCACCCGGTGCCTTCAGGCGCACCGGCAACCGCAAGGACTATGCGATCTCGCCGCCCGGGCCCACGCTGTTCGACCGGCTGGTCGCCGAAGGCCGCGAAACCATCGCGATCGGCAAGATCGGCGACATCTACGCGCATCACGGCACCAAGAAGGAGATCAAGGCCGACGGCAACGCCGCCCTGATGGACCGCACGCTGGAGGCGATCGCGGCCGCCCCCGACGGCAGTCTCGCGATGACCAACTTCGTCGATTTCGACACGCTGTTCGGCCACCGGCGCGATGCGGCCGGCTATGCCGCGGCCCTTGTCGCATTCGACCTGCGCCTGCCGGAGGTGCGCGCGGCCCTGAAGCCGGGCGACGTCGCGGTGCTGACGGCCGACCATGGCTGCGATCCCACCTGGCGCGGAACCGACCACACGCGCGAGCATGTGCCCGTCATCTGGTTCGGCCCCGGCGTTTCAGGCCGCGATCTGGGCGTGCGCGACAGCTTCGCGGACATCGGCCAGAGCCTTGCCCGCCATCTCGGCATTCCCGCGCTTTCGCACGGGACCGCGTTCGTCTGACGCGCTACTTCGCCTTTATCGCGTCGCGGATCTCGGCCAGCAGCACCTCGCTGCGCGGCGGGCCCGACGGGGCCTTGGGCGC
>CAYQDN010000108.1:0-2140 GCA_964416335.1 uncultured Azospirillum sp.
CGATGACGCCGCGCGCCGGCAGGTCGAGCCCGAGCTCGTCCACGAAGGCCGGCGAAAGATTGGCAAGCGTGGCACCGGAGAACGGATGCTGGCCGCGCATCGGGGTCACGTCGCGCGGCGGATTCTCGATGGGACCGGTCAGCGTCACGGGCACGGTCGACTCGCGCCCGCCGCGCAGCACGGTGAGCTGCACCGTGTGGCCGACCGGCTGGGTGGCGATGCGGAAGCGCAGCGCCTCGTTGTCGGTCACCTCGCGGCCCTCGACCTTGAGCACGACGTCGCCGCGCCGCAGGCCCGCCCTGTCGGCCGGGCCGCCGGCGAACACGTCGGTCAGGGCAACGCCCACCGGACGCGCGAGGCCGAGACCGGGTGCAAGTTCGTTCGTCACCGTCTGGCCCGTCGCACCAAGCCACGCGCGCACCAGCCGCCCGCCGGAGCCCACGCCGGCCACGACCGTCTGCACCATGTTGGCCGGGATGGCGAAGCCGATCCCGTTCGAGCCGCCATCGCGCGAAAAGATCGCCGAGTTGATACCGACGAGCCTGCCGTCGAGCGTGACGAGGGCGCCGCCCGAATTGCCCGGATTGATGGCCGCATCGGTCTGGATGAAGAAGCGGAAGTCGGAAATGCCGCCCATCGTGCGCGCGACGGCCGAGACGATCCCTTGCGTCACCGTCTGGCCCACGCCGAAGGGGTTGCCGATGGCGAGCACGATGTCGCCGACCTCGATGTCGTCGGAATCCTTCATCTCGAGGAAGGGCAGCCGCTCGCTGCCGGCATCGATGCGCAGGACGGCAAGATCGGTCTTCTCGTCGGCGCGCAGCACGCTCGCCTCGAATTCGCGCCGGTCGGCGAGGCCGACGACGATCTCCTCGGCCCCGCGGATGACGTGGAAGTTCGTGACGATGAGCCCGCCCGCATCGACGATGACGCCCGAGCCCAGCGAGTTCTGCACCTTCTCGCCCATACCCGGGAACTGGTCGCCGAAGAAGCGGCGGAACACCGGGTCGTTGGCGAAGGGCGACGGGGCGGCGCGCTGCACGCGCCTTGTCGTCACGTTGACGACGGCGGGGGCCGCCCGCTTCACAACGGGTGCGAAGGACAGCAGCACCTGCTCGCGCGTCTCGGGTACGGCGCGCGTCTGGGCGGCGGCCGGGAATGCCCCGGCGAGGATCAGGAGGAGGGTAGCAAGGACGCGCATGGCCGGATTTTAGCGTCCGTCCCCCGAAAGCAGAAGCGGCGCCGGGGGTGCCGGCGCCGCTCTGGCAGTTCTGGAGGAGGTCGGGGGCCGGATCAGGCCGCCGCGCCTTCCTTTTCGGTCTTTTCGGCCGCTTCGCGCTCGGCTGCGACGCGTTCCTTGTCGGCCTTGCCCTTGGCGGCCGGGTCGCGGTCGACGAGTTCGATCACCGCGAGCGACGCGGCATCGCCGTGGCGCATGCCGGCGCGCAGGACGCGCGTGTAGCCGCCGTTGCGCGCCTTGTAGCGCTCAGCGATCGGACCGAACAGCTTCTGGGCGACGATCGTGTCCTGCAGCATCGAGAGGGCGCGGCGCCGGTTGGCGAGGCCGCCCTTCTTGCCGAGCGTGATCAGCTGCTCGACATACGGGCGAAGTTCCTTCGCCTTGGACACCGTCGTCTTGATCTGCTCGTGCACGATCAGCGACACCGCCATGTTGGCGAGGGTCGCCTGGCGGTGGGGGGACGTGCGGCCCATCTTCCGGCCGGCCATTCCGTGACGCATGACTTCTACTCCTTAAGCGAAGGCGCCGTTCAGTACGGCTCTTCGAGTTTCTTGGCCAGCTCTTCGATGTTCTCGGGCGGCCAGCCGGGGATCTGCATGCCGAGATGGAGGCCCATCTGGGACAGGACTTCCTTGATCTCGTTGAGCGACTTGCGGCCGAAGTTCGGCGTGCGGAGCATCTCCGCTTCCGTCTTCTGCACGAGGTCGCCGATATAGATGATGTTGTCGTTCTTGAGGCAGTTGGCCGAACGGACCGACAGCTCGAGCTCGTCCACCTTGAGAAGCAGGTTCTTGTTGAACGGCAGGTCGCCGACCTTCTCCTCGACGCGCTCGATGCTCGGCTCTTCGAAGTTGATGAAGAGCTGGAGCTGGTCCTGCAGGATGCGCGCGGCGAGCGCCA
>CAYQDN010000109.1:0-2136 GCA_964416335.1 uncultured Azospirillum sp.
GCGCCACCGCCGGGTTCGGATCCCGGTCGGGGCGCGATGGCGGACTGTAGTCGGTCCGGTGGGGAATCTTCAACCCCGGCTTGGACCCGTTTGGGCCCAAATCAGCCTCTAAAAACGGCACTCAGCTTGTTGCCGTCGCGGTCGCGGGCATAGGCGGCGTACCAGTCGGCGGCATAGCGCCGGATCCCCGGCGGGCCTTCGTCGCTGCCGCCCTGCGCAAGGCACGCGGCGTGGAAGGCGTCGACGGCGGCCCGGCTGGGCGCGACGAAGCACACCATCGAGCCGTTGCCCACCGTGTGCGGCTTGCCGTCGAAGGGCACGCCCACCCAGAATTCGAGCTCGCCGCCCGGCGGCCCGTAGCCGCGCGTACCGGCACCGCGCACATAGCCGAGCGGGGCGAGCACGGCGTCGTAGAAGGCGAACGCCGCTTCGGGATCCTTCGTGCCCTGCATCACGTAGCTGATCATCGAAACGGCCCCCGGAACGAAGAAGGGCGCGGGATCGAAATCCCGCGCCCCTCGAACGTCGTCGGATATTCGAGAAAGCTCAGACCGCTTCCTTGAGATCCTTCGCGGCGCGGAAGGCAACCTTCTTCGACGCCTTGATCTTGATCGCTTCGCCCGTCGCCGGGTTGCGGCCCATGCGGGCCGGACGCTTGCGGACCTGGAAGATGCCGAGGCCCGGGATGCGGATCTTGGCGCCCTTCTTCAGGCTCTTCGTCAGTGCCGCGACGAAGCCGTCGAGCACTTCGACCGACTGCTTCTTGGAGATTTCGTGCTTCTCGGCGAGCTCGTAAGCGATCGCCTTCAGCGTCACAACTTCTTGCTTCTCGGCCATTTGAGGATAGGCCTCCTCTTGAGGGTTCTTGGTTGTCGACGGTCCTCGCATCGCGGGCGCGGAGACCCTCGGGGGCGGGACGTCGCGCGCGCTATCGGGGACGTCCCGGTTGGCGTTCGCGTCGCCGCTTGTCGATCCGTTCGAGGTGCCTTGCGGGCGACTCGATGGCGAATCGGGCATGCGGTTGAGACTCGGTATGCCGCTTCGCCGGATTCTTGGCAAGCAGGAAAATTGTGAAAACGCCGATAGAATCGGCATCGCGCGACGGTCGCCGTGCAAAAACCGAGGAAATCCGCGCTTTTCTCGCGTGCGCTCAGCTCACCGGACGCGCGCAGCGCCGCCAGATCTGCGCTTGGCTCTCGCCGTCCGGTCGGAATTGCACGGCCGTTTCGCCCATCAGGCGCATCTCGACCTTCTTGCCCGCCTCGACCTCGCGGGCCGGTGCGACATAATCGAATGTATGGCGCGTGTAGCTGCCCTCGATGCGCGCACCGCCCGGCGTCATCATCTTCGGCCCGTCGATCGTGAGGTGCCTCGCCCCGTTGGGCGAGCACCAGTCGCCGTCGATCGCATCGGCATGCGCGAGCGGGACGGCAAGGCAGAGGAACCCGATTGCACCCAGGAAAACCCGCATCGCGCGCATGTCAGCCTCCGTCGTGGGGAAGGCCCATCATCCGCCCGCTTCGGCGCCTTGTCCAGACCGCGGGGCGCCTAGAATTCGAGCGTGACGACGTCGCAGTTCATGAAGACGCGGCCCGTGAGGAAGCGCAGGAACGTGCCGTGTCCGACCACCGCGATCTCGCGCTCGCCGCGTGCGGCCAGCCAGTCGCGGAACGAACCGACGCGCGCGCGCAGCTGGTCCTCGCTCTCGACCAGGATCGCCGTCGGGCGTGCCGGATCGTGATGCCACCACGGATCGTCGAGATGGCCGAAATCGAGATGCGGGAAATCGGCCTTCAGCAGCGACGGCGACCGGCCCAGATCGCCCGAATGCTCGGCGCGCTCGCGATGCAGCGCTTCGATGCGTAGCGGCGCACCGTGACCGGCGAAGGCAAGCTCGGCGGTCTCGATCGCGCGCGTCAAAGGCGAGGCGAAGACGGTCTCGACCTTCGCCCAGCGCGCAGGCCCGGCAAGGGCGCTCGCCTGCGAACGGCCCAGTGCGGTCAGGCGCGGATCGAAGATCATCGGGTCGACGCGCTTGACGTTGTCGAACGCGGCGTTGAATTCGGACTGGCCGTGACGGATCAGGTGGACGGTCGTGACTGTCATGATGGCCAGCGGGATAGCCGCTTTGGCCGC
>CAYQDN010000110.1:0-2126 GCA_964416335.1 uncultured Azospirillum sp.
GCCTGTGGCTCACGCCGCACATCGCCGGCGTGACGGCCGAGGGCAACGTGCGCGTCTCGACCGTGACGGTCGCCAACGTGCGCGGGGCCTTGCAGAAGCTCGGCATCAAGGGATCGAAATGAGCGAGACGATTTCACGGGCGGATGCGCATGCCCTGACGCTGAAGGCGCTGATCGCGGCCGGAACTTCACCGGATAACGCGCGCGCGGTCGCCGATGCGCTGGTCGCCGCGGAAGCCGACGGGCTTGCCAGCCACGGGCTCAGCCGGGTTGCCGCCTATGCCGACCAGGCGAAGGCCGGCAAGGTCGCGGGTGCGGCAATCCCGGTGCTCAACGCCACCGCACCCGGCGCGCTGTTCGTCGATGCCAAGGACGGCTTCGCCTATCCGGCGATCGCGGCGGGCATCGCCAAGGGTATTGCGATGGCGAAGGCCGCCGGCGTGGTCGGTATCGGTGTCGGCAACTCGCATCATTTCGGCGCGGCCGGCTATCACGTCGAGGCGGCGGCGAAGGCCGGGCTCGTCGCACTCGCGTTCGGCAATTCGCCCTCGGCCATCGCCCCCTGGGGCGGGTCGAAAGCGCTGTTCGGCACCAACCCCATCGCGTTCGCCGCCCCGCGTGCCGGGCACGAGCCGCTGGTCATCGACCTGTCGTTGTCGAAGGTCGCGCGCGGCAAGATCATGGTCGCGGCGCAGAAGGGCGAGGCGATCCCGGAAGGCTGGGCGCTGGATCCCGACGGCAAGCCGACGACCGACCCCAAGCAGGCGATGGCGGGCACGATGCTGCCGCTGGGCGACGCCAAGGGGGCGGCGCTCGTGCTGATGGTCGAGATCCTCGCGGCGGCGCTGACGGCATCGAATTTCGGCTATGAGGCGAGCTCGTTTTTCGACGACAAGGGCGGCCCGCCGCGCGTGGGCCAGTTCTTCCTGCTGATCGATCCCGCGCGCTTCGCCGGGCCTGTCTTCGCCTCGCGCCTCGAAGCGCTGATCGGCGCCATCCTCGGGCAGACGGGGACACGCCTGCCGGGGGCGCGGCGTCTGAAACTGCGCGCGGCGTCGGCGGTCGAGGGAATCAAGGTTCCGTCGGCGCTGCTCGCCGACCTGCGCAAGCGGGCAGGATAGGATCATGGCCGGCCACCCGGAGATCCGCGAGTCGGTCAAGGCGCTTTGCGCCAACTATCCGGGTGAATACTGGCGTGCACTCGACCGGACGCGCGCCTATCCCACGGCGTTCGTCGAGGAGCTGACGAAGGCGGGCATGCTCGCCGTCCTGATCCCCGAGGAATATGGCGGATCGGGGCTGGGGCTTTCGGCCGCCGCGGCGATCCTCGAGGAGATCCACGCCTCGGGCGGCAATGGTGCCGCGTGCCACGCGCAGATGTACACGATGGGCACCATCCTGCGGCACGGCAGCGCGGCGCAGAAAAAGCGCTTCCTGCCGGGCATCGCGTCGGGTGCGCTGCGCCTGCAGGCCTTCGGCGTGACCGAGCCCGGTGCCGGGACCGACACGACCGCGATCCGCACGACCGCGGAACGGCGGGGCGACAAATACGTGATCAACGGCCAGAAGGTGTGGACGAGCCGGGCCGAGCATTCCGACCTGATGCTGCTGCTCGCGCGCACCACGCCGAAGGACAAGATCGAGAAGAAGACCGACGGGCTTTCCGTTTTCGTCGTCGACATGCGGCAGGTGAAGGGCCTGACGATAAAGCCGCTGCGCGCGATGATGAACCACGCGACGACGGAAGTGTTCTTCGACGATCTGGAAGTGCCGGCCGAAAACCGCATCGGCGAAGAGGGCAAGGGCTTCCGCTACATCCTCGACGGCATGAATGCCGAGCGCATCCTGATCGCCGCCGAATGCACGGGCGACACGCGCTGGTTCGTCGAGAAGGCGAGTGCCTATGCAAGGCAGCGCGTCGTGTTCGGCCGGCCCATCGGCCAGAACCAGGGCGTCCAGTTCCCGATCGCGCGCGCCTACGCGGAAGGCCAGGCGGCGGCCTTGATGGTGCGCGAAGCGCTCGACCTCTACGAGGCGGTCGAGCCCTGCGGGCCGCAGGCCAACATGGCCAAGATGCTGGCGGCCGACGCGTCGTGGAAGGCCGCCGAGGCGTGCCTGCAGACGCAT
>CAYQDN010000111.1:0-2004 GCA_964416335.1 uncultured Azospirillum sp.
AAGGCTCGCGGTATCCTGTGTCACGCGCACGCCGCGCGTGGCCGCCTCGCCGCGCACGAGGGCGGCCGAACTGTCGATCAGCTCCAGCGGATCGACATCCGTCTCCTCGAGATCGAGGCGGCCTGCCTCGATCTTCGACATGTCGAGCACGTCGCCGATCAGCGACACGAGATGGCGGCCCGATGCGGCGATGTCGTGCGCGTACTCGACATAGCGCGGGTTGCCGGCCGGCCCGAAGAACTGCTTTTCGATGATTTCCGAGAATCCGATGATGGCATTGAGCGGCGTGCGCAGCTCGTGGCTCATGTTGGCGAGGAACTGCGACTTGGCGCGGTTGGCGGCTTCGGCCTGGTCGCGCGCCTGGCGCAGGGCCGCCTCGGTATCGACGAGGCGCGTCACGTCGGTGCGCACGCCGACGATGCCGATGCCGGGCACGCGCTGCTCGGAAACCGAGATCCAGCGCCCGCTGCCGGTCTTCATCAGATAGGGCTCGGCGTCGGGCGACTGGTGGCGGCGCACGCGCTCGGCCACCCAGCCTTCCGCGTCGAAGCCGGGTTCCGGCTGCTCGCCTTCCTGGATCGCCCTGCGCACCAGTGCTTCGAACGTCTCGCCGCGGATGCGGGCGGGATCTCCGTGCTCGGTGAACATCAGCGCGTAGGGCCTGTTCGAGACCATGAGCCGGTCTTTTTCGTCGTAGATCGCGAACCCTTCGGGAATGGAATCGAGGGCGGCGCGCAGCTGGGCCTCGGCCGCGCGCGCCTTCTGCTCGATCGACTTCATCGCGGAAACGTCGGTGGCGACCGAGACGATGTGGCGCGCGATCCCGTCGGGATCGACGATGGGAACCTTGCTGGCAAGGAAGCTGCGCCGCACGCCGTCGATCGTGAACGTGTCCTCGACGCCGTGCGAGGTCGTGCGGGTGCGCATGGCCACGCGCTCGCGCACCTCGACCTCGCGCGCGAACGCACGGTCGGCGAAATCCTCGAGCCGCTTGCCGATGGCATCTTCCGGGGTGGTCCCGAAGATGCGCGCCTGGAACACGTTCATCAGCGTATAGCGCCCGTTCTCGTCCTTGGCGTTGATGATGCCGGGAATGGCGTCGATGACGCCGCGCAGCTGGCGCTGGGACTGCAGCGCCCGATCGCGGTCGAGGCGCGCCAGTGCCGCCAGCCGGGCCATGCGGCCGAGCTGGAAATAGACGAGGCCGGCGAGTGCCAGCACCAGCACCGCGCCGACGCCCGCGGCGACCGTCTGCTGGTGCATGGCCACGCGCAGCGTCTGGCGATAGTCGTCGGTCGCGAGCGCGACCGAGGCGAAGATCGGCGTGCCGGCGATCTGGCGCCAGGTGAGGCGCCGCTCGATCCCGTCGATCGGCGAACCGACGAGCATTGCGCCGTCGCGCTCGCCGGCCTGCATGGCGACGGTAAGCGGACCGCCGAACGTCCGCCCGATCAGGGCCGGATCGACCGGCTGGCGCCACAGCAGCATCCCGTCGTCGCGCCACAGCGAGATCCGGCCGTTCGGGCCGACATCGAGCGACGCATGGAATTCGCGGAAATAGTCGAGATCGATCGTCAGCACGACGGTCCCGGCATAGGCGCCGTCCCAGCCGTGGAAGCTGCGCGCGAGATAGATGTGCCAGCTGTCGAGCAGCGGCTTGTAGACCGGATACGAGACGACCATGACGCCGTAGGCGGCCTGGCGGATCGTGCGCAGGAAGGTCGACACGGCCGGATCGGCGCGCACGTCGCTGCCGTCGGCGGTGTCGATGCGCATGTGGCCGTCCGCGTCGACGGCGAACGCCGCCACGGCACCGGGAACCAGGTCGCGCCGTTCGTTGAAGATGCTCAGCATCTCCTTCGGGTTCTCCGGCCAGCCGCCCGCGACGCGCCCGGCGAGCGAGGCGAGCGTGCGCCCGGCCGCCCCGAAACTCTTCCCGGCATGCTCCTCGATCGCCCGGGTCAGCGTCGCGGCCTGGCGGGTCGCGGCGTCCTCGTTGCGCTC
>CAYQDN010000112.1:0-1690 GCA_964416335.1 uncultured Azospirillum sp.
AACGCATCCGGCGCGATTTCGCCGCCGTCGGCCTCAAGCTCGCCTGGGACAAGGGCTAGGACGCGCCGGGGCTAGGACGCGCCGGGGCTAGGACACGCCGGGGCTAGGCCGCGCGGCCGTCGCCGATCGGCAGGCTGCACACGACGAAGCGTCGCGCGCGCCCGGATTCCGCCGCATCGACCGGCAGGATCAGCCGGTGCCAGTGGCCGACATCGTCGAGCGGCGAGCTGTGCCGCGTGGAGAACGGCATCGGATGCTTGATCGCGAGCTGGTAGACGCTGAGAAACACCTTCGAGATCGGCGTGGGCAACTCGCTTGTCCGCCGTCCCTCGACATTCGCGCCGAACGCCCTGGCGACGTTCCGGCCGCAATGCACATAGAGCAGGTCGCCGTCGGGCAGCACGTCGAGCTCCATCAGGTTGGCTGACAGCTCTTCGAGCAGCAGCGCGCTGAGCTCGCTGCGCCGGGGCACCGCATTGCGCGCGAAATTCGCCTTGCGCCATGCCTTGAGCGCCGCGCGCTCGCGCGCGTCGATCAGGTCGTCGTCGTTCGGGTTGGAGACGACCCGCATCGGCTCGTCGAGCCCGTCGACATGGATGTCGAAACTGCGTCGCGTTCCCGCACTCATGGCGCCGCTCCCGGCTCGCCGAGCAGCGCAAATCCGCCGACGCTGCGATAGACCGACAGCTTCACGGATGCAGGACCTGCAGCGATGTGGCTGATCCAGTCGCCGGATTTTCCGGCCGACCAAGCGCCGTCGGGCAGGCCGAGCGCGTCGGCAAGCGGCCGGCCGACAGGATCGCCGGTGTCGCACAGGAGGGCGAAGGCGGCATTGCAGCTCTCGATGCGGCCGGCCGCATCGGCGAACGCGACGGGCAGATCGAGCGAATGCCAGAGGGCGGCATGCCGGTCGAGCCGCGTCCGGACACGTGCCAGATCGGAACGCATCGCGCGAAGTTCGATCGCTTCGAGCACCAGCCCGCCGAGCAGGCGCATCCGCGTGCGCCCCTCCTCGTCGAGTTCCTCGCGAGGGACCGGGGAAAGCGCGCACAGCGTCCCGATCCGGTAGCCGTTGGGTAGTTCGAGCGGGAAGCCGGCATAGAAACGGATATGCGGCTCGCCGACGACGAGCGGGTTGTCGTGGAAGCGCGGGTCGAACGTGGCGTCGGGGACGACGAAAACCTCTGACTGGTGGATCGCGTGCGCGCAGAACGACACCGTGCGCGACGTCTGCGATGCGCCGAGGCCGCATGCCGCCTTGAACCACTGGCGGTCGGAATCGACGAGCGAGATCAGCGCCGTCGGCACGTCGAGCAGGCGGCGCGCGAGCTCGACGATCGAATCGAAGGCCTGCTCGGGTGCCGAATCGAGAAGGCCGAGCGCGCGGAGGGCCGCAAGGCGCTGCATCTCGTTTCGGGGGATCGCCGGTTCGATCAAGTCGAGGTACCTCGTGTCGGGGCGGATATCCGCGCCGCATGCACGAGGCCGCCCGCTCGCGCGAGAGGGATGCGACAAGCGGTCAGGCTAGCACGCTTCGAGAGGTTCCGGCTATCCGAGCATCGCCGCCAGCTTGTCGAGGCTCTGGCCGAAACCTTCCGCATGGCCCATCGCGCGGACCGCGTCGCGATCGGCGGCCGTCTCCAGCCGCGTGACGATCGTGAGCTTCGTGCCGGCGCCTTCGTCCTCGAAC
>CAYQDN010000113.1:0-1580 GCA_964416335.1 uncultured Azospirillum sp.
GGCCCGGCTCGACGACGACGTAGTTCTCGAAATAGAGGACGCGCTCGAGGTCCCGCAGCGTCATGTCGACGAGCAGGCCGATGCGGCTGGGGAGCGACTTGAGGAACCAGATGTGCGCGACGGGCGAGGCGAGTTCGATGTGGCCCATGCGCTCGCGGCGGACCTTCGACAGGGTCACCTCGACGCCGCACTTCTCGCAGACGATGCCCTTGTACTTCATGCGCTTGTACTTGCCGCACAGGCACTCGTAGTCCTTGATCGGACCGAAGATGCGCGCGCAGAACAGGCCGTCGCGCTCGGGCTTGAACGTGCGGTAGTTGATCGTCTCGGGCTTCTTGATCTCACCGTGCGACCACGCCCGGATCTGGTCCGGGCTGGCGATCGTGATCTTGATCTGGTCGAACTGGAGGGGCTTGGCCGGCGCCCCGAATACGTTCGCGATCTCGTTCTGCATTCCGCTCTCCGTTGGGTCCGCTATCGGACCCGTGTCGGGTCGTCAGAGGTTGTCGGCGGATGCGGCCGACCCCGGCCGCATCCGCAAGTTGGTCAGAAACCGCGCTGGTTGAGCTCGACGTTGAGGCCCAGCGAACGCAGTTCCTTGACGAGCACGTTGAAGGACTCGGGGATGCCCGCCTCGAAGTTGTCCTCGCCGCGCACGATCGCCTCGTAGACCTTGGTGCGGCCCGCGACGTCGTCCGACTTGACGGTGAGGATTTCCTGAAGCGTGTAGGCGGCCCCGTAGGCCTCGAGTGCCCAGACTTCCATTTCGCCGAAACGCTGTCCGCCGAACTGCGCCTTGCCGCCCAGCGGCTGCTGGGTGACGAGGCTGTAGGGACCGATCGAACGCGCGTGGATCTTGTCGTCGACGAGGTGGTGGAGCTTGAGCATGTAGATGAAGCCCACGGTCACCGGACGCTCGAAGCGCTCGCCCGTGCGTCCGTCGGTCAGCCACACCTGGCCCGTGCGGGCGAGACCCGCCTGCTCCAGCATCGCGTTGATGTCGTCCTCGCGCGCGCCGTCGAACACCGGGGTGGCGATCGGCACGCCGCGGCGCAGGTTGGCGCCGAGATCGACGATCTCCGGATCGGTGAGCTCGCGCCCGCCTTCCATCAGCTCTTCCTTGCGGTAGACCTTCTCGAGCTTCTTGCGAAGTTCGGCCGGCTTGCCCGACTTGCGGACCCTGTCGACGATCTCGCCGATCTCGCGGCCGAGTGCCGCCGACGCCCAGCCCAGATGCGTCTCGAGGATCTGCCCGACGTTCATGCGGCTGGGCACGCCCAGCGGATTGAGCACGATGTCGACCGGCTGGCCGTCTTCCAGATAGGGCATGTCCTCGGCCGGCATGATGCGGCTGATGACGCCCTTGTTGCCGTGACGGCCGGCCATCTTGTCGCCCGGCTGCAGCTTGCGCTTCACCGCGACGAACACCTTGACCATCTTCATGACGCCGGGCGGCAGCTCGTCGCCGCGCTGCAGCTTCTCGACCTTGTTTTCGAAGCGCGCTTCGAGGGCCTTGACGCCGTCCTCGAACTGCTTCTTCAGCGCCTCGATCTCGGTCATCACCTTGTCGTTCTTGACCG